>JBLHXF010000007.1:0-109727 GCA_047629435.1 Yoonia sp. | reverse complement strand
TGTCTTGGCGTCCACAAAGCCCTTGCCGCCTGCCTTTAGGTCATCATCGTGGATCGTCCGCATTGTCTTGCCCATCGCCGCATCGGACAAAGCGCCGCCGCGCGGTGACCAGAATACCAGATTCGAACCGGTCAGCCGTGGCAGGCTTTTCAGCAGCGCCACCATGCTATCGGTCAAGGGAATACGCTTGGCGGTGTCTTTGGCTGTGATCTTGGACGATTGCCGCCCCGGCTGGATCGTCCAAAGGCGGGTTTCAAGGTCGATTTCATCCCATGTCGCAAAGCGTATCGCGCCGGATCGTGTTGCGGTCATCGCTTGGAAGGCCAGCGCCTTCGCGCCCACCCCATCGCGTCTTTGCAGATCTGTCCACCAGCGCGCCACGTCATCAAGCTGCACGGCGGGATAGTTCTCGGCTCCGGATACCTTGCCGGGCGCGGCCAGCACCATGTCAAGATTGCCCTTCCAGCGCGCAGGATTGTCGCCTGTGCGGAAACCTTGCACCGTGGCATAGGCCAGCACCTTTTCCAGCCGTTCACGCACCTTTACCGCTGTCACCGTCTTGTCATCCCAAAGCGGGGTTAGAACACGCAGCACGTCTTGCAAGCCAATGTCCTGCACTGCCATCTTGCCAAGATCCGGCAAGGCGTAAATTTCGACCGTGCGCTGCCATTGCTTCCGGTAACGATCGGTCGAAAATTCTTTGATCTTTTCTGCGGCGAATTTTTTCCATGCCTCGGCAAAGGTCATCCCCCTGCGCGCAGCAGCTATAAGCGCCGCTTGTATGGCCTTCTTTTCTGCTATTGGGTCAATGCCAGCTTCAAGCTTCGCCTTGGCCTCTCTGGCCTTGTCACGCGCCGCTCCGGGCAAAACATCAGGATAAGCCCCAAGGCCAAGTTCACGTTTCTTGCGGCCCCGCTGGATCGTGCCATCTGAAAGCGTTGTCTCGGCCCATTCGCCGTATCGCGTTCGCAGCACCCATGATTTGGCCCCGCTCGGCCAGATCTGGACATGAAGGCCCGACACGCCACCCACTGCCACCCTTACCGGCTTTTTACCGCCCGGATGCTTTAAGCCTTTGATCTGCGTTGGCGTCAGTTCTTTTGCACGTGGTGGCATATTAGACCGCCCTTCATTCTGCCCTTAACTATGTTCTGCAACGTAAGGGCATGAAAGGCCATGCACAAGAGAAAAGCATAATACCCCATAAAATATAGGGGTTTCGGGCAGTTTAGAACGTTCACGAAAGCCCAATCAGGCTCCCGTTACCCGCTCCACAAAAACTCCACTTATTGATGCCCTGCGACAGCCTGTCTCATGGGCAGATGCGACGTCAGACCTACCTCTTGCGTATAACAAGAATGCAAAGGGTTTACTCATGTTCAAAGGTCTTTTTCTCTCGCTTACGATTATTGTAGGCGGCGGTGTTATCGGGTTGCCCGTTCTATTTCTTTGGGCGCTCTAAATCCCTTGTGGCGGCATTATTATCTTGCCGCCACAATATCTTAGACTCCATGAGACTGTAAGAAATCCACGAGCCCAGCTGTGGATCCATCTTTGTCGACCGTCGATTGCTTGCCTTCGATAATAGGCTGCAACGCTGTCGCAAGTTCTTTGCCCAATTCAACGCCCCATTGGTCATATGAATTAACACCCAAGACAACGCCCTCAACGAAAACACGGTGTTCATAAAGCGCAATCAATTGGCCCAAGACAAATGGAGTCAGTTGGGGGTAGGCAATTGTGACGGTTGGACGATTGCCTGGAAACACGCGGTGGCGGGCTTGCCGGTCAAGCTCGACGCCTTCAAATTTATCCGCGACCTTTGATCGTGCCTCATCTAAATCTCGGCCCTTCATCAAGGCCTCTGTTTGGGCCAGACAATTGGCGACCAGCAATTGGTGTTGATGGTGCAATGCGTCCTCATGTCCACGGGCCGCGACCAAAAATTCACAGGGGACAACACGGGTGCCTTGGTGGATCAATTGGTAAAACGCATGCTGACCGTTAGTGCCGGGTTCACCCCAGACAACTGGGCCAGAAGGTACCGGCAAGCCTACGCCATCCATGCTGACACCCTTGCCGTTGCTTTCCATCTCCAGCTGTTGAAGATAGGCAGGTAAGCGACTGAGATTGTTATCATAAGGCAATACAGCGCGGGTCGCATAACCGCAAATTTGATTGTGCCAAATCCCGACAATAGCCAACATCGCAGGCAGGTTTTCAGACCAATCAGCATTTCGAAAATGAACATCCATCGCCTGCGCGCCGCGCAAAAACGCATGAAATGCATCGCGTCCGATGGCAACCATAAGCGAAAGCCCAATCGGCCCCCACATGGAATAACGACCGCCAACCCAATCTTCAAACCCAAACACGCGGGACGAATCAATACCGAATTCAGCAGTTTTTTCCGCAGCCGTTGAAAGCGCCACAAATTGTGCGCCAACATCCGTTACCTTTTCAGACATCCAAGCCCGAGCAGTGCGGGCATTCGTCATTGTTTCAATCGTGGTAAACGTCTTGGATGCTACGATCACCATCGTCGTGGTCGGATCACAAGATCGCAGCACTTGGGCAATATCCGCAGGATCAACATTCGACACGAAATGGCAACGTGGCCCATCATGATACGGGGCCATCGCCAGCACGCCCATCGCGGGACCAAGATCAGACCCACCAATCCCAATATTCACGATATCAGTTATGCGGCCACCCTGCCCTGCATAGGCACCCGACCGGACGGCATCGGCGAAATCGCCCATACGGGTCAGCGTAGCCAACACCTCTGGCATAACATCAACGCCGTCCACATGGACCGGACCACCATCCAGATTACGCAAAGCTGTGTGCAACACGGCACGGCCTTCGGTTTCATTTATCGGGGCACCGGTGAACATCGCCTCGCGTTTGGCGGCAACACCAGTTTGATCCAACAAATCAATTAACAGAGCCCGACCATCCGCATCGATATTCGTCTTGGCATAGTCCAAGCGCATATCCCCAGCCATTGCTGAAAAATCGTCTGCGCGGACCGCATCCAACATTGTCTCAAACCGGCGATCAGCAACGTCTGCGTGATGTGATTTCAGTGTATTCCACATGATTTAGCTCCTTGCCCAGTGCACGGTTGATCCCGACAGAACGGCGGCGACAGGCGCCTCTTGTGGTTTCAAATGACGTGCCTTGTCCAAAGCCGCACGCTTTTCATCACCGATAATAACAATATGGCGACACATAGCCCCTTTGAGAACTTTGGCCGACAACGTGATCCGTGGCTCCGGCGCACCGGGCGCGCGCATCGCAACCAAATTGTCGTCGCC
Source organism: Yoonia sp. (assembly GCA_047629435.1). GTDB lineage: Bacteria > Pseudomonadota > Alphaproteobacteria > Rhodobacterales > Rhodobacteraceae > Yoonia. Next base: position 106,407 of record JBLHXF010000007.1, on the reverse strand, counting down.
ATGCAAAGCAGCATCCAATTGGTCCGCCTCTGGGAAAATGCTGGCCGTATGCATGTCGGCACCCATTCCCAACAACATCACCGAAATTGGTAAGATCGGGTCAAGCGCAGCCGCCAAGGCGGGCAACTTATCTTCAGGTGCAGGCGCATCGGCATAAAGTGGGATCAATGTCGCGGCAGCCGCTTTGTCGACGAGCAATCGCTCGCGTAGCAACCGCGTGTTTGACCGGCCTGACGTCTCTGGCACCCAGCGTTCGTCGGTCAGCATGACATCAATCCGATCCCAACCGAGATCAACAGCACTCAATGTATCAAAAACGGGACCAGGCGTGGTGCCACCAGGCACGGCGAACGATACGCGATCATGCGTTAACAACGCATTTTCCAGATCGCCTGCCAGCTGGTTGGCAAGGTCCACCATCATCAATTCGGCGTCGGGATATTCTTTGAAATCCATCACATCGGGTCCTTCAAAAAGAGTTATATGCGAAAATCATAACCGAGCTAGACCTTCAGGTCACGCCAGCGGCGGCCATCACGGTGCAGCAACATCTGTGCATCCTCTGGTCCGGTTGATCCTGCCTCGTAGGTTTTTGGCACATCATTGCGTGCCTCCCAGCCTTGGATCAGAGGATCGGTCCACGCCCATGCTGCCTCAACTTCATCACCGCGCATGAACAGCGTTTGGTTCCCGCGGATCACATCCATGATCAACCTCTCGTAGGCATCGGTCACATCCTCAGCGTTGTCCCCCAATGCTTCGGCAAATGTCATGTCCAAAGGCACGTCGATGAGGCGCATACCACCCGGTCCTGGTTCTTTGATTGTGACCTGCAAATCCATGCCTTCGTTTGGCTGAAGCCGGATCGCTAGAATATTACGATGGCGTTTTTCGTCGCCCTCAAAGATGGAATGTCCAAGGTCTTTAAACACGACGGCAATCTCGGACACACGGGATTTCATCCGCTTGCCAGTCCGTAGGTAAAACGGGACGCCCGCCCAACGCCAGTTGTTAATATGACACCGCATCGCCACAAAGCTTTCTGTGAAACTACGCGGGTTTTCAGCGTCTTGGCGGTATTCAGCGCCATCAGGGCCCGCCTCATACTGCCCCCGCACGATGTGGTGCGAATCTACGTCTTGCAGGGCACGAATGACCTTTAGTTTCTCGTCACGCACCTCGTCGGCGCCAAACTGGCTAGGAGGTTCCATGGCGATCAAGCATAGCAGTTGCATCAAGTGGTTCTGGACCATATCGCGCATCGCGCCAGAGCGATCATAATACGCCCCACGCCCTTCAACGCCCACAGTTTCAGCCACTGTAATCTGAATATGATCAACGTAATGATTGTTCCAAAGCGGCTCGAACAAGACATTGCCGAACCGCACAGCCATCAGGTTTTGAACAGTCTCTTTGCCAAGGTAATGATCAATGCGGTAAATTTGGCTTTCGTCAAAGTGATCTGCAAGCGATTTATTCAACGCCTTGGCTGTTGCAAGATCACGACCAAATGGCTTTTCAACAACGATGCGACTTTTCTCCGTCGCGATGTTATTAAGGTGCAGACGCTCTGCCAACGCACCAAAAAGACTTGGCGCGACCGAGAAGTAAAACGCCTGAACAACATCGCTGCGTACCAGGCCAGCAAGGGCTTTCCAGCCCGCTTCGCCCTTGGCGTCAATCGCGGTATAATCCAACCGGTCCAAGAACTTGACGAGGCCATCTGCGTCATTCTTTTCCGTACCGCCAAATTCCAAAATAGCGTCTTTGATCATGTCCTGGTATCCAGCCCGATCCAGATCAGACCGCGCCGCGCCAATGATACGCGCATCGGCGGGCATTTGCCCTGACAAGTATCTACGGAACAAGCCGGGCAGGATTTTACGACGCGCGAGGTCGCCCGTACCACCAAAGATGACAAGATCAAAAGTCTCAACAGGAATTACGCGAGAGGCCATATCGTGCTCCGGATTATTGTTAGCGCTAACGACGACTGACTACGCCGGAGGTGTTGGAAAGTCTAGCACGATGCCTATTATTCACAGATTTATGTAAAATAAAAGTCAGCCAACTTTTGCAACTCATCACAGCCAGCCCCGATAAATCCCCAATTCCGCTCTTCAAACATTGGTGATGTAAAATCGATAAATCCAAAGCCTAAGAATACCATTCATTGTGCCAAGTCGTACTGCGCTCGGCCTGCGATCTAGGCTTCCAATTCCGCGTCCCAATACAGAAAATCCAACCAGCTTTCGTGTAAATGGTTAGGCGGAAACTTACGGCCTACGTTATGCAAAGCCGACGCCTCTGGTTGTCGTGGCGGGTGCCGCAACGATAGCCCCGCTTGCCGCAAAGATTTTGACCCTTTGCGCAAATTACATGGACTGCAGGCCGCGACCACATTTTGCCAACTGGTCACACCGCCTGATGCACGCGGGATCACGTGATCAAATGTCAAATCGCCCTTGGTTCCGCAGTATTGGCAACAAAACTCGTCGCGCAGAAACAAATTAAACCGCGTAAAGGCCACTCGTTTTTGCGGTTTTACATAGTCTTTTAACACAACGACGCTTGGGATGCGGATCGTGGTCGACGGGCTGCGCGCCACATCATCGTACTGCGCAACAATATCTACCCGATCCAACCACGCGGCTTTCACCGCGTCCTGCCAAGGCCATAGCGACAACGGGTAGTAGGACAATGGCCTATAATCTGCGTTGAGAACAAGCGCCGGTTTGTTTTTCAACGCCCCGGGAGTACGTACAAATTCTGTCCGGAAATCAGCATCGATCACGTCAATATCATCCCTACCCTGTGCCTTGAAGCGCAGAGCGGGAGACCCGCTCCGGCCACTCAAGCAAAACTATATATAGCGGTTACCAAAGGGCAACCCCTACATCAGGGTGCGACTTAGTAGCCCAATCTTTCGCGCATAAACGCAAGGGATACTTCTAATCCATCGGGTGCAATGCCGTGGGCGGTGCCTTGCATAATATGTGCATAGACCTCTTTCCAACCCGCATCTTCCAACGCTTGCGCCGCTTCTGGCAATGATTGCGGGGGAACCACATCGTCTTGGTCACCATGGATCAACAAGACGGCTGGTTTGCACAGCGCTTCGTCTTTTAATGCATCAGGTTCCAACAAACGGCCAGAAATCGCGACTATTCCCGCAACTGGGTCTTCGCGGCGCGGTAAAACGTGCAGTGCCATCATCGTACCTTGGCTGAAACCCAAAACGATGACTTGTTCGGGCAGAAGGTCTTCATCAACCATAACGCCGTCCAAGAACGCGTTCAGGTCATCAGACGCCCGCATCATGCCATCGCGCGATTCTTCCTCGGATGATCCATCAATCCAAGGGATTGGGAACCACTGAAAACCCATAGGCGATCCGGCGCAATCCTCTGGCGCGTCGGGCGACATGAACATCGTGTCTGGCAAATGTTCGCCCAATGGATCAGCAAGACCCAAAAGGTCTGCGCCATTGGCCCCATATCCATGCAGGAAAATCACACAAGACCGTGTTTCGCCCGAAAAAGCGTCCTTACGCCCCGCATTAAGTGCCCGTGTCATATGATGCCGTCCTTTTGTTTTGTTGATGCGTAATAGGCCCAGAACAATCGCGCTGCAACCGACCGCCACGGCGACCATGCATCTGCCATTTTGCGCAGTGTGCGTTCGTTGGGTCGCTCAGGCAGGTCAAACAGCAATTTAGCCGCTTCTTGAATAGCCAGATCGCCAGGCGCAAAGACGTCAGCCCGACCAAGCGAAAACATGGTGTAGACTTCAGCGGTCCACATCCCGATGCCTTTCACAGCGCAAAGCGTTTTAATCACCTGGTCACTCGGCACTTTATGTAAGTCGTCGAAGTTGATGTTAGCGTCAGCAAGTGCATGCGCATATCGCGCCTTTTGCTGCGAAAGGCCAAGTCCGCGCAGATCATCCTGCGTCGCCGATTGGATTGCCTTGGGCGTCGTCATGTCTACAGCTTGCAGCTTAGACCAAAGCGCATTGGCCGAGGCCACACTTACCTGTTGCCCCAGGATGATATGCAAAAGTGGGCCAAATCCATCAGGTTTTAATCGCAATGGCAGTGGCGAAATAACGGGTAGAATTTCAGCAAAACGCGGCTCTATCTGCGACAGCCATGCGGCACCTTCTTCCAGACACGGGGGGCCAACAATTGTCCGGTCCATCAAAGTGTTTGCGCCCACGTCAAGGCATCCGCTGCATTATCAACCCGCAACGCCTTGGGGCTGGTTGGTCGTGCGATCATAAGAACAGGAATGCCTAGTTCTCTTGCAGCTGTCAGTTTGGTCGCACTTGCGTCCCCGCCTGCATTTTTCACAACAATCCAGTCGATCCCAAGCTGGGTAAAGATCGATTTCTCTCGCGCAACAGGAAATGGTGGACGCCCGATCAAAAACTCGCCACCTTCAAACGGGAATGGTGCTGTTGGTGGGTCGATTTGGCGGCAAATTACACGACACCCCAAGAGCCCCGAAAAACGGTCCAATGTTTGCCGCCCTGTGCCTAAAAACACAGTGGATCCTTTTGGGATTAACCCAGCAGCGTCTTCTTCACGGGAAATTTCCGTCCAATTGTCACCAGCTTGCGCAATCCAAGGGGTCCGCAGAACATGAAGACATGGCAATCCGATCTCAGCGCAGATTGCTGCCGTACGATGTGTAATTTGGGATGCATAGGGATGGGTCGCATCAATGACGGCACTAATCCTTGCCTCGGTTAGGTATTTCCGAAACCCATCAGCACCACCGAACCCACCAATGCGCATGGGGATATCAAGCTGTTTGGGCGCCCGAGTTGCCCCCGCCAGTGACGCAATCGCTGGCAAGCTCAGCGCAGCAAGCCCTGTTGCAATTTCTTTGGCCTCGCCCGACCCCGCAAGCAACAGTATCGTCATCCCACCGTCCTTGCCAAAACAGTACCCGCCCTATCGATGATCACAATATCATAGGCTGGACCACCGAAACGCTTATTCAACTGAATTAGCGCACGGTCAGCCACAATCTGGGCCAGCGGTGGATGCCGGGTTACAGCTTCCAGTGCTGTATTGCAGTCAGCCAAGTCAGGTTTACCAGTCCAATTGGCAAGCAGCGCGAAATCAACCTGCGACCGTCCAGAATGCAAATCAATTGCCCCCTGCGCCAGTTTCGTGATTTTACCGATCCCACCACCGACAGTCATCTTATCAACCGGATGCCTGACAAGGTATTTCAGCAGCCCCCCCGCAAAATCCCCCATATCCAGCATCGCGTGGTCGGGCATGCCATAAAGCGCCTGCACCGTGGCCTCGCTTGTGGACCCCGTACAGCCCGCAACATGGGTCAACCCATCGGCCCGCGCCACATCAATACCGCGGTGAATGGACGCAATCCAAGCAGCACATGAAAATGGCCGCACAATTCCAGTTGTGCCTAAGACAGAAAGGCCACCAACAATCCCAAGGCGTGGGTTCCATGTTTTTGTTGCCAGCTCTTCACCATTAGGGACGGAAACCGTAATCGTCACATCAGGCGTTTCACCGTAAATTGCGGCAGCCTCAGCTACGACATCGTCCATCATTAACCTCGGTACAGGGTTGATCGCAGGCTCGCCCACGCCGATCGGCAGTCCGGCTTTGGTCACTGTACCAATGCCGACGCCGGCGCGGAACACGACGCCACCATTCGATGCCGCGACCCGCACAATAATCAAAGCGCAATGCGTGACATCAGGGTCATCGCCTGCATCTTTAATAATGCCCACCTCGGCCCAACCGTCACCTGCATCCGTGTGTTCAATCGCGAATGTCGGTGTCTCACCCTTCGGCAAAGTGATCGTGACATCGCTGGGAAATGCGCCGCCCCATAGGCGCGCCAACGCCGCCTTTGTTGCGGCAGTCGCACACGCGCCTGTGGTCCAGCCACGGCGCAATTTGGGGATCGGTGTCTGTGTCATCTGAAATTGACTATAGGAACCAAACGTCATGCCGCCAATCCGCAATCAGGCGTCGTTTGACAGCTTTTCAAAGAAACGGTTTCGGGGCATAAGACCGATATGACACATACCGTCCCCCTTCCCGCCCACGCATGGCCCACACTAGAGGCCGGTTGGGTCTGGCTTTGCGGTGCAGGTCCAGGTGATCCGGGGTTGCTGACGTTGCATGCGGTCAACGCACTGCGGCAAGCGGATGTCGTGATTTACGATGCGCTTGTGCAAGAGGCGATTCTTGACTGGGCCCCGCAAGCGACGCATATTTTCGCAGGTAAGCGCGGCGGCAAACCATCAGCTAAGCAGCGCGATATATCTTTACGGCTGGTTGACTTGGCCCGCGAGGGCAAAAAGGTTTTACGCCTTAAAGGTGGCGATCCGTTTGTGTTTGGTCGTGGGGGTGAAGAGGCACAAACCCTTGTGCAACATGGCGTTCCAGTGCGGATCATCCCAGGTATCTCTGCTGGGATCGGCGGGCTGGCCTATGCCGGCATTCCAGTTACCCACCGCGATGTAAACCAATCGGTCACGTTTGTGACCGGCCATGACCAATCCGGTAATACGCCAGGGTCATTGGATTGGGTGTCAATTTCCAAAGGTAGCCAAGTCTTGGTGATCTACATGGGGATGAAGCATATCGCCCAAATATCCGCCAAACTAATCGCTGCTGGCCGCCCAATGTCTGAACCAGTTGCGGTTGTGACAACGGCAACGACAATTGATCAGCGCGTTCTGGAAACCACGCTTGGTACCATTGTAGAAGATATTGCCGCAGCAGGCATGGAACCACCTGCAATCATTTGTGTTGGCCAATCGGTTTTGATGCGCCAGGTCTTAGACTGGCAAGGCCAAGCCAACGGCGAAGCACCGCGCAATATGGACCCACTTGGCCGTGGCCGTCCTGCCGAATCTGCCTGATGCGTTTTGTCATCGCCGCCCCTGCGTCTGGAAGCGGTAAAACAACGGTTACCCTTGGGCTACTGCGGGCCTTTACCCAAGACGCGATGGCCGTGTCCGGCGCAAAGTCTGGTCCCGATTACATTGATCCGCGTTTTCACGAAGCCGCCTGCGGGCAACCTTGCCTTAATTTAGATGCATGGGCGATGACTACTGACCGTATTCTTGGTCTCGCCCCTCCAGGTGATCTGATCATTGAGGGCGCGATGGGCCTGTTTGACGGTGCTCCACCAAATGGCAAAGGCGCCTGCGCTGATCTTGCGCGCATTCTAAACATCCCAGTTGTGCTTGTTGTCGATGCTGGCCGCATGGCCCAATCTGTCGCCCCGATTGTGCAAGGCTTTATGCAATTTGACCCGACCGTGCATATTGCAGGCGTGATTTTAAACAATGTCGGCTCTGACCGACATGATACGATGCTGCGTGATGCTTTGGGTCGAATTGGCATACAGGTCTTTGGCTCCATCAGGCGCAACCAAGCCTTGCGGGTGCCGTCCCGACATTTGGGATTGGTGCAGGCGCAAGAACGGACCGGCCTAGATGAATTTCTGAATTTTGCGGCAGACGTCGTGCGTGCTGGCGTTGATTTAGACGCATTGCGTTGCCTCGGACCAAATACGCAAACCGCGACAAACCATCCGTTACCATGCCCTGCAAACCGCATCGCAGTGGCGCAAGACGCTGCATTCGCATTCACGTACCCACATCTGTTGGCCGATTGGCACGCATCTGGAGCAAGCATTGAACTGTTTTCCCCGCTTAACGATGATCCTGTTCCATATGCCGATTTGATCTACCTGCCAGGTGGCTATCCAGAACTCTATGCAGGCCAATTAGCTGGCAATTCAGTCTTTATGCAAAGCCTTCGAAAAGCATCGCAATACTCTGATATATATGGAGAATGTGGGGGATATATGACGCTGGGAGACATATTAACTGATGCAGATGGCATTCAACACAAGATGGCAGGACTGCTTGACCTTGGAACGTCTTTTGCGCAACGTAAATTGCACTTAGGATACCGAAATATCAACGCTATTGCTGGCCCATTCCAAGGAACATGGAAGGCCCACGAATTCCACTATGCCACGACCACACATGCAAAAGGCGCGGCCTTATTCACAGCATCCGACGCTGCTAGCACGGCCCTACCTGACATGGGACTACGTAAAGGGCGTGTGTCAGGATCGTTTGCACACATCATTGATCCTGCCTAAAATATCCATTGCCAGTCTGTCAGCACAGGATTACCGATTGTGACATGACTGATATGATTGATGATCGCCGCGCCAAGCGCAATGTCGCCGTCCTTGTTGCCGCCCAAGCGATTTTGGGCGCACAAATGCCCATGATATTTGTGATCGGCGGTTTGGCGGGTGGTATGATGGCATCCAATATATGTCTCGCGACTTTGCCGATTTCGTTCATTGTGTTTGGATCGATGACCACAGCGCCTTGGTTAAGCCCGTTGATGCAACGGCGCGGACGGCGGCTTGGTTTCGTTATCGGCGCTATTGCTGGCGCAATCGGCGCACTTATTGCGGCTTATGCGCTTTATGTTGGGTCCTTTGGCATCTTGCTTGTCGGATCATTTATCACTGGCATTTATATGTCAGCCCAAGGTTTCTATAGGTTTGCGGCCACCGATACCGCATCAGAGGCATTCCGCCCCAAGGCTATTTCATACGTGATGGCAGGAGGATTGATTTCAGCGGTCGTCGGTCCGCAGCTGAACAAATTGGTCCAAGACGCGTTTGTTGTTCCGTTTTTGGGCACATATTTAGCAGTCGCGGCACTAAATATCTTTGGCATGATGTTGTTCTTCTGGCTCGATTTACCAAAAGGCAGCAAGGACGGACCCGTCGCCGCAAATACACCCAAGGCCCGCAGCCGCATGGAATTATTGCGCGACCCGCGTGTCGTTGTTGCAATCATATGCGCAATGGTCACCTATTCATTGATGAACCTCGTGATGACGTCGACCCCATTGGCGGTCGTAGGCTGTGGGTTCACCAAAAACAACGCTAATGACATTGTGTCTGCGCATGTGTTGGCCATGTTCGCACCGTCGTTCTTTACTGGCCATCTCATCGCCCGCTTTGGCGTCGAAAAGATCATCGCGACCGGACTTGTTATCTTGTTAACCGCAGGCATCGTAGCCTTATCAGGCGTGACCTTAGGCAACTTCTTTGTCACCCTAATCTTGCTTGGACTTGGCTGGAACTTTGGCTTTATCGGAGCCACGACTATGCTGGCCAGTTCGCACGCCCCGCATGAACGCGGTGTGGTTCAAGGTATGAACGATATGATCGTCTTTGGCATGGTCACCGTTGCATCGCTGGCGTCTGGTGGCCTGATGAACTGTTCAGGCGGCACAGCGGTCGAAGGCTGGACAGCCGTTAACCTTGCGATGGTGCCGTTTTTGGTGCTGGCTGGCGGGGCGTTAATTTGGCTAACCACGCGGCCAAAACTAGCCTAGTAGCGCAGCCCTCGCGAGGCGTATTACCTGCCGCAGCGGCCCCAAATAAAGGGTACCATTCGCGACACGACTGGGGTTTGCTATCGCTTGGTTCAATATCGGTGCGGCCTGAAACCCTGACAATTTAACAGCTTTGACTGCATTACCTCGCTTCAAAGCTGTCAAACCATCCTGTGCAAGGGCTTTGACACCAGCAGACGTACCATCAATTAGTGGCTTGCGCCCGCGATCTTCTAAATCAGGCACGGCACGCAAAAGGTTCGCAATCCCGACACCATAAGCGTAACTCCGCACGCCAGACTCGCCTTTTCCACCTAGCAACCGCGCTGCTGTCCACATCAACGAACCCGATGTCGCATCGATGTATTCGTCCAAATGGGTCCGATCCTCGAACGCATCTTTGTAAACATCCCACCGCCGCGCAGCGACCAGATCATCTAGGGTTTTAGCGCCTTCCGGATCAAGGATATTGCTAAGCGCGTCGACAACTTCATGCTTGCGAACCGTGCCACCTGCGCCAATTTCTTCCAATGCATCGCGCCACCACTGAAGGCGCATTTCAGCAATCATTGCCTCTTGAGTGACCCAAGGTGCGCGCGTGACTTCGACATTAAACGCATAAATTGGGAACAGCACACGGCGCGCGGCAACTGGTGCAGCCATTGTTGCACGAAACCTGTCAGGATCACTGCGTTCAACCAGTGCGGCGCAAGCGTTTAGGCTCATAGACTGGCAGCCCCATCACGGATCAGTTTCCAATTCACCGCGTCAACAAGTGCGTCAAAAGATGCGTCAACTATGTTTGCAGACGCGCCAACAGTGGACCAGCGCCGGCCCTGCCCGTCTTCGCTATCGATGATGACACGGGTCACAGCCTCTGTGCCACCATTGGTGATACGGACCTTAAAGTCGACCAAATGCATATCTGCGATTAAGTCTTGATACGGCCCCAAATCTTTGGCCAATGCACGCCATAGCGCGTTGACAGGGCCACGGTCAGTACCGTCTGGTCCTTGGCTTTCTGATACGTTCAGCATCTTTTCACCGTTCACTTTTACCACAACAACGGCCTCGGACAGCGACACCATTTGGTTGCGTTTGTTGCGGCGGCGTTCAACAGACACGCGGTAGCGTTTGACCTCAAAGAATGTGGGCATCAAGCCCAGCTCGGCCCGAGCCAGCAGCTCGAAACTTGCTTGTGCAGTATCGTAAGAATAGCCACGTGCCTCCATGGCTTTGATCCGGTCAAGGATGCGCGACAATGCAGGATCACCCTTTTCAACCTTTAACCCAGCCTGAACCAGCCGTTCACGCAAGTTCGATTGGCCCGCCTGATTAGACATGGGAACGACGCGGCTATTGCCGACAGTCGCAGGGTCGATGTGTTCATAAGTTGTGGGGTCTTTCGCAATAGCGCTGGCATGCAAACCAGCCTTATGAGCAAACGCAGACGCGCCCACGTAGGCCGCTTGTTTCTGAGGTACACGGTTCAATATGTCGTCCAAAGACCGCGACAGTTTGCGCATACCTTTGAGGGCATCAAGTGTAACACCCGTTTCAAACTGGCTTGCAAACGGCTCTTTAAGCAGCAATGTTGGGATGATCGTTGTCAGGTTTGCATTGCCACACCGTTCGCCAAGTCCGTTCAACGTCCCTTGGATCTGGCGCGCACCTGCCACGACAGCAGCCAGCGAATTCGCTACCGCATTTTCGGTATCGTTATGGGTGTGAATACCGACGTGTGATCCAGGAATACCGCTTTCGATCACCGCTTGGACGATGTCCGAGATTTCATGCGGCAACGTCCCGCCATTGGTGTCACACAACACGATCCAGCGGGCACCGGCATCATAAGCCGCATGCACAGCCTGCAGCGCGTAAGCTGGATTTGATTTGTAGCCATCAAAGAAATGTTCGGCGTCAAACAGCGCCTCGCGCCCCTCAGCCACCAAGTGCTTAAAACTGGCGGATAGGTTCTCGAGATTCTCTTCCAGCGTGATTCCAAGGGCTGTGGTCACATGAAATTCGTGGCTTTTGCCCACCAAACAGACGGCGGGCGTATTCGCATTCATGACAGCCGCGAGCACATCATCATTGGCAGCCGACCGACCAGACCGTTTGGTCATGCCAAAGGCCGTCATCGTCGCGCGGGTTTTGGGCGCCGCATCAAAGAAATCGGAATCCGTCGGGTTCGCACCCGGCCATCCGCCTTCGATATAATCGATGCCAAGATCATCCAACATCGTCGCTATTTGTTGTTTTTCAGCCGTTGAAAACTGCACACCTTGGGTTTGCTGCCCGTCGCGAAGCGTGGTGTCGAACAGATAAAGCCGTTCTTTGGTCATCACACATTCCCCAGTTTGGCCGCGTCGAAATCAGGGCCAGGTGTCCATGTCGCCTGCCCGCCTACGTCGGTCACTTGCACGCCAGCGGCATTCAGGATGTCGCGGACCTCATCAGCCAAACCCCAATCTTTTGACGCACGCGCAGCAGCGCGTTGGGCCAGCAGCGCATCGACCTTTGCCGCAACAGCTGGGGCTACATTAGCACCGCCCTCACCGCCATCAAACATTGGGATGTCCGCCCAATCATTCACAAGACCAAGCATTTCCATACCGTGTGCAAAGCCAGCAAGCGTCGCAGCAGTCTTATTTTTGGCCAGCACATGCAGCCGAGAGATGGCGCCCGATGTGTTCAGATCATTGGCCAACACACCCACGAATTCAGCGTCGGCTTTCCATTTGCCTTCGGCTTTCAGCGCCTTGATCAAAGCAGGGTTAAACCCGTGCCCTTGCAAAATACCATACCATTTGCGCAGGGCATTTTCAGCCTCGCCTTTTTTCTTATCAGTCCAGTCCATGGGCTTGCCATAATGCGTACCAAGCATCACCAACCGGATCACCATGCCGTGTACGCCTTGGTCCAGCAGGTCACGCACGGTAAAGAAATTGCCCAAGGATTTGGACATCTTCTTACCTTCAACCTGCAACATTTCATTGTGCAGCCAGACATTTGCGAAATCGTGACCAGCGCAAGTCGACTGCGCTATCTCATTTTCGTGGTGCGGAAATTGCAGGTCGTTCCCACCGCCATGGATGTCAAACGATGGACCCAACAGGTCAAGCGCCATAGCTGAACATTCGATATGCCAGCCCGGACGACCATACCCCCAAGGGCTTTCCCAACCGGGCTGACCATCACCGGACGGTTTCCACAGCACAAAATCCATTGGATTACGTTTATAAGGGGCCACTTCAACCCGCGCACCGGCGATCATATCATCGATAGACCGACCAGACAGCGCGCCATAATCTTCATAGCTTTCAACGGCGAACAGAACATGACCTTCGGCGACATATGCATGCCCCTTTTCGATCAGATCTTCGGTCATCGTGATCATCTGCGCGATATACTGTGTCGCACGCGGCTCGTGCGTTGGGCGCAATGCACCAAGCGCGTCCATATCGTCATGATACCAGCCGATTGTCTCGGCAGTGATATCGCCAATATCGCGGCCACTGGCAGCTGCACGGGCGTTGATCTTATCATCAACATCAGTAAAGTTCCGCACGTAAGTCACTGTTTTCTTGTTATAACGATGTCGCAGCAAGCGGAACAGAACGTCAAACATCAGCACGTTACGGGCGTTGCCCAGATGCGCGCGATCATACACCGTCGGTCCGCACAGATACATCCGTACGTTTTTGGGATCTATCGGTACAAAGTCTTCTTTGCGGCGTGTCTTTGTGTTGTGCAGTCGAATTTGGGTCATGGTGCCTCGCGCAGGTGATGCCTGCGGGCTTAACAACTTCTTACTTCATATGAAACGTGAAAGAGCAGCCCGCGACGAATGTCAGACGGAAATAATGCAGCAAATAATGATGCGTATGCTTTTCATACCGGTTTCGTAGCAGCGAACAGGTCAGCCGTCCAGCATTTCCGACAGCTTGTTCAGTGTATTCATATTGCGGGCCGTCATTGGCGCATGGCCCATGGTTGTGGACAAAGCATTGGCCAATTTGGATTTCCCAATCCCCTGCGGCGTATGGAGCCATACAATATTGTGATATACTTCAATGGCTTCGCCGCCGACCTTCAACTTATTTATGTGATCCCAATTTGGACTAGGAACCGTGAAACAGAAAAAACCGTGCACGCCTTTGCCGTTCGTTCCAGCGTACGGGCAAGTTTTGACCAGTTTTTGGAACGCGCCCGCCTCGGTCACGGAAATTAAAACCTCGAACCCAAACTTGGCATTTAGGGAAGCGCCTAATTCTGTTGCCAACGTAGTGGCATCGCCAGCTGCTTCAAAGATCAGATTACCCGACGCGATGTAGGTCCTTGGCATACTTTCCGGCCACAGTCCCAAACAAGCTTCGACCAAACCAGCCATTGGCAGTTTTTTCTGACCACCCACATTAATCCCGCGCAAAAGCGCCACCCACGTCGTCATGATTGCAAATCCTATCTCGCTGCTCCATCTTTGTCCTATGAACCGTGATACCGTCAATCAAATATGCGCCGTTTTTGCAGGTGCGACAGCCGCCGACCCCGCGACAGAGCTGGATAGTTGGAAGGTGGGCGGCAAAATGTTCGCCTGTTTTGGCGACCGTATCGACGGCGTCTGCACCAAAACCGACAGCATTGAGACTGCCACAATGTTGATCGACGCAGGTGCAGCGACCAAAGCCCCCTATTTCCACAAATCTTGGGTTTTGGTGAATTTTGACGCAAGCGACGACGAAATGCGCCACCGCGTGCAGGTGTCCTACGACATCATCGTTAAAGCGTTGCCAAAAAGGTTGCGGCCTTAGGCGTAACAAATCACCTCGTATTCCACCCCATCAGGATCTTTAAAGTAGAACCGTTTGCCCGGCTCATAATCGGCGTGCGAATGGGTTTGCAGGCCCATTGCGGTCACCTTCGCCTCGGTGCCATCCAAATCATCCACGACGACCCCAATGTGATTCAAACCGCCGCGCTGTAGGAAATTGTCTGTGGCAGGCGTCTGAGCCCGCCCGCGGTCGGGTCCGGTATAAAGCGCGACATAGCTGTCATCGGTGCCCACATGCACAGTGAACCCATCGTCCAACGCGACCCCTTCCCAGCGAATATGCCAGCCAAATAGATCAATTAACATTTGCGCGGTGACTGCGGGATTTGGAACGGTGACATTCACATGCTCTAGGTTGGTCATTTTAATTTCCTTTTAATTCAGCCCTGCATTACTTCTAACTTCTCAAGTTAACTTGAGATCAAGGGGTTTTTTTTATGACAGGTCTTACAATAGGCAATTTGGCTGATCGGACTGGGTTGGCGGTGTCCGCTATCCGGTTTTATGAAACCCACGGCATTGTCGCTCCCGTGCGCAACGCAAGTGGACATAGGCGGTACGGACGGCACGATCTACGCCGTTTGTCATTTGTGATGGCAGCCCAGAAACTGGGGTTTCCATTGGCAGAGATTGCTCCCCATCTCGCGCCCCTTCCCGCACACAAGGCACCAACCAAAGCCGATTGGACCCGCATTTCCAAAACCTTTCGCCGCGACATTGATGACCGCATCGCCGCATTAATTGACCTGCGCGACAAACTAGACGGATGTATCGGCTGCGGCTGTCTTTCGCTCAAGTCATGCGCGCTTTACAATCCCGCCGATGCCAAGGGCCAAGATGGGTCAGGGCCGCGCAATTTGAAGCAGATCGCGGGTTGACTTAAAGCGGCGACTGTCGTCCCAATCCATCTATGAAATTATCAAATCGTATCACAAATATCACCGGTGGCGGCTCTGACGGATGGGACGTTTTTTACCGCGCTCGCCAGATGAAAGACGCGGGCCAACCTGTTCTTGAACTGACCATTGGCGAACATGACATTCGCACCCATCCCGATATTTTACAGGCCATGCATCAGGCAGCCATGGGTGGGCATACCGGATATGCGATGGTGCCTGGCACCGACGCGCTGCGTGATACTGTTGCCCGCCGCATCGCCGACCGGACCGGAGTGCCAACAACGCGCGATAACATCATGATCACCCCCGGTGGCCAGTCGGCGCTTTTTGCCAGCCATCATGCTGTGTGCGACGAGGGCGACCGCGCTCTTTATATTGACCCGTATTACGCGACCTACCCAGGCACGATCCGCGGCGTTGGTGCTGTGCCAGTGGCAATTCAAACCAGCCCAGAGGATGATTTTCAACCGCAGCCAGATGTGATCGCGGCGGCCGCAAAGAGCGCGAAATCCCTTTTGATCAATTCGCCCAACAATCCCACAGGCGTCATTTATAACCGAGAAACCTTGGAAGGCATCGCAAAAGTGTGCCGCGACAACGATCTTTGGCTAATCTCGGACGAGGTTTACGACACGCAAATCTGGGACGGCACACACATTAGCCCGCGCGCGTTGCCCGACATGGCCGAACGCACGTTGGTGGTTGGGTCGATGTCCAAAAGCCATGCCATGACAGGCAGCCGCGTAGGGTGGGTTTGTGGACCCCCAGATGTTGTCGACGGTTTGATCAATTTGAGCACCCATACGACATATGGCGTCCCTGGGTACATTCAGGATGCCGCCGCATTTGCCCTTAACCAAGGACCACAGGTTGAAACTGATGTTGCAGCGCCGTTCAAGCGCCGCCGCGTACTCACACTCAGGGCGCTAGAGGGTCAAAACGTTGTCCGCGCTGTCCCCGTCCAAGGTGCGATGTACGCCATGTTGGACATCCGTGCGACGGGCCTTAGCGGTGAAGCGTTTTCAAACGCGCTCCTCGACAACGAATTGATCGCAACCATGCCCGGCGAAAGCTTTGGCAAGGCTGCTGCTGGTCATATCCGTGTTGCCATGACCATCGACGACGATGCCTATACCGACGCGCTGACGCGGCTGGTGGCTTTTGCGAAAACATGCACCTGAAGGGATAAAATGATGACACAGATCGGCGAGACATTCCGCGCACTGCACGTCAAAGGTAACCCTTTCATTTTGGCCAATGTCTGGGATGCCGGATCGGCGAAAATGATGGCTCGCATGGGAGCTAAGGCATTAGCAACGTCGTCAGCCGCACATGCTTTTACGCTTGGGCGACCCGACGGTGGCACTGTCACGCGGGACGAGGCTTTGGCACATGCACAGGATATCTGTGCCGCGACAAATCTTCCTGTGCAGGGCGATTTTGAAAACGGCTTTGGCGATGACCCAGACGATTGCGCAGAAACCGTTAGACTGTCCGCGGAAACAGGCCTTGCTGGCATTTGCATTGAAGACATCAAATTTCCTGCTGGAACCCCGTATGATTTTGATCTTGCGGTTGAGCGCATGAAAGCTGCGGCATCAGCGGCGCGCGCCGTTGACCGTGATTTTGTGCTAACAGCCCGTGCGGACGGGATCATGGTCGGAGCTTACGGTACCGATGAGGCAATCCGGCGCTTGCAGGCATTTGACGCTGTTGGTGTTGATTGTCTTTATGCACCTATGCCGCCGTCTATGGCAGATGTTGCACGAATTTGTGCCGCGACTGATAAGCCAGTGAACGTCTTGGTTGCTGGCCCTTTTGCCAAACACAGCATGGCGGAATTTGCAGCAGCCGGTGCGGCAAGGCTATCGCTTGGGTCTGCATTGGCCCGTGTAACGCATCAAGCTATTCTTGATGCAGGCCGTGCAATGTTGGAAAACGGCGACTTCACTGGCCTTTCTGGTGCGATGCCCGGTACCGATGTGGATGCCATGCTAACCTGAGCATGTCGCAAACGGCGCGCCGCGTCGTAAATGGATCAGACGCACCTTAATGTCCCCGCTTTGCTGGTGAATACAGTAGTGGAGGACACCCGTGGTCGGACATATTGCAAGACTTGTTGCTATTATGCGCACGATAGGCGCACGCCGAGGGCGTGCAGCTAGGGGACGGCCCGCGGTCATTTGATCGCACGCCACCCTTTTCCAAGTCCTATTAGAAAGTTCATCCCATGTCGGATATCCCCCCCCCCACAGTCGCCACACCTGTCAACAACGCGCCCGCCGCCAAAGTCGTTGGCGCCCCCCGCAGATCGGGTGGGCGCGCGGCTCGCACAGCCGCCCGTGCAGCCCCTTTGCCCACAGATATGCGCCCGATTAAGGCCGGAATGTCTGGCGGTCGGTATAGCCCACTTACCGACGAAGACGTCGCTCGCATTCACGAGGCTGCCCTGACCGCCCTAGAGGAAATCGGCCTTGTCGATGCCCCGCAATCCGGCGTGGACTACATGACAGCTGTCGGCGCGATCATGGGGAATGACGGCAGACTTCGGTTTCCACGCGCCGTGGTCCTTGCGATGTTGGAAAAGACAAATAAGGCGATCACTATTTGCGGCCGCGACCCCAAGCACGATCTCGATCTATCCGGCACCCGCGTACATTACGGCACAGCTGGTGCGGCCGTTCATGTGGTCGACGTACACGGGCGCAATTACCGCGAATCCACAGTGCAAGATTTGCATGATGCCGCCAAGATCGTACAACAAATGGACAACATCCATTTCCTGCAACGCCCCATGATATGTCGCGATATTACGGATAACCGCGAGATGGACCTCAACACGATCTACGGGGCCTGCACAGGGACGACAAAACACGTCGGTGCATCATTTACTGAACCTGATTTCGTCGAAGACTGCCTCGAGATGCTGCACATGATTGCGGGTAGCGAAGACAAATGGCGCGAACGCCCGTTTGTATCCAATTCCAACTGTTTTGTAGTCCCGCCGATGAAATTCGCAACAGAAAGTTGCGAAGTCATGGAAAAATGCATCGCGGGTGGCATGCCGGTTTTGCTGCTGTCAGCGGGCCAAGCGGGTGCAACAGCCCCTGCCCCTATTGCAGGTGCAATCGTGCAAGCGGTCGCTGAATGTTTGGCAGGCGTCGTCTACGTCAACAGCATCAAACCGGGACATCCGGCCATTTTTGGAACATGGCCGTTTGTATCAGATTTGCGCACAGGTGCGATGTCAGGCGGATCGGGCGAGCAAGCGCTTTTGACCGCAGGTTGCGCGCAAATGCACCGGTTCTACGGACTTTGCGGTGGGGCACCTGCAGGGATTGCGGACGCCAAACTGCCAGATATGCAAGCAGGTTGGGAACAGATGGCATCTAACGTCTTGGCGGGTCTGTCGGGACTGAACATGGTATATGAAGCGGCCGGAATGCATGCGTCCTTGCTGGGCTTTTGCATGGAATCGTTAATCCTGGGCGATGACTTAATCGGGCAAGCCTTGCGGTGCGTGCGCGGGATCGAAGTGAACGACGAAACATTAGGCATTGAAACCATGCGCGAGGTTTGCCTGAAAGGGCCCGGACATTATCTTGGATCTGACCAGACGCTTGGGTTGATGCAAACGGAATACGTCTATCCGGCAACGGCAGACCGGACGTCACCCAAAGAATGGGAAGAGAAAGGTAAACCTGACTTGCTTTTGAACGCCACGGCGCGAAAAGAAGCGATTTTGGCTAAACCATCGGACGCGTCCCTTGATCCGCTACGCGATGCGGCGATCCGTGCGCGGTTTAACATTCACCTTCCTGTTAAAAACTAAAGTGGCGCGCCTTTGCGGGCGCGCCACCTCAATTCAGGAGGGGCTACAAATTAGAAGCTATAAGCAACCCGCAGCGACATCGTTTGCGCACTGATATCTGCGCCACCACCGTTAAAATCTTCAAATTCGTGCTGCAGGATTTCACCACCAACACGGATGCTGTCGTTAATCGCGTAATCCACGCCGACACCATAAAAATAGCCACTATCTTTGACGTCAGAACCGTCTTCGATAGTCAATTGAGCAACACCAGCCGTTAGGTAAGGCAAGAAAGCACCTACGTCATACCCAACACGGCCTTTCAACCGCAGAACTGATGCGTCCGTGCTGTCGCCCAACGCATCAAAATCGAGTGTGGAGTATTCAAGCTCGCCCCCTAAGACGATGCTACCCATATCATAAAGGTAACCCGCATGAACGCCGTAGTTATTCGTATCAATATCGGCTGCGTCACCGATGCCTACTGTTCCTAAACCAAGTGACCCACCAGCGTAGAATCCAGTCCAATCCGATGATATAATAACAGGCGCCATCATGACAGGGGCTGGTGCGGCGACAATAACAGGTTCGGTAATACCGCCCGCAATTGCAGCCGATGATGTACCCAAGATCAAGGTAGATGTTAGTGTGATTTGACGAAGCATTTTATGTTCCTTTTCATAAGTAATTATTGCCTAGCATGTCAAAATATATGGATTCTACATTGATTTTTATCATTTAGTAATTGGGCTATTTATCGCTAGGATTCGGCTACTTACCGCCGGTCGACTGATCGTTCCGCCTGAAACGGCAGCGCGCACACCAGTCGTCCCTTCACATGATGTCGGCAATCCACGTGCGACACGGACGGCCAAATAGGCAAACGCTTGGGCCTCTAACATATCACCATCAAGACCTGCGTCTTCAACAGGAACAACAGGCATATCCAGTCCAGCCGAAAGCATCTTCATCAAGGTTGGATTCTTTCGTCCACCGCCAGCCACAAAAATTTTGACAGGCGCAGTTGGACAAAAACTGATGGCCTCTGATACGCTAATCGCGACCGCTGCGGTCAATGTCGCCGCCGCATCCGCCGTAGTCAGTTTTGATGCGGCCAATGACAATTCTGCAAATCCATCACGGTCCAACGATTTTGGTGGCATGCGACGGAAATATGGGTGTGTCAGGAATTCTGCAATGATCCCAGCGTCCACCTTACCCGTAGCAGCAATTGCGCCAGCGTCATCAAATGGTTGACCAAGTCGCGCCATCATCAGGTCATTAATCGGTGCATTGGCGGGGCCGGTATCAAACGCAAGCAACGCGCCCTGAGCCTCTGGCACAGGTTTTGTCGGGTCGATCCATGTCAGGTTTCCAACACCGCCAAGGTTAAGAAAAACGATCGGTGCATCCGCCTTTAACCATTTGGCCAATGCAAAATGGTAAAACGGTGCCAAAGGCGCGCCCTGCCCGCCAAACGTCATATCTGCACTGCGAAAATCCCAAACGACTGGCACATTCAAAACGTCAGCCAAAACCTGACCGTCACCACATTGATGCGTGCGGGCATTGGCGGGGTCATGGGCAAGCGTCTGACCATGGAAACCGACAACATCCGCGCCTTCAAATCCTGACAATACCTGCGCATGTACGGTTTCAATCAACTCTGCGACATCCGCCAAACCGTCACTTGGCCATTGCCCAAACGCGGCCTTTAACGTCGCGGCCTCGGACGCCGAATAAGGGCGATAGGCCGTTTCGCCGAACTCAGAAATGGCATGACCATCGGTGTGCACCATGGCGGCATCGACACCATCCAACGATGTGCCCGACATTGCCCCCAATGCCGCAATCGTCCCTGTTTTTTTCAGCATAAAAACATCCGCTTTCCCTTAGGCTTAGTATGCGTTTATAGGTTGGGATGATATTTGTGCAGGGAAAAATGCGATGACGTACCACCCAAAATCCGAATTTATGTCTGTGATGATCGACCGTGGCTTTTTGGCCGACTGTACTGACTATCAAGGCTTGGATGAAGCCTTCGCAAAAGGTGTGGTGCCAGCGTATATCGGGTTTGATGCAACTGCGACGTCATTGCATGTCGGATCTTTGATCCAAATCATGATGCTGCGGTGGCTGCAAAAAACGGGTCACAAGCCGATTACCTTAATGGGTGGCGGCACGACCAAGGTCGGTGATCCGTCATTTCGCGCGGATGAACGCCCCCTGCTAACCGCTGAGAAAATTGACGAGAACATCGCGGGGATCAAGCGCGTTTTCTCTGCGTACATGACCTATGATGATGCACCAAACGGCGCGTTGATGCTCAATAACGCCGAATGGTTAGATAATCTTAACTACCTCGACTTTCTGCGTGATATTGGACGGCATTTTTCGATAAACCGGATGCTGGCGTTTGAAAGCGTGAAGTCTCGCCTAGATCGCGAACAGTCGCTATCGTTTCTCGAATTCAATTACATGATCCTGCAAGCCTATGATTTTATGGAACTAAACCGTCGTTATGGTTGCCTCTTGCAGCTTGGTGGATCTGACCAATGGGGCAATATTGTCAACGGGATCGACCTAACCCGCCGCGTTTTGAACAAAGAAATCTACGGCCTGACGTCCCCATTGCTGACGACCTCTGACGGTAAAAAGATGGGTAAATCGGCGGCTGGTGCTGTTTGGCTCGATGCTGACCTTGTGAGCCCCTACGAGTTTTGGCAATTCTGGCGCAACACGACAGACGCAGACACCGGAAAATTCCTGAAGCTATACACAGAGCTGCCGGTTGATGAATGCAACCGTCTGGGCGCGCTTGAAGGATCAGACATAAATGCGGCTAAGATCATCCTTGCCAATGAGGTAACAACCCTGCTGCACGGTGCGGATGCCGCAAAAGCGGCCGAGGCCACGGCACGCGAAGTGTTTGAAAAGGGTGGTATTGGCGACGATCTGCCAACACTGACGCTTACCACTGCTGATCTGGGTGACGGCATGTCGATTGTGCAAATTCTCGTTAAATCTGGTCTTGCAGGCAGTGGCAAAGAAGCAAAACGCCTGATCGCAGACAATGGCGCACGTATAAATGACGCAGCCCTGACAAATACAGGCATGATGGTTACAGCGGACATGCTGACTGCGCCGATGAAATTGAGCGCCGGCAAGAAACGCCATGCTTTGGTTCAATTGGGTTAAAACAACACCAGGTCCATTAGGATCAAGATCACCCCAATTGGAAATGACACGACTGCCGCAAATATAGCGGCCCCCAATGTTGTGGGCTGTGGCGGCGGGGCGTGATGACGCGTTGAAGGTTGTTTCATAAGATCCATTAACCACACCTTAGGTTTCCAATTGTTTAACAGCGGGATGACCCTTTGTGCCCTTCAACAATCGCAAGAATACACACGCGCGCTTTGCGCGATGGGCGTGTGTGCGCATTCGGATGAAACATCGGGCGTCCATTCGATCACTCGGGGGCCGCTTTGGGCCGCAACACGCGTCGGAACAGACGTCGACTTTTCCAAAATCAGACGACATGCAGGCAAGCGTTTCTGCGTCGTAAGCCCTGATGTGCAATCTCCCTTATCGCTTCGTCGGGCAGGTTTCCGCCAAATTATGACACCTGCGACTGTAGCCGAAATTGATCTTCAGCAGCCGCTAACGCAGCATGTGAAATGGCGCAATGGGCTACACAAGGCCCAAAGTAGTCCACTAAGGTCATGCCACCGTGCGTTTGATGCAACCAAAGACAAATGGCTGCTGAACGCTGATCATATTCAACAAAAAGAACGCAAATTCAAAAGCTTGCCGCATGACGTTATTAGAAATTGGCCGCTTAAAAATACACATGTCAGCATTGCTCATCTGAATAAAACCCCTGTTGCAGGCATGATTTTTCTACGGAACGGCCAAACAATCACCTATCAAATTGGCTGGACGGATGCGGTTGGGCGCGCGCATAATGCCCATCAGTTGTTGCTGCATGAAGCCATCGAAACATTCGTAAAACGCAAACTGTCACGGTTAGATTTAGGCACCGTCGACAGCGTCAATAACCCTGGCCTTACGCGTTTTAAGGTACGCGCGGGCGCGACGCTGCGCCCGCTGGGTGGCACATGGATTGCATGGCCAAGGTGGCGGTCCTAGCGACCTCTGTCTTCACGTGATAGGTCATGGTTCAAACAGTTCAAGGACCGCCCCACATGACAATTCTGCAAATCGCGTCGCTCTTGATTGTGCTCGCTGGTGCGTTTGGGGCGATCAACTATTTGTTCCTGCGCCTGCCCCCATCAATAGGCATTTTGATCGTGGCGTTGCTGGCGTCGTTTGCAGTGTTGCTGTTCGACTATGTTTTCCCCAGCTTTGGTGTCGCCGGCGCTGTTCGGGCCACCGTTCTAGAGATCGAATTCTCTGAAGCTTTGCTCGAAGGCATGCTTGGTTTGCTGCTTTTTGCGGGGGCCTTACACGTCAAATTATCGGACCTAAAACGCGAATGGCTCGTCGTAATGCTGATGGCCACCATTGGGATCGGCCTATCCACAACTATTGTCGGCATTGGTTTTTCATGGCTCACAGGAATGCCATTGTTGATTGCATTGGTGTTTGGCGCGCTGATTTCGCCAACTGATCCGGTTGCCGTCCTTGGTGTGTTGCGTGAAGCAGACCTCGAAAAATCATTGGAAACTAAAATTGCTGGTGAAAGCCTGTTCAATGACGGTGTCGGTTACGTGGTATTCCTTGTGCTCATCGGAATTGCGTTTCCGCACGGTGATGATCATGGCAGCGGCCTGTCTGGCGCTGCGCAGCTGTTTGTCCAAGAAGCGCTTGGTGGCGCTGTGCTTGGGCTTGTGCTTGGGTGGCTGACATTCCGCGTCATGCGCCGGATCGACGATTATTCGCTTGAGGTGCTGATCACGCTTGGGCTTGCATTTGGTGGCTATGAATTGGCTGTTTACCTGCATGTATCTGCGCCCATTATGGCGGTTTGCGCTGGTTTGCTCATCGGCGATGTCGGTGCAAAACACGGCATGTCCGAAGAAACGCGCCACTATGTTGATGCGTTTTGGAAGCTAATCGACGAAATTCTGAACGCGGTCCTCTTCCTGATGATTGGTGTAGAAGTCTTTGCCGTAGCGTTTGACTTTGACTACCTTGTCGCCGGCGTTGCCGCGATTGCGCTGGCTCTTGTGGCCCGCCTTGCGGCTGTGGCTGTCCCTATATTGATGCTCAAACCATTCCGTGCATTCAGCAAAGGCGTTATTCCGATCATGACTTGGGGTGGTCTGAAAGGCGGAATTTCCGTCGCATTGGCGCTGTCGCTGCCAGACGGCGAATGGAAACCGATCATCCTGACAGCCACCTATATTGTGGTGATATTCTCGATCATTGTGCAGGGTTTGACTGTCGCTAAATTGGCCGAACGTGTGGGCCGTGCGCCAGAACTGATGTAACGGGGCTGGCCATTGACGCGGCCCCGTCTTAAACGAACACCAACCTTAATTTCAGGGGCGCTTGCCATGTCCAGATCAACAATATTGTCGCGATGCGAAGACCACGGGCTGCGCATGACCGACCAACGTCGCACAATTGCAGGCGTGCTAGAAGCGTCGACAGACCATCCTGACGTAGAGGAGCTGTACAATCGCGCCTCTGCTGCTGATCCGCGCATTTCACTGGCGACAGTTTACCGGACGGTCAAACTGTTCGAAGAAGCAGGCATTCTGGAAAAGCACGAATTTGGTGATGGGCGTGCGCGGTACGAAACAACGGACCGCGATCATCATGACCATTTGATTGATATGAATTCTGGCGATGTTATCGAATTTGTTGACCCCGACATCGAAGCGCTGCAAGAAAAGATTGCCGCCAAATTGGGGTACCGCCTTATGGGGCACCGATTGGAGCTTTACGGCGTGCCGATTAAGAGCAAACCAAATGGGTAACACGCGTGGCGCAATCCTTATGGTCATCGCCATGCTTGGCTTTGCCATCGAGGACAGCCTGATCAAAATCATGGCTAGTGATCTACCGTCAGGCCAAATCTTAATGATGTTGGGCATTGGTGGGTCACTGGTGTTTACGGGTTGGGCGCTGGTCACAGGGCAAAAGCCGTTGTCATTATCGATGCTGCGCGGTGCATCTGGCATTCGGGCCGTTTGCGAAGGTATTGCGGCACTTGGGTTTGTTAGCGCGTTGGCGTTAGTCCCCATTTCATTGGTCACGACAATTATTCAAGCGAGCCCCCTTTTGGTAACGCTCGGCGCTGCATTATTCTTTGGTGAAACCGTCGGTTGGCGTCGTTGGATGGCGATTATGGTCGGCTTGATCGGCGTATTGATCGTGCTTCGCCCCTTTGGATCCGCGTTCGAACCAATGGCCCTGCTTGCGGTTATCGGCGTCATCGCAATGTCGGCAAGAGATTTAGCCACACGGCAGATCACCCAGTCGATCAGCACTATTCAACTGTCTGTCATTGGCTTTCTTGCGACAATCCCAGCCGGCGCTGTTGGTCTGTTTTTGGCAGGTGCGTCTCCCGTGATGCCATCAACTGCCGTCTTTGGTATTTGTGTCATCGCCGTCGCTGTTGGTGTTCCCAGCCTGTATTGCATCATCGCAGCCATGCGCATTGGTGATATTTCTTTTGTAACCCCTTTCCGTTACACACGGATCGTTTTCGGGCTTTTGGCCGGATTGCTGATCTTTGGTGAAACGCTTGATGGTTACACCCTTATTGGTGCTGCGATCATCGTCGCATCAGGCATTTATACGTTGCTACGCGAAGCAAGTTTGCGCCGCAGCCAACAACGGGTTAAACACTGCCCCAACGCGAAACCGTTACCGCTAACATCCCTGCGGAACCAAATTTAAGGAATAAGACATGAGCACCATCGTTGACGTGCACGCCCGCGAGATTTTAGACAGTCGTGGCAACCCCACCGTCGAAGTCGACGTAATCTTGGAAGACGGCACAATGGGCCGCGCCGCTGTGCCATCTGGCGCGTCCACAGGTGCCCACGAGGCCATGGAAAAACGCGATGGAGACAAAGACCGCTATATGGGTAAAGGCGTACAAGACGCCGTGGCTGCCGTGAACGGCGAGATTGCTGAGGCGATCCTTGGATTTGAAGCGACCGAACAGGTAGCTATCGACATGACGATGATCGAATTAGACGGCACCCCAAACAAGGCCCGCCTTGGTGCAAACGCTATTTTGGGCGTGTCGTTGGCCGTGGCCAAAGCCGCTGCTGAATATTCGGGTCAGCCATTGTTCCGCTATATCGGCGGCACGTCAGCCCGTGTTCTGCCCGTGCCGATGATGAACATCATCAACGGTGGCGAACATGCCGACAACCCAATCGACATCCAAGAGTTCATGGTCATGCCCGTGTCTGCCACCAACATTCGCGAAGCCATTCGCATGGGATCTGAAATTTTCCACACGCTGAAAAAAGAATTGTCGACGGCAGGTCACAACACAAGCGTCGGCGATGAAGGCGGCTTTGCACCGAACCTTAGCTCTACCCGTGTAGCGCTTGATTTCATTATGAAATCAATCGAAAAGGCAGGCTATAAGCCAGGTAAAGACGTCTACCTTGCGCTTGATTGCGCCGCTTCTGAATACTTTAAAGATGGTAGGTATGAGATGAAAGGTGAAGGCATTTCGTTGTCTTCCGCCGAGAATGCCGATTACCTTGCAAAGCTGGCAGAGGACTACCCTATCATCAGCATCGAAGACGGCATGGACGAAGACGATTGGGACGGCTGGAAGATGTTGACCGACAAAATCGGCGATAAAATCCAACTTGTTGGCGATGATTTGTTTGTGACGAACCCAGCACGGCTTGCTGACGGTATCGCCAAAGGGTCTGCCAATTCCATGCTGGTCAAAGTGAACCAAATCGGCACGTTGACCGAAACGTTGCAGGCTGTTGATATGGCGCACCGCGCACAGTTCACGAATGTCATGTCTCATCGGTCTGGCGAAACTGAAGATGCAACGATAGCTGACTTGGCTGTGGCAACAAATTGCGGTCAGATCAAAACAGGATCCCTGTCACGGTCCGACCGTTTGGCAAAATACAACCAGTTGATCCGCATTGAAGAGACGCTCGGCGAAACGGCTATTTATGCCGGTCGTTCAATTCTGAAGTCTTAATCGACGATCCGTAGGGCTGCCGTTATGGTGGCCCTACACCTCAAAGCGTTGCGGCCTGTAAGGCGTTAACAAATCAGCGCTTTTGTTGCTGACGCCTTCTAACACTTCGGTCGCAATCAACTCTCCCATGATCGCGCCAAGCGTAATCCCCGAATGCATTGTCGCCACATACAGCCCCGTTGGCCCCACAGCCCCGACTGCTGGCAACCCGTCTTTCGGCATCGGACGATCTGCCAACATCACCTGATCCCATTCCAAATCTGCATCCGGCAGCATGACCCGTAATCTGGTGATCGCCACGTCAGCTAAAACATCTGGCGGTGTCTCAATCTACGACGCACAATCCCCTTGATGCCCTGCTGACACAGGTGCGAGGATAGCGCCATTGGGTTGCTGACGCAGTTCTTGCGCAGGGCTTGCAAGGATATGCCTGATGGTTTGCCCAATGGGACGTGTCCGCATCATCAACCCAGGACGTTTCACCATCGGGAGCGTCAACCCAAGGCGCGTAAGCAGGGGTTCAGTTCCAACACCCGATGCGACAATCACCTGATCGGCAGGTAATGCGCCAATGGACGTCATGATCCCAGTGACATGGCCCCCCGTTTCCAAAATCCCATCCACAAAAACACCGTTCAGCATCCGTGCCCCAGCAGCACATGCCGCGGTCATAAGCGACGTGACAAGTGCCGCAGAATCTACAGCGCTTTCAGATGAGAAAAGCATCGCCCTTTCGGGTGGTTGCCCGATCGCTGGTTCCAACATCGCAAAAGCCTGTAGGTCAATAACCTGAACATCGGCGCCAAGACGGTTAAGCTTGTCCAGTTGCGTATCAAAAGCAGACCCTTCGTCTTCCCACACAAGGCTGCCTTGGGTCGTGACAGGCACATGCAGGGTCTTGGCCAAACGCAAATACGCAGCGATCCCTTCTGCGCGCAGCCGGAAATGTGTGTCGTCGGCGAAAAAGCTGGCGTTGATCCAGCCAAAAGAAGCGTCTGTTGCACGCGCATTGCCTGCATCCACCACGGTCACTTGCGCGCCTTGCTGCGTCAAATGATACGCGGCCATCGCACCGATGATGCCGCCGCCAACAATGACGATGTTCTGAGGCATAGGTTCGCTCCTTGCGGTCGCTAACACGGCTAGATTATACCGCTTTTATGACAGCACAAGACATCATCGCACAGCTTGACCTTGCACCACATCCAGAGGGTGGATTTTACCGTCAAACATGGATGGCCGAAAATGAGGGCCGTCCAACAGGCACATGCATTTACTTCCTTCTCAAAGACGGAGAAGCTAGCCATTGGCACCATGTGGATGCTGTTGAAATTTGGCACTATTATGCGGGTGCGCCGTTGGTCTTATCGATGGCGGCGACAGAAACTGGCCCTGCAACGGATCAAGTCCTTGGGCCAGATTTGGCAACAGGTGCCCTGCCCCAATTGATTGTGCCCATGGGTCATTGGCAAGCGGCCCGCACAACAGGTGACTGGACGCTTGTGGGCTGTACTGTTTCGCCTGGATTTGATTTCACAGGGTTTACATTGGCCCCCGCTGGTTTTGACATTCCGCGCTAAGGTGCGGTTTGGTCGTCATCACCAAGCAATGCCATCAGGCGTTGGGCAGCCTCTGTAATCAACGGCAAATGGGCCGTTAGCTCTGCTATGCTAATACGTTGGGTTGGCGCATGGATCGACAATGTCGCCAAAAGCCGATCATGGGTATCACGGATCGGCAAGGCGACAGCAATCATACCTTCCATGAACTCTTCGTTATCAGTGGCATAGCCACGTTCAGCAATCATCGCCAGCTCTTGGGTCAAAAGCACAGGGTCTGTGATCGTATCAGGTGTCAGTTTGCACAGTTTTGTCGCCGCCAAATAGGTCCGTAAATGTGCGGGCCGAAACGACGAAAGATACATCTTACCTGACGCGGTACAGTGGAACGGAACCTTGGTGCCAACGGGCAATTGAATGCGCAAAGGCCACTTTGTCTCAACACGGTCAAGGTAGATCATCGCTTCGCGGTCGGGGGTCGCGATATTGCAGGTTTCACCAATCTCTTCGGCCAGCGCATTAAGAACGGCAAGACGCGCGGTGCGGATGCGCAAGGATGACAATACATCCATAGATAAGCGACGAAGGCGCGCACCGGGGCTGTATGACCGCCCGTCGATATCGCGTTGCACGAATCCTTCGGCTTCAAGCGTATGGAACAGCCGGTGCACCGTTGGCTTGGGCAGCTTGAGTATCGCGTTCACTTCGGTCGGTGTCGTGGGCACCCCTGCCCGACAAAGCTCTTCTAACACCAACAAAAGGCGCAGATTGGTAGGTATTTTACCTATATCACTAGAAGAGGAAATATCGTCGGGCATGGGACTCTTTACATATTAACGGTCAGGAAGCAGCCATAAAGCCAGTTCTGGGGTAAGCGCAACCAAGAACCAAACGGCAATCAAAGCGGCCAGATACATTGTGGAGTATCGCAGCAGTCTGAAATACGGCACGCCCGTCACTCCAGACGCCACATAAAGGTTCAACCCGTATGGCGGTGTAATGAAGCCGATTGATGCACCCACCAAGAACACAACTGAGAAGTGGATAGGATCGACGCCCACTGATGCTGCAATTGGTGCAAGGATTGGCGCCAGAATGATTGTCACAGGTAGCGATTCGAGGATCATACCAGCCACAAACACAATCGCCATCGATGTGAACAGAACTGCATGGTAGCCGCCCATCCCCGTCACAAAATCACCGATAAAGTCTTTTGCACCAAGCGACGACATCACCTGCTGCATCGCGACTGAAACGGCGATAAGTGGCACCAAAATACCTGTAATCTGCGCTGAACGTGAGACAACTGCCGGTAACTTGGCAATCGTAAAGCCTTCGACGACAAACATCGATACGACGCTTTTGTCTTCGATCGGCGTATTCACAGAGCTGCCCATAATTTTATTCAACGGATAGCTGACAAGACCAACAAGAACACAGAAACCAACTGTGACACCAGCTGCTTCGGTTGGTGAAAACTTACCTGTGTAAATGCCCCAAAGAACCAAGCCGATGGCGAAAAAACCAAGCCAAGCACCAATTGCCGTTTTGATTACGCGGCTTGCCGACAAACGGATCAAGTGACCCCAGCCGTTGATTGTGCACACAACAAACGCTGTGAACATCATCGCAAACACCATCAATGCGCCTGGAATGATCCCAGCAACGAACAAATCCGAAATCGGCAAGTTCAGCAGAAATCCGTAGACGATAAAGATAATCGACGGTGGAATGATGATACCTACTGTACCACCCGCCGCCGCAGTCGCCGCAGAGAACCGCTCGTCATAGCCGCCTTTGACCATTTCTGGATGCAGCATTGACCCAATCGTTGCAGTTGTCGCCGAGTTGGACCCCGAAATCGCAGCAAACAAACCGCAAGCTGCAATGGATGCCATGGCCAAACCGCCACGCAACCACCCAAGGCATGAATATGCAAAGTCCGATAATCGTCGGGCAATCCCTGATTGGTTGATCAAGTCACCTGTCAGGATAAACAGTGGCATCGCAAGCAAAGCAAAGCCTTTGTTAAAGACGTTCAATAACTCGTTGCCCGTGTTTTCGATTGGAAGATCGATGACAAAGCTACAGGCAATGACCCAGTAAAAGATGACCAGCAAAACGGGTGTGCCGAGCATGAAAAAGACAGTTACGCCGATTGATATCAGTGTAATCCATGTTGGATCTGACATTACGTATCCCCCCCGATAACAGCGACCTTAATGATCGGTGCGCCGGCTTTGAAATTTGCCCAGTCTTCCAACCAATTGCCAATGACACGGCCTGACATCAGTGTGAAAGCAATGGGAACAGTGACGTAGAACCACCACTTCATCGTGTTGTCGACACCATCAACCAACTGAAAGTTATCAGCTGACAAAGCCGTAAACTTCAATGATGTCGTAATCGCGATCCAGCAGAAACCAAGCCAAAGTGCTGTGTCCAAAGTGAGTGCAGCCATTTGACGTGGCGGCTTCATTTTGGACCGGAATTCGCTAAAGCTAAGGTGAGTACGCAAACGGACGTTATACGAACACCCAAACCACGCCATAACCATGAAAAGAAACGGTGGGATTGTTGTTGATCCTGACCACTGGCTTGAAAATACAAACCGGTCGATGACGCCCCAACAGATGATCGCTGCGATAATAAGATATGTCGTCACCGCAATGCCGCGCTCCAAATGCTTGTCCATAAATGGAATAGCTCTGAAAAACTGATGAGCGATCATGCCGCCGACAAGGGTCAATGCAAAACAAAACAACCACATTCCATCGGTATAAAATGCGTCTCTCATTTCCCAAGCATTACCGGAAAAAAGAGCCGGAAAAATGGCTCCCGCTTCGGACCAAATTGACATTTAGGTCTCCCCCCCAAAATGAATATGTATGCCCACCATGCGGTGGACTTCTTAAATTGAAAAGGGCCGACCCAAGTTCTTTTCGGGCCGGCCCAATCTAGTCAGGTAATTAAAACGGGGCTAATTTAGCCCTTCCACCACCGACGTGGCTCAACGTTTTCAGGAAGCGTGTTCCCGTCAATCGTGCGCACTTCGTCATAGATTTCCTGATATGTATCGAGACCGCCGGACCAACCGTTAAGCCGCTCGCGCCATTCTTCCCACAACTGTGGTTGGAATTCTGGTGAACACATTTCTTCGGCTTTGCGGATCTCTGCCTCGGACAAGAATGCGTTGCGCACGTTGTTTTTTGCAAAGATCGTGTTTGGAAGCTGTGGATCGGACATACCAACTGTGTTGATAAGTGCGACTTCGTTTGCTGCCTGAACGTGGGTTTGTGCCCAGTAGGACGATTCCAACACAGCATCCTGCAGGTAACCTTCAAGGCTATCAAACACAGATGCGTTCATGGATGTGGCTTCAGTACCGCAGAAAAAGTTCAGGTGAACCGACTGGGACACAACTGGCGCCATGTTTGCGTATGCAACAGCGGATGCCCATGTTTCTGCACCGTCAATCAGGCCCTGCTTGAGACCATCCAGTGTTTCTTCCCAAGCAACAGGCACTGGGTTCAGGTTCAACGCTTTCATCGCGATGCGACCTAGCTGTGTCCCGGTAACGCGGTTCTTCGTACCCGCAAGCTCGTCAATCGATGTGACTGTCGGCTTATCTTCAAAGTTCATACCCATCTGCAGGCCACGAAGCTCAGCGTGGCTGAACAGGAACTTCAGACCGTGACGCTTTTCATATGGATCACGCAAAAGTCGTTGTGACGCTGGCGAGTACAAGAAATGGTACTGATCAGCGCGGTTACGGAACATATACGCATAGTCGAGAACGTTCAGATATGGCGCACCACCGGCAGAGTTTTGCGTCGACGCAGAATAAATATCAATGATACCTTGCTGTGCTTTCTCAACGCAGGACGTCTGGCCACAGATTTGGTTGTCACCAATAAATTCAATGCGAATCTCGCCGTCAGTCCGAGCTTCCAGATCGCGTGCAAATTCCAACGCGCCAGCGCGTTCAATCAGCAGGTTGCGTGCGTTAAAGCCAGCAGCGCCAAATTTCAGGTTATATTTAGCAGGCTTGCTGAAACGACGATCATATGTCGATTCCGCTGCGCTTGCAAGATTCGCAAGGCTCATTGCCCCACCAAATGTCCCTGCTGCCAAAAGCGTCGAGCTCATCCCATAACGACCAGCGACCTTAAATAGGTCCCGGCGGGAAATATGGTTCAGCTTGTCTGAAGTACTCATGTTGTTCTCCTCCCATGAAGATTCATTATTGAGACTTGTAGTTTCAATAAAAAGACTAGTATGACGAAACGCATCTGTATACATTTTTCTTTAACGAAATGTTTAGGGGCCCAAAATGCAGGCAGATTATGTAATTGTAGGCGCAGGCTCCGCAGGATGCGTTCTTGCCAACCGGCTTAGTGCGAACCCCTTGAATAAGGTAATCTTGCTCGAGGCAGGTGGCCGTGATCTGAACCCATGGATTCATATTCCTGTGGGGTATTTCAAAACCATTCATAACCCCAAAGTCGACTGGTGCTATAAAACGGAACCCGATCCAGGGCTGAATGGCCGGTCTATTGAATGGCCGCGCGGCAAGGTTTTGGGTGGCTCATCATCGCTCAACGGGCTTCTTTATGTGCGTGGACAGCCGCAAGACTACGACCGCTGGGCCCAAATGGGCAATCGCGGTTGGGCATGGGATGATATACTTCCATTGTTCAAAAAATCCGAAAAAAACGAGCGCGGCGCTGATGAATTTCACGGTGATCAGGGGCTATTGTCAGTATCGAACATGCGCATTCAGCGCCCGATCACCGATGCATGGGTCGCAGCCGCCCAAGCCGCCGGATACAAGTTCAACCCCGACTACAACGGTGCCGACCAAGAAGGCGTTGGTTTCTTTCAATTAACTGCCAAGAATGGACGCCGCTGTTCGTCCGCTGTGGCCTATTTGAACCCTGTGAAACGACGCGATAATTTGACGATCATCACCCATGCGCAGGTCGAAAAGATCGTTATCAAAGATAAGCGTGCAACTGGTGTGACCTACAAAGACAAGTCAGGCAAGATCCGGACTGTAACCGCAGATCGCGAAGTAATCTTGTCAGGCGGGTCGATCAATTCCCCTCAGCTGCTTATGCTGTCAGGTATTGGCGAAGCGGACCAATTGCGTGAACACGGCATCGACGTCATCGCTGATTTGCCTGGCGTGGGTAAAAACATGCAGGACCATCTGCAAGCCCGCTTGGTTTACAAAACCCATGAACCTACTTTGAACGACGAAGTAGGCAGCATGTTTGGCCAAGCCAAAATCGGTCTTAAATATCTGATGTTCCGGTCCGGTCCGATGACAATGGCGGCAAGCTTGGCGACGGGGTTTGTAAAATCCCGCGATAATCTGGAAACGCCGGACATACAATTCCACGTGCAACCTTTGTCGGCTGAAAATCCGGGTAAAGGCGCTGATAAATTTTCGGCCTTCACGACATCGGTCTGCCAGCTTCGTCCAGAATCGAAAGGCGAGATTAGATTGACCAGCAGTGATGGCCGCGCCTACCCCAAAATCATCCCCAATTACCTGTCGACCGAAACTGATTGCCAGACTATTGTTGCCGGTGTGAATATTGCGCGCCGTATTGCGCAGCACGCGCCGCTCACGTCCAAGATCAGCGTTGAACACCGCCCACATCCGGACTTGGACATCACGAACTATGAGGAAACGCTTGATTGGGCGCGCAACAATACCGCGTCGATCTATCACCCGACGGGCACCTGCAAGATGGGCCATGACAAAACTGCAGTGGTTGATGATCAACTACGGGTTCACGGAATCGCAGGTCTGCGTGTCGCCGATTGTTCGATCATGCCAGAAATCGTGTCAGGCAACACCAATGCCCCTGCCATTATGATCGGGGAAAAGGCGTCTGATCTGATCCTGAACGGCTAAGCCCTGCCCGAACGACCCCACAAAAAAAAGGCCCCCAAAGGGACCTTTAAAGTTTCGCTTATCAGGCTCAGTTTTATACCACTCGATGTTTTTTTGCCTGTGGCCTGATCCGCGCCTAAGGTGAACGCATCCACCTTGGGTCTGATGATGGGGCGATCAATGACCGCTGTAGGTCGGACCATCGGTCCTCCCAAGACCCTTAAATTATCCAATGAAATCAATACCCCTAATATGCACTGGGGGTGCCCTTGTCCCAAAATGGGGGCATAGCGCGTCCCAAAACGCTTAAAGCAAAAAAAGCCCCGCAAAAGCGGGGCTTACAGTAAATTTCATGCAATTATGAGTTTTCGCATCGAGATCTAGGAAAGCGCATTTAAGTCTCCGCCATCATCCTCGATTTAAATTCCCAGAGATCAGCAATTGTAACCCTGATTGAATCTATTCCGATCCTGTCGCTGTTTCGGAAAGCTGCCAATTTTCCTGCAAAAACGTGCTTCATAATTTGCCCCGTCGATAAGCCCGTTCGTTTTGTCACCGATGTCAGATCAATGGTTTCGGCCGGCGTCTCGACTAAGGGCAACTTATCAATTTTGGACAGGAAACTTTCGATCTCGACGCGTGCAAAATCAATCCGACCAATACCCAAATCAGCATCCCGTTCAATGATGGCATTGATGGTGCCATCGCGATGAAGGTTAGTGACCTGCGTGCGCGACCCTCCAATTTCGAAAGGAAGTTGATTGAGCGAAATCGTATCCAAGAGTTCCCGGCAGAACTTTTCCGTTTCCTCGGCGGGAAAAACCAAAAGATTGAGTGCGACACCAGCACATCCCTCAGGGATCAGCCCCCTATTTTCGAGAATTTTGCGGAGGCGTTTCGGATGAATTTCCGTCGCGATCGACAACGAATAGACAGAATGGCACCGTCGTTTCGTGACTTCCCGTCCCAATAAAAACTCTCCGGTGTCGATAGCGGTATGATCCAGGATATGTTCTCGCAGCAATTCCTTGATTGGACCCGGATCAACGATTGGATTTCGGTAAGCCAACCATTCAAACAATTTCCCATACATCGCCTTTGGACCCGCTTGGCCTGCTTGAGAATTTGACGACTGGCGGATCTGATCCAGTGCGGCCGTTACACTTTGCGCACCCGATTTAGCGACCTCAAACCCTACGAGAGCATTTTGCCGCAACTCGGCTGCAGTCATACCTTTGAGGTCAACATGAATGCCATCGTTGAGAACGCAGCCTAACATTTCGCAAACGCGGACGCCCTGCTCGATTGTCTGACCATCAAGCCATTCGCCGCCATTGGGCAATGCACCTGAAAGTTTCGCGAGAACCCATTCCTCCAGCGAAGTCGGGTTTTGGGTCGTCGTTTGTTCGGCTAACCCCTGCAACTCGCAAAGGCTGAAACTTGGTGCCTCCAGCTCTTTATCCCCTTGAGTAGTATCCACCTCAACTAATGCGCAGTGATGGACTGCGCATGTTGAAATTGGCCGCAGTCGCCATACGATTTGGCTCCTTTGATAATGCACCCCGCCCGAACCAGTATCCTCGACGACGCAGTGTGGACAAATCCGTTGTCCTTCAGGTTTTACGAAATCTCGCGACCAGCGCTCACCTCGAAATGTGCGACTGCGCTCAATCCGACCGATGGTCGCCTTCTCAATTGTTGCCATTTCCACTCCAGACGACGCAGCCAAGGCCCTCAGAGCGGCCTCAGCACCCCGATGCACGTCCGTTGGGTTGATGCCAAGGTCAGCGAGGAGACGTTGAGGACCCTGCCCTGTATGAAACAAGGACAGGCGGCGAACGAAGGAAGTCATCGTTTCTTCAGGGTGATACGGCAGATAGGGATGCAAACAGGCCATCATGCCGCCCACCCCCGCTTTTCCATCTCATGCCGTAAGCCAGGCCAATCGCTGTCATCGAAAGGTCCCACGTCAATCTGGTTATTCTGAAGCGCCAAGCAACGCTTAAAATCACCTAGGCTGAGCTTTCGCTCGGGGCGACGATGCGCACGGCGTATCGCCTTCAATGTCATTTCGATAGATTTGCCGAGATTGTTATTATTAGCCATCAGCAGGCGCTCAAGAAAGCTGTCATCATCCATCGGGGCGATCCCTACTTTCTCACCGCAAATGTCCAAGTAGCGGCCAAGTTTCGTCATCTCATTTTTGCCGCTCACGGGTCGTAGATTTATGCAGCTGAAACGACGCGCGGTTTCACTGTCTTTCAAAATCATCTCGTGGAGCTCCGGCACGCCCGTGAGGATGAGCGTCACGGCGTTTTGGCCCTGCATCAAATTTTTGAGGCGTCGCAATGCGGACTTGGGATCACGCCCGCCGCCTGGGGCTAACAAATGGTGTGGTTCATCAATCCAGAGAATCTTAATCCCACTTTGTGACATACGATGGACGGCCAAATCCCATGCGTCTGACCCCGCATGTTCCAAGGGCACAGGGCGCCAACGGCGTCGGCCAATGGCTGTTTATCAAGATAGACCATCTCGACTGTTCGCAATGCGAGGTCAGTAGTATCGGACGTTGCAATTTGGAAGGCGAGCATACAGCCAGTGAACACGTCGATCACCGCCGAGAGAAGAACACGCTGGGGTGTCCCATCAAGCCCAAGACTCATTCGTTCGGTAGCCTGAGCAACGTGATCGAGGCACAAGAGGTTGAGCAAGGCCAGATCGCCATCGGTCTCGGGTTCGAAACCCCAGCACCATTCGCGACCGGCGATAGCATTGTGACTTTAAGAGGCGGCCTAAGCGGTATCGGTTCATTCTTGGCGGAAACAGGCGGGGCATTAGGCTCTGGGTCGGATGCATGGCGTGCTAAGCTAGACCTTGGCTTTGACGTTGAACTGAAAAGCGGTGGATTTGTTGCCGTGGATACTTACTACGATGGTCTCGGTGATGCGGACTATGAGAGCTATAGCGTGGAAGTGAGCTATCGGTTCGAGTTTTAGGTGAAGGCTGGTCACTGATTTTTTTGAGTTAAACCCGTGGGGTAGATTAGGTTGCATGAGGCTTGCAAACCTATTCTCCTTCTCGAGTACGGTTGTTTGCTCAACGTAATCCTCAAGCGTCAAACCAGACCTTCGTGCAGATGCAGCGAATTCACACTTTGTTCGCAGTGCCGCCGCTCGCTTTCCGATTTAGCGTTGATTTTGTGTGCAGCCGCAGCGAAGGTCGGCTTCGAGCCCAATCCTTCAATTTTTCTGCAACATAGCAAATGTCCGCTCTAAGGTTTCAAGCCTTATCGGCTCTAATCAAGCGGCGCATGAAGCCTCGTGCGATTGGTTACAATCCCACCCCGGTTCCCTATTTCGGTTGTGCCATAGCGTTCCTTAAAGGCTTCCGGCAATGGACGGTCCCCTTCAATCGACAGCCACAAGCGCATCAGGTGGCGTCGTTGGCTTTGGTCTGGCCAATCGAGGAACCCCGTGCGGTCGTGCAACTGAGAGTGGTTATAAACGAACTGCATGTCCCCGGGCTGCAACTGCATGCCAAAACAAAGCTCAGGGTCGTTCGCCAAGGCGTCGAAGATGTCCAACGCTTCAACGTGCTCTGGGGTTAGCGGCATCGCGCCTTCAAACCGTTGGGCGCTGTCGATATATTGGCGTTGATAGAAGACAGTCAGATAGCCCTCAAACCAGCTTAGCACTGGGATTTCCATGTAAGGCTTGGCCCCATCTGGAATTTCGCCACGGCGGTCCGTTGCAATCGGATCAAAGAGTTTTTCCAGCAAATCCGGGCATTCTTGTTTCATCCGGTTATAGATCGTTTCCGCGCTCACCAGCAGTGATTTCCCACCCTCCTTCGCTTCGCGGATGCACAGTAACCCGACAACATCTGCACTATCAGTGTGAAATGTCTGACGTTCGCAGGTCTGATAAATACGACTATTGGGATCATTCGCATCAGCGCCAATGTCGCGCACGTGACCTAGGATATGCCCATCTGCGTTTTGGGATCGGGCGCTGCCTATATGGGCACCAATGCCGCAAAAGATCGTGGCGGCGAATGCTTGTGAGTAGGTGTTGATCGGCAGGCCGCGCAAAACTTCAAGCCCAACGCCAGAAAGCAAGGTTTGCTTGAGCCCTGCAATATGCTCACCGAATGTGGCCAGAGGGAAAGTTTCTTTGCTGATCTCACCGACATCAATTCCAAGACTTTGAAAATGGGTTGCGGCGGCTTCAAGATCGCGCACATCGTCCGTCGTAAGTTGATAGAGCCACGCATCGGGATTGCGTGCCATGTCAGTTCCCAGCCATGCCGAAGGCTTTGTTATGACATTTGGAAGTGGATCATTCTGGATGGTTTGGTCTGACATATCTAACCCTTTGTTTAGCAGTTGATATTGCTCTAATTGCATTGTGAAGCAAAACAAAATGAGTTTTAGTCATACTCTATGATGACCGAACCCTCCCTTGTTGTGTTACGTGCTTTGCAAAGCATTCGTGAGACCGGCAGCGTCTCGAAGACAGCGCATGTGCTCGGTGTGACGCAGTCCGCCATTAGCCGCTCGATTAGTAAATATGAGAAAGCGATTGGATTGCAGGTGCTGCGACGGGATGCGCGACCCATAAATCTAACCGAAGAAGGTCTATTGGTGGTCGCCCATGCTGCTGAAATTGATCGATCAATCCGGACGTTGGACGACCGCCTTAGGG
This sequence comes from Yoonia sp., assembly GCA_047629435.1. GTDB lineage: Bacteria > Pseudomonadota > Alphaproteobacteria > Rhodobacterales > Rhodobacteraceae > Yoonia. Next base: position 67,099 of record JBLHXF010000007.1, on the reverse strand, counting down.
CCCTAAGGCAGGGCAAGGAAGGCGTCGTTAGGATTGGATCGTTTGGGTCATCGGCGACGTCACGCATCTTGCCCGCACTCCTGACCAAATTTGCAAAACGCTACCCCGGAATATCGGTGAGCATTGTGGAAGGTTCGGACGAAAGAACCCACGAAGACTTGCTTCAGGGCAACGTCGATGTTGCTGTGCTTGGCGATCCTGTTGAGGACGTCGATGCGATCCCGATCGCAACAGATGAACTCGTAGCCTTGATGCCTGAGGGTTCAGCTCTCTGCGCAAGGTCTTACATTTCGCCCGCTGATCTCGATAGCATGCCATTTGTTATGACATTGGCGGGTAGTGAGCCCATTATTCTGGACTGGTTCAAAGACGCAGGGACCTCACCAAATATCAAGCATCGCATACAGCAAACACATTCGATCCTCTCACTTGTTCGCGCAGGAATGGGCGTCGCGGTTGTGACGTCACTTTCGTTACCCGACACCCATCCAGACATCACAATCAAGCCATTGCGACCGACGACGAAGCGACAAATTCATGTCGTGAAAAAAGCGGGCCCCGCTAATTCCAAAGCCGTGGATATTTTTTGGGACTTTCTAGACCGAACGATCCGTGAAGAAGGTATTTTGTAACAGAGAAACCCGCAATACAGCTTTGTCATTGGGGTGAAACACAGCAGGTGTTTCGAACGAAAAGCAGCCATTCCCGAAACCTCAGCGAAGGCTCACTTCGTCCGCAGACCGACGTTTTTGCCGACAAAATGCTGCACCATGCACCAATGGCCGCTTCGACGGGCCGCACCGCAGCATATTGATTGGGTGGCCAAGGTCGGCAATGGGCCGTTCGCGCGAATTTGAAAATACACTATCTGCGCAAAGCTGCCATCGGTACAGCCCGCAGCGAATGTCCGCAATCCGCCCTCTACCTCGATGCTTCAACATTCCGCTTTAAGTTCGCACAGAAAAAAGGGGCCCCAAAAGGGGCCCCGTTAGTTTTGCTGATCGGGCTCGTGATTATACCGCTCGTCGTTTTTTGCCTGTGGCCCGATCTGCACCGAGGGCGAGCGCGCCCGCCCCGGATCCTTTTTATTCAATTTTAAGCGCTTGGGAGCAGCTTTGCCCCGATCCGGGACGAGCTACCCCCGTTTTGGGAGGACCGATGGTCCGACCTACAACCGCCCCAAATTCCTTTAGCTACAGCCGGATGTCCCGCCGCAGGTGTTGCACTTCATGCATGTGCCGTTACGGACCAGCGTGTAGTTGCCGCATTCGCCGCATGGATCGCCTTCATACCCCTGCATCTTGGCCTTATCGCGCAACGAGAAACCGGCGGACATTGTGGTGCCGCTGGACAAAGATGTCTCAGCCGCGACAGCGACGGTGCCGATTGTTTGGGTAACTTCAGCCACGACATCAAGCGTCGCTGTGGCTTGGCCACCCTGCAGAACCATCAACTCTTGCGGCATCCGCTTGCGCAGATAACCAGTTGAGCTGATCTGTCGCAGAACTTCCAAAGACTTGGATGCAGCGGCTTCGGACGGAGTTGCCACGTTGGACACACCTTCCATTTCGCCACGACCGATGTCGTCGAATGCTGCGCCTTCTGGCTTCACGTGGGCCAGATCGGTGCGATCAAGGTAAGAAACGGCCAATTCGCGGAAAATATAATCTAGGATCGACGTTGCATTCTTAATGCTGTCGTTGCCTTGGACCATGCCCGCTGGCTCGAACTTGGTGAATGTGAACGCATCAACGAATTCTTCCAGTGGAACACCGTATTGCAGACCCACCGACACCGCGATTGCAAAGTTGTTCATCATTGCACGGAAACCAGCGCCTTCTTTGTGCATATCGATGAAGATTTCACCAAGCTGACCGCCCTCGTATTCACCCGTTCGCAGATAAACCTTATGGCCACCCACGATCGCCTTTTGGGTGTACCCCTTGCGGCGCTGTGGCATCTTTTCACGTTCGCGGTTGCGGATTTCCTTAACGATAATCTTTTCGACCACTTTTTCTGCCAGAACGCGGGCTTTCTCGTGGTTGTTGCCGCTCTCGAGGATTTCTGCCGCTTCATCGTCGTCTTCAACCAAGGATGCTGCCAATGGCTGGGACAATTTGGACCCATCACGGTACAGCGCGTTTGCTTTGACCCCCAAGGACCAAGACAGCTCGTATGCTTTCTGGCAGTCCTCGATTGTCGCGTCATTTGGCATGTTGATCGTCTTAGAGATCGCACCAGAGATGAACGACTGTGCAGCGGCCATCATGTGGATGTGGCTGTCAACGCTCAGGTAACGTTTGCCTGTTTTGCCGCATGGGTTCGCACAATCGAACACCGAATAGTGCTCTTCTTTCAGGTGCGGCGCATTTTCCAATGTCATGGTGCCACAAACGTGGTCGTTGGCAGCCTCAATCTCGGCCTTGGAGAAACCCAAGTGACGCAGCAGGTCAAACGTTGGGTCGTTCAGCTTCATCGCAGGGATACCGAGCGTTTTTGTGCAGAACTCTTCGCCCAGCGTCCATTGGTTGAACACAAAACGGATGTCGAACGCGGCTTTCAACGCACCTTCGATTTTGTCTATTTCCGCTTGGCCAAATCCATGACCGATCAACGATGTGTGGTTGATAGAAGGCGCCTGCCCGATTGATCCGTGACCAACCGCATATGCGATAATCTCTTCGACCTGCGCAGACCCATAGCCCAGCTTTGTTAGTGCCGCAGGCACCGATTGGTTGATAATCTTAAAGTAACCGCCACCAGCAAGTTTTTTGAACTTCACCAGTGCAAAGTCAGGCTCGATACCTGTTGTGTCGCAATCCATGACCAAACCAATGGTACCTGTTGGGGCAATCACAGACACCTGAGCGTTGCGGTAACCGTGCTTTTCGCCCAGCTCCAACGCTTCGTCCCATGCGCTGACAGCAATGCCAGCAAGGCGGATGTCGGGGCAATTGGCGTGATCCAGCGGAACTGGCTTAATCGCAAGGTCCTCGTACCCGTCATCAAGACCAAGTGCGGCCTGACGGTGGTTGCGAATAACCCGCAGCATGTGCTCGTCGTTTTTCGCATATCCAGGGAATGGCCCCAGCTCGCCCGCCATCTCGGCGGATGTTGCGTATGACACGCCGGTCATAATCGCCGTCAGGGCAGCGCCCATCGCGCGGCCTTCTTTACTGTCGTAACTAAAGCCCATGTTCATCAGCAAACCACCGATGTTGGCGTAGCCAAGACCAAGTGTACGGAAGTCATAAGACCGCTGCGCGATTTCTTTGGATGGGAACTGCGCCATCATCACAGAAATTTCGAGCGTTACGGTCCACAAACGAGTGGCGTGCATATAGTCTTCAATCTGAAACTCGTCGTCCTTAAAGAACGTCAGCAGATTCATCGATGCAAGGTTACAGGCGGTATCGTCCAAGAACATGTATTCGGAGCAAGGGTTGGACCCGCGGATTTCGCCGTCTTCTGGGCACGTATGCCATGCATTGACCGTATCGTGGTACTGGATGCCCGGATCGGCACAGGCCCATGCGGCGTGGCCAACTTGTTCCCACAAATCACGCGCACTGATAATTTTAGCGACTTCACCGTTCTTCCGGTTGCGCAACTTCCAGTCTTCATCGTTTTCAACAGCCTTTAAGAAGGCATCGGTCACGCGAATGGAGTTGTTAGAGTTCTGGCCGGACACAGACGAATACGCCTCAGAATCCCAATCGGTATCGTATGTCGGGAATTCGATCGACGTATGACCCTGCTTTGCATAATCCAGCACGCGCTTGACGTATGTTTCCGGAATACATGCTTTTTTCGCTTCACGAACAGCACCTTGCAAGCCAGAGTTGACCTTGGTGTCATAGGCATCAGCAATCGCGCCATCCCATGCTTTGATCGCGGCAAAGATCGCGTTCAAGTGACGTTCGTGCATCTTGGACCCGGCCACGATGGAGGCAACTTTTTGCTCCTCTATGACCTTCCAGTTGATGAACTCTTCAATATCAGGGTGGTCTGCGTCAACGATGACCATCTTGGCCGCACGGCGCGTTGTGCCGCCCGACTTAATCGCACCAGCGGCACGGTCACCAATTTTCAAAAAGCCCATAAGACCAGATGATTTGCCACCACCGGACAGGCTTTCACCAGCGCCGCGCAGGGACGAGAAGTTCGTGCCAGTGCCCGACCCGTACTTGAACAGACGCGCCTCACGGACCCACAGGTCCATGATGCCGCCCTCATTTACCAGATCATCCGCAACGGACTGAATAAAGCAGGCGTGCGGTTGTGGGTGCTCATAGCTGGACGTTGATTTGGTCAGTTTGCCAGTTTGGTAGTCAACATAGTGGTGGCCTTGGGCCGGACCATCGATGCCGTATGCCCAATGCAGCCCCGTGTTGAACCACTGTGGAGAGTTGGGCGCAGCACGCTGCGTCGCGAGCATGTACCGCATTTCGTCAAAATAAGCCTGCGCGTCTTCTTCGGTGCCGAAATAGCCACCCTTCCAACCCCAATAGGTCCACGCACCTGCAAGGCGGTCAAAAACCTGACGCGCCGAGGTTTCACCGTCAAACGTCGCACCTTCAACAGGAACAGAGCGCCACAGAAATTCTGGAACGCCCTTTTCTTTGACTTTCTTCATCTCAGACGGAACGCCCGCTTTGCGGAAATACTTTTGAGCAATCACATCAGAAGCAACTTGGCTCCAACCTTCGGGAATTTCACAGTTATCAAGTTTAAAGACAATCGTGCCATCAGGATTACGAATTTCCGACGTCGTCGATTTAAATGTAAGTGCGGCGTAAGCATCTTGGCCTGCTGTTGTGAAATTCCGTTCAATCTTCATGGTGGTCTGCCCCTAATGTTCGGTACGGCCGTCGTTGCGGCCTATCTTTATATATTGGGCCAATTTGGCCCGCCCAGTCATCGACCAAAAAGCATCGATAGATACCGCTTGCCCAATAAAAAAGGCTTCTACGGCATAATCGCAGGTGGCGTTTGCCTGCTTGCGAAGTTTATCGAGCTAACACAACATCTAGTGTTGATTTGATCTGTCTGAACTAAATGACGCATCAGAGGGGCTTGGGTCAACGAAATTTTAACACAATTTGTAGATTAAAAATGTTGACGTACCACCAGATGTAGTGGCGTCAGTGATGACCCCGATTCACCCACAGGCTTATCCACAATTGGTTAATTTGCCCCCCCAAACAAGAAATCCAAATAAACAGGCGACTTAGCCGAATACGTTAATGTTTTAGAACAACTAGGAGGATACGTAGCGTGCCGAGAATCGGAATTCACGAACAATCTTGTCGCTTCAACCGAGGCGTCACAATTTTGTAACGCTGCATCGAAACCACAAAAGCCGCCCATAAAATGGACGGCTTGTGAACCTTCAAAGAAGGTAGTGGTCGGGGCGATAGGATTCGAACCTACGACCCTCTGTTCCCAAAACAGATGCGCTACCAGGCTGCGCTACGCCCCGAACAAGGGTGTCTCTAAAGGCGTTCAACTGATTTGAAAACCCCTATTTCGCACTTTTAGTCACAAGGTGCGATTGCGTCCGCACCAAACGCCGGATGCTGCAAAATATCGCCTGCTTTGATACCCAATCGGGCCACCATGCCAGAATTCAATTCAAGTACGAATTGAACACCGTCCCCACCATCAATTACAGTTTCGTCCAGCGGCACTGCATTCTCGTGGAGCGACAGAACAGTCCCGTCAGGCGCTGCAAAAATCATATCGAGGCCGATCAGCGTATTGCGCATCCAAAAAGTTGCGCGTTGTGGGCGCGGATAGACAAACAGCATTCCCGACATCATCGCCATATCAGTTACATTCATAAGCCCTTGGGACCGTTCCGCGTCGTCATCCGCAACGGTGACTGCAAAATTTGCATGCCCCCATGCGCCAGTAACTGTCACACGATCATCCGCACACGACGCATTGGCGTGTCCGGCAAACCCTATACATAGGGCCACAACAAGAGCGGTTTTCATTTTGATACAAATTCCCAACTAACAACATCCACAGCCATACAGCCCCGTTTGCCATCAATCAGACGCAGGCCAATCGCTTCACCTGCTTGAAGATCCGACAATCCAGACCGACGCAAGACTTCGATATGCACAAAGACGTCAGCATTGTCGCCAAAGATATTGGCAAAGCCGAACCCCTTTCCCTTATCAAACCACTTAACACGGGCAGGAACAACGGGCTGAGCCTGTATATCTTCAAGTGAAATATCTTCCATGTCCCGCATGATCGGGGCAGCTCCCGTATCGTCAGGCGGCGTCAGCGAAAGAATTTCGACGGCTTGCAGGCCACGATCGGATTGCTGCACGTCCATTGTAATGATGGTCCCGTCGACAACAGATCCTTGGCCAAAATTCCGCAAAACATTGGCATGCAGCAATATGTCTGGCCCACCAGCATCGCTCACTACAAACCCAAACCCTTTTGTTGGATCAAACCATTTTACGCGGCCAGTTTGCTGACTGGCCGGCGTAGTATTTTCAGTCGTGTTCATTCTGTCCAATCAACCGAATACTTAAATTAGCATTTGGTGCTTTTTTATACTATAGGCATTTTCGACCATAAAGCATTGGGTCTTTCAACCCCCGACAACTCACGAAGCGTGAAATTTACGGTGAAAGTCGCTCAATTTCCCACACGTCACTTACGCTTTTGCGCGACCAAGTGAACCTGTCATGCAACCTAAAGTCCCCATCGGCCCAAAACTCTATTTCATGCGGAACAATGCGGAACCCGCCCCAGAATGGTGGTCGTGACGGGTTTGTGCCGTGACGGGCGCCCTGCTTTGCAACCTCTGCCAATAAAGCAGTCCGGCCGCTTAGCGGTTGAGACTGCGCAGATGACCATGCCCCCAACCGGCTTTGCAATGATCGCGACGCATAATAAGCATCCGCCTGCGGACCGTCTTCTTTCGTCACCGTACCCCGCACCCGAATTTGTCGCCGCAATGATTTCCAGTGTAAAACGAAGGCAGCATTGCCAGATTGAATAATCTCTTGGCCCTTTTTGCTTTCGTAATTTGTGTAGAAAACAAAAGCAGCCGCTTCGATCTCTTTCAAAAGAACCATGCGCACATTTGGCATGCCAGCTGCGTCAACGGTCGACAAGGCAATCGCGTTTGGATCATTCAGCTCGGCCTTTGTTGCCTCGGCCAACCACCGCTGGCTGATCTCAAAGGGGTCGTCACCTGCAAAAATTCCACTGCGTTGCGCCATTATCATAATTCCTTAGGTGAGTTTGCACGGCGAACCGTGCTCTTAACTTGCTGTGCTGGTATCAATCGCCTACACCAAGTTTAACACAGACTAACCAAAGGACGTAGCGGCATGTCGTCAAATTTGATGCAAGGTAAACGTGGTCTAATTATGGGCCTCGCAAACGATAAATCAATCGCATGGGGCATTGCAAAATCATGTGCCGACGCAGGCGCGGAGCTTGCGTTCTCTTTTCAGGGCGATGCGCTGAAAAAGCGCGTTATTCCACTGGCTGCCTCGCTTGGGTCCGATATAGTTCTGCCCTGCGACGTTGGCGACATGGATAGTGTGGATGCACTGTTCGCTAGCCTCGAGGAAAAATGGGGCAAGCTCGATTTCATCGTGCATGCAATTGGCTTTTCCGACAAAAACGAATTGCGCGGTCGCTATGTTGACACCAGCCGCGAAAACTTCCTGAATTCAATGGATATCTCGGTCTATTCTTTCACTGCGGTCGTGAATCGCGCTGAAAAAATGATGAACCCAGGTAGCTCTTGCCTGACGCTCACTTACTACGGTGCCGAACGCGTTATGCCGCATTATAACGTGATGGGCCTTTGTAAAGCCGCCCTAGAAGCATCGGTACGCTACCTTGCCGAAGATTTGGGCAAAGACGGCATTCGCGTCAACGCGATCTCAGCGGGTCCGATTAAAACGCTGGCAGCCTCTGGCATCGGTGATTTCCGCTATATCCTGAAGTGGAACGAGCTGAACTCTCCGCTCCGCCGCACAGTTACCATCGAAGACGTGGGTAAATCTGCGGTCTATCTGCTTTCTGATCTTAGCTCCGGCACAACTGGCGAAGTATTGCACGTTGACAGTGGTTACCATGTTGTCGGCATGAAAGCCGTCGACGCGCCGGATATTTCAACAGTCTAAAGGACGGCCCATGACTCTTGCCGCATTTCTCGCAGTTGCGTTCCTGCATCTTCTTGCAGCCGTAAGCCCTGGCCCGGCTGTAATTATGGCGGCGCGCACGGGTGTGACTGAAGGTCTGCGCACCGGTGCCTTCCTTGCGATGGGGATCGGTGTGGGTGCCGTTATCTGGGCCGCCGCCGCTCTGTTTGGTCTCGGTCTCGTTTTTGCGGCGGCCCCTAGCCTGCTTTGGGCGCTCAAGATTGGCGGGGCGGTCTATCTGATTTGGCTCGGCTACCATTTATGGCGCGACGCCGACCAGCCGCTGCTGGCATCCCAAACTGACACACCACCGCGCGCGCCTTTCAGCGCATTTCGTCTTGGGCTTTACACTCAGCTTGCGAACCCGAAACCAGCGGTGCTATTCTCGGCAATCTTTATCGGGACCGTGCCACCAGACACATCACTGTGGATTTACGGCGCGCTCTTGCTCGTCGTTTTCCTAAACGAGGCGCTTTGGAATACCTTCGTCGCCCGAATCTTTTCGTTAGAGCGGTCGCGCACCGTCTATATTTCCCTCAAAACCATCATCGACAAAACATTCGGCGGGCTGCTTGCCTTGCTCGGGTTGAAAATCGCTGCCACCTAAGGACTGCTGCCATGACCGACCGCTTGCCCCACGAAAAAGGCTTCCACATCAGCTGGGACCAAATCCACCGCGATAGCCGCGCACTTGCATGGCGGCTTGATGGCAAAGGACCAGACAATGGCGCATGGAAGGCCATCGTTGCAATCACACGCGGCGGCATGGCCCCTGCGATGATCGTGGCCCGCGAACTTGACGTTCGCACCGTGGATACCATTTCGGTCAAATCCTATCACTCGGGTGGCGGTGCTGCCGACCAGCGCCGCGAAGCCGAAGTGCTGAAATACCCTGATGCAGAAATGATGGGCGATGGCACTGGTATCTTGATCATTGACGATCTTGTCGACAGCGGAAAAACCCTTGAAGTTGTACGCGACCTTTACCCCAACGCCCATTGCGCCACGGTTTACGCAAAACCGCAGGGCGAACCAATGGTGCACACATTCATCACGGGCGTATCCCAAGATACGTGGATTTTCTTTCCTTGGGATATGGCGCTGCAATACGTTGAACCATATCGCGGAAAAGACTAACCACCATCCGGCGCATGTATTAGGGCTCCGAATAGACGCATTTTTCCGAGCCCAACTATGTCCGCCGGAGGCATCTTTCAAAAAGGCGCTCCCCGCACGCGCATATTGGGATAACACCATGGCCGACACACGCACCGATGCCACTTTTTCGCCTCCTGTGATGGAGGCGCGCCGTTGGCTCGATGGTGTCACCCACCCAACAGATCGCCCTTTGATCAATGTCAGCCAAGCCGCACCCGTGGACCCGCCGCCACTGGCCATGCGTCAAGCCATGGCAGACTGGGTCGTCAACGATGATACCACGCATCTGTATGGTCCTGTTCTGGGTCTCGACGCGCTTCGCGCAGAAGTCGCCACTCAGTGGTCGTCAGCCTACGAAGGCGTCGTACAGCCAAGCAACGTAGCGATCACATCTGGTTGCAATCAGGCCTTTGCCGCCGCAATCTCGACCCTATGCACCGAGGGTGACGAGGTCATCATCCCTGTTCCCTACTATTTCAATCACCGCATGTGGCTGGATATGGCTGGCGTAAAGACAATTCCGCTGGATGCTGGGCCGACCCTTATTCCAGACCCAGACGCAGCAGCGGCCCTGATAACACCGCGTACGCGGGCGATCTCACTGGTGACGCCAAACAATCCCGGCGGCGTAGAATATCCAGCGGATGTTGTTCAAGCCTTTTTTGATCTTTGCCGCCGCCACGAAATCGCACTTATCATCGATGAAACCTACCGCGATTTCGACAGCCGCGATGGCGCACCGCATTACCTGTTTTGGGACCCCGATTGGGGTGACACGCTGATCCAGCTTTATTCATTTTCCAAAGCATACCGCCTGACGGGTCACCGTGTTGGTGCCATGATAGCGAGCCCTGCCCGCTTGGCTGAGGCAGAAAAGTTTTTAGATACAGTCACAATCTGCCCCAATCAGCTTGGCCAACGCGCCGCACTTTGGGGTATGCAAAATCTAGGTGACTGGTTGGCCGGCGAGCGGTTAGAAATCTTAGACCGCCGCGCCGCAATAACCGAAGGTTTTGGTCAGTTGGCCGACAAAGGATGGGATCTGATGGGCTGCGGCGCCTACTTTGCTTACGTCCGGCATCCTTTTGATCTGCCCTCAGATCAGCTTGCGCCAAAACTGGTCCGTGATGCGGGCATTTTGTTGTTACCGGGCACCATGTTCATGCCGCCAGAAATATCTACAGGCGCGACGCAATTGCGCATCGCATTTGCCAACATTGACCGGGCAGGCATCGCTGTTTTGTTCAATAGATTGTCAAACCTCTAGCATCCGCTTGCACCTTGCCCCTATGCGCCCTATCCATTTGCGACGCCTCATCTCTGGGGCAAAAGCATAATGATTTGGTAAGGGACTTGATCCATGGCGAGCGCGAAAAAACCCCGGTATTTTCTTTGGATTATTATGGGCCTTCTGGTCGTTGGTCTTTTGGGCTTTGGGACAGGCGGATTGTCTGGAAATCTGCGCACAGTTGGCGACGTTGGTGACAAGCCAATCACTGTCTCCGCCTATCAGCGTGCATTAAATGAACAAATACGCGGGTTCGAGGTGCAAGTTGGGACATCAGTTTCATTTCAGCAAGCCCAACAATTTGGTCTAGACCAAGCTGCGTTGTCCCAAGTCGTGACCCTGCGCACCTTGGACAATGAGGCCACCCAATTGGGTATTTCAGTCGGAGACGAACGCGTACGCGAAGAAGTCCTGCGCGTGCCATCTTTTCGTGGCATCGATGGCCAGTTTGACCGCGAATCCTACCGCTTTGCGCTGCAACAATCTGGCCTGACAGAAACTGATTTTGAAGCAGGCATTCGCGAAGAAATCGCGCGCACACTTGTCCAAGGCGCTGTTGTTGGCGGTATCCCGTTACCTGACGCCTATGCTGAAGTATTGTCGCAGTTCATCGGCGAGGCCCGCAATATCACATGGGCGACGTTGACCGCGGATGCGCTAACTTCGCCGGTGGCTGGTCCGTCTGATGATGATTTGCAAACCTACTTTGACGCCAATCCAGATGACTTTACCCAACCGGAATTGCGTAACATCACATACGCTTGGTTGACGCCAAGCATGATCCAAGACGAGGTCACAATCGACGAAACAGCACTACGTGCTTTGTATGATGACCGCATCGCTGATTTCGTCCGCCCAGAACGCCGTTTGGTTGAACGTCTTGTGTTTGTTGATGTGCAAGCCGCCGAAACTGCACTTGCAACCCTCAGCACTGGGGCGACATTTGAAGATTTGGTCAAAGCGCGCGGTCTTGATCTGGCAGATGTGGACTTGGGCGACGTGTCACAGGGTGATCTGTCAACAGCAGGCGACGCAGTCTTTGCCGCCACCGCTGGTGATGTGGTTGGTCCAATCAACACAACACTCGGCCCTGCGTTATTTCGGATGAACGCCGTTTTGGCCGCCGAAGAACAATCGTTTGAAGATGCATCAGGTGATCTGCGCGAAGAACTATCCGCCGCGCGTGCGGCCCGCATTATTGAGGACGGCATTGACCGGATGAACGACCTTCTCGCAGGTGGTGCCGCAATGGAAGACTTGGCTGAACAAACCGATATGCAGCTTGGGACCATTGAATGGTCTGAGGGTGACCAAGATGACATCGCCGCCTACGAATCTTTCCGTGCAGCGGCCGCCGCAGTTGAAGAAGGTGACTTTGGTGCGCTGACCAACATGGAAGACGGCGGCGTTTTTGCGCTCAGACTTGATGGCGTCACAGCGCCGACATTGCGTGACTTCGCACAAGTCAAAGATGAGGTCGGAGCCGGATGGCGCGTCCAAGCAACGCAGATCGCGGTATTGGCACAAGCCGAAACCACAGCGCAGGGCATCCTACCGTTGACGGGCTTTGACACATTGGGGCTAGAGCCCACAGCAGAGGCAGGCCTGACGCGCCGCAGCTTTGTCGGGGGGACGCCGCCGACTTTCTTGCGCGGGGTTTTTGAAATGTCGCTGGGTGATGTGCGCGTGATCGACAACGGGACAGACGCGATCATTGTCCGCCTTGACGGCATTGCCGCACCTGATGCGGACGATCCAGCGACTGCGGCAGAAAAGCAGCTGACAGCCGAAACGGCAGCGGCGGGCATGAGCCAAGACATCTTTAACGCCTTTTCTGCAGCGGTTCAAAGCCGCACGGATGTTGTGATCAATCAGGCGGCGGTGAACGCCGTGAATGCCACCTTACAATAGGCGAAAATATGACCATTCTTCCTGCTTTTGACGATTTTTCCCGTGCCTTTGATGTCGGTGAAAACCAAGTGGTCTATTCCCGTCTGACGGCTGATCTTGATACGCCGGTATCATTGATGATGAAGCTGGCAGACGCTGGTAAGAATGCGTTCATGCTGGAATCAGTGACTGGTGGGGAAATTCGCGGTCGGTATTCGATCATCGGCATGAACCCTGATCTGATATGGGAATGCCGCGGGACCACAAGCCGTTTGAACCGTGATGCGCGGTTCAGCGACGACGGATTTACCCCTTGTGATGATGATCCGCTAACAACGCTGCGTACTTTGATCGCTGAAAGCCGCATTGCATTGCCTGTGGATCTGCCCAATGCCGCCGCCGGGCTATTTGGTTATCTGGGTTACGATATGATCCGGCTTGTTGAGCATTTGCCAAATGTGAACCCTGACCCGCTTGGGCTGCCTGATGCGATTATGCTGCGCCCATCCGTGGTCGCAATTCTGGATGGTGTCAAAGGCGACGTAATCCTTGTGGCACCTGCTTGGGCAAAATCAGGTCTTACTGCAAAGGCGGCTTATGCCCAAGCCGCTGAGCGTGTCATGGACGCCCAACGCGCCCTTGATCGTACACTTCCCGCGCAGCGCGCTTTGTCAGAGTCTGCGGAAACGGCGGCACCCGTTTCTAACTTTACCCATCAAGGGTATTTGGATGCGGTTGAAACCGCCAAAGACTACATTCGCGCTGGCGATATCTTTCAGGTTGTCCCATCGCAACGCTGGACCCAAGAGTTTCGCGAAACGCCGTTTTCATTATACAGATCGCTGCGCCGCACCAATCCATCGCCTTATATGTTCTATTTTAATTTTGGTGGATATCAGGTTATCGGCGCGAGCCCTGAGATTTTGGTGCAAGTCAAAGGCCCACAGGTGACAATCCGCCCCATTGCGGGCACGCGTCCACGTGGAGCAACGCCAGAAGAAGATGCAGCACTAGAGGCTGATCTGCTTGCAGATAAAAAAGAGCTGGCCGAGCATTTGATGCTGCTTGACCTGGGGCGCAATGACACCGGCAAGGTATCCAAGATCGGGACCGTCAAACCCACGGAACAGTTCATCGTCGAACGCTATTCACACGTCATGCATATCGTGTCGAATGTGGTGGGCGAATTGGCCGATGACCAAGATTGCTTGTCAGCATTCTTTGCGGGCATGCCAGCGGGTACAGTTTCAGGAGCGCCCAAAGTGCGTGCAATGGAAATTATCGACGAGCTGGAACCCGAAAAGCGCGGCGTTTATGGCGGTGGTTGCGGATACTTTAGCGCCAATGGCGATATGGATATGTGCATCGCGCTGCGCACAGCCGTTTTGCAAGACGAAAAGCTGTATATTCAGGCGGGTGGCGGTGTTGTCTTCGACAGTGATCCAGAGGCCGAGTATCAAGAAACTGTCCACAAATCGAATGCGATTCGTAAAGCGGCGGCTGATGCCGCAATGTTTAGGTCCGGCGGAAATTAGGCGGATGGGTTAAAACCCATCCTACCCAACATACCCTAGTCTTGCGCTGAAAGTACTTCTGAAACTGGCGCGACAGCCACCTGCCCTGCACGGTTTGCGGTACCCCAAAGCACCAATGCACTGATTGTATTTGGTCGCACACGCGCCAAAAGCAGCACGCCACTTTCTTGACGGGCGCGAAACGCTGCTTGGTCTAAAAACCGACGGATGACGCGGGCATCTTGGCCCTCCGCATCCAAGTCACGGAAGATAACGCCAGCGGGCACGTCCGCCTGCTGGGCCGCCCGTAGCGCCATATTGAGCCCCTTGGATACTGTAACAAGGCCACGCCCATCTTCGGCTAACACCGCCATCGCTTGTTCTGTGACCGCGCGGTCATTCTGCAAGCCGCCATCGCCTGCATCCAGCAACAGCACAGTCTGGGGCAGTTTCGCAAACGTGGCCTCGAGTGCGATTTCAACGTCTGTCGGTGTGGCATTCAGTGGCAATGCAGATTGGACGCCGACCTCGATCCCCGCTGCGCGGTAGTCCTCTAGTCGCTCTGCAGCGCCTTCAACTGCGAGGTCAATCACAACAGTGACATCAAACGGAAGCGAGGCCACAGCCGCGCTAGCGCCATTCATGCTGCCATCGTCCAACAAGATGATGCCAATCAACGGCTTACTATCGACGTTTTCAAAAACGGTCCCGTAGCGCACCAATGCAGGGGCACTCGGATCAACAGCAGGTTCAGTTTCGGGGTCTGCCACGACGCTTTCTTCAGTGGTGATCCGGTTGACCTGCACGCTAGTATCGCCTGTCGGCAAGGACGAGGCTGGCGCTGTGGCGATGTCTTGTGCCGATGCATCCTCTGTGGGGGGGGCTGGCTGCGGCTCAACGATGGGAGTGTCGATCACAAGCACATCAGCGAGACGTGGTTGAGGGACTGGAATGTTCAACGTCGTAGCTGGAATTGGATCATCAACAGCGACGATCACTGGATCCGGAAGTGCGGCAGGCGTTGTTGATACAGTGATATCTTGTTCGCTGACAGGGACTTGCGGTGCCACAGATTGCGGATTTGGCAAAACCGGCTCTTCGGCGGTCGCATCTACGCTAAGTGCGGGCGTGCTGTCGGGGGCTACCAAAGCCTCAGACACATTCGACGCCTGAGGAACATCAGCAGATGCTGTGTCAGCAAGCGTTGGATCAGTTCCGACGTCCGGCATGGACACTGTCGGCGTTGTAACGCCTTCAATGTCTGGTGCGATCATCGTCGGGGCCACATCTTGCGGCCCATTGGATGTTGGCGCGTCAACTTGGGTCGTTTCCGGCGCAGACACCTGAGGCGCCGCAGGTGGCGTATTTCCCGCAGGCTGTTCAGCCATCAATGACGCAACAGTCAAACTGGCACCGCCAACAACGACACCTAATATACCACCCGATAGTAAACCTCTTAACACGCCAAATGTCCTTTACGTTTGTCTTGTATGCTTACATGACCTTGACGCTGCCTTGCCACTCGTCCCATGTATGTCTCAATATACAGCGAGGTGTCCGATAATCGGTAGCCCCTAAATGACGACTTGGGCCAAAGACATGCTTCTTTTGATCGATAACTATGACAGCTTCACCTATAATCTGGTGCATTACCTTGGCGAACTAGGGGTCGACGTCGTTGTGCGCCGTAATGATGCCCTTGATGTGCAAGAGGCAATGGCGATGAACCCAGCGGGTATCATGTTGTCACCGGGACCTTGTGACCCTGCACAGGCTGGAATTTGCCTTGCTTTGACGCACGCCGCCGCCGAGACGAAAACGCCACTCATCGGCGTTTGCCTTGGTCATCAAACCATCGGCGAGGCGTTTGGCGGCAAAGTTGTGCGCGCTGGCGAAATCGTACACGGTAAAATGGGCACAATGCACCACACTGGCAAAGGGTTGTTTGCAAATCTGCCAACACCGTTTGAGGCTACGCGCTATCATTCGCTCATTGTCGACCGCGAAACCCTGCCTGATTGCCTTGAAATCACAGCAGAGCTTGAAGACGGCATGATAATGGGTCTGCAGCACAAAACATTGCCGATCCACGGGGTGCAGTTTCACCCTGAAAGTATTAAGTCAGAGCATGGCCACAAATTGCTTCAAAACTTCACTGATATTCTAAAGGTGCCTGCATGAGCGACGCGATGAAATCACTGATCTACGCGGCCTCTGAGGGCCCGCTTTCTCGGGCACAGGCAGAGATGGCGTTTGAAGAATTGTTCAACGGCACGGCCACCTCTGCCCAAATGGGTGGATTGTTGATGGCGATGCGTGCACGCGGCGAATCTGTATCAGAATATGCCGCTGCTGCCGCTGTGATGCGGTCGAAATGTAAGCCAGTAAAGGCCCCCGAAGGTGCGATGGATATCGTCGGCACTGGTGGTGACGGCAAAGGTACTTTGAACATCTCAACCGCAACAGCTTTTGTTGTGGCAGGTGCAGGTGTGCCGGTGGCCAAACACGGCAACAAAAACCTGTCATCCCTGTCCGGCGCCGCTGATGCATTGGGTGAAATGGGCGTCAACGTTATGGTCGAACCAGAGGTGGTGGAGCGTGCAATCGCAGAGGCTGGTATCGGCTTTATGATGGCCCCAATGCACCACCCTGCGATCCGCCATGTCATGCCTGTGCGTCAGGAACTAGGCTGCAAAACGATCTTTAACATCCTTGGTCCGCTGACAAACCCTGCTGGTGTCAAACGTCAGCTAACCGGCGCGTTTGCTGTTGATCTGATCTTTCCGATGGCGGAAACGCTCTTGGCGCTTGGGTCGGAAAAAGCATGGCTGGTACACGGTGGCGATGGCACCG
Source organism: Yoonia sp. (assembly GCA_047629435.1). Taxonomy (GTDB): domain Bacteria; phylum Pseudomonadota; class Alphaproteobacteria; order Rhodobacterales; family Rhodobacteraceae; genus Yoonia. Next base: position 50,210 of record JBLHXF010000007.1, on the reverse strand, counting down.
ACGAACTGGCGATTTCGGAAAAGTCCGATGTCGCTGTTTTAGAGAACGGCAAGATTACTGGCCTTGAAGTTCACCCAGAGGACGCAGGCCTGCCTGTGCATCCGTTCAGGGATATTCTTGGCGGCACGCCAGCCGACAATGCTGTTGCATTTCGTGCGCTGTTAGATGGTCACCACTCGGCTTATCGCGATGCGGTTTTGCTGAATGCAGCCGCCGCGTTAATCGTAGCCGACAAGGTGAAAACACTGCCAGAAGGCGTTGAAATTGCGCGGGAAAGTATCGACAGCGGTGCCGCTAAAACTTGCGTCGAAAAGCTCGCTAGAATTACACAAGGTAAATCATGAACGTTCTTGATAGAATTAAAGCCTATAAGCTAGAAGACGTCGCAGCCCGCAAAGCAGCGGTTCCTCTAGCACAAGTAGAAGCCCGTGCGCTTGCGGAAAGCCCCACCCGAGGGTTCGCCGACCGCTTGATGGACGCGTCCCGTACTGGTTACGCGCTGATTGCCGAGATCAAAAAAGCCAGCCCATCCAAGGGACTTATCCGCGCAAATTTCAATCCGCCGGAATTGGCCAAAGCCTATGCTGATGGCGGTGCGGCTTGTCTGTCTGTTCTTACCGACGGCCCTTCGTTTCAGGGTGACGACAGCTACTTGGTTGCGGCGCGCAATGCCGTTGAATTACCAGCCTTGCGCAAAGATTTCATGTACGACACGTATCAAGTGGCCGAGGCCCGCGCGCTTGGCGCTGATTGCATTCTCATCATCATGGCATCCGTTTCCGACGCCCAAGCCGCGGAGCTTGAAGATGCTGCATTCGGATGGGGTATGGATGTTCTTATCGAGGTCCACGATGCGCCTGAGTTGGAACGGGCTTGCGCGTTAAAATCCCCGTTGATGGGCATCAACAACCGCAACCTTAAGACATTCGAGACGTCACTGGATACGACACGCACCCTGTCAAAGATGGTCCCTGTTGACCGTTTGATCGTCTGCGAAAGTGGATTGTCTGGCCCAGACGAGTTGGCAGATATGGCCCGTTACGGTGCACGTACATTTCTTATTGGTGAAAGCCTGATGCGCCAAGACGATGTAGCCGCTGCCACGCGCAAGCTGCTGGCAAATCCGCTCACCGCAGGCGGCATGTAATGGCCGACAAACTGTCCCATTTCGACGCGTCCGGTCAGGCCCATATGGTCGATGTATCGGACAAAGCCATCACCGACAGGATCGCTGTTGCCGAAGGTTATATCGTAATGACGCCTGAGACATTGGCATTGGTTACCGAAGGCCGCGCCACCAAAGGCGACGTGCTCGGCATCGCCCGACTTGCGGGCATAATGGGGGCTAAAAAGACCTCGGAACTGATCCCGCTATGCCACCCGTTACCGATTACCAAAGTGACAGTAGATTTGACGCCAGACCCTACCTTGCCCGGCGTTCGGATCAGTGCGACGGTGAAAACCACTGGCCAAACCGGTGTTGAGATGGAAGCGCTGACAGCGGTTTCTACAGCCGCTCTGACCGTACACGACATGATAAAAGCCGTGCAAAAAGATATGGTAATCGGCGGTATTTGTGTGACGCTGAAAGACGGCGGCAAATCCGGTCGGTTTGAAAACAAATGATCTCGACGGCTCAGGCACTTTCAAATCTCTTTGACCTGGTCAACACGCTCCCTTCCGAAGACGTTCCGTTACGCCACGCCGCTGGCCGCACATTAGCCCAGACAATCACAGCAAAACGCGATCAGCCACCATTTGCGGCCTCTGCAATGGACGGCTATGCCGTTTGCGCTGCGGTTGCAGGTGCATCATTCACGGTCATCGGCGAAGCAGCAGCAGGACACGCGTTTGATGGCCAGGTTTCCAAAGGCAACGCAGTCCGGATTTTCACAGGTGCGCCCGTTCCAAACGGTGCGAACTGTGTGATCATTCAAGAAGACGTAACGCGGGTTGGCGACACCATCACATTGGGCAAAAACCTAGATACGGGCACCCACATTCGACCTGCTGGTGGCGATTTCACGACTGGCAAGCCACTCAATGGACCACGCGTCCTATCATCCTCTGACATCGCATTGTTGGCGTCGATGAACATCGCCCTTGTCCCAGTAACCCGCAAACCTGTGGTGGCGATCATTGCGACAGGTGACGAACTGGTGCAACCCGGTGAAGTCCCGAATGTTGCTCAAATCATTGCATCAAATAGCTACGGACTTGCAGCGTTACTTGACGCAAGTGGGGCAGAAACACGGCTCCTGCCAATCGCGCGTGACACCGTGCCATCGCTTGAATTAGCCTTTGATCTTGCCGCCGATGCAGACCTGATTATCACCATTGGTGGGGCGTCCGTTGGAGATCATGATTTGGTCGGCAAAGTGGCGATAGCCAAAGGCATGGAGCGCGCATTTTATAAGGTCGCAATGCGCCCCGGTAAGCCATTGATGGCTGGACGCATTGGCACGTCAACGATGATCGGCCTGCCGGGAAACCCAGTTTCTGCGATGGTATGCGGGCATATTTTTGTTCTGCCTGTGATCCGCAAGATGCTTGGCCTTGGGGTCACCGCCGCGCCGCGCCGCACTGTAAAGCTCTTGACGACGCTTGGCTCCAACGGACCACGAGAACATTATATGCGGGCGCACGTCACAGCGGACGGATTGCAGGTCTATGACCGTCAAGACAGCGCCCTTCTTTCTGTCCTATCAGAGGCCAACTGCCTTGCGGTGCGGCCACCAAATGATGGAACACACCTTCCAGGTGATTTGCTCGAAATCATTGATATTTGACACCAGAGTTGACACAAAACGAGAACATGGGTAGAACATACGCAAAACGTGTCGATAGGACTGGAGCGGACCATGCTGACCAAAAAACAACTCGATCTGTTAGAATTCATCCATAAACGTGTGCAGCGCGATGGGGTTCCACCGTCGTTTGACGAAATGAAAGATGCGTTAGATCTTCGGTCTAAATCTGGCATCCATCGTCTAATCACAGCATTAGAAGAACGCGGATTTATCCGACGTTTGGCGCACAGGGCCCGCGCACTCGAGATTGTGAAGTTGCCCGATGCACTGCAAGGCAAAACCGGATTTACCCCGCGCATCATTGAAGGTGACCGGCCCGATAGCACACCGCCAACTGCCATCCCTGTAGAAAGCGCGTCTGTAGAGCTGCCAGTCATGGGTCGCATTGCTGCCGGTACACCGATTGCTGCAATTTCGGAAATTTCGCATAACGTGGCCGTTCCACAGTCGATGTTAGGCAAAGGCGAGCACTATGCATTAGAAGTTCGCGGCGATTCGATGATCGAAGCGGGCATCAATGACGGTGACATCGTCGTTATTCGTGAAACCAAAGTTGCAAGCAACGGCGATATCGTTGTGGCCCTTGTAGAAGACGAAGAAGCGACGTTGAAACGGTTCCGGCAAACGGGCACAACAATTGCGCTTGAACCAGCGAACGCAACTTTGACCACGCAAATCTACCGCGATGATCAGGTTAAGGTGCAGGGTCGTCTGGTTGGCCTGATCAGGACGTATTCCTAAGGCACCTCAAACAGTTTTTGAAATCATGGTGCCCAAGGGCGCTGCCCTGCAACCTGCCGTGCCGTTGTTGTTATCAGATCACCGTCAGCAGATAGGTCAAACGCAAGTGACCCTGTTTGCCTAAGGGATATAATATCAACGACACGACAGGGTCGCTCGGACTGCACCGTTTGGTTGCTGATCAAAATATCGGCTCCGCCACATCCATTTAGGTCTGCTAGCGCCGTTTTTCCGGTGACCGCAATCATATGCCAATGGCCAAGATAAAATGACGCCCGCCTGCCCTGCCAGTCGAACCCATCTTTTGCGGCGGCATCAATCTGTGCGATAGGTGCACCATCATTTTCCAACCAGACGCTTGCCACAAACCCGCTTCCCTTGGGGCGCGAAAGCGTACGCCCGTCAGTCCCCATCAATCCGATCAAAGATCCGTTGTCGGCCACTAAAATGGCTGGGCGTGAGGACTGCGTCCAAAGAAAAAGCGCGCAGATCACTACTATACCCCCAAACATTCGTTCCCTTCCTTGCCACAATGCTACCCAAATAAGCCCGAGCGCCAAGACAGGTAGAACGGCAGCTGACGGTGACACAACATGCCCAACGCCGCCTTCGATATTGGCGACCTGTCCGGCAACGAACAAGATCCACTGCAATCCTTGATCAACAAACCATAAGCCAACTCCCCAGAGCCCCAAGGGCGCAAGGCACACGGCAAGGACAGCCGCAGGCATGACGATAATTCCCATCAAAGGCACGCTCAGCACGTTTGCCAACAGCCCAAAATGGGCAATCTGATTGAAATGAGCCGCTGCAAATGGCGCAGTGGCGATACCGGCGACAGCAAACGACAGAACTACGGAAAAAACGACCCGAACCCATTTCGGTAAACGCGACATATCAACGTGCCGCAAGCCACCAAAGACCAGAACCAAAGCCGTTGTCGCTGCAAACGACATCTGAAAACCGGGCCCCACCAAGGCCTCTGGCTGTAGCAACAGCACCAATGTTGCCGCCATCGCGACTGCCCGCAGCGTCAACGCCCGCTTGTCCAGCAAGACCGCGACCAGCATCACGGCAACCATGATATACGCCCGCTCTGTCGCGACGTTCCCACCAGATAGCGCGAGGTACCCCGCACCAATGATCAATGCTGCGACTGCCGCAATTTTCTTGGTCGCAAACCGCAATGCAAAAGCAGGTATAAGCGCCAAGCCCATGCGAACGACCGCAAAGACAAAACCGGTTAGCAAACCCATATGAAGTCCAGATATTGCCAGTAAATGCGCCAAATTTGTCGCCCGAAGGTCGGCAATTGTGGCCTGTGACATCGCAGAGCGATCACCAGTCATGATAGCGGCTGCAAATGCGCCTGATTCCCCCGCAATTTGATCGCGTACAGCAATCGCAAGGCTGCGCCGCTGTTGGAAAATCCACAATCGCCACCCGTCATAGCCATCTGCAACAGAAATCCGCACAACCGGATTCCGCGTGTAGCCCACTGCACCAATCTGCAAGAACCAAGCATGGCGTTGAAAATCAAACCCACCCGGTTCGGCAGGGCCCGATGGTGGTGATAAATGCCCCGTTGTCATAATCGCATCACCGGGCCGAAACGGGGCTGATTTGCCGTCACCATGCACTGATACCCTGACTTTGCTTGGCGTGCGGTCCGGCGACATGCGGTTTAGATTAACACGGTCTAACGTCAACCGAACAGCGTCACTGCCTGACCTATCAATATTGATGATGCGCCCTTCAATTGGGCCGTAATAGCGAAATCCAAGCACCGGACTACTGACGTATTCTGTTCTGAATTTTGCCAGACCAGCCCCCGTTCCGATCAAAACCAAACCGATAACCAACGGCATCAGAGCCACTGGCATAAGGCGGGACAGGACAATCCCAAGCGCAAGCAGACACCCGAGGCCAAGAAAAACCATGACATCCGGCTCGAACCTAAGGGTGAAATACCCCCCGATACCAATTCCCAAACAAACAGGAACCCAGCAGAACAAATGTCCCCGCTGCGCCAAAAGCCGCGTCTCAAGACTTTGAATTGCGCGCACTTGTCACTTGCCCCCGCGCTTAGTATCTCCCCCACATCACCCGTATGTTTCATCAACTTTGATGAACAAGAGGTTAATGCGAGGCTTTTCCCATGTCACAAACACCAATAGTTACGCGTTTTGCACCATCTCCAACGGGTGCGTTGCATATTGGCGGCGCACGGACGGCCTTGTTCAATTGGCTTTATGCACGCGGGCGCGGTGGTAAATTTTTATTGCGGATCGAGGACACCGACCAAGCCCGCTCCACCCCAGAAAACCGCCAAGCAATTTTGGACGGCTTAACCTGGCTTGGCCTTGACTGGGACGGCGACCCAATCAGCCAGCACGCCAACGCGGCCCGCCATGCTGAGGTTGCAAATAACATGTTGGCCGATGGCACCGCATACAAATGTTTCGCAACTCAAGACGAGATTGAAGCGTTCCGCGAAGACGCGCGTGCCAATAAAACGTCGACGCTTTACCGGTCTCCTTGGCGTGACACTGCGGCGGCCGATCATCCTGATTTACCTTATGTCGTCCGTGTCATGGCCCCGCGCACTGGCTCCACAACCTTGCACGATGAGGTCCAAGGCGACGTGACGTGGGCCAATGATCAGCTCGACGACATGATTTTGCTGCGATCAGACGGATCCCCTGTTTATATGCTGGCAGTTGTCGTTGATGATCACGACATGGGCGTCACCCATGTGATCCGTGGTGACGACCATCTCGCCAATTCATTTCGGCAAACCCTAATTTATGACGCAATGGGCTGGCCCAAACCTGTGCTCGCGCATATCCCGCTCATTTTCGGACCAGATGGCAAGAAATTATCGAAACGCCACGGCGCGACAGGCGCAGCTGAATATCAAACGATGGGTTACCCCGCCGCAGGCATGCGCAATTACCTTACCCGTCTAGGGTGGAGCCACGGCGACGACGAGTTTTTCTCAGATGCCCAAGCCCGTGACTGGTTTGATCTTAGCGGCGTCGGTAAATCACCTGCGCGTTTCGATACCAAAAAGCTAGAGAACATCTGCGGGCAACATAATGCAGCCGCTGACGATGCTGCACTGCTGCATGAATTGCAGAATTACCTTGCGGCAACAGGGGCAGATGCACTGACTGTAACACAAAAAGATGGCCTTTTGCGCGGCATGTATTGCCTGAAGGAAAGGGCAAAGACATTCCCTGATCTTATTGAAAAAGCACACTTTATTCTAACTAGTCGCCCCTTGGATCGGGATGTAAAAGCACTTGCGCTTTTGACAGATGTATCCCGTGGTATACTGTTGGAATTGACGCCGCAGCTGCAAAATGCTAGTTGGGACCGTGATGCTTTGGAGGGTATCGTTTCAGATCTGGCAACGCGCCACGACACGAAACTAGGTAAGCTTGCAGGGCCGCTACGCGCTGCTCTTGCGGGACGGTCCGTTTCTCCAAGTGTTTTCGATATGATGCTGGTCCTTGGCCGCGAGGAAACTTGCGCGCGATTGGCTGAAAGCACCGCCTGAAACAATTTGGTTACGTTTATGCGTTAACCCAAAACTTGGGCGAGATGACTATGACTGCGTGTCCACTTGGCGCGCAACTTTTTTGGGGAATGAACATGGCTGATACACAAAAAACCGCAACGCTGACCATCGATGGCCAGTCCTATGAATTGCCAATACATTCACCGACTGCCGGCCCAGATGTTATCGATATTCGCAAGCTATACGCGCAAGCTGGCGTTTTCACATATGATCCCGGCTTCACGTCGACGGCCGCTTGCGACAGCACGATTACCTTTATCGACGGTGATAAGGGCGAATTACTGCACCGCGGCTACACGATTGAACAGTTGGCCGGCGAATCTCATTACCTCGAAGTTTGTTTTGCGCTGCTTTATGGCGAATTGCCAAAAGCTGATGAGTTGGAAAAATTTGAGGCGCTGGTGACGCGCCACACCATGATCCATGAACAGATGCACAATTTCTTCCGTGGTTTCCGCCGCGATGCACCGCCAATGGCGACCATGGTCGGCGTTGTGGGGGCGATGTCTGCGTTCTATCACGATTCCACCGACATCAATGATGCGCATCAGCGCGAGGTCGCATCGATCCGTTTGATAGCAAAGATGCCAACTATTGCTGCGATGGCCTATAAATACTCTATCGGGCAACCGTTCGTATATCCACGCAACGATTTGGACTATGCCGCCAACTTCTTGAACATGTGTTTCTCTGTTCCCGCAGAAGAGTATAATGTGAACCCAATTTTGGCCCGTGCGATGGACCGAATTTTCACACTTCACGCTGATCACGAACAAAACGCATCGACATCGACTGTGCGTTTAGCATCTTCATCTGGCGCAAATCCTTTTGCTTGTATTGCCGCTGGAATCGCGTGTCTTTGGGGCCCTGCACACGGCGGCGCAAACCAAGCATGTCTTGAAATGCTCAAGGAAATCGGCACCGTTGACCGTATTCCTGAATTTATTGCCCGTGCAAAAGACAAGAACGATACCTATCGCCTTATGGGCTTTGGACACCGCGTTTATAAAAACTTTGACCCACGCGCAGTTGTGATGAAACAATCAGCTGATGAAGTTCTAGAACTGTTGGGTGTTGAAAATAACCCACTGTTGCAAGTCGCGATGGAATTGGAAAAACAGGCTCTCGCCGACCCGTACTTTGCTGAGAAAAAGCTGTTCCCGAACGTTGATTTCTATTCTGGCATCATCCTTGAAGCGATGGGTTTCCCGACATCCATGTTCACGCCAATCTTTGCGATGGCACGGACTGTCGGCTGGATTTCCCAGTGGAAAGAACAGCTTGCTGACCCACAGCTTAAAATTGGCCGTCCGCGCCAGCTGTATCTTGGTGAAACAGCCCGCGACTATGTGGACATTGAAAACCGCTAAATTCAGAGGGTCGCCACCAAGGCGGCCCTTTTTCGTAAGTCCCCAGTTATGCTCAAAACAAATCGGCTTACCCTACGCGCCGCGGTCCAATCTGATCTGAACGATTTGTTCGCTATCTATAGTGATCCGCGCGCCATGAAATATTGGTCAACCGCGCCGCACGGTAGCCCTGCTCGCACCCAGAAAAACCTTGACTGGATGATAAAGTCTGCACATGGCCAGCTTGTCTTTTTCGTCATTGAGACAGGTGGCCATGTGATTGGAACAGCGGGTATGCACGGCGACAATGAAGTGGGGTTCATACTTCATCCCGATTACTGGCGCAAAGGTATTGTGACCGAAGCAATGAAGGCAGTCATTCCGTACCTGTTTGACACAATAGACGTCGATCACCTGACGGCAGATGCTGACCCGCTTAACGTTGCGTCCATAGATTGCTTGAAGAACCTTGGTTTCCACGTTTCCGGCACAGCTAAAAATACATTTTGCATCAACGACGTTTGGTCTGACAGCGTATATTTCACCCTGCAACGCCCAATCAACCTAAACGCAGCCCGCAATTAACATTCGCTTCTCTAGACGACAAAGTTCGTCTAGCCCTATGTCCAAACTTGCATTTGCCTTAATGGCCTTCAAACTTTGCGGGGCGCTTTTCCAAAAACGCCATAACGCCTTCCTGGAAATCGCGGGTCTTGCCGCATTTGCCTTGCAGTTTAGCCTCTAGGGCCAGTTGTTCATCAAGCGTGTTTTCAAACGATCCACGGATAGCCGTTTTAAGATGGCGGTACGTGGTCGTTGGCCCCTGTGCCAATGCCCTTGCCCGCGCGCGCCAATGGGCAGTAAACTCGTCCGCTGGTTTGGCTTCATAGATCATGCCCCAGTCGGCAGCTTGCTCCGCTGAAATCTTATCCGCGAACAACGCCGCCCCCATGGCACGCGCAGCACCGACCTGGCGCGGGAGCCAATAGGTACCACCAGCATCAGGAATAAGCCCAATCCGGGTAAACGCCTGTAAGAAAAATGCATCATGGGATGCGATCACAACGTCAGCTGCCAACGCAAGGTTCGCCCCGGCCCCCGCAGCAGGTCCGTTGACCGCGGCAATTGTCGGAACCTTACAATCAAAAATTGCCTTAAGAAGAGGAACGTATTCGTCACGTAATGTCGCTTCTAAGTCCAACATCGCAGCAGACCCGCCATCAGCAAGGTCTTGGCCAGAACAAAATGACCGCCCCGCACCAGTCAACACAACAACGCGCGCCTCGGTCTCTGCGGTTTTGATCGCATCGGTTATCTCGAACCGCATCTTTGAATTTAACGCATTCATAACATCAGGCCGATTTAACGTAATAACACCAACGCCGTCCGTGATGTCTAAGGTGATAGCCTGATAGTCCATGTGCGCGATCCTTTGCTGTTCGTGCAAACTCTATACGCTAAGCAAAAAGTAAAAAGCAGAACGGCACGTCAGTCACCCAAAATTTGGTCAAGACGATTTTGTTCATCATCGCTAAGGCCAGTATCTGCGGCCGCCGACTTGCGTCGCACAGCGCCCCAACCGGCCCCCAATGCAAGCAACAACATCGCAGGAGCTGCCCCCCAAAGTATCCAGTTTACGCCCGTAACATCGGGTTTCAGCAAAACAAATTCCCCGTAACGGCGCACAAGGTATGAAACAGCCTCTTCGTCACTGTCCCCTGCAACAAGGCGTTCACGCAAGATGATGCGCAACTCCTTAGCCAATGTTGCACTCGACTCGTCAATGCTTTCGTTGCGACAAATTGGACATCGCAACTCGGATGACAACGCGCGTGCACGTGACTCTAAGGCCGTATCTGCCAGCACTTCATCAGGTTCCACGGCCCCCGCAGACGTCGCCGTCAGCCAAATGATAACCGCCAAGCGGATCATGTTGCGGCCTTTACAGCAGGTCTAACGACAGGCTTTGCAGCGCCTGCGGCAACACGCATCCGACGATCAAAAAGCGATAGGAAACCACCAAGCGCCATCAGCAGCGCACCGCCCCAAATCCAATTGGCAAAGGGTTTGATATAGACGCGCACTGTGTACCCACCGTTTGCCTGCGCATCGCCGATAACGACATAGATATCACGCAGAATACCATTGCGGATCGCAGCTTCTGTCGTGGGCATTTGCGCCACCGGATAGAACCGTTTCTCAGGCAGCAACACCGCAACCTCACGCAGGCCTTGGCGCACTGTGATATTGCCCAATGTGCTTAGGTAATTTGGTCCCTCAAATTGAGATACCTCTGTCAGCTCAAAGCTATAAGCACCGACATCATAAGACTCGCCAACTTGTGCAATGCGGATGTCTTCTTGCTGCCAAGCGGTAATGGCGGCAACCCCGAATATAGTAACGCCCATCCCGATATGTGCCGCCGCTTTGCCCCAATCAGCACCCGGTAAACGGACCAGTCGCCCTAAACGTGCACCGATACTGCCACGCCCCGTCCGGCCCGCAATATCAACAAGAGCGCCCGAAACGGTCCAGACACCCAGAGCCACACCAATCGGCCCCAAGGCGGATCGACCGGACTGCATCGCATATGCCAATGCCCCCAATGAGATTGCCAAAATGGCAAACGGCCACAACTTTACCCAAACCTTTGACAGCACACCACGTTTCCAAGACAGCATGGACCCAAGCGGCAATGCCAATGCCAAGGCGACCATAAACGGCGTAAATGCCGCGTCAAAGAACGGCGGCCCAACGGACAAGGTCCGGTCAAATGCGAGTTCTGCGACCAACGGCCAGATTGTACCCACAAACACAACGAAAGCACTGACGGCGAGCAAGATATTGTTCAGGATTAGCCCGCTTTCGCGGCTTACGGCCCCAAACACGCCCTTTGCTTCAAGCTGCCCGGCGCGCGCGGCAAATAAGATCAAGGCCCCACCAGTGAACACGCCAAAAATGATCAGGATGAACACACCGCGTTCCGGATCGTTCGCAAACGCATGCACGGATGTCAGAACACCGGAGCGTACGATAAACGTCCCCAACAGTGAAAATCCGAACGCAAGGATGGCCAGCAAAACTGTCCAGCTTTTTAACGCTTCGCGCTTTTCCACCACAATGGCGGAATGCAGCAATGCGGCCGCGATCAACCACGGCATAAACGACGCGTTCTCAACCGGATCCCAAAACCAGAAGCCCCCCCAGCCAAGCTCGTAATAGGCCCACCAAGACCCAAGCGCGATCCCGATAGTCAAAAATACCCATGCGGCCAGCGTCCAAGGCCGGACCCAACGGGCCCAAGCCGCATCAACGCGCCCTTCTATCAAGGCAGCAACCGCAAACGAAAATGCCATGCTCAGCCCAACGTAACCGAGGTATAAAAATGGGGGATGAAACGCCAAACCTGGATCCTGCAAAAGTGGGTTCAGATCCAAACCGTTTAACGGTGGCACAGCAAGACGTGCAAACGGGTTAGATGTCAGCAGAATGAAAAGGTAAAATGCCACTGAGATCGCGGCCTGCACGGATAAAACTCGCGCGCGCAGTTTGTCAGGCAGTCCACCTCCGAACCATGCAGCCGACGCACCAAACAGCGTTAAGATAAACACCCAAAGCAGCATTGACCCTTCATGGTTGCCCCAAACGCCACTAATTTTATAAATCAACGGTTTCGCCGTGTGCGAGTTTTGGTAAACCAACGCGAGCGAGAAATCCGACTGAATAAACGCCCACATCAACACGCCAAACGAAAAGCCCACCAAGATGACCTGACTGGTCGCAGCAGGTTCGGCAATCGCCATCCAATTGCGGCGTCCAGTTGCTGCACCCACCATCGGCACGATCATCTGGATCAGTGCCACGCCAAACGCTAGAATCAGCGCAAAATGTCCAAGTTCAATAATCATGGTTTAACGATAGCCCATCTACAGACAGGATAAAATGATTGGTCACGCGCATTTCGCCGCAGGCCTATGGCATAAGCCCCCCCTGCACTGCATATGTCAGCCCAGCCATCAGCAACCCACCAATGATCAGCCGCACAAGCCACCGCAATGTCTCTTCAATCGCGGCAAGTCGCGCACCGACATTGCTTCGGTGGACTTCGTCCACGGCGTTTCGAGTTTCTAATACGCTCACGCGGCGTTCCATCTCGAATTCATCCACGGGCAGCCTGCCAGTCGGCCAATGCGACATTGTCTGTGTCGTCAATTTTAGAACGAGGTGCCACAGCTGTGGCTGCAACAATCGCAGTCTGTGCAATTGCACGTTTAAATTCCTGCCCTTTGACTTGATGGCGCGCACCAAAATAAAAGCTCACGATAGCCCCCATCAGCCACCAAAGCGGTTCTGGCACAGCCCCGACACCCACCATTCGCGCGGCGAACCAGACAGGATCAACCATGGCCGAAACGAACAGCCCAATCGTGCCCAATGCCAACATGGGACGCGGCAATCGGTTAAGCCCGTCAATGTAACGATCAAACCAACCTTGGCGCGCATGGCTAAATTCAGCAGCAAGCTGCGCTAAAGCCGCTGATTTCGCGTCTGCATCCCGCACCGCGCCGTTTTCTACATTTTCGCGGAAAACTTGAACGGTCTCTGCCACAACATTACGTCCGTCACCAAAAATGGCGGACATGATTTGCCCGATCAACCCCATGATGCTGTCCTCGCTTTGTGCTGAATGTCAGTAAAATGATAGCGCGGCGCATTAAATCCTCGGCACGGGTGATCCAACCGCCTTTACCCCCGTCACGTCGGAGGGCAAATTTACGGCTCGCCGCGCGTCCATCTGCCAGCCGATAATAGTAATTTCGGCGCGCAATCCCGTAGGCATCAACAAAATGATTAGGTGCGGCGGCCATCGCCTGGGCAGTCGCCGCATGGGTTTGGAGCCCAAGCGCTCCATCCACGGCCACAGTAATGCGCATCTGATTTAGCAGCCGCTGCAGGATCTTGATCGCATTGTTGCCCGCATTAACGTACATATCAAAAACTGATGGCTGCAACGCCGCAGGCAAGCCATCAAGACCCGGTCCTTGGAAATAATGATCGATAAAAATGTGTAGCGCACGGTCCGCATCCAAGACCCGCACGTCTTGTTCGTCTACGACACCATCACCGGTCAGATCAAGCCCAAGACGGCGCATCCTATGCACTGTCACACCGTGGTTCGTGGCACCACCAGGGTCATCAGGATCGTTTACATATCCACCCTCGCGGGCAAGGATATCTTTAGCAATTTGCGTGACGGTTTGCATGGCGACATGTCCTTATCAGATGATATGAACATGTCCGTCAAATGGTTAATTGGTCGCGTCAGCACCGTCCGGTGATACATAGACGCCTTGTTCTTTCAACGCATCAATGACTTCTTTTGGCATATAGGTCTCGTCATGCTTGGCAAGGATTTCAACAGCTTCAAAGGTACCGTTCACCAAACGACCTTGCCCGACCATGCCTTGGTTTTCTTCAAACAAATCCGGTAATATACCTGCATAAGTCACCGGAATCGAGGCGCCCCCATCGGTGACACGGAACATCGCCGTATCGCCTTGACCGCGCACCAGCGAACCTTCTTCAACCAAACCACCGATGCGAAACAGTTCTGTTTGCAATGGCGGGGCCGCTGCGACTTCTGACGGCGAGCGGAAAAAATTGATACCATCCTTCATCGCAGTTCCAATCAGAACCGTGGACAAAGCCAAGGCAACGAAACCAAGCACAATGACCTGAATGCGGCGTTTCTTTTTAAGCCCCTTCATGGATAAACCGGAGCCATCATCAGGCCCGCCGTCTCTTCAAGTCCCAACATCAAATTCGCATTCTGCAGCGCTTGTCCCGACGATCCTTTGGTCAAATTATCGAGTGTCACAATCACAATAGCACGCCCCTCAATTCGGTCGGCAACCACACCGATATGGCAAAAATTACTGGCGCGCACATGCTTAATCGCAGGCACTTCGCCTTTGGGTAAAACCAGCACAAACGGCTCTGATTGATAGGCATCAACAAGCGTTTGGTGAATAATATCTGCGTTTCCATCCACGTAAACAGTCGCCAAAATACCGCGATTGGCGGGTATTAAATGCGGCGTGAACTGCACCCTGATATCACGGCCAGCAACCGCCGAGAATTCCTGATCAAACTCACCCAAATGACGGTGTGTGCCACCAACAGCATAGCCATGCAAATTCTCAGACAGCTCAGCGTGCAATAAATTTTCCTTCAATGCGCGGCCAGCACCGGACACAGCAGCCTTAAGGTCAATCACAATCCGGTCCAAGTCAATGACACCAGCCGCAATCAATGGGCGCAACGCATATTGCCCTGTCGCAGCATTACAGCCAGTACCCGCAACCAAACGCGCAGTCCGAATGACTTCACGGTAAAATTCGGTCAGCCCGTAAACCGCTTCTTTCTGCAACTCAGGCGCAGAATGATCCTGCCCGTACCATTTGCGGTAGGCGACAGTGTCACGCAGACGGAAATCAGCAGACAAATCCACGATTTTCACATGAGGCGGCAACGTCGAAATGACGGCCTGCGATGTGGCATGTGGCAAGGCACAAAACACCAGATCAATATCTGAAAAATCGACATCTTCAATTTTCGTCAAGACCGGCAAATCGAGATGCCGCAAATGCGGATACACCTGCGCCATCGTCATGCCCGCTTTGGAATTACCCGAAAGGGCAGCGATTTTCAACGACGGATGGGTGGCAATCAAACGCACAAGCTCTGCGCCCGTATAGCCAGAAGCGCCTAGAATGGCGATGTTGTGGGTCATGTCGGTATCCTTTAGTCAGGATGTATATGGGAGGTTTTCAGGCAGATTCAAATGTGATTTGACGTCGCAGGAACTGCGTCGCACGCGATGACACTTGATTAGGATCACCCGTCGTCAAAAACGCGCTCTTTTTTCCGGCACCGATCATGTCAGGACGGCGGTCCAAATAATCGGCAAGGCTTTCTGCAACAAGATCTGCTTGACTACACACCTTCACATCTGCGCCAAGCGCGTCCTGAAATGTCTGCTGCATCAGTGGATAATGCGTACAGCCCAAAAGTGCTGCATCCGGTTTTGGCATCTTACGTTTTAACGCATCAACGTGGCTCCGCACCAAGGCCTCGGCCAAAATCAGGTCACCGTCCTCAATGGCGTCTACGACACCGCCACACGACTGCGCCTCGACATCAACACCAATCGCCCGAAACGCCAACTCGCGTTGAAACGCACGGCTGCTTACCGTTGCAGGAGTGGCAAACAGCGCCACATGTTTTACAGCAACCTCTCGCGGTGGAGAATTATCGCCCCACTGACGTTCTGTCAGCGCCTCAATCAGCGGCACAAACACACCAAGCACACGTTTATCAGTTGGAATCCAGCTTTCTTGCATCCGGCGCAACGCCGCTGCACTGGCTGTATTGCAAGCCAAGATCACCAGATCACAACCCGCATCAAACAGACGCTGGGTCGCAACTGTGGTCAGATTATAAATATCATCAGGCGTGCGCACACCGTACGGCGCATGCGCGCTGTCGCCCAAATACACGAACGGCACGTCAGGAAGCCGCTTTTGCACAGCGTCCAAAACTGTCAGCCCGCCTAATCCGCTATCAAAAATTCCGACTGCCATTACAGGTTCCTCGCTTGTTAGCCATTATGTACCCTGCTTTTTCACCCACTTGTAGTGGAGATTTATGTCACATTAGACGCCAAGTAACGCATCACGCCGCAATGCCACCTTTTTGACAGCTTCATCTTTCACAGGGCCAAAGCCTCGAATGTCCATGGGCAGGCGCGCTAATCTGATCGCAGTGTCGCCGACAAGCTCACCGGCTAAAACACGCCGCATATCTACTTCATACTGCACAATCAAAGCCCGCTCCATTTTGCGTTCAGCGGTATATCCAAATGGATCAAAAGGCGTTCCGCGCAGCGCTTTGAACCGCGCAAGCAAGGGAAACATACGCGCAATCATTGGTCCGAATATACGTTTGACCGGGCGACCATCCGCGCCAGTTTTTGACAAAATAGGCGGCGCAAGATGGAACGACAACTTTAAGTCACCATCAAATGCGGCCTCGGCTTGACGTTTAGTATCCGTTAGTAATCTCGCGACCTCATATTCATCCTTGTATGACAGAAGCTTATGATATGATCGTGCCACTGCTTCCTTCAGTTCAGGATCATCAAAAAGGGCAACAAAATCGCGATACGCTAGCGCCAACTTTGGCCCCTGATAGGCGGTCAATTGCGCCGCACGGAATGCGACGATCTCATCCAACGACTTCGGCGTATCTTCCGCCTTAGATCCAGAAATTCTGGTCGCATCTTCTGGATATAAAATGGCCCAACGACCATATTCAAACGCTGCTAAATTTTGCGCAACTGATGCCCCGTTTAGCTCAATCGCACGGGCAATCGCATCATGCGCAATCGGAACCCCACCCTGTTGCCAAGCGGCCCCAAACACCATCATGTTTGAGTAGATACTGTCGCCCAACAGCTCTTGGGCCAACTTTGAGGCATCAAACATTGCCAGCTGATCATTCAACCGCGTCTCTAACGACAACCGAAGTTGCTCTGTCGGCAACCGGAATTCAGTATTTCGCGTGAACTCACCCGTCAGTATTTCGTGTGTGTTCACGACGCCGCGCGTCCGCCCTGTGCGCATTAACCCAAGCGTTTTGGCGCCTGCGCTGACAACCAAATCACCACCGATAAGCGTATCACATTCACCTGTCGACACACGGATCGCCGCAATATCGGCCGGCTTTTCTGCAATGCGGCAGTGGATATGCACCGCACCACCTTTTTGGGCAAGACCAGCCATTTCCATCATGCTGGCGCCTTTGCCATCCAAATGGGCGGCCATCGCCATGACGGCACCAATCGTGACAACACCCGTTCCACCGACGCCCGTGATCACGACATTATGGGTTCCCTGAATGGTTGGCAAAACCGCGTCAGGCAGGTTCGGCAGATCGATATCTGTCGTTGCAGTCTTGCGGATTTTTGCGCCCTCAATTGTCACAAATGACGGACAAAACCCGTTCACGCAGGAAAAATCTTTGTTGCACGACGACTGATCAATCGCGCGTTTGCGGCCAAGTTCGGTCTCAACGGGGACGATTGAAACGCAGTTTGATTGCACACCGCAATCACCACAGCCTTCACATACATCGGTGTTGATAAACACCCGACGATCTGGATCAGGAAACTGGTTACGCTTGCGCCGCCGTCGTTTTTCGGCAGCACAGGTTTGGACATACACAATAGCAGATACGCCATTGGTTTTACTTAATTTATCCTGCACCACTGGCAACTGATCCCGCACATCGCGTGATATTTCAGACGGAAACAATGTAAAATCGATTTCTTCTTTTACATCATATACTAACGCGACATTCTTAACCCCCATCGCAAGCAATTCGCGACAAATCTGATCTGCGGTTAAACCACCGTCATTCCCCTGGCCACCTGTCATCGCAACCGCGTCATTGAACAGGATTTTATAGGTAATATTCGTACCTGCCATCAGCGCAAATCTAATCGCCTGCACGCCTGAGTGGTTGTATGTCCCATCGCCCAAATTTTGAAAAACATGCTCGCGTGTACTGAAAGGCGCCTCGCCAACCCAGTTCGCACCTTCACCGCCCATTTGCGTAAACCCAACAGTGTCGCGGTCCATCCATTGCACCATGTAATGACAGCCAATTCCTGCGTAGGCACGGCTCCCTTCTGGGACCTTTGTTGATGAATTATGTGGGCAACCAGAACAAAAGAACGGCGTTCTCGCAGCCAGTTCTGGCGCGTTGTCCGCCTTGCGTGCGGCAGCCAAGGCAGCTAGCCCATCTGTTACACTGGCCTTTGCACGCCCTTCTTCTACCAAAATTCCGCCGATCTTTTCTGCGATCCAAATTGGGTTCAAGTCTGCCTTGGTCGGGAAAATTTCTTCGCGACGGCCCTCGGAATGCTCGTCACCTTTATGCCAGCCGTAAACGCGACGTCCCGCGCGATCATCAAACAGCGCCTCTTTGACCTGCACTTCGATCAGCTTGCGTTTCTCTTCCACGACAACAATCAGATCAAGCCCCTCGGCCCATTCATGAAACGACATCATATCCAGCGGCCAGACTTGCCCGACCTTATACGTCGTGATCCCAAGCTGTTCCGCATCAGCCTCGCTTAGCCCCAAAAGCGATAAGGCATGGGTCAAATCAAGCCAATTCTTGCCGGCGGCAACAAACCCTATACGCGCACCAGCTTTACCCCATTTGCGTTGATCCATCCTGTTTGCACGGCTGAACGCCTCAGCAGCGAACCGTTTATGGTCGATCATCCGCGCCTCTTGCAATTGCGGGGTATCCACCAGCCGAATATTCAGCCCACCGTCCAGCACATCAAATGGGGGTTCTACAAACTGCATCCGGTGCGGGTCAGCATCCACGACTGACGTAACCTCAATCGTATCCTTCATGGTTTTCAGACCAACCCAAACGCCTGCAAACCGCGACAGCGCCCACGCATATTGTCCAAAATCCAAAATCTCCTGGACACCCGCTGGGGACACAATTGGCATATACGCGTCAAGCATCGCGAAATCAGATTGGTGCAAGGTGGTCGAACTTTCGCCCGTATGATCATCACCCATCGCCATGATAACACCGCCGTTAGGCGATGTGCCCGCCATATTGGCATGCCGCATCACATCGCCAGACCGGTCAACACCCGGCCCCTTGCCGTACCATAAGCCAAACACGCCGTCGTATTTGCCCTCGCCGCGCAGCTCGGCCTGCTGACTACCCCACAGGGCTGTCGCGGCCAGATCTTCGTTCAAACCAGGTTGGAATGTGACTTGCGCTGCATCCAAATCTTTGGCGGCACGCGTCATCTGCATATCCACAGCCCCCAATGGTGACCCGCGGTAACCGGTAACATATCCAGCCGTATTTAGCCCTGCGGCGGCATCACGTGCGCGCTGCATTAACATCAACCGAACCAAAGCCTGCGTACCGTTCAGCAGAATTTGGGTCTTCGAAAGATCATATTTGTCATGCAGCGAAACATCTTGACGGGCCATGCGGCACCTCCCCTAGCTCATGGTTCAAAATCACTATAGGTCATAATTCCTGACCTACAAACACAAATATTCCCCTGAACATTAGTTTGCAACACACCTGCCCAATGACGTAATGATCAACCAATGCGAGCGGTAACAGTGTGGAAAGAGGGACGTTATGGATTGGGATAAACTAAGAATATTTCACGCGGTCGCCGATGCAGGCAGCCTGACACATGCCGGTGATACGCTGCATTTGTCGCAATCTGCTGTAAGCCGGCAAATCCGCGCACTCGAAGAATCGTTTAACGCCACCTTATTCCACCGACATGCGCGCGGACTTATTCTGACCGAACAAGGTGAGCTGCTGTTTGACGCCACAAAATCGATGAACAAGCGGCTCGAGGCGGCATCTGCACGGATCAAAGACAGCGAAGAAGAAGTGTTTGGCGAATTGCGGGTCACGACGACAACCGGCTTTGGGACCCTTTGGCTGGCACCGCGCCTGTCGAAACTCTATGATCAGTACCCTGACCTCAAGATCGACCTTATGCTGGAAGAACGTGTTTTGGACCTTCCAATGCGCGAAGCCGATATCGCCATCCGTATGAAAGAGCCGTCGCAGGCCGACCTTATCCGAAAAAAGCTAATGACAGTGCGCATGCGCCTCTACGCGACGCAAAAATATCTGGAACAGAACGGCACGATGACGGACATGAAAGATATCAGCAATCACCGGCTGATCTGCCAAAGCCTGTCCTCTGCACAGGTCGCTGCAGGCTCATCGCTTGTGCAGCACCTTATGACATTTGATGTGCCAAGCCTGTTTACGGTCAATAACTACTTTGGCGTTTTGCAAGGCGTACTCAACAATCTCGGCATTGGCGTTTTGCCAGACTATGTCACCGAGGACTTCCCCGACCTCGTGCGAGTCCTGCCAGACGTCGAATCCGCTGAAGTTCCCGTATTCCTCGCCTATCCAGAAGAGCTGCGGCAATCAAAGCGCATCAGCGCTTTCCGCGATTTTGTTCAAGATGAAATTATTGCCCATCGCCGCAAACTACGTGAAGCGAATGCCCTGTAAAATAGCAGCAAACGAATAGCTATGCATAACGCGCATATCGGGATTGCACATAATTTTACTGATTCATCTTGAACGATAATATCACGCACATTAATTAATCAATCGAAGGTTATGGTGCTTCAACGCTCATCACCTTCAACCTCCCTGTTGGACTTCGCCGGGCCTTTGTGCCCGGCATTTTTCTGTCCACAGCAAAAAGCGCTCAAAAACACATCAGGTCCGAAAACACATCGCAACACCTTCCCCTTATGGCCTCACTGTCTTAAAAGCCCCCTAATGCCAAAGGGGACTGCCATGACCGAACCAACAATCACACCAGATCTGATCGCAGCACACGGGCTTAGCCCCAATGAATACGATGAGATACTCAAGATTATTGGCCGCGAGCCGTCGTTTACCGAATTAGGTATTTTTTCGGCGATGTGGAACGAACATTGTTCGTACAAATCATCTAAGAAATGGCTCCGTACTTTGCCTACTGAAGGCCCCCAAGTTATCTGCGGTCCCGGCGAAAATGCGGGCATCGTTGATATTGGCGACGGCCAATGCGTGGTCTTCAAAATGGAAAGCCACAACCACCCGTCCTACATTGAACCCTACCAAGGTGCTGCCACTGGTGTTGGCGGCATCCTGCGAGACGTGTTCACCATGGGCGCGCGCCCAATTGCAGCCATGAACTCATTGTCATTCGGCGAACCCAGCCACCACAAAACCCGTCAGCTGGTCAACGGCGTCGTTGCAGGCGTTGGTGGCTACGGCAACTGCTTTGGTGTGCCGATGGTTGGCGGTGAAGTCCGCTTTGACCCGGCCTACAACGGCAACTGTCTTGTGAACGCATTTGCAGCTGGCATCGCAGACACTGACAAAATCTTTTACTCCGCTGCCTCCGGCGTCGGTATGCCCGTCGTCTACCTTGGGGCCAAAACTGGCCGCGACGGTGTTGGTGGTGCCACAATGGCATCCGCAGAATTTGACGACACGATTGAAGATAAACGCCCAACCGTGCAAGTTGGTGACCCATTTACCGAAAAACGTCTAATGGAGGCCACGCTTGAATTGATGGCAACCGGTGCTGTGATATCGATCCAGGACATGGGCGCCGCGGGCCTAACCTGCTCTGCTGTCGAAATGGGCGACAAAGGTGGCTTGGGAGTTAAGCTAAACCTCGAAGATGTGCCGCAGCGCGAAGAAAACATGACCGCCTACGAAATGATGCTTTCAGAATCCCAAGAGCGCATGCTGATGGTTTTGAAACCAGAGCTTGAGGCAGAAGCCCGCGCCGTTTTCGTCAAATGGGACCTCGACTTTGCCATCGTCGGTGAAACCATCGCCGAAGATCGCTTTTTGGTGCTGCACAACGGCGACGTGAAAGCAGACCTGCCACTGGCTACCTTATCTGGCTCCGCGCCAGAATACGACCGTCCTTGGGTGCCAACACCTGCACCTGCGCCGCTCGAAGATGTCGTTGGTGTCAACCCCATCGACGGATTGCGCGCCTTGCTGTCCAGCCCCAACTACGCAGGCAAACAGTGGGTGTATGAGCAATACGACCAACAAGTTATGGGCGACACGGCCCGCACGCCAGGTGCTGGTTCTGGGATCGTACGCGTACACGGCACGGATAAATCGCTGGCCTTCACGTCCGATGTGACCCCGCGCTACGTTAAAGCAAACCCTGTCGAAGGCGGCAAACAAGCCGTCGCCGAAGCCTATCGTAACCTGACATCTGTTGGCGCTAAGCCATTGGCAACAACAGACAACATGAACTTTGGCAATCCAGAAAAGCCCGAAATCATGGGCCAGTTTGTCGGTGCAATCCAAGGGATCAGCGAAGCAGTTTCAGCCCTCGACATGCCAATCGTGTCCGGCAACGTGTCGCTTTATAATGAAACAGACGGCACTGGCATCCTGCCGACCCCAACCATCGGGGCCGTTGGCATTATCATGCACCCTGACGATATGATCATCGGTCAAATCCGCGAAGGGCATGTGCTGCTGGTTGTCGGCGAAACTGTGGGCCACCTTGGGCAATCCGCTTTGCTTGCAGAAGTTTTTGACCGCGTCGAAGGTGATGCACCCCACGTCGATCTGGACGCCGAGCGACGTAACGGTGACTTCATCCGCGCCAATCACACTATGATCCGCGCCTGCACCGACCTATCAGATGGCGGCCTAGCGTTGGCAGCGTTTGAATTGGCAGAAGAGGCACAAATCGGCGCCACCCTCGATTCCGACGACACACCGACCCTGTTTGGCGAAGACCAAGCCCGCTACTTGATCGCTTGCAGCTTTGACCAAGCCGAAGACCTTATGATCTCAGCGGCCAACGCAGACGTCCCAATCGCAATGGTCGGCAAAGTCGGCGGCGATCAAATCGCATTTGGCAACTACACTCACGACCTCGCTGACCTCACAAACACATTCCGCACCAGCTTTGCCGCAGCGGTCGGTTAACGCCTCGCTTCGTTCAAAATACTCCTGCCAGAGGCACCACCCCTTGCCGCCTGCCCACCCGGTTCTTAGATTAAGCGAAAGCCATAAGGATACATCCATGCCCATCACGGCCCACGAGATCGAAACACTGCTGCGCGAAGGTTTCCCTGACGCGAAAATCACCGTGCAAGGCGACGATGGTGCACATTTCGCCGCCGAAGTGATCGACGCCAGCTTTGCAGGTAAAAACCGTGTGCAACAGCAGCGGTCAGTCTACGCAGCTCTTAAGGGCAAAATGGACGGATCCAACGGCGACCTACATGCCCTCGCACTCACAACCAAAGCCCCCGAATAACAACGCTCCCATTTTTCGCCGAAAAATGGCCCCCGAAAGGAATTTTCCGATGACCGCAGAAACACAAATCAAAGACACCGTCACCACAAACGATGTCGTCCTCTTTATGAAGGGCACAAAGTCCATGCCGCAGTGCGGGTTCTCATCCCGCGTGGCAGGTGTGCTGAACTTTATGGGCGTTGAATTTGCCGACGTGAACGTGCTGGCAGACGATGACATCCGCCAAGGCATCAAAGACTATTCCGACTGGCCAACTGTTCCACAGCTTTACGTCAAAGGCGAATTTGTAGGCGGTTGCGATATCATTACTGAAATGATGCTGTCTGGCGAACTCGACACGCTTTTCACAGAAAACAGCGTTGGCTTCGACAAGGACGCCGCTGATAAAATCCGTGAAGCCAACGGTTAATGACAATACTTGGCCTGCCTATTTGGATTCCGATCATTGTTGGGATCCTTTTAGCAGTGCGCGGATACCAGGTGTGGCAGACCCACATGCGCAAAAAAGGTCGCGGAAATGTGCCCGAGATCGGGTCAGAGAAAGTCAGTCAAGCTAGGTTTCGGGCCGAATTTCGCCCCCCTTTATTGGGTGGCCTTATCGGAGGCCAAGGACGCGCGCACCGACGTGGCGGCAATTCGATCAAAGACAATGCCATTGATCGAATGAACAACTTGGCCGAAACGCTTAATCCAACGGTCATACACAAACACGTTGGCGCCTCCGAATCCGCTTACCGTTTGGTCAAAGGTATTGCTAGATTGAATGATGTGTCGATCTTCATCAGCACCAACACAGATCAAGCAACTGAAAACGAACGCATTGTTTTGGATGTGTTCGAAACATTAAAAATCGAGCCAAAAATCGTAGATGTTTCATCGGACGCAGACATGCATCTTGGCTTGCCACAAGCAGACGGGCAAGCTGACCTGCCCTATTTCTATATCGACGGTGTCGCCTTCGGGAACATCGGCACGATATTGGATGCGTGCCGAAACGGCGCACTCATCGCAGCACTAAGCGCTGCTAATGTAGCATTCGATGCGGACGCAGCTGAAAAGCTGCGCCAACCTTAAGCCACGTCAGTCGTGACCGGCGCCGCTTTCAATCTGATCGGCCAAGCTTTCGGCACGGGCCGCAACTTCGGCTAAAGCATCGGTTACTTCGGTCGGCACGACAGGCACTTCGACGCGGGTCGCAGGACGCGCCTCAAGCATATCGATTTGCGCCTGTAGCTGCGCCATTTTACCATCGGAGTCTTTGACTTTCTCTTCCAAGCCAGCCGTTCTATCCGCCAACATCAAACCCGCCATCAACAGCATACGGGTTTCTGACATACGACCAATCTGCGTAGAGAGATGCCCGGCCTCAGTGTCTAGCATCGCGGCCGCGGAATGCAGGTAATGCTCTTCGCCCTCTTGGCAGGCCACTTCAAACGACCGGCCTCCAATGGAAATATCAATCTGCGGCATCTTATGCCTCCTCGATCAAGGGTTTGAGACTGGACACAATCGCATCCATTTCCGCAGCTTCAGACGCACGTTGGGCCTGTAATGCTTCAACCTCTGCGATTGTCGCGCGGTTGATCAACTCTGGGGCTGTCGCACCATCCGCCGCAGCACTGCGCAATTGCGCAGTCATATCGCGGAGCTCAGCGTTTGATGTCCGCAAACGCTGCACTTCCGCCTCCATTGCGGCCAAAATTGCGGCATGACTGGCAGCCCTGCCCTCCAGATCGGAAATAGCCCCATCTTGGCGGTCTTTTAGGGTACGCACACGGTCTTCTAGCTGTGCATTCGCTGTACGCTCTTCATTCAGTTGCGTACGCAACTCGTCGGTGTCTGCGGGCGGAACCTCAACAGCAACAGCTACTGAATGACGCGCCACGCCTTCGCGTATCCGGTCAAGGGCAGCTGTGATCCGCCCCTCTAGTGCAGCAATATCGCTCATCTGCTCGTCCTCCTGAAAACGCCAATCGCGTCTCTTTTAAAGTCGTGGCAGGTGGCCGCAGTCATCTGCGTTAGCCGTGCCCTACCGAATCGTGCCTCTTGTGCATAAGCCTAAGCGATCAGCGCCCTGCCAGCAAATATGCAGATATCAACGATATGAAACACTTACGACCAGCGCTTGATCTTGGCCTGTGCCCTGATATGACCTCCACAACTGTTGGAAAAACGCTAACTCATAGGATTACCGCCTTGGATATTGCAGCCCTACGCACCGCCCACCCCGACCATTGGATGAAGGCAGCCGCCATTCGTACCCTGACATTAGATGCGGTTGCTGCCGCGAATTCCGGACACTCGGGTATGCCAATGGGCATGGCTGACGTCGCGACTGTGCTTTATCAAAACCATCTGAACTTTGATCCTAAGGCACCAGACTGGGCGGACCGTGATCGGTTCATCTTGTCCGCAGGCCACGGATCAATGTTGCTGTACTCCCTCATGTATTTGACGGGCTATGAAGACATCACGCTTCAGGAACTCAAAAATTTCCGTCAATGGGGCGCCAAAACAGCTGGTCACCCAGAATACGGCCACGC
This sequence comes from Yoonia sp., assembly GCA_047629435.1. GTDB lineage: Bacteria > Pseudomonadota > Alphaproteobacteria > Rhodobacterales > Rhodobacteraceae > Yoonia. The sequence goes on along the minus strand of JBLHXF010000007.1, from coordinate 24,240 downwards.
GCGCGGCATTGAAACAACAACAGGCCCGCTTGGCCAAGGCATCGCAAACTCTGTTGGTTTCGCCATCGCCGAAGAAATCCAGCGCGCGCGCTACGGCAAGCCCATCGTTGACCACTTCACATATGTCATCGCTGGCGACGGATGCCTGATGGAAGGCGTGTCCCAAGAGGCCATCGGCCTTGCTGGCATGCAAGAATTGTCGCATCTGATCGTGTTCTGGGACAACAACAACATAACAATCGACGGCACCGTTGATATTGCGGATAAAACCAACCAGCCAATGCGCTTTGCCGCGTCGGGATGGCACGTGATCGAAATTGACGGCCACGACCCTGTTGCCATTGATGCAGCGATCACTGCCGCAAAGAATGATCCGCGTCCGTCGATGATTGCATGCAAAACCCACATCGCTTTGGGCCACGCCGCGCAAGACACGTCCAAAGGCCACGGCGCATTGACTGACGCCGACCAAATGAAAGCCGCAAAAGCCGCTTATGGTTGGACTTCTGCCCCATTTGAAATTCCTGCAGATGTTAAATCTGGCTGGGAAGACATGGCCAAGCGCGGTCAGACGGCACACGCCGCATGGGACGACCGTTTTGCCAAACTTTCCGGCACCAAGCAGGCTGAATTCTTGCGCGCTTATTCAGGTGAAGCCCCAAAGAAACTGTCTGCAACAATCAAAGCCTTTAAAAAAGCCGCATCGGAAGCCGCGAAATCTGTCGCGACACGCAAATCATCTGAAATGGTGCTGGGTGCGATCAATCCAATCATGCTTGAAACCATTGGCGGATCGGCTGACCTGACCGGGTCCAACAACACCAAAACAAGCGATATGGGCGTGTTCCACCCGGACACACGTGAAGGGCGCTATATCTATTACGGTGTGCGCGAACACGGCATGGCGTCCGCGATGAACGGCATGGCGCTACACGGCGGCACGCGCGCTTATGGTGGCACGTTCATGTGCTTTACCGACTATGCACGTGGTGCGATGCGCTTGTCGGCGCTGATGGGCGTACCCGTGACCTATGTTATGACGCACGACAGCATCGGCTTGGGCGAAGACGGCCCGACGCATCAACCAGTTGAGCATCTGGCAATGATGCGGGCCACGCCAAACACCCATGTTTTCCGCCCTGCGGACACCGTAGAAACGGCAGAGGCATGGGAATTGGCACTGACATCACAGTCCACACCATCCGTGTTGTGCCTGTCGCGCCAGAACCTGCCAACTGTGCGCACAGAGCATAAGACAAAGAACATGACTGCCCACGGTGGTTACATTTTGGCCGAAGCGGACGGCAAACGCCAAGCCATCATCATGGCAACCGGATCCGAAGTCGAAGTGGCCATAGCAGCTCGTGATCTTTTGCAAGCTGAAGGCATTGGTACACGCGTTGTGTCCATGCCGTGCATGGAATTGTTTGCAGGCCAAGACGAAAGCTACCGCAAGCGCGTTCTGCCTGCTGGCCCAGTGCGGGTTGCCGTCGAGGCAGGCGTTCAAATGGGCTGGGATCAGTGGCTTTTGGGCGAACGCGGCAACAACAAAAAGGCTGCCTTTGTTGGCATGGACAGCTTTGGTGCATCTGCCCCCGCAGAGACGTTGTTTGAAAAATTCGGCATCACTGCAGTTGACGTTGCAGCACGTGTAAAAACGCTGATTAAGTAAGTTAGGATGGGTTATAACCCATCACGCGAACGGGCCGCTCAATTGGGCGGCCCGTTTCCATTTTAACACCAAAAAATGATTCGGGTGCCAAGCACGCTGAACAAAAATCAAATGATACGTTAGCGAAAACAGTTAGCGCCACCAGACACAATTTGGCGTGGTTATCGCTAACATATTGGTTGAAAACTACTTTTCACTTTCGTTCTATATCCTCTCTTCCCTATAGACCTAGGTGAATGACACCGGGCTTGCGGAAGGATCACACTATGACTGTCACCATCGGGATCAATGGATTTGGTCGGATCGGGCGCTGCACATTGGCGCATATCGCCGAAAGCGCACGCAACGACGTGCAAGTGGTTAAGATCAACGCAACCGGCCCCATCGCCACAAACGCACACCTTTTGAAATACGACAGCGTGCATGGCCGCTTTGGCAGTCCAATCACCGTTGACGGGTCCACCATGGATCTGGGCCGCGGTCCGATCGACGTGATGTCGACATATAACCCAGAAGAGCTTGATTGGTCCGGCTGCGACGTGGTCTTGGAATGCACAGGCAAATTCAACGACGGCCGCAAAGCCGACGTGCACCTACGCCAAGGCGCGAAAAAGGTCCTAATCTCTGCACCCGCAAAAAACGTGAACCGCACAGTCGTTTACGGCGTAAACCACCGCGACATGCTGGCGTCCGAGCGGATGATCTCAAACGGGTCATGCACCACAAACTGTCTTGCGCCGCTTGCTAAGGTCCTCAACGACGCCATCGGAATTGAGCGCGGCATCATGACCACAATCCACAGCTACACGGGCGATCAGCCAACCCTAGACCGCCGCCACGAAGATTTGTACCGCGCACGCGCTGCGGCCATGGCATTGATCCCAACGTCCACGGGTGCGGCCGCAGCACTGGGCGAGGTCCTGCCAGAATTGGCAGGCAAGCTGGACGGCACTGCGATGCGCGTGCCCACACCAAACGTTTCCGCTGTTGATCTGACATTTGAAGCCGGCAAATCCGTCACAGTCGCAGACGTAAACGCCATCGTCGCCGAGGCCGCAGGCGGTTACATGGGAATGGTCATGTCATACGATCCAGAAGCCAAAGTCAGTATCGACTTTAACCACACCACCGAAAGCTGCATCTTTGCACCCGACCAAACAAAGGTCGTCGGCGGGCGCACTGTGCGTGTTCTGGCATGGTACGACAACGAATGGGGCTTTTCGGCGCGTATGGCCGACGTCGCCAGCACAATGGGCCGTTTGCAATAACATCCTTTTGCGGACCAAGGGCGTTTGCACCTTCGTCCTACCTGCCCTAGTTTGCCGACATGACCAACACCATCGCCATTTGGCTCGCCATTATTATCATCGGCTTTTTCGTTTTGGACCACTTCGTGTTTCATCTCGACGCAATCACGCTTGTCGTGCGGTTGCTGATTGATCTGATCGCCAAAATCGCATTCTGGCGATAGCTTATCACGCAGTTTTTGCCTCCAATAACCTTGACCTTTGCCCATAAATAGCAATGTTAGCGCCAACAGTGGGATTTCCCCCACATTTCCCATCAGGAGGCGGCATCACATGGCAGTCAAAGTAGCAATCAATGGCTTTGGACGTATCGGGCGCAATGTATTGCGGGCGATCATCGAATCTGGCCGCACAGACATCGAAGTCATCGCGATCAATGACCTTGGCCCTGTGGAAACCAATGCGCATCTTTTGCGGTTCGACAGCGTGCATGGCCGATTTCCTGCGACGGTTACCACCACTGATGACAGCATCGACGTGGGCCGTGGGCCAATCGCCGTCACTGCCATCCGTAATCCTGCCGACCTGCCGTGGGCAGATGTTGACGTGGTTCTGGAATGCACAGGCATCTTTAATTCCAAAGAAGCTTGTCAAGCGCACCTCGACAATGGCTCCAGCCGCGTTCTGATCTCTGCCCCCGGAAAAGGTGCCGACAAAACCATTGTTTACGGTGTGAACCACGACCAGCTAACAGCTGGCGACATTGTGGTATCCAACGCATCGTGCACAACAAACTGCCTTGCACCCGTGGCCAAAGTTCTGAATGACGCGGTCGGTATCACCAAAGGCTTTATGACAACAATCCACAGCTATACTGGCGATCAACCAACGCTGGATACGATGCACAATGACTTGTACCGCGCCCGCGCAGCTGCACTGTCCATGATCCCAACATCAACTGGGGCTGCCAAAGCGGTCGGTCTTGTTTTGCCAGAACTGGACGGGAAATTGGACGGCGTTGCAATCCGCGTGCCAACACCGAACGTATCCTGCGTTGATCTGACATTTGAATCCTCGCGCCCGACCACAATCGAAGAAGTGAATGCAGCCATCATCGCAGCAGCCGATGGTCCACTTAAGGGCGTGTTGGCCTACACTGATCTGCCGATGGTCAGCACTGACTTCAACCACGATCCAGCGTCAGCCACGTTCCACCTTGATCAAACCAAGGTTTTGGACGGCAACATGGTGCGGATCTTGGCGTGGTACGACAACGAATGGGGCTTCTCGAACCGGATGAGCGACACAGCCGTCGCAATGGCTAAATTCCTTTAGAATCTTTGACCGGCGTCTATTGCATAGACCGCCGGTCAAGCTATGCGCTCAGCGCAATGCGGGTTTCATCAATGGGCAATTGTTAGGCAGGGTTTACGGGCGTAGGTGCGGGTCAGACACTGCACACATTAATCCCAAAGGGGCCGCACAATGACACTGCTGAACAAAATCATCACAACAATGACTACACCTGCACAAAAAACACAGCTGACGTTGAAAGCTGCAGTCTCGCGCGCAGACGTCGCACGCATCACAAGCATCGGTGCTTATAGCTAAGCGCGCAACTTTGCGTGCAACGCATCGACGACGGCGGCGGGGACAAATTTAGTCACGTCGCCACCAAGACGGGCGATTTCCTTAACCAGCTTTGACGCAATCGCTTGGTTTTTGGCATCTGCCATTAGGAACACGGTCTCGATGGAATTATCCATCGACCGGTTCATCCCAACCATTTGAAATTCATACTCAAAATCGGCCACGGCACGTAGACCACGGATGATCACGGATGCGCCCACGTCGCGGGCACAGTCGATCAGCAGATTTTCAAATGGATGAACAACAACTTCACAACCGACAGCTTCGCCAAGCGGGACACACTCCGCCTCGACCATGGCGACACGCTCTTCAAGGGTGAACAACGGTCCCTTATCGCGGTTAATCGCAACGCCGATAACAAGCCGGTCAACAAGCGTGCAACTGCGACGTGTGATATCCAAATGCCCGTTGGTTACAGGATCAAAAGTGCCGGGATAAAGTCCAACGCGCATCGCGTACCTCATGTTCATATCGTTATCGGCACGCAATATTATTACGCTTAAGATTGCAAGGGTCAGTGACCCATGATCATGCCTTGCAACGCGGCTTTTTCCATCGACAGCTCTGACAGGCGTGCTTTGACCACATCGCCGATAGAAATCAGGCCGATCATGGCCCCGCCTTCGACAACTGGCATGTGACGAAATCGCCCCTTTGTCATCATCTCAAGCACACCGTCTGCGGTGTCTGTTGGTGCGCATGTAATCAATTTGGATGTCATAATCTTGGACACGGGCTCTGCCATCAGCGCCACGCCTTGACGACCCAATTCACGTACGATGTCACGCTCTGACAAAATACCGTCCAGCGACCCATCCTTTTTGGATACGACCAAGGTACCGATCCGTTTTTCTGACAAGATACCAATGGCTTCGGACACCGATGCATCTGGCTTGACGGCGATCACACCGACATCAGCTTTGGCTTTTAAAATTTGGGAAACAATCATCGGCACGCTCCTTTGGCGACAGTCCTGAACTTAAGTGTCTCAAATCGCGGGCGCATCTGTCAAGGCGGCAGCGGCCTCTAAACTTGCAACTTGCGCTTTTAGTCCAGCCATTAACGCCGTCGCAAACCGGGATAGTCGCTCTGACTGCCGATCAGACGTATGACGCACAAGATAAAATGACCGCCGCAATGCAACGTCATCTATCAATACACGGGTCAATTCAGGCACACTTGGCAGTGCAAAATCATGCACGATCCCAATACCAGACCGCCGCAGCATTTGCATCTGAACAGCGACAGAATTTGATGCTAACTGCACCCCCGCCTGCCCCAGATCACCAAGATAATCCAATTCCTTGTCGAAAATCATGTCAGGAATGTACCCGACAACTGCCCGCCCCTTTAAATCACTACGTGATAGTACAGGTGTCGCATCGCGCCGCGTCGCCAAATGCAATTGGTAATCGGTCACCTTTTGCACCGTCAATCGCCCCGCCGCTGGCGGACTGACTGTAATCGCCATGTCTGCCTCGCGGCGCGACAAGTTCACGACGCGCGGCAATGCCAAAATCTGGACTTCTAAGTTTGGGTTCGCCCGCTGAATGTCCGCGCAAACTTGCGGCAACAGGAAATTAGCCGCCCCGTCCGGCGCACCGATCCGTATTTGCCCCGACAATGTCGCCGCACCCTGCCCCGCGTCAACGGCCAGACTGAACGCCACCTCTGCCTCTGCCGCGCGGTCCCGCATCTGCACGCCTAAATCGGTCAAAGCATAGCCCTGCGGCGATTTCACGAATAGAGCAGCGCCAATAGCGCTTTCCAACCGCGCCACGCGGCGGCCCAATGTGGCAGGGTCCATTTTCAAAACAGGTGCCGCCGCGGTCAGCCCTTCGGCACGTGCTACCGCCAGAAACACCCGCATGTCATCCCAGTTCATGTTGTACCCTTACATTTTTGCAAAATGGTTTTGGTATATTGATGCTTTTACAGACAAAACCGCAAGGGTAAGGTGGTATAAATCTCAGGAGGAAGTCCCATGCAAGAACTGACCCACTATATTAACGGCGAACACGTCAAAGGCACATCAGGCCGTTTCGCAGATGTCTACAACCCAGCCACGGGCGAAGTGCAGGCAAAGCTGCCCCTCGCAAATGCCGCTGAAATGGATATGGCCGTCAAGGCAGCAACCGCCGCACAACCTGCATGGGCCGCAACCAACCCACAACGGCGCGCCCGTGTCATGATGAAATTCGTGGCCCTTTTAAACGAAAACATGGACCGCTTGGCCGAGGCATTGTCGCGCGAACACGGTAAAACTCTACCCGATGCGGCGGGCGACGTGCAGCGCGGACTTGAAGTTGTCGAATACTGCGTCGGCGCACCTGAACTGCTAAAAGGCGACTTCACTGACAGCGCCGGCCCCGGTATCGACATGTATTCCATGAAACAGGCGCTTGGCGTCTGTGCAGGCATCACGCCGTTCAACTTTCCGGCCATGATCCCAATGTGGATGTTTGCGCCAGCCATCGCTTGTGGCAACGCGTTCATCCTCAAACCATCAGAACGTGATCCGTCCGTTCCAATGATATTGGCCGAATTGATCGAAGAGGCAGGCCTGCCGAAAGGCATTTTGCAGGTTGTCAACGGAGACAAAGAAGCCGTCGATGCGATCATCCACCATGATGTGATCCAATCGATCGGTTTTGTTGGGTCCACACCAATCGCTGAATACATCTATGGGCGCGGCTGTTCCAACGGCAAGCGCGTCCAATGTTTTGGCGGCGCAAAAAACCACATGATCATCATGCCTGATGCAGATCTTGACCAAGCCGCAGATGCGCTGATCGGTGCTGGTTACGGTGCTGCTGGCGAACGCTGCATGGCGATTTCGGTTGCCGTTCCTGTTGGTAAAGATACCGCCGACAAACTGATCGAAAAACTGATCCCGCGCATTGAGAGCCTGAAAGTGGGTCCTTACACTGCAGGCAACGACGTGGACTATGGCCCCGTTGTGACTGCAGCGGCCAAGGCGAACATCCTGAGGCTCGTTGAAACGGGCGTAGACCAAGGCGCAGAATTGGTCGTCGACGGTCGTGATTTTAACTTGCAAGGCTATGAAGACGGTTTCTTTGTTGGACCGCACTTGTTTGACCATGCAACCAAGGACATGGACATCTATACCAAAGAAATCTTTGGACCTGTTTTGGTATGCGTGCGTGCAGAAACCTATGAAGAAGCGCTTAAGCTTGCGATGGACCACGAATACGGCAATGGCACCGCGATCTATACGCGCGATGGCGACACGGCGCGCGATTTTGCAAACCGGATCAACATCGGCATGGTCGGCATCAACGTGCCAATCCCTGTGCCGCTCGCTTATCACACCTTTGGTGGTTGGAAAAAGTCTGCCTTTGGTGACTTGAACCAGCACGGACCAGATGCGTTCAAGTTCTACACACGGACCAAGACGATCACGTCGCGCTGGCCTTCAGGTATTCGTCAAGGCGGCGAGTTCAACTTTAAGGCAATGGACTAAATTTTCAAATAATCGCGGGGCGGGTGAAACTCTTTCAGTCGCCCCGCGTGAGTATCAGTGAAGGCAGGCCAGAACGGGCTGCAATATTTGAAAAAGGATTTATCCATGACACATCCAACACGCCGTGACGCGCTTCGCCTTGGTGCCGCTTTGGTCGCCCTGCCCCTGACTGCCGCCATTGCCCGCGCTGATGGCCACTCCACAACACATACGGTTGTGATCAAAAGCATGAAATTCACGCCTGCTAACATCACGATCAAAGCAGGCGACAGCATCACATGGATCAACGAAGATCGGCCACGCCACTCTGCGACCGATCTGAACGGCGCGTTTGATACGGGTCTATTGGCAAACGGCGAGTCTGCAACGCTGACGTTCGGTGGCGCAGGCCAATTTAGCTATCGCTGCACGCCACATGGTAACATGCGCGGCACGATCACGATCACCTAAGACAAGACTGATATTTTTAATCCGGAAAGGCCTGCCAATTTGGTGGGCCTTTTGCGTTTTTGCGTGACGCGCACTGTTTGCCCAGCTACGATCTGAACAAGCGTTCATTTCTGACAAAGGTGCCCCTATGGATTTTGCCCTCTCCGAAGAACAAACCGCCATATTTGACATGGCCCACGCCTTTGGCGCAGAGCATATTGCGCCCTTTGCGCGGCAATGGGACCGCGATGAAGAAATCCCCAAATCCCTTTGGCCCAAGATTGCAGAACTTGGCTTTGGTGGGCTTTATGTATCGGAAGAAAACGGTGGTACCGGCCTTACCCGCCTAGATGCAACCTTGGTATTCGAAGCATTGTCGATGTCCTGCGCATCTGTCGCGGCATTCCTGTCGATCCACAATATGTGCGCCAAAATGATCGATAGCTTTGGCACCGACGCCATGCGCGACCGGATATTGCCAAAAGCCCTGACGATGGAAACCGTCCTATCCTACTGCCTGACCGAACCCGGATCAGGTTCAGACGCTGCGGCATTGAAAACCCGAGCGGACCGCACAAATGCAGGGTACAGCCTGACGGGCACCAAAGCATTTATTTCTGGCGGCGGCTATTCTGACGCCTATATTGTCATGGCACGTACTGGCAACACAGGGCCAAAAGGCATTAGCGCGTTTTTAATCGAAGACGGCACAGATGGTCTATCGTTCGGCGGGTTAGAGGATAAAATGGGTTGGCGATCTCAACCAACACGCCAAGTACAATTAGACAATTCGAACATTTCCGAGGATAATTTATTAGGTGATATCGATAAAGGCTTCACTTATGCGATGATGGGGTTGGATGGTGGACGTTTGAACATTGCGGCTTGTTCGCTTGGTGCGGCGCAATCTGCGCTCAACCAAACCATCACTTACATGAGCGAACGCAAGGCATTTGGCAAATCGATTGACCAATTCCAAGGGCTACAATTCCGGCTTGCGGATATGCAGATAGAAATGGAATCTGCACGCACGTTCTTGCGCCAAGCCGCATGGAAACTGGACACAGGCGCACATGATGCATCCGCTTTTTGCGCCATGGCGAAAAAGCTATGCACCGAAGTCGGCAGTCGCACCGCTGACCAGTGCCTGCAATTGCATGGCGGTTACGGATATCTGGCCGACTACGGGATCGAAAAAATTGTGCGCGACCTGCGTGTCCATCAAATCCTTGAAGGTACCAATGAAATTATGCGCCTCATCACGGCGCGACATATGATGCAATGAACGATATCCTAATCCGAATAGATGGCCACGCTGGTCGCATCACGTTGAACCGCCCCCAAGCGTTGAACGCGTTGACGTGGGATATGTGCCTTGAGATTGAAGATGCGATCGACAGTTGGCGCAATGACGACGCGGTCAAGCTGATCATGATCGACGGCGCAGGCGACCGCGCCTTTTGTTCTGGTGGCGATATCGTGGACATGTATGCCAGCGGGCAAAACAGTGATCTGGATTATGGGCGCAAGTTTTGGCGCGACGAATATCGGCTGAATAGTAAGCTGGCCCATTACCCCAAACCAATAGTGACGTTCCTGCACGGTTTCACCATGGGAGGCGGAGTGGGTGTCGGTTGCCACGCAAGTCACCGGATTGTTTGCGAAAATTCGCAGATTGCCATGCCAGAATGCACTATTGGTCTGGTCCCAGATGTCGGCGGCACCTATCTGCTTGCGCGTGCGCCTGGCTTTATTGGAACCTATTTGGGCCTAACCGGTACACGTATGGACGCTGGCGATGCGATTTTCGCAGGGTTCGCCGACCAATTCATTCCGCATACACACTGGGACGACGTGAAATCCGCCCTTGTGCGCACGGGCAAGACTGATGCCCTCCCCGTATTTTCAGCCCCTACTGCCGCGTTATCAGACAAACAGGCCGATATTGATGTGGCCTTTGCCGCAGATAATTTGTCCGACATTTTGTCGGGCCCGCTTGATGCAGACATGCACAAAACACTAGATCGAAATTCCCCCCTTGCGATGGCCTGCAGCGTTATCTTAATTAACCGCGCCCGCCAAACAAGCACTATCAATGATGCATTGGCCCAAGAATACCGGTTCACGCACCGCGCAGTTGAACACTCCGACTTTATCGAAGGTATCAGAGCAGCGATTATCGACAAAGACCGCAAACCACGCTGGCAAGCTTTGACGGACGCCGCAGTGACCAACATGATCGCCCCACTTGGGCCCAACGCATTTGACATGACAGGAGACGCGCCATGAGAATTGGATTTATCGGTTTGGGAAACATGGGACTGCCCATGGCGTTCAATTTACAAGCGGCGGGCCATGACGTTATCGGTTTTGACACAATCGCCAAACCTGACGGAATCAACCTCGCTACGAGCGCTGAAAGTGCCGTCAAAGATGCTGATGTCGTCATCACTATGCTGCCAAACGGGGGCATTCTTCAATCAGTCGCCGCACAATTTCACCCAGCAATGAAAGCCAATGCGGTCCACCTTGATTGCTCAACTGTTGACGTTGAGAGTGCACGGATTGTTGCGCAAGCCGCTGAAAATGCTTCCCTTATGTCCGTCGACGCCCCCGTATCGGGCGGCATTGGTGGCGCCACTAACGGGACACTCACATTTATGGCTGGTGGCACGGAAACCGCATTTGCGGCTGTTAAACCGCTATTTGAGATCATGGGGCAAAAGGCGGTGCATTGTGGACCTGCGGGCAACGGCCAAGCCGCAAAAATCTGCAACAACATGATCCTTGGTGTGACGATGATCGCCACCTGCGAGGCATTCGTACTAGCAGATAAACTCGGCCTTGACCGACAAGCCATGTTCGATGTGGTCAGCACATCATCCGGATATAGCTGGACCATGAACGCATATTGCCCTGCGCCGGGCATCGGGCCGAGGTCGCCCGCAGACAATGATTACACGCCAGGCTTTGCCGCGGAACTTATGTTAAAAGACCTCAACCTCAGCCAACTTGCAGCCCAAGCCGCCGACGCAGACACCCCAATGGGCGCTGCGGCGACCGCACTTTATGCACAATTCGTCGAGAACGAAGACGGCATGGGGAAAGATTTCTCCGCCATGCTACCGCGCTTTGAAGGGCGAAACAGGGAGAGTTAAATGGCACCGCATTTCGCGCAGTTTGCTGCAGATTTAAGGCCGCAAGAGTTACCCCCCGAGGTCCTGACCGTTTTGCGACGGTCCTTGCTTGATACGGTCGGTGTTGCGGCGATTGGGCGGACGACTAATATGGCGGCAATAGCGCGTAAAGTCGCCCCTATCATGGGTGGTGCGGGCGCAACATCGGCACGTATTTTGATGGATGGCACCCAAGTTAGCAGCACTGCCGCCGCAATGGCAGGCGCCATGACCGTGGACAGCGTCGATGCACACGACGGCACATCACCCTGCAAAGGGCACGCAGGGTCCGCCATTTTCCCGGCATTATTTGCCTTCGCCGACGGTCATAACATCACAGGTGCTGACTTTGCCACGCTTTTGGCAGTCGGCTATGAAGTCGCTTACCGCGCGGGTTTGGCGCAACACGCGACATGCGCAGACTATCATACGTCCGGTGCATGGACGGCAATTGGCGTGGCGACTGCCTATGCAAAGGGGTTAGGCTGCAACATGAATATCATCCGACAAGCCGCTGGTATTGCTGAGTATCATGGACCACGCAGTCAAATGATGCGCTGCATTGATCACCCCACTATGGTACGTGACGGGGTTGGTTGGGGCGCACCATCAGGCGTCACCGCCGCCTATCTAGCGCAGGCTGGGTTCACTGGCGCACCCGCTTTGACATGTGAACAGACGCCCGAATTTTGGGAGGACTTGGGCACAAATTGGCGGCTGGTCAGCGACACGCATTATAAACCGTACCCGTGCTGCAGGTGGGCACATCCAGCAATTGATGCAGCTTTGGAGCTGATGCTCGATCATGGACTACACCATTCCGAAGTTGTCGGTGTTGATATCAAAACCTTTCACAATGCCACACGCCTTGCGGGACGAACCCCGCAAACCCCAGACGAATTTGCATATGCAATCGCTTTTCCAGTCGCGACGATGATTGTACGCGGGCAAATTGGAGTGACCGAGCTTGATACAGCAACACTTCAAGACCCCGATATCTTGCGTATTTCACGCAAGACGCAGTTGATCGATGACCCGCACCTGACCAAGATTAGCGATGGAAAACGGTGGGCGGCTGTCAGTATCAAAACCCATGATGGGCGGCAGTTTGACGCCCCTGCCCGCACACCGCGCGGCGACACCGACCTGCCGCTATCAGACGCCGCAATTGCACAGAAATTCCACTTGTTCGCCGACCCCGTTTTGGGCCAATCCCGCGCAAATGAGATCGAAGCACTGGCGGGCGAATTCGACGCGCTAAACGCTGCCGATTTCACCCGCTTGATCGATCTGTGCCTTAGCCACCCTTAGGTTTCAGCATCTCTGCCAGATAACGCCCCGTATGGCTTGCCGTGACTTTGGCGACCTGTTCAGGGGTACCTGTGGCCACGATCTGCCCACCGCCATCGCCGCCTTCTGGACCAATATCGATCACATGATCGGCTGTTTTCACAACATCCAAGTTATGTTCGATCACAACAACCGAATTACCCTGATCAACCAATTCATGCAGAACTTCCAACAGCTTACGCACATCTTCAAAATGCAGGCCGGTTGTCGGCTCGTCCAAGATGTACAAGGTTCGACCAGTTGATTGGCGCGCGAGTTCCTTTGACAATTTCACACGCTGTGCTTCGCCACCAGACAACGTCGTCGCCTGCTGACCAACCTTGATATAATGAAGCCCCACACGCACCAGCGCATCCATTTTAGTACGGATCGACGGCACAGCGGTGAAGAAACCCTGTGCTTCCTCCACAGTCATATCCAGCACGTCAGCAATTGATTTACCCTTGAACTTAATCTCAAGCGTTTCGCGGTTATACCGCGCGCCTTTGCAGGTCTCACAGGTCACATAGACGTCGGGCAGGAAATGCATTTCTATTTTGATAACACCGTCACCCTGACATGCCTCGCAGCGGCCACCTTTGACATTGAAACTAAAGCGACCAGGCTTGTATCCACGCGCCTTGGACTCTGGCAGTCCCGCAAACCATTCACGCATCGGGGTAAAAGCACCCGTATATGTCGCGGGATTCGACCGCGGTGTGCGGCCAATCGCACGCTGGTTAATGTCGATGACCTTATCAAGGTGCTCAAACCCTTTGATGGTCTCACAAGGGCCAGGCGTTTGGCGTGCGCCGTTAAGCTTCATCGAAGCGTTCTTGAACAGCGTTTCAATCGTTAGGGTCGATTTCCCCCCGCCAGAAACACCAGTCACACAGACGAATTGCGCCAACGGAAAATCAACGGTTATGTTTTGTAGGTTGTTGCCAGTTGCCTTGACCACAGTCAGCTTTTTCTTACTGCCCTTGCGGCGTTTGATCGGTACTGCAATTTCGCGAGCGCCGACAAGATACTGACCCGTAATGGAATTCTCGTCTGCCATAATCTCTGCTGGCGTCCCCTCGGACACCACGCGCCCACCATGCACACCAGCCCCTGGACCAATATCGAAGACATAGTCAGCCTCGCGAATGGCCTCTTCGTCATGCTCAACAACAATCACAGTATTGCCCTGATCACGCAGATTTTTAAGGGTTGTGAGCAAACGGTCATTATCACGCTGATGCAACCCAATAGAAGGCTCATCGAGCACATAAAGCACACCTTGCAGGCCAGAGCCGATCTGGGACGCCAAGCGAATACGTTGACTTTCGCCGCCCGATAGCGTGCCAGAATTCCGACTTAACGAGAGGTAATCAAGCCCAACATTGTTCAAAAATCCGAGACGTTCGCGGATTTCTTTCAAGATCGCGACTGCAATCTCGTTCTTTTGCTTTGTCAAATCCGCGGGCACAGATTTGCACCATTCATACGCTTCTTTTATCGAAAGTTGCACGATCTTACCGACGTGAGAATCGCCAATGCGTACGGCCAATGCCTCTTCGCGCAGCCGGTAACCACCACAGGCCGCGCAATGCCGGTTATTCTGGAAACCCTCAAACTCTTCGCGAATCCAATTGCTGTCAGTTTCACGGTAACGGCGTTCCATATTTGGAATGACGCCTTCAAAAGGCCGACTAACAGTATAAACGCGGCCGCCTTCATCATAGCGGAACTTGATCTCTTCTTTACCAGACCCGCGCAAGAACACCTCTTGAACTTTTGGGTCCAGTTCCTTCCAGCGCGCATTTTTATCGAAACCATAATGTTTGGCAATCGCTTCAATCGTCTGCAGAAAATATGGCGACTTCCCTTTACGCCATGGGGCCAAGGCGCCGTCCGCAATCTTGAGCGTGATATCAGGAACAACAAGCGCTTCGTCAAAAAACAATTCCACACCCAGACCGTCACAGCTTGGGCAGGCCCCAAATGGCGCGTTGAACGAAAACAGGCGCGGCTCGATCTCGGGGATGGTAAAACCGCTGACCGGACAAGCGAAGTTTTCAGAAAAAGTTAACCGCTCTGGGTCGCCTTCAGCCGGGGCAGTTTCCAAAATCGCGATGCCATCGGCCAGATCAAGCGCAGTGCGCAAACTATCGGCCAATCGGGTCTCCAAACCGTCGCGGACCACAATCCGGTCCACAACCACATCAATATCGTGGCGGTATTTTTTATCTAACGTCGGCGGATCATCCAATTCGTAAAATTCGCCGTCAACCTTCACGCGTTGAAAGCCAGCTTTGCGTAGCTCTAGAAATTCCTTGCGGTATTCACCCTTACGGTCTCGCACAATCGGGGCAAGCAGATATCCACGGGTCCCATCCTCAAGCTTAATGATCCGATCGACCATGTCCTGCACTTGTTGCGCTTCAATCGGCAGACCCGTCGTTGGGGAATACGGCGTACCAACGCGCGCATAAAGCAACCGCAGGTAATCGTATATTTCTGTAATTGTACCAACAGTCGAACGGGGGTTCTTGGATGTTGTTTTCTGCTCAATCGAAATTGCAGGACTTAAGCCAGAGATGTGATCCACATCTGGCTTTTCCATCATATCAAGGAATTGGCGAGCATAGGCCGACAGGCTTTCGACATAACGCCGTTGCCCTTCAGCATAGATCGTATCAAACGCGAGGCTGGATTTACCAGAACCTGACAAGCCAGTGATGACCACTAGTTTATCGCGTGGGATATTCACGTCGATATTTTTCAAATTGTGTTCACGCGCGCCGCGTACTTCGATATTCTTTAGCTCGGCCATTTTGCCCCCCAGCAAGGTGTTCCCTACCAGATAGTGGCATTGGCAGGGATCGCCACCCTAAATAGGGAACAATTCATGAACAAGCGAGAATTATTTACGCGGCGCGGGCAATTACATATGGATCACGCGATCATAAGCATCCAAGACACTTTCGTGCATCATTTCTGACAAGGTCGGATGCGGGAAAACCGTGTTCATCAGGTCTTCTTCAGTTGTTTCTAATTGACGGCCTATAACATAGCCTTGGATCAGCTCTGTGACTTCCGCGCCAATCATATGCGCGCCCAACAATTCACCTGTTTTTGCGTCAAAGATAGTCTTGATTAGGCCATCTGGTTCACCCAAAGCGATTGCCTTGCCGTTCCCGATAAACGGAAAACGACCAACTTTGATGTCGTAACCAAGTTCTTTTGCTTTCGCTTCTGTGTACCCAACTGACGCCACTTGTGGATGGCAATATGTGCAGCCGGCGATGCTTTCGGGCTTGACCGGATGGGCGTGTTTGCCCGCAATCAGCTCGGCTACCATGACGCCTTCATGGCTGGCTTTGTGTGCCAACCAAGGCGCACCTGCGATATCGCCGATTGCATAAAGCCCGTCGATACCCGTACGGCAAAATTCATCTGTCACAACATGTGTCCGGTCCAGCTTTACGCCCAATTTCTCCAAACCAAGGTTCTCGACGTTGCCAACGATACCAACAGCAGAAATTACAGTGTCGAAATCTTCAGTGATTACTTTGCCACCTGTCTCAATATGCGCAGTGACCTTGCCTTTGCCACGGTCCAGCTTTTTGACCATGGATTTCTCCATGATCTTCATGCCCTGCTTAACAAACTGCTTTTTGGCAAATGCAGATATTTCGGCATCTTCTACGGGCAACACACGATCCATGACTTCGACCACAGTCGTATCAGCACCCAAAGTGTTGTAAAAACTCGCAAATTCAATGCCAATTGCGCCAGACCCAATAACGAGTAACTTCTTTGGCATCCGTTTTGGTGTCAGTGCATGCTTATACATCCAAACCAAATCGCCATCAGCCTCGAGACCCGGCAATTCGCGCGCACGCGCGCCTGTGGCTAAGACGATATTCTTGGCTGTTAGCTCTTCATTACCCTTGTCGGTTTTGACACTGACCTTGCCTTTTGCCGGCAACGAGGCTTCGCCCATGATCGTCGTGACTTTGTTTTTCTTCATCAGCTGCGTGATGCCGCCCGAAAGCTGGCCTGCAATTGTGCGGCTCCGCTTGACCACAGCATCAAGATCGTAGCCGATACCATCAGCTTTCAGACCAAATTCTTTGGCACGTTGCATAAGATGAAACACTTCAGACGACCTCAGCATCGCTTTGGTCGGAATACAGCCCCAGTTCAGGCAAATGCCGCCCATGTGCTCTCGCTCTACGATGGCGACGTTCATGCCAAGCTGCGCAGCGCGGATTGCAGCAACATATCCACCAGGCCCCGCGCCAATCACGATCAGATCAAAACTCTTCGTCGCCATCATTCATCCTCCAGAAATAGAATTAGTTTGATGTTAAACTATTTTTCTCCGGACCTCTAGTGACCTTGAGGCATGACCGCTATCGCACCGGCGCATCCCTCCTGATGTTAGCTCTTCTTAGCGACCACAACACAGTTTCGCCCCTTCGCTTTAGCTGCATAAAGCGCTTCGTCAGCTTGCTTTAGCAACACCTGAGGCGATGTTCCGTGTGTTGGATAGAAAGACACACCAGCGGAAATAGTGACACGGGGTAACGCACCATGAACGTACCGGACCTGCGTCGCAGCGATACCTGCACGAATTTGTTCTGCAAGGTCAACGGTCGCCTTAAAAGTACAATTGGGCGCAATCACCGCAAACTCTTCACCGCCCATGCGACATGCAACAGCGTCGGTCGCAATAACTTCAAGCACCTTTTCCGATATTGCCTGCAAAACAACATCTCCAGCGTCATGCCCATGATTATCATTGAACAATTTGAACTTATCAGCATCAAAAGAAATAAGCCCAACACCCATGTCATCCGCCGGTGTGGGGCCCAAAAAGCGCCGCATCGCATCCATAAAGAAACGCCTATTATAAAGGCCAGTCAGTGGATCACGAACGGACTGGGCATGCAGTTCGTCGCGCAGTTTAACATTGGCAATCGCCATTGAAATATGTTCGCCACAGCGCATCGCAAATGATTGTGGGTCAAGAATATCATGTTCTACTCGGTCCAAATCGAACTGAATGTGTAGCAACCCAACCGTATCCCCATGCGCAATGATCGGGACGCAAATATATGGCGCATCACCTTTATGGCCCTGCCCACGTACGTGATCACACAAGAAACTTAACGCATTGGGTTCAAATTGATAACTGCGTCCGCGCCTCAAGGCCCAACACCCGTCCGGTGCCATCTGGGCCAATGCTGCAGGCTGTGCCCAATTGCAGGCGCTTTCCAATACATCACGCGAGTTGGAATAGACCAACAGTTCCCCGCGCGTTTGCGGCAATAGTTTGGCCATAAACGTCCGAACGATTTCAAACAATTCAGTCAATGTTTTGCAGGATTGCAGCCATTCATCGAGCCGGCCCAGCATTTCCGCTTCTTTTTGACGACGCCGCTCCTTTTGCAAAACATCATGGGCGCGCGCCTCTGATTCTGCGGCTTCGTCAATTGCTTTTGCAAGTTTTTGGGCAACGCGGCGCGCCTCTGTTACGTCTGTGAATGTCACAACATAGCCACCACCACGTGACGGACGGGCGTTCGTGCTGACTATCCGGCCCGACGGTATGTTCAGGTCATAAGAGAACGGTTTATGCGCATCAAATTTTATACCGGCTGTTTTACGAGCACCCGCATCAAACTCGCCACGAGTTTCTGCCAGATCAAGGAACTTACTTCGCTCTGTTCCGATGCCGATATCTTCACCGGAAAGCTCAAGGACATCGTAAATGCGGGTATTGTGCATTTCGCAAACACCTTCTGCAGACCAAACAATGATGCCCTGCTCCATGATATTCATGATTTGCATTGCCAAATTAGGTGGCGCCTTTTGTGGCGCGGCATCGCTATCGACAAGCCAGCTTTTTCGAACGGGTGGCGTGTTGGACTGATCGTTCATCTGTTGCCCCAAGTTATTCAAACCCAAGGCTAAAGTTAGAAAGTGTTCATTCCGTTAATAAATTTTACGCCATAGCCGCCATGTGGTCACGGTATACGGCACCGTAGCCGCCATCGTCTAAAAACGTCTGTTCCGCTGGGGTCACGCCACGGCCAAGCGCCGCATTACGATAAGGAAAACGCCCGAATTTACGAATAATCGAACGGTGGACCTTGGCATGTTCCAGCGTGCTTGCACCTGTTTCAGGAAGGCGCGAATGAATTAATCGCACAGCACGATCTTGATCAATTAAGTTTTCAGAATGCATCAACGGCATATAGAAAAACTGACGCGCAGGTTCAGATATTGACCTGTCCCATTCACGGTCGATCGCGACCTTGGCTGCAGCGCGCGCCGCCTTGTCAGACGCAAATGCGCGCGCATCGTCGCGGTACATGTTGCGTGAAAATTGGTCCGTTAAGATAACGTAAGCCAATGCACCAGCCGGATCCGTTAACCAAAGGCCACATGCCCCCAATTGACTGCGTTCCCACGTGAATTCAAACCGATCCCGTATGTCGTCATCAACGGCCTTATCAGCGCGGTACCACCCGTCCGGTCCCAACTCATCGAGCCAGAACGCCAGAATCTCATCTGCTTGTTTCACTTGTCTTTCCCCTCCTACGGGTCATTAACGCCAGCCTACATATGCAGGCGTAACTGACAAGATATTCTTAGGAAGTTGGTTCATTTTCTGTAATTTCTTCTTCGGCGTCACTATAGACCTCTTGGGCAACTTCGGCCGCAATTGGCGTCGAAGTGGCGGAGACCGCTGCATATGGCACGGTTTCCAGATCATCCCAATCAGCACGGCTTCGACGGGTCATACGGTAGGCCGCATAAAGCCCCATCAGGAACATCAACACAGCCGAGAACATCCAGAACCCGTTCGCCCCCATTGCATCCATCATGTAACCAACGGTCAACGGCCCCGCGATCGCACCAATTCCGTTGATAAACAGCAATCCACCTGATGCAGCTGCCATGTCCTCACGCTCAAGGTAATCATTAGTATACGCAATCAGCAACGCATAAAGCGGGTTTGATGTACCGCCTAGAATGGCCGCACTGAGTAAAATAATCGTAAAGTTATCGGTGATAAAAAACGCAAACAACGCACCTGCAGCACCAATAAACCCGACGGCCATGATCAGAATACGGCGGTCAATCCGGTCAGACATCCAGCCAATCGGATATTGCGCAACCAAAGCTGACACATAAATCACAGACACAAAGATCGAAATCTGGCTCACGCTAAGGCCCACGCGGACACCATAAACCGCTGACATCCCAAACTGCGCGGAAAATACACCACCCAACAGGAACATGCCAACGCAACCCAATGGTGACGCCTCAATAAGGCGGCGAATCGTCATCGGTTTGGTTTGCGCAAACTGCGGCATCGGGCGGATTGACAGCAAAATCGGTGCAAATGCCAGCGACACCAACACAGATGGGATGATAAATAGCGCATAGCCCGAAACATCGCCTTGCGACACGATGTACTGCGCGGCCACGATACCGGCCATCTGGACCATCAAATAGAGGGAC
Source organism: Yoonia sp. (assembly GCA_047629435.1). Lineage (GTDB taxonomy): Bacteria > Pseudomonadota > Alphaproteobacteria > Rhodobacterales > Rhodobacteraceae > Yoonia. The sequence goes on along the minus strand of JBLHXF010000007.1, from coordinate 3,729 downwards.
AACGCCTTGCCGCGTGTCTCGTTCGTGGACGCATCGTTCAGCCAGCTTTCGGCAGTCACATAAACGCCACAGAAACAGAACCCGATAATAACACGGCCAAGGGTCCACGCCCAAGGCTCAACCAGCACAGGGTACAAGATCAAAACCGCAGAAATTGTCGACCCAAGGGCTGCAAAAACACGCACGTGACCGACACGCCGGATCAATTGCGGGGTCAGCCGAGAACTAAACAGAAAGCCAACAAAATAAGCCGACATGACGACGGAAAGTTCAAATGTACTGAATCCTTCCATGTCGCCGCGCAGGCCCAGCAATGTTCCCTGCAAGCCGTTACCAATCATTAGCATGAACATGCCAAGGAACAGGGCCCACGAACCGGTCATAACTTGAAACATTGGCTTGTCCTTTTGCTGACTAATTAGCCCCGATTAACAGCGATTTTCACAAGTCCAAATGCCCGTCCGCGACACATCGCAGTTATGCGACGTCGCTTGCGTCATCTGGCGGAAATAAAATCGATCCGTCCCCATAAGAAAAGAACCGATACTCATTTTGGATGGCATGAGTGTAGATCGCTCTAATCCGATCAGTTCCCATCAAGGCTGACACCAACATCATAAGCGTGGACTTTGGCAGATGGAAATTCGTCATCAATGCATCAGCCACCTGAAACTTGAATCCGGGCGTGATGAAAATATCTGTCTCACCTTCCCATGGGTGGACTTGACCAGACCTTGCCGCACTCTCGATCAGACGCAGCGCCGTGGTGCCGACCGGAATGACCCGCCTACTCTCAGCCTTGGCTGTGGCGATCAACGCGGCAGCCTCAGCTGTGACCTCGCCCCATTCGGCATGCATCTTGTGTTGGGATACGTCGTCAACTTTTACAGGCAAGAACGTACCTGCGCCTACATGCAGGGTAACATGCACAAACTGAACACCGATTTGGGTTAATTGATCCAGCAGATCACCGTCAAAATGCAGTGACGCTGTCGGGGCTGCGACTGCCCCTGCATTTCTTGCCCAATAGGTCTGATAATCAGTCTTGTCCGCGTCATCAGCAGGGCGTTTGGCCGCAATATATGGCGGCAGTGGCATCGCTCCGACGGCGTTCAATGCAGCGTCAAAGTCGTCGCCTGTAATATTGAACAGCAGGGCCGCCTGCCCGTCAGCACGGTCCACGACCTGCGCCTGTAAGGCATCAGAGAACACGATCACTTCACCGTCGCGAATTTTTCTGAGCGGTTTTACCAACGCCCCCCACGTGCCATCAGCGCGCGGATCCAACAATGTGACGTCCATCTTGGCCGCAGTCATACCCAATTCGCCGTCACGGTGACGCACCCCAAAAAGACGGGCCGGAATGACCTTAGTATCATTCAAAACCAACACATCACCGCTGCGCAATACATCGACCAAATCCAAAACAGTAGAATCAGTTATCTGATCCCCACGCGCCACCAATAATTTCGCAGAAGTGCGCGGTTTTGCCGGACGCACGGCGATCAAACGCTCTGGCAGATCAAAATCGAAATCGGACAACTTCATTGGGACACCTCTGGTGGGGCGCGGCGGAATATCTCTCGGAACATACCAGGCGTAAATGCGGACAACGGGTTCACTGACACAACAGGGGCTGCAGCCTCTCCCGTCAAGTTGAAATTGAACCCGATAAGCCCTTCACCCTTGCGGGTCAAAAACGCACCAAAACCATTCAGCAGATAAAACGGCGACACAACCCCTTGGAAATCAACTTGTTTACTCGCGAGCGTGTAAATCCCATCCAACGAAATGCCAAGCCCTGGTCCGACAGCGCTTGACTGGGTCACGATCACTTCGGATGGGGTCAGACGGAATGTGGCATCAACCTCGTCAAACGCAAGCCCTTGGCCGTCCAATTGGCGCAGCAATCCGACAACGCTGATCGAATCTAGCAATGCCGCCATCGCCGGGGCATCGCGGACCCGCAGATCGCGCACCTTAAGATCACCATCAAACGTACCCGCGCCACCCGCAGGGCGTAACGTCAGATCAAGCGACCCACCCACACCGTTTTTGACAAAACCAGCCGCACCCACAACGCCGCCCGCGTCGTCAGATCGCAGGCGCATCGCAGACCGCCCGTTTTGGGGGACAACCGTTCCTATAACCTGAGGACCGCCATTCACACGGCCCGTAAATTCACCTGAGAATCCGCCCGATCCATCAAATTCACCACGAAAATCGTGTAATGCGATGCCTTCGGTAATTTGGAGACGCTCTAGCTGCAGGGTAAGCGGTCCACTATCGCCACTGCCCGCCCCAAATGCAGCGCCACGCAGATCAACGCGACCCTGACCGATGGATACGCCGACAGGACGGCCCTTACCGCGCCCCTGCAGCGTGATCGGGGCGTTCAGCCAATTGCCAATCTGCACCTGTGAAAATCGCGCTGCATCCAGCGTTCCGTTTGCGTTTAGGGCAACAGCCCCCTTGGCCTGCAATCCGCCACCGCTTACCTCTAATGTGGTCACCTGCGGAACATCCCCAAGCGTGCCGGCCACGACCAAGTCGCCGCGGGCAGCCGGTGCTTTGCGCCACCCCACAGGCGGCAAAGCCACCCCAATTCCGCGCAGGTTCGACGTCAAACGAAATGCAGGCGGATTGCCCGCTGCTAAATCAACAACCAAATCGCCCTGCCCCGACCCGGTGACGGTCCCCTCAGGCAAGGCAATGTTGAACGCATCCAGAAACCGTGGGGATAAGGTGACAGTGGCGCGCATCTGGCTTTTGCCAGCGTTCGCCGCACCAAACCGCTTGTCCCACATGGCATCAGCAGCGATGCCGTCCAAGCTTACAGGTCCAACAACGCGCATGCCGGCATTATCCGCAGTCAACCGCATCTGGTTTGAGCGCAAATTGCGGCCTTTGATAATCGTGCTACTGCGCATGTCCCGTAAATCAGCGGCAATATCATACACAATCTGATCACGCGGCACGCCCTTGCGCAGTGGAAAACTGATTTGGCCCATCACGGATGCACGACCATCCGCCATCGCGACAGATTGATTGGCCTTACTGATAAATTGAAACGGCTCGCGGTCGAGCAACGACAACGCGGCGGTTATGGTGCTGTTCAACGCCAAATCCAGCTGCGCATCGCCGCCTGGCCTGCGAGTATCCAAAATCTTAAACGTTGTTCCAGCCAATTCGGCACGACCGCCCTCGGTGGCTGTGACAAACCCACGATCCAACGATACGATCAACTGACCGTTTTGTATGTGCCCAACACCGCGCGCCCCAGATATTGGCGGCATTGTGCGCATAAACGTGATGTCGGCATCTTCAAAATCGAAACGCGTGGCCATGACTGGCTTTTCGCCCTGCACCACTCGAACGCCAACAGCAGCATCGCGCAAGGTTCCACCAACAACATTGCGCGCCAGCCAATCACGGCTGCGAGGTTTGACGGTTTTCGGCCAAAAAGCCGTGAACCGTTGTGTTGCAATCTGGTCCGCTTGCAAGTCAATAGCGGCGCGCCATCCATCCGGCGTGGCGTTAATTTGACCCGAACCAATGACATGCGTGTCGCCTTGAACCAAAGCGACCTGTCCAATTTCAATAGCAAATGGATCAAACCGTAGACGCATATCAATGGACAGCGGCGGTAAAACAAGCCCATCTGGATACAAATCGCCTTTGGCCAGCGTGATGTCAGGAAACGCAAATTGTGCCACTAACGCTTGCGGA
>JBLHXF010000006.1:0-111679 GCA_047629435.1 Yoonia sp. | reverse complement strand
CTGACCGGCGACGCGATCCAGCCCAAACATTGGGATGCGTTTTGGGAATTTTACCAAGACACGGGCGACCGCAAATGGGGAACGCCCTATCTGACACGTGCGTTTTTCGACATCGCACACGATACATTGCGCGACGACATTCTTTTGGTACTTGCAATCCGCGATGGTAAACCTGTTGCAGGGGCGCTAAATTTCATTGGGCGCGATACGCTTTATGGGCGCTATTGGGGATGCACAGAACACCACGACTGCTTGCATTTCGAGCTATGTTATTACACGGCTATCGACTTTGCGATTGAACACGGCATGGCCCGTGTAGAGGCGGGTGCGCAGGGCGAACACAAGCTCGCGCGTGGGTACCTCCCCTGCCCGACCCATTCGCTGCACTGGTTTGGTGATCCCGGGTTTCGCGACGCAGTTGGGCGTTATTTGATAGAAGAACGCAGCGCAGTTGACCACGAGATTGAGGTACTGACCACCTACGGCCCTTTCCGCAAATCCAACCCAAAGGAACAACCATGAAACTGAATGGCACTCAACGAAGCGATCTGATTGACCCACTTTTGGCCAACGGTTGGAAGATGATGGACGGGCGTGATGCAATCCAGAAAACCTTTATTTTTCGAAACTTTGTTGACGCTTTCGGGTTTATGACCCAAACCGCAATTTGGGCGGAAAAGCTGAACCACCACCCTGAATGGTCCAACGTATATAAGACCGTCAACGTCACGCTGATCACACATGACGTCGATGGCCTGTCAGATCTGGATGCAAAACTTGGCGCAAAAATGGACGCGCTGGCAAAGGAATAACGTGCAAGACTTACTGAACACCGCAATCTGGAACGGCAATTCGCTTGCGGACCTGCTGACGCTAGAATTTTTGGCGTCTATCATCGGGAGCGTGTTAAGCGCGATCGCGATTTTGATCATCGGGTTTATCAGTGCGGGGTGGGTCAGTCGCCGGATCACCAAGATAGGCGAAAAATACCAACACCTTGATGACACCCTGTTTAAGTTTCTAGGCAACGTCATCCGCTATGTGATTATCGGATTTTCGTTTCTGTTTGTGCTCAACACGTTTGGTATTCAGACGACATCGCTTGTGGCCGTTATTGGTGCGGCAGGTTTGGCTATTGGCCTCGCCCTTCAAGGGACCCTGTCCAACGTGGCTGCTGGCGTCATGATCATCTTTTTTAGGCCGATCAAGATTGGTGACTTTGTCGAAGTGAACGGTCAAATGGGCACCGTAAAAGACGTTACACTGAATTTCACCGAATTGGCATCCGTCGTGAACGTGCAGATTATCATCCCGAACTCTCAGGTTTGGGGCAACACGATCACCAACTATTCCGCCTACCCGACCCGCCGTGCGGAGTGGGAGTTTGGTGTGGGATACGGCGCGAATTTGGCCGACGCCGAAGCAATTATTCGCGACACGATTATGGCCGACCCGCGAAGCCATGTAGACCCCGAACCGTTCATTCAAGTGAACAATTTGAACGCGAGTTCCGTCGATTTTCTGGTGCGTGTCTGGTGCGATCGTACCGAATATTTCGGCTATCAGGCCGATATGAAACGGCAGGTCAAAGAGGCGCTTGATGCAGGAGGCATCGATATTCCGTTCCCAACACGCTCAATCGTGCAAGTCACCGGATAAAATCGCCCGACACACAAAATGTCGGGCGCTTTATTTTATAGCGCAGCGAGCAAGGTTTCGCCTGCGGAAATTTCGCATTCACCTGGGCTGACTTCGGTGTTCAAAATCGTCACGACACCATCGTCAACCAACATTGAATATCGCTTAGAACGTGCAACAAACCCAACTGGCGGCGCATCGAAATCCATGCCGATGCCTTTGGTGAATTCGGATGCCGCATCGCCCAGCATCATAATGCCAGCATCGCCCGCGCCTGTGTCCTTGGACCATGCAGCCATGACAAATGGGTCATTCACGGCAAGGCAGATTACCTCATCCACGCCCTTTTCCTTGAACCCGCCCATGGTGCGCATGAACGAAGGTACGTGTGCCGTGGAACACGTGCCCGTGTATGCGCCCGGCAAGCCAAAAATCACCACTTTGCGGCCTGCAAGCAGACCGTTCATCTGCACCGTTTCGGGTCCATCTTCGCCCATCCGGCAAAGTGTTGCATCTGGCAGCTTTGATCCTGTCGTAATCGTCATATTATTTGTCCTCGTTTGGAATTGCGTCTGTGTTCCAGACACATATAGGGTCGCGGTAAGCAATCGACCAGCAATCAAAGGCGGAAATCAGCATGACACATATCGTCGTTATCGGGGCCGGACAGGCCGGATCATCGCTTGTGGCCAAGTTGCGTAGCACAGGATTCGACGGGGACATCACCCTGATCGGGGCCGAAGATATCCCGCCATACCAACGCCCGCCATTGTCCAAAGCGTATCTGCTTGGCGATATGACTGAGGAACGTTTGTACCTGCGTCCCGCTGCATTTTATGCCGATAACAACATCGACCTACGGTTGGATATACGCGCAGTCAGCGTTGATATTGCCTCAAAGACAATTGAACTGTCTGACGGCAGCACGTTGCCCTACGACAAGTTGGCGCTGACCACAGGATCGCATCCGCGCACATTGCCTGCTGCCATTGGTGGTATGCTCGACGGCGTGTTCAGCGTGCGTGATTTGAAAGACGCAAACGCGATGGCTCCTGCGTTCACGGCAGGCAAAAAGGTGCTGATCATCGGTGGTGGTTATATCGGCTTAGAGGCAGCCGCAGTCGCGTCAAAGCTGGGCCTGCAAGTCACGCTTGTGGAAATGGGCGACCGAATTTTGCAACGGGTCGCGGCTCCACAAACATCTGATTACTTTCGCGACTTGCACACGACCCACGGCGTCGACATCCGCGAAGGTGTCGGACTTGATCGGCTTTTGGGTGACGGCCACGTTTCAGGGGCCTTGTTGACCGACGGCACCAAGCTCGAAATCGACTTTGCCGTTGTGGGCGTCGGCATCATGCCAGCGACTGCTCTAGCGATCAGCGCAGGCGTGACCGTCGACAATGGCATCGTCACCAATGATCACGCGCAAACATCTGACCCAGATATCTATGCGGCGGGCGATTGTGCGACGCTGACATTCAAAGACCAAACCATCCGACTAGAAAGCGTTGGCAACGCGATTGATCAGGCAGAAGTCGCGGCCCAAAACATGGGTGGCGGTGAAGTGACCTACACACCAAAGCCATGGTTCTGGTCTGACCAATACGACTGCAAACTACAAATCGCAGGGCTAAATATCGGCTATGATGCGGTGCACGTGCGCATGGGCGATAAAGGGCAATCCCATTGGTATTATAACGGCGACACACTGCTGGCCGTCGACGCCATGAACGACCCCCGCAACTATATGGTTGGCAAACGGTTGATCGAAGTAGGGCGCAGCCCAACGCCCACGCAAATCACCGACCCTGACACAGACATGAAGGCACTTTTGAAACCGTGAGGATCATCGGGGGCACACATCGGGGGACTATCCTGACTGACGTTGGTGCCGGGGACGAGGCGGCACATCTGCGTCCCACCAGCGACCGCGTGCGCGAAAGCCTTTTCAACGTGCTTAATGGCGGACGTTATGGTGATCCGATCCGTGATGCGCGGGTGCTGGACCTGTTCGCAGGCACTGGCGCGCTAGGGTTAGAGGCGCTGTCACGCGGTGCGGCTCATGCGACGTTCGTTGATAACGGTAAGGTTGCGGGCAAACTGATCGCGGCCAACATCGCGAAATTACGGCGCGGGGCTGACACCAAACTGATCAAGTCTGACGCCGTGAAATTGCCCCCAGTAACAACGCCCTGCACGCTTGTTTTCATCGATCCGCCTTATGGGATGGGATTGGGGCCAAAGGCGATGACCGCAGCACTTGCAAACGGATGGATCGCGCCTGACGCATTGATCGTGCTGGAAGAAAACGGCGCCCAGCCTGCACCTCGCGGATTTCGTTTCCTTGCTAGCCGCCGTTACGGCGACACGTGGATCACAATCTTTGAGGTGTCAGCGTGATCAAACTTGTGATTTTCGACTGCGACGGCGTGCTGGTGGATAGCGAACCAGCGACGCTGCAAGTGATCGCCCAAAGCCTAACGCGGTACGGATTGGAAATGAGCGCTGATGACGTAGAGCGTAATTTCGTAGGCGGCGCGCTTAAGGATCTCGGTGTTGCTGCGGCCACAATGGGCGCAGTGCTGCCCGACAATTGGATAGACGAGACATATGCCGATATGTTCACTCAACTGCGCAAAGGGGTTGCTGTGATCGATGGCATCCTGCCGCTGTTGGACAAACTTGAGGCGGCGCGGATCGCCACGGCAATTGTGTCAAACGGTCCGCTGGATAAAATGGCAATTACGCTGGCCCCGTCAGGACTATGGGACCGTTTCCAAGGGCGGATTTATTCGGCGCATGATCACAACCCTAAACCGTCACCAGACATGTTGCTTAAGGCATGCGCGCAAGCGGGGGTAACTGTTGATCAGGCCGTAATGATCGACGACAGCGCGGCAGGATGCAAATCCGCTCAAGCCGCGCCCATGCGATGTTTCGGCTTTGACACACATGGGAACGGCGCGCATTTGGCGGCAGTCGGGGCAACCCCCGTCCACCACATAAATGATATCACAAAAGCGCTAGGACTTTAGACCGTATAGGTTGGGTGATATTTGCCTGACGGCGATAACGTGAAGATTTCGCAGCCATTTGCGGTAATACCGATCGAATGCTCGAACTGTGCAGACAGCGATTTGTCACGGGTCACAGCCGTCCAATCATCCGCCAAAACCTTGGTCTCTGGGCGGCCCAGATTGATCATCGGCTCAATGGTGAAAAACATGCCCTCTTCCAGCACGGACCCTGTTCCAGCACGCCCATAATGCAGAACATTTGGTGGCGAATGGAACACGCGACCAAGGCCATGACCGCAAAAATCACGCACGACTGACATGCGCTGGCTTTCTGCATAGACCTGAATTGCGTGACCAATATCGCCAAACGTATTGCCTGGCTTTGCGGCCTCGATCCCCATCATAAGGGCATCGTGGGTTACTTGGATCAAACGCTCTGCCTTGCGGGACAGCTTGCCAGCGACATACATGCGCGATGTGTCACCGAACCAACCGTCGACAATAACCGTGACGTCAATATTGACGATATCGCCATCTTTTAGCTGCTTTTCGCTCGGAATTCCGTGGCAAACAACATGGTTAATCGAGATGCAGCTTGCGTGCTGATAGCCCTTATAACCAATCGTTGCAGACGTCGCATCAGCATCAACAACCATCTGCGTGATCAAACGGTCAACTTCTGCGGTGGTCTGCCCGACAAATACGTGGGCAGCGATATCGTCCAAAATCTGCGCGGCCAAACGACCTGCAACATTCATACCAACGAAATCGCCCGCTTCATAAATGCGAATACCATCTTTGGTGACACGGCCTTTGTTCGTCTGCACAGCAAAATTCCTTTATCTACTTGGGGCATCACATAGGACAAACCCAATCAAAAAACCACCCGTGTTTGATTTTCAAATATTGCTACCATCCCAAACAAACGGCATGGGTCTGTGCAATGCGACCCCCTTAGGATCAATCGTGCAATCATAAGCCAACACCTGCACACCAGCATTCATCGCGCGCGAAAACGCCAAGGCGTAATGTACGTCGATGTCCGCAGCCAGCGTCAGTGCCGCGCAATCGGTACGTTGCACCATGTAAAACATCACAGCGCGGTGCCCTTCAGCAACCATCTGGGTCAATGCTTCAAGGTGTTTGGCACCGCGTGCTGTTACGCTGTCGGGAAATTCAGCCAAGCCAGCAGTACGGGACAACGTCACGCTTTTCACCTCAACATAAGTATCAACCGAACCACTGAGCAGAAAATCAACCCGACTTTTATCGGCATATTTCACCTCCGCACGCACGCTATCATAATCTGGCAGGCCAGCGATCTGATGCGCCAGCAACGCCGGACCAACCACACGGTTCGGCACGCCAGTATCTACGCCAACAAAATTTTTGTCATCCTGTTCAATCAATCGCCAGCCATATTTCAGCTTTTTGCGCGGATCATCATTTGGCTCTAGCCAAATTTTGATACCTTGATCAGCCATCCCCATCATCGATCCAGGATTCGGACAATGAGCCACAGCCTCGGTTCCATCCGGCAAACGGACATCAGCAAGGAACCGTTTGTAGCGGCGGATAAGACGTGCGGGGATAAGGGGCGTGGCAAATTCCATACTGCGACCTATAACCATTTCAACGGTACAGGAGAAACACCAATGACGAACCCCACCGCAGCAATGCTTGTAATCGGCGATGAAATCCTGTCGGGACGGACGCGGGATGCGAACATGCACCACCTTGCGGGGCAATTGACCGAAGCAGGGATCGACCTGACCGAGGTGCGTGTTGTGTCCGACGACGCGCCCGCAATCGTCGCAGCCGTCAAAGCATTGTCAAGCAGCTACACCCATGTGTTCACATCCGGCGGGATCGGACCAACGCATGATGACATCACTGCCGACTGCATCGCTGCTGCGTTTGACGCGCATATCGACGTGCGCGACGATGCGCGGGCGTTGTTGCAAGCGCATTACGACAAAAGCGGGCAAGAGCTGAACACCGCGCGCCTGCGCATGGCACGTATCCCCGACGGTGCAGTTTTAATCGACAATCCCGTCAGCACTGCACCGGGATTCAGCCTGCAAAACGTGCACGTCATGGCGGGGGTACCATCTGTGTTTCAGGCCATGGTGGCGTCGATCCTGCCGACACTAACGGGCGGCAAACCATTGCTGTCCCAAACCTTGCGCGTTGTGCGCGGTGAAGGAGACATTGCTGGACCGCTTGGTGAGTTTGCAAACCGCTACCCTAATCTGTCCGTCGGGTCTTACCCGTTTCAGAAAGATGGCATTTATGGCGCGAACCTTGTGGTGCGCGGCAAAGATGCCGGTGCATTGGACACTGCAATGGCAGAGCTTGCTCAGGTTTTTGCATGACACTGCCAACGGTTCATACGCTTTACGATGTGATCGACCATACTTGGCCTGCCGCCAAGATCTGGACTGACGGCCCGTTCACTCTGCGACGCGGTGGCAGTGGCGGCAGTCGGGTCAGCGCCGCGACACTGAACGGAACTACCACGGATCTAGACATCGTGCTGGCTGAGCAAACCATGCAGGATATGAGCCAGCCGAGCCTGTTCATGTTGAAAGACGGGCAAGACAATTTTGACGCGCAATTAGAAGCTGCGGGTTACATCATCAAGGACCCCGTTAACCTTTATGCAGCGCCCATTGCGACGCTGACCCAAGACCGCCCACCGCATAAAACCTGCTTTTCAGCCTGGCCACCGTTGGCTGCGCAAACCGAAGTTTGGGCAACGGGTGGTATCGGGCCGGAACGGCTTGCAATCATGGACCGAGCGCTCGGGCCAAAAAGTTCCTTTTTGGGGCGAACAAACGACCAGCCAGCAGGCACCGTCTTTGCCGCAATCCACGGCGGTATTGCAATGTTGCATGCGCTGGAAATTGACCCCGAGTTTCGACGCCAAGGTCTAGGTCGGCACCTAACTCGTGCCGTTGCCGTCTGGGCGCAAAGCCAAGGCACCAGCCACCTTTCGCTGATGACGACAGAGGCAAACACGGGCGCAAATGCGCTCTATGCTTCCCTCGGGATGACAGTTGTGGGACACTATCATTACCGTATCAAAATCAGTGAGTAGTGCCCGTGACCAAAACACCCACCGCCCTTGACCTGCCAATGGTCAATCCGCTTCCTGAAGCCACACAAAAGTACTTTGACATTTGTACTGAAAAGCTAGGCATGATCCCTAACGTATTGCAGGCCTATGCGTTCGATATCGAAAAACTAAACGCATTCACGGGGCTTTATAACGACGTGATGTTTGCGGCCTCTGGGCTGTCAAAACTGGAACGCGAAATGATCGCGGTTGCCGTTTCATCGATTAACAAATGTTTCTATTGCCTGACGGCTCACGGGGCTGCGGTCCGGCAGTTGTCCGGTGATCCCAAGCTAGGCGAAGCGCTTGTCATGAACTGGCGGGTCGCTGATTTGGATGCGCGCCAACACGCAATGCTGCAATTCGCCGACCTAATGACTGTGAATTCGGCCAGCATCACAGAGACCGACCGCGACGCATTGCGTCAAGTCGGGTTCAGCGACCGCGACATCTGGGACATTGCGGCAACGGCCAGCTTTTATAATATGACCAACCGCATGGCGTCTGCCACAGACATGCGTCCCAACGATGAATATCACGCGCTAGCACGATGATCCGCTGGGGGCTGGCATTCTGTTGCGCGGCTTGGGCAACAGACGCGACGGGGCAAAATCTAAGCTTTCCCAGCAACGCAACTGTCACCCGCGAGGTCACGCGTGCCTTGGATAGCTATGCCATGCCCATTGGGCCGTGGTCGGACGGTGTATTACCGCAGCAGACGGTAGAAGGGCAGTTTACCCAACAAGCCTGGACCATCGCCGCGACGGGTTTGACCACGCTACAATTGATCCGCCCGCTGCGCGACCAGTTACGCAATGATGGGTTCGACGTTGTCTACGAATGCAGAGATCAGGACTGCGGCGGATTTGACTTTAGGTTCCAAACCGACGTGCTGCCGCCACCTGAAATGCAAGTTAATCTGGTCGATTTCAGATACTTGGCGGCACGTAAAGCTGAAGGCTCAGAGTTAATCAGTGTTCTTGCCAGTCGGTCCGCGCGGGCCGGATTTGTACAGATCACCCGCGTTGGCCCCACGACCACTGTAGTTGCTACTGCTAATGCGGCACCATTAGGCGAGCTGGACGAAATCGTGCCAACGGGCGATCTTGGCGCAAATTTGGCGCAAACGGGCCGTGCCGTCCTGAGTGGACTTGAATTCCAAACAGGATCATCCAAGTTGGGTGCAGGACCATTCGACACCCTCCAAGCATTGGCGGATTTCTTGGCCGCACAACCGGACATGCAAGTCGCCCTCGTGGGGCACACAGACGCGACAGGGGCGCTTGACGGAAATATTGCGCTGTCCAAACGACGGGCAAGATCGGTCTTAGAAAGATTGGCGTCTAACTACGGGGTCAGCAGATCGCAGCTGGACGCCCAAGGCATGGGTTATCTTGCACCTATCGCATCAAATTTGACCCAAGATGGCCGCACAACAAACCGACGGGTCGAGGTTATCATCACCACGACGAACTAAGCTGCGTTTTCATCAGATTTATCCATCGGTTCCCAGATTATCATGCGGGCACGACCCTGCGATTTCGCAAGGTAAAGTGCCTCGTCGGCGCGGATAAGATGCGAATCAAGAGAGATATCTGGTGCTATTTCGACTGCCCCCATCGACAAAGTAACCGACAGATGCGGGCCATTTTCAACCGCTCTATATGGAATCGGCTGACCAATCCGCCACCCGATCACACGGGCCTCGTGCAAGGTTGCACCTGATAAAAGGACGGCAAATTCTTCGCCACCGATCCGGCCGGCGACATCGTCGGGACGCAGGTTCCACTGAAGCCTGTGGGAAATTTCGATCAAACACTTGTCGCCGACCGCATGCCCCCATTTATCGTTGATCCGTTTAAAGTGATCAGCATCAAGCAACAGCAACACGCCCGCACCGCCACCATCTAGACGTTTTTGAGAAAGCTCTATGAACGTCCGCCGGTTGTTCAGACCCGTCAGTCCGTCTTTGCGTGACAATAATGACAAATGACGCTGCAACTGCAGCTGGTACGCGGTGATGCACAAAAACAAAATGACGAATGGACCACCCACAAGAATTGGCTGTAATACGTAGAAATCAGCAGATCTGACAAGTTTTCCGTCCACGAAAAAGTAAAACAATAGATTTACAAATGCGACAAGGCATACAAAAAATACGCCGACAGAAAAGGTGCCGACCCAACTTGTAGGCGCTAGAAGGCGAAGAATTTTGTTCACACTGAATCCTTGTTCCAGGCATTTTAGGAACAAGGTATTGAAAACACTTTAATGTGTTCAAACAAAAAAAGCGCGGCCACCAAATACGGGGCCGCGCCAGGTAGGTGGTTAACACCGTCGGGAAATCGTTTAGGTCCAGACGTCGGGGCCTTTATCGGCAAGCGTATGGACGAGGTAATCAATAAAGGCGCGAACCTTAGGCTGCGTGAACCGGCCTGGTGGATACACGGCATAGATGCCTTGGGTCTCAATAGGTAGTTCAGGGATTGCCACTTCGACCAGCCCCTTATCCATCGCATCTGCATAAAGAAAGCTTGGCAAATACGCGATGCCAAGGCCGCCAACACAGGCGTTCAACAGCGACTGACCATCGTTCACAGTCAGCCAGCCAGCAGTGCGCACTTGACGTTTTTCACCAGATGGTGCGGTCAATTTCCACACCGCTGAATTGGACTGGTTCGAATAATGCAGCAACTTATGATCGTTCAGATCATCGATCTTTTCAGGGCGGCCGTATTGTTCGAAATATGCTGGGCTTGCGATCATTCGCTTGGTCGTTTCGGCAAGCTTACGCGCTTTTAGCGTGCTGTCTTCCAGCTCACCGATCCGCACGGCCATATCGAACCCTTCAGAGATCAACTCGACATAGCGGTTGTTCAAAACCATGTTGACCGTGATGTCGGGGAATTCAGACAAGAAGTCACCCAAAACAGGGGACAAATGGTTCACTCCGAAATCTGTGGCCACCGATATACGTAACAATCCAGACGGGGCGGACTGCATGGATGTGACCAACGCATCGGCTTCTCCTGCATCATTCAGAACGCGCCGTGCACGATCATAGTAAGCCAAACCAATCTCTGTTGGGCTTACACGGCGTGTCGTACGGTTCAAAAGCCGCGCACCAAGGCGCGCCTCTAGGGACGATACGTGCTTTGAAACTGCGGATTTTGAAATCCCCATCTTCTTGGCCGCATCGGTAAATCCACCTTGGTCCACAACCGTGGCAAAGGCTTCCATTTCGGTGAGGCGATCCATGCTCGCTCCTGTGATTAGTCAAATTCGTTGGGTTATATTTGACCGTCAAATTAGGCACGAATGCGACGATGCCGCGACAATAGGGGGGTTTTGTCGCGAACTGGTGAAGGCAGGGAAACAACCATACGGTGTGCTGGAACGGTTTGCATTCACCTCATGCCCCTTGTTATATGGGGCATGGCCTATGATTATGACAAACTGTATGCAGATCAACCCAATGCGCTGGGCGCGCCTACTGCCGCATTCGTTTCGTTTTTCGAAGCATTGGGTCAGCAAGGAGCGCGCATTTTGGATGTGGGCTCCGGCCAAGGACGCGATACGTTGTTCATCGGGCGCATGGGGCACCGTGTCGTTGGTGTCGATATGTCAGCGCACGGGGTGCGCGATATGCTGACCACCGCTGACACCGAAAACCTCGCTGTTACAGGCGCCGTAGCCGATATCACTACTTATACACCTAGCGGGATGTTCGACGTGGTTCTCATTGACCGCACGCTGCACATGTTGCCAAGAGCTGCCCGACGCGACGTCCTGACAAAGCTGATCGGACATATCACGCCAAACGGTTGGCTACTTATCGCGGACGAGGCGTCAAACATGCAGGGCTTTCGTGATGTGCTGACGACATCTGATCAAACTTGGACAATTAACAAAGACGGCAAAGGATATCTGTTTGCCAAGTCGGGCGCCTTATAAGGTAGCCGCCAACCGCGTCCCTTGATCAATCGCACGCTTGGCATCCAGCTCGGACGCTACATCAGCACCGCCAATAACATGGCAAGTCCGACCAGCCGCAATCAATGCATCAGCCAAGCTGCGTTCAGGCACCTGCCCCGCGCAGAGAACAATGGTATCAACCACAATCAACATCGGGTTCTCGCGGGCCTCGCCGTATGACACATGCAAACCATCCGCGTCGATACGTTCGTAATTCACTCCACCGATCATTTTCACATTCTTCATCTGCAATGCAGCGCGGTGAATCCACCCTGTCGTCTTGCCAAGGTTCTTGCCCAACTTTTGCGCCTTACGCTGCAACAACGTGACTTCACGCACGGGCGCCTCTGGCTGCGGACCAGCAGCAGCAACGCCGCCACGGACATCTTCAGGATCAGCCACACCCCATTCGGTTAGCCAAGCATTCAAGTCTTCTGTTGGGCTATCATCTGTCACCAAAAACTCGGCAACATCAAAGCCAATGCCACCAGCACCAACCACAGCCACGCGTTTGCCAACGGGCAGCTTGCCACGCAGCACATCGATATAGGACAACACATTCGGGCCGTCCTGACCGGGAATCGCGGGATCACGTGGAATGACGCCCGTGGCGATCACCACCTCGTCAAAGCCAGCCAAAGCATCCACATCGGCAACTTCACCCAAGCGTAATTCAACGCCGGCTTGCGCGACCATTGCCTCGTAATATTCGACAAGCCCCCAAAACTCTTCTTTGCCCGGAACCTGCTTGGCCATATTCAACTGACCACCGACTTGGGTCGCTTTGTCGAAAATACTTACTTTATGCCCACGCTCGGCCAACGCCAACGCAGTGGATAATCCGGCAGGACCCGCACCGATCACAGCAATGGTCTTCACTGTATCTGCTGGCGACAAAACCAGTTCGGTTTCAAAACATGCACGCGGGTTGACCAAACATGACGACATCTTGCCGCTAAACGTATGGTCCAAGCAGGCTTGGTTGCACGCAATACACGGCGCAATCTGGGTCGCCTGCCCCGCGGCTGCTTTGGCGATAAAATCAGGGTCGGCCAAAAACGGTCGGGCCATGCTGACCATATCCGCGCAACCATCCGACAATACATCCTCGGCAACTTGAGGCGTGTTAATCCGGTTGGATGTGATGATCGGAATAGACACCTCGCCCATAAGCTTTTTCGTGACCCAAGAAAATGCACGTCGAGGGACGGACGTGGCGATCGTAGGAATACGGGCCTCGTGCCAGCCAATGCCAGTGTTCAAGATCGTGGCCCCAGCGGCTTCAACAGCTTTGGCCAGTTGCACAACTTCGGCCCACGTTGACCCATTCGGGATCAAGTCAATCATCGACAGGCGGTAGATCAGGATGAAATCAGCACCAACGGCCTCGCGGACGCGGCGCACCACCTCAACGGGCAAACGCATGCGGTTCTCATATGACCCACCCCATTCGTCGTCGCGCTTGTTCACATGGGTGACAAGAAACTGGTTTAGAAAATACCCTTCGGACCCCATGACTTCAACACCGTCATAACCAGCCGCGCGCGCACGCACAGCAGCGGTAACAATATCAGCGATCTGCTTCTCAATGCCTTCAGCGTCCAATTCATGCGGTGGAAATGGCGAGATCGGCGATTTAACCGGAGACGCAGAAACGCAGTCTTTGGAATACGCATAACGACCAGCATGCAAAATCTGCATCGCGATCTTGCCGCCCGCATCATGCACACGGTCCGTCACAATCTTATGGTTGGCAATATCGTCATCCGTAAACAGACCAGCAGCACCTGGAAACACACCGCCTTCGCTATTGGGGGCCATGCCGCCTGTCACCATTAACGAAACACCACCACGGGCGCGGGTCGCGTAAAACTCGGCAACACGGTTCCAGTCACGGGTTTCTTCAAGACCAGTATGCATCGACCCCATCAACACACGGTTCTTTAGCGTGGTGAACCCAAGATCAAGCGGGGCGAGCAGATGCGGATATGCGGTCATAGGAAACTCCTGAATATGTTAGGTACACAGTGGCCACACACGGACAGCGCGTCACCCAGAACGCCACGTCAGACTATGCTGTTTCGACGCAGTGCCTGCGAAACGCGCTTTTGAGCATGTCCAACTCTTCGCGCAGCAATGCCATCTCTTCGCGAATATCTTCGGATAAGGCATCACCCGCCAGCAGGGTAAAACTGTTGAGGGTCTCACCCGTTTCTACATCCGAAATAACAAACGTTTGCACGCCGTCGGACAACAGATGGGCGGGGATCGGCACATGCACGACCCAGTCATCCGATTGGGCGGCTTTCTTAACCAATGACCCGTCCACCTGCTCGCCTTGATGGGTGACCGAAATTTGCGGTGGCGATCCTACGACACCGGCAAAGATGCCCTCCCAAATGCCCGCAATCATCCTTGTCTTAGTCAATGTGACGGTCATAGCGATCGGCTCCTTAGATTTCAGCACGTGGGTAGCGGCAGAATGTGATGTCGCGAATGGTGACTTGGTTCATCTCTGGTCCCTCAAAGATCAAATCCAGCCACATCCGTTCAATGCGCTTTTCGTTCAGTTCGGAATAACCCAAATCAAATTCAACCATACAGTCCTCTTGGCCAAGCGGCAGTTCAAGAACCAACTGCTCGGTATTGGGACCGTGTTTGATATTCAGACGTGCGAACACTTCAATCGGTTTTTCGACTTCGATAATCGCGTTCACACGGACGATATGACGGCGCTGCAACCCGTCACACGCGCTCTGCGGCGCGTCGATCACCACGGACAGGAAACTGCCGTCAAACCGGAACACATCCATGCGCAGGCCAAATGGGGCCAAATCGGCCTCGCGGGTATTGCGGATTTGGCGCAACGTCAGTTCCGAGATTTTACAATCGTGGAAAACAGTAACCTCGTCACCCAAATCCGTCTTGGACGGCACAGCAGACGTACCTTTGCGGGCCAATGGACCGCGCCACAAACGCGGACGCCATGACCATTCAGTACCACCCGGACGGGTAAACGCGTTGGATCCGATCCGCGGCAAAGCCAAGCGGCTATCGGCAACATGCATTAGTTCGTCAACGTGTGCACGAATTTGACGGGCACGGTGGCGTTGGTTGCGCAAAACATCCAAATCAGCAGACGTCGCATTTCGCGCAGCGGTAGCCCAGCGCGCAATCGCGCCATGCTGCAACAAACGCACAATCAGATTTTCACGCTTTTGCGCCATCGCGATATTTCACCCTTGGTCCATATGACTGCTTAGCAGCCATGCACCCTAATTGCCAAACTGTTGACGAAAAGGAAACAATAGTCAGCCGTCGCTCGGCATATTGGCTACAATCAACGCGGCCACGGCCTGATCCAATAGGGCGGCACCATTTCGCAACGACAACGGCGCTGCATCAAAGCCATGCACAGATACCGTCACCAAACGGTCGTTCAAATCAACAAAGCTGCGCCATTCTGCCTCTTGCGTACCTTCAATGGTGGCAGGGGCATCATCAGTGAAATAGACAGAAACGCGGACATCATCACGAACAACTTTGTTCACGGTCACAGCGTCTGCATTGCCACTGCGTGCCAAAATTGTTGGGCCAGCCGACCCTTCAAGCACGGCGGCAAATCCGGCTGGGTCATTTTGAACGATCCCAGACCCAGCTGAGCCGATTTGCACCGTTATAATCGCGCTCACAGCAGCAGGAGCGTCGTCGACACCCAAGGTTGCGCAAGGTGCAAAAATCGCAAACCCACGACTTGGCCGAGACGCAGCAGGATCAGCACAAAACCCGTTCGGGCCAACAGCCGTCACATTCCCATCAAACATTGCAAGCTGCACGACAGGCGCTGCCCCTGTCATTGCACCAAGAAACGACGGCAATGTACCACCCGAACACCCCACAAGGGCAAGTAGTGCCCCTGCAAGCGTTATGCGCATCATCATCACTGGATCACAAATCCATATAAATGTGACGCTCAGCACGCGCACCCGGATGGGTCGTTGCACCCAAGCGAGCACCACCAACCAACTGGCTGTATTTCCACAGAGCGCCGGATGCATAGATCGTTTCGCGCGGACCGGCCCATACGGCGCGACGCGACGCCATGTCATCCTCCGAGATGTTCACCGAAAGCTCGCCCGTGATCGCATTCATTGTGATGACGTCACCGTTTTGCAGCATCGCAATCGGACCGCCATGTGCAGCCTCTGGGCCAACGTGACCCACGCAGAACCCGCGTGTCGCACCAGAGAAACGGCCATCGGTGATCAACGCAACCTTTTTGCCCATGCCCTGACCAGACAGCGCAGCAGTGGTCGACAGCATCTCGCGCATACCCGGACCGCCTGCGGGGCCTTCGTTGCGGATCACAAGCACTTCGCCTTCCGCGTATTCGCGGGCTTTGACCGCTTCAAATGCATCTTCTTCGCATTCAAACACACGGGCTGGGCCGCTGTACACTTGCTCGTCAGGTGTCATGCCTGCAACTTTTACAATCGCGCCTTCAGGGGCCAAGTTGCCCTTTAGGCCAACAACGCCACCCGTTTTGGTGATCGGTGTTTCAACAGAATAAATGACGCGGCCATCTGCCTCGCCTTTGATCAGGTCCAATTCTTCGCCCATCACGCGCCCTGTGGCGGTCATACAGTCCTCATGGATCAGACCTGCCTTACGCAGTTCCTTTAAGACAACCGGCACGCCGCCCGCCTCGTAAAGATCCTTGGCTACATACTGACCACCCGGTTTCAGGTCGACGAAATATGGGGTATCGCGGAAGATGTCACAAACATCCGACAGGTCAAAATCAATACCCGCCTCGTGGGCAATCGCAGGAAGGTGCAGACCAGCATTGGTAGACCCACCTGTACACGCCACAACACGCGCCGCATTTTCCAATGACTTGCGGGTCACAACATCACGCGCACGGATGTTCTTGGCGATCAGGTTCATGACGGCTTCACCCGACGCAACACCGTACTGGTCACGGCTCTCGTATGGCGCGGGGGCACCGGACGAATTCATCAACGCAAGGCCGATTGCTTCGGACACACATGCCATTGTGTTGGCGGTAAACTGGCCGCCACAAGCACCCGCAGACGGACACGCGACGCGCTCTAGTATTTCAAGAGCGGCGTCAGACAAGTCACCATTTTGGTGACGGCCAACGGCCTCAAACATGTCTTGCACGGTCAGGTCACGACCAATGTATTCCGCTGGCACATCGGCACCCGCATGCACACGGCCCGGCAAAATCGAGCCGCCATAGATAAATACCGACGGCGTGTTCAAACGGACCATCGCCATCATCATGCCAGGAAGTGATTTGTCACACCCAGCCAGACCCACAATCGCATCATAGCAGTGACCGCGCATCGTCAATTCTACCGTGTCTGCAATCGCTTCACGCGATGCAAGCGACGAACGCATGCCCTCGTGACCCATCGCAATACCGTCAGTCACGGTGATGGTGGTAAACTCCCGCGGGGTGCCCTTGGCCGCTTTCACACCCATCTTTACGGCTTGGGCCTGACGGTTCAGTGAAATATTACACGGCGCTGCTTCATTCCAGCAAGTCGCAACACCAACCCACGGCTGATCAATCGCTTCTTGATCCAAACCCATCGCGTAAAAATACGACCGGTGCGGGGCGCGCGATGGGCCCTCGGTGACGTGGCGACTTGGGAGGTTTGTCTTGTCGGTCATGGGATCGGCCCCTTTTGCTGAAATTCTGTTGGAAACGGTCTAAATAACAGGGGGCATACGCACAAGGTATAACTGACGGTTGTGCATCCGGAACAGGGGCGTCAAAAACAAAACATGTCAAACCGCTACGCCGCCCACCATGCCTTTGTACGCCCCGCCCTCGCGTCCCCTGATCTGGGGCCGGTTTTGATCATCGTTGTGTTAATCGAACTTATGTTCGTTCTGTCACCTGTTTTGGTTGGGGCGATGCTGTCAGGTGAATGGCTGCTTTTATACAATACAGGCGTGACGCCGCTTGGCGTTTTGGCACAATTGCTGACCTTTGGGTTGATTGCGGGCGCGCTGGTCTGGCTGGTACGGAAATTCCACAAGCGGAGTTTCTGGTCGATGGTCGGGCCAGTGGATGCCGCGGTCAGTAATCTCAAAACCGCAGGAATCGCAGTGTTCCTACTGCTCGTCGTTCAAACAGTCCTGCCACCGTGGATCATCTTTGCAGAGCTTGCTGAGATACGCCCCCTGATCGGTTGGGCAATCTGGATCATCCCCACAGTCGCTGTGCTTCTGATCCAAACCGGCACAGAAGAGCTGTATTTTCGTGGCTATCTGCAACAGCAATGCGCGGCACTTTCGGATAAACCATGGGTCTGGATGGGTATTCCGTCTGTCTTGTTTGGCGCGGGACATTATTTAAACGGGTTTGGACCTGCGGACGGGATACTGTATGCGGCATGGGCCACCCTGCTTGGGCTGGCTTGTGCAGATCTAACGGCGCGGACTGGTAACATCGGTGCCGCGATAGGACTGCATCTGTCGAACAACCTCTTTGCATTTATGATCGTAGGCGAGGCAGGCATGCCATCTAGCGGCCTTGCACTATTCTTGTATCCACCCTCAGATCGCAGTCAATTCGACTTTGGTCTTCACACATTGGCCGGGCCTTGGATTATTCCCGAAATACTAATCCTTACCCTGACGGTAGGCGTAATGTGGTTGGCGGTACGGGTCGCGTTAAGGCGTTGATTGCATTTTGTGCCCCGGCGTCATATCTCGAATAGGTAACCCAAGAGGCGCCCCATGAACTGGATCACAAACTACGTTCGTCCGACAATCAATTCGCTGTTTTCACGCCGCGAAGTGCCGGACAATCTTTGGACAAAATGCTCCGATTGTGGAACCATGCTGTTCCACCGCGAATTGGCAGATAATCTGAATGTCTGCACAAGCTGTGACCACCACATGCCCATAAGTGCGCGTGACCGGTTAGCGTCCATTTTTGATGGTGGCGCGTTCATCGACGTTGACGTGCCAGAGCCAGTCGCAGACCCGCTCCAGTTTCGCGACCAAAAGAAATACACCGACCGGATCAAAGATGCCCGTAAGAAAACGGGCGAACGCGACGCGATGCTTGTGGCCGAGGGCGACATGGGCCGCACTGGCGTTGTTGTGGCTGTGCAAGATTTCTCGTTCATGGGCGGATCGATGTCCATGTATGTGGGCAACGCCATCGTGGCCGCCGCCGAACGCGCGATTGAACTGAAACGCCCGCTGATCCTGTTTTCCGCAGCTGGCGGCGCACGTATGCAAGAGGGCATCCTTGGTCTGATGCAAATGCCGCGCACCACAATCGCTGTGCAGATGCTCAAAGAAGCAGGGCTGCCGTATATAGTCGTGCTGACGCACCCGACAACAGGCGGCGTAACCGCGTCCTACGCCATGCTCGGCGACGTGCAAATCGCAGAACCCAACGCGCTGATCGGCTTTGCAGGGGCCCGCGTGATTGAACAAACCATCGGTGAGAAACTGCCCGAAGGGTTTCAGCGGGCCGAATATCTGCTCGACCACGGCATGCTGGACCGCGTGACACCGCGCACCGCGTTAAAAGACGAGCTGGTGACAATCGTGCGTCTTCTGACTGGCCTTGATGCGCCTGTAAAAGGTGACCTGCCTGCGCCTGAAATCACATCGGATGCCATGAACGAGATTGAGGCCACCGAGGACGCAAAAGCGTGATCGCAGCCCTGGTCGGTGCAATCGCAGGGGGCGGCGCAATGGTCGCCTTTTGGCGCACAGGCATGTTGGCAGAACGATCTGGCCTTGCAGTCTTGCTCGCGGCCATCGCAGCATTTTACCCAGTCTTTGCGGCTCAAAACGGCGATTTCGCTGAAACAGCCCTGCATATCGCTATCTTTGCAGCATTCGGCGCACTCGCACTGACGGGCTTCCGGCGTGGCGCCTACATCATCGCCGGTGGGTTGATTGGACACGGCGTATTCGACGCTGGTATTTACTTTCTTGGCGCGCCCGGCCCCACATGGTGGCCCGCATTTTGCGGTGCATTTGATATTGCCGCAGGGGGCGTTTTAATCCGGCTTCTGCAATCTCGGAAAGTTCCCCAATGACCGTTGGTTCTGATGCAATCCTCGCACGCATGATGGCGCTGCACCCCAAAGTGATCGACCTGACGCTTGATCGGGTTTGGTCGCTATTGGAAAAACTGGACAATCCACAAGACAAACTGCCGCCCGTGATCCACCTTGCGGGCACCAACGGCAAGGGATCAACCCAAGCCATGATCCGCGCAGGGCTGGAACAGTCTGGCGCATCCGTGCATGCGTACACATCACCACATTTGGCACGATTCCATGAACGGATCAGATTAGTAGGCACGCTGATCACCGAGGATGCTTTATCGGAAATCCTTGATCGCTGCTACACCGCCAACGGGCCAGACCCGATCACCTATTTTGAGATCACGACAATTGCTGGGCTGCTGGCATTTGCCGAAAAACCTGCAGATTTCACTTTGCTTGAAGTTGGCCTTGGCGGCAGGCTTGATGCGACAAATGTCGTCGACAAACCCGCCATCACCGTGATCACGCCCATTGATCTCGACCACCAGCAATTCCTAGGGGATACGCTGACCGCCATCGCGGGCGAAAAGGCAGGCATCATCAAACGGGGCGTGACGTGCGTGGTGGGGCCCCAACACGAGGAATCGATGGATGTGATCGAAGCCGTTGCGGCACGGGCTGGCGCACCATTGCTCGCTTACGGACAACATTGGCACGTCAGTGTGGAACGGGATCGACTGATATTCCAAGACGACCATGGGCTGCTTGATCTGCCGCTGCCCGCCCTGCTCGGACCACACCAGATTCAAAACGCAGGGGCCGCGATTGCGACACTGCGGTATCTGGGCCTCGATGAAGACGCCTGCGAAGCGGCACTGACCCAAGCCTATTGGCCCGCGCGGATGGAACGTTTGACGTCTGGCAAACTGGTCGACATGGCCAAACCAGCAGAACTTTGGCTTGATGGGGGGCATAATCCTGCTGCAGGACGGGCCTTGGCTGCGACGCTGAAGGCACAACCGCCGCGGCCAACGCATCTGATCTGCGGGATGCTCAATACCAAAGACATCGGTGGCTACCTACAACCATTGGCGGAAGTTGCGGACTCTTTGACCGCTGTGTCAATTCCAGACGAGGTGAACACGCTGCCTGCAGAAACCACCGCCGCCCAAGCACTTAAGGTAAATCTACCAGCGAAAACGGCAGCGGACGTTGGGTCGGCAATCGCACAAATTGTAGATCATACACCGAACGCGCGTATTTTGATCTGCGGGTCACTTTACCTCGCAGGACACGTCATGCGTGAAAATACACCAAACTAATTCCCCGGAGCGATTCGTTTTTCCTTTACGGGTGATTCGTTGTCTGCCTATATCTAGGCGAAGACGAAGAACGCACTGCTATATCTGTCAATATATGGTGCAACCACGATTGGGGGATCGGCATGTTATCGCGCAAGGTATCTGGGGCTTTAGCCATCAGCATCGGCTTAACCACATCAGTCATCGCACAAGCGACTGACGACGTACTGAACGTCGGTTTCAATGTCGGCGGGGTTGAGCAATCATTTGCACAATCCGAGGCCATCGACACAACCCAAGTCGCATCCCATTTCCGGACAAGTCCATCGTGCAACGGTCCATGCCTTGCACCACTTGCCTTCAACAGCGATGTTTCAACAATTGGCGAACGCGACGTCATTAGTTTTGTGGCAACCCAAGTGGCGATCGGCAAGGGGTTGCTGATCGACAGCCGAAACGTAACTGACCGTGGCACAGGGTTCATCAGCACGTCTGTAAATATCCCAAGCGCACTTTTACAGTCAGACAACCCGTTTTTGAACGACATCTTACAAGCAATGGGCGCAAGAGAATTTCAGGGTGCTCTTAATTTCGCCGACGCGTTGCCATTGGTCGTCTTCGACGACGGGCCGTCGACGCTCGATGCGCCAGCCCTGATCTCTACGTTGCTTGATCTGGGCTATCCTGCCGATAAAATAAGCTACTACCGCGGTGGTATGCTTGTTTGGACAGCCCTTGGACTGAATACAGAGGATGCAAAATCATGAACACGACTGAAACACCTAAATCACCTTCCGCGCTTCCTTGGATTATTGCTGTCGGCGCCGTGACGTTTGCAATCGGGGCCGTCGGCGCCTTTGCTTTTAGTCAAGCGAACCAGTCCCGCCAAAACGATGCAATTGCTGTGTTGGCTGCGCAACTGGCTGACATGCAAGTCACCCGTGCGCAGTCACCTGATTTGCTCGCAATCACGGCACCCGCCACCCGCACACCGTCAACGTCTATTCCGTCGGCATCGGCAGTTCTGGCAGCACGCACGCCAACCAACACGCCGGACACACGGACCCAAGACGACAAAATCGCCGAAGCCATCGCCGTCGTGAACCGCAACAAAATGCGGATGCTGACCGAGGGCGTTGTTGCGGGTCTTTATACTGTGACCGCAGAAACCGCTGACGGGGCTGGCACACGGATCGCGCTAAATTCACTTAACGCCGCGTCCACAGCGCGCGAACTGGAAAAAATCCTCGCAAAAGCCGCCGCTGACGGGGACATCGAAGTACCCGGATCAGTGGCAGCAAACGGTGGTGCTATCGACAGCAAAACCCTGTTGTTTGATCTGGTCCAGCGCAGCCTTGAAGACGGTTCCGAAAAAGAAATCGCAGCTGCAGAAGAAATGAGCCGTCGCGCATTCGCAGCCTCAGCAGCCAAGACCCAAGTCGTGAACGGACAACGTTTTTATACGGTCGAAGCAGGCGATAGCCTTGCTTATATTTCGCTCCAGTTTTATGGCAGCACAAATGCATATGAAACCATCTTTAACGCCAACCGCACAGCTATCGCGAGTCCTGATAAAATTCAGATCGGTCAGCGACTGCTTATCCCCGAAGCTTAAAGGGGCGATCGTCCTTGTGGCGGGCCTAAGTGGACCCGCTCAAGCAGCAGAATTAAATTTTTGTTGGAAGGGAGGTAATGGCTACACCATGACGGGGCGTATGTCCCTGCCTGACGCTGCCATGTTCAAAACCATTCTGACCGAAGACGACATTAGCAGGTTCAAGATTTCCGGCTATCATAAAGGCCAATTGTTGGGGACATGGGACAGCGCACAGCGGGCCCCCGATACGACATGGCATCTGCGGTTTGATCCTGCGGGCATGCTATTCCTGACTGGAGGGCGGTTCGCCAGTTTTGCGTCTCAGGGTTGGAACGCAGATGGCGACGTGGAAAATTGTGGCCCAGGCGGCTTTGGCTTTAACTCCGGCAATTTTTCCCAAGATATTTGCGTCAACGGATCCTATATTGCGGACAGCAGCATCGCACCGGACACACCGCTTTTGGCTACATTGGACCCCGTCACACCCGATTGCCGCAATACAGCCGCCGTAAGCCGTGCGCGGCGCAAATAATACGCCGTAATCGAATCAAAATCATTGACGGCGAATCACTTATGTATCAGATTCGTCGCAACAGCATGCGCCTATATAAATAGGCGAAAAGCAACGCTCTTGGCAGGGCGAGGGGGCAGGCGCTAAGCCTGTCTTCTTGTTTTTAGGGTACAGGTCTCAAAAACCGAATCATCTGCGAATCAGTCTTTGACTTCATGTGACCAATGACACTAAATATGGTGAAATTGGGCTGTTCTACCGCGTCATACAGCGGTTTAGACAAAATATAGCAGCTCTGCAGAGGATAAGGCATGACGATGCGCGCATTTCGTTGGATCGCAGCAGCACTAATGGTTGGATTTGGAACGACAGTCGCGGCCCAAGGCGTGGCCCTGACCGAAGGCCAAGTGGATGTATCGGTGACGATTAATGGCCAACAGATTATCATCAACCGCACCCAAGACACCACTGCGGTACTGACCGGTGAATTTGCCAAAACAAGCCGCCCGTGCCCTGCATTTTGCATCCAACCAATTATTCCAGCGGCAGGTATAACCCCCGCTGGTGAACTTGAAGTCATTGATTTCTTGGGGCAAAATGTGGCCAACAACACAGGTCTGCTTATTGATGCACGGCTACCTGTCTGGTTTAACAAAGGTGCCATTCCGGGCGCCGTGAATGTACCGTTTGCAACGCTTAGCTCCGAAAACCCTTATCAAGCAGACATCTTGCGGGCTCTTGGTGCCGTGCCGACCAATGACGGCTTTGATTTCTCGAACGCGCTGAACCTTCTGATTTATGGCAATGGTCCTTGGGATGCCCAAGGCACCCGCGCTGTCCAAGCATTGATCGCAGCGGGTTACCCGCCAGCAATTATCCAAAATTACCGTGGCGGCCTCGAAGATTGGCTTCACCTCGGCCTGACCACCATCTTGCCCTAAGCCTGACGCATAGAAAGTCGTTTATTATGATCCGTTCCGTTGTTGCCTTGTTTGTCTTTGCCGTCATGCTGTGTGGGTACATTGTTCTGCGCCCATCGGATAATGGCCCAGCGATGCCCGCCGTGGGCAACGATGCCGCGGTGACCCGCGCCCAAACAGATACAATTCTAGCGCCTGTCATGATGACCGCTGAATTGACAAACTCCGCCGTGATCCAAGCCCCCCAGCGTAACACGGCCCCAGGCGTGAATGTCCCCGTTGACAATAGCACAATGGATTCGACTGCCGCCAATGTGCTGGCTGGGCTTGGTCTGAATGTCGACCAAAACCCAAACGCCGCTGAAGACGATCCAATGCTGCGCATGACTGCTGGCGTCTTATCTGGCATCGGTGCTGTCACGGGGAAAACTGTCACCACAGCATCCCAAAAACCAACCCCTGCCTCTGCTTTGGAAATGCTCGTCGTGCAAGCTCTGAAGGAAGGGCAGAACGACGCCTACATCGACACGCTCGTAAATGAGGCAGCCAAAGCTGGCACAATCACAGTGCCAGAAATCCTTGTAACGTCTGACGGGCGTGTAGACACGCATGTGCTTCTGACATCCATTGTGACCCAAGCCACGATTGCCGCAGGCGGGGCTGCACCAACAGTTCCTGACCGGCCAGAAGGCGTTGAAGTCCGTATCGTTCAGCGCGCGACAGAAAGCCAACAATACCGGTTCTACACAGTGCGGCGCGGCGATAGCCTTGGCGCGATTGCAGTGAATTTTTATGGCGATGTCGAGAAATACAGACTGATCTTTGCAGCCAATCGCAGCACATTATCTAGCCCGAACAATATCCGTGTGGGTCAACGTCTCACCATCCCTGAAGCTTAATCAGTCGTCCAATCATCTGACTGCATTTCACGTAAACGGCTGGCCGTGCGTTCAAATTCAAACGTGCCTTCGCCTTCGACATACAACATCTCTGGGATAGCCGCAGCCGAACAGATCAGCCGCACCTTTGCCTCGTATAATGCGTCAATCAGCGTCACAAACCGCTTGGCTTCGTTAAAGTTTTGACGCGATAGCTGCGGGATGTCTTCCAACACCAGCACACGCACTGCTTTTGCCACTGCCAAGTAATCCGCAGGCCCCAAAAACGCACCGCACAGGGCAAAGAAATCAACACGCCCTGCCCCGTTATGAAACCGCGGAATGACCACAGACCGCCCTTTTACTGTCAGGGTCAGCGGCGCATCTTGCTCACCCGTCAACGTGGCCCAAACGCCATCAATCTGTTCACGGGCCACCGCATCTGCAGGCGTGAAATACGTAGGCGTTCCAGCAAGCCTGCCCTGCCTATAATCAACTTCACTATCCAGTGGATGCACAACCATACGTTCTTTGATCAGCTCAATGAACGGCACAAACAGCGCGCGGTTCAACCCGTTCTTATACAAGTCATCCGGCACGCGGTTTGACGTCGTGACAATCACAACACCCGCCGCGAACAATGCCTCAAACAAACGGCCAACGATCATCGCATCCGTAATGTCTGTGATCTGCATCTCATCAAACGCCAGAAACCGGACTTCGGCCGCCAGCTTGGCCGCAACTGGCGCAATCGCGTCACTGACGCCATCTTTGCGCGCAATCGCCATCTCGGAATGAACCCATTGCATAAACGCATGAAAATGGCTGCGCTGCTTGGGGGCATCCACAGCCTCGTACAGCAAATCCATCAGCATGGATTTTCCACGACCGACCCCACCCCACATATAAAGACCACGTTCAGGCGGCGGTGCCTTACGGAACAGGCCACCACGCTTTACTGGCATGGCCAAGGCAGCACGGACACGCTCTAATTGCGGCAGCGACACCACCTGAGCAGCATCTTCGCGCAAATGGCCGTCAGCCACCGCAGCAGCATATATGTTTTGCATCGTCATGGGCTACAGGTACCACCAATCCAAATCTGACCGCCACCTCGGATTGATCACAAAAGTTGATGGCTCATGCAACAACCCAAAGCGTTGACAAGCTAAGCCTGCACAGCACAACTGCACCCATGAAACAAAACACGCTTATGAATCCCGTCCTTGTCGCTGGCTGCGTGATTATCATGACAGGCTTTGCCATTCGGGCGTCGTTTGGTGTGTTTCAAATCCCCATCGCATCCGAATTTGGATGGATGCGGGCAGACTTCAGCCTCGCCATTGCGATCCAGAACCTTGCATGGGGAATCGGGCAGCCAATCTTTGGGGCCATCGCTGAGAAAATCGGCGACCGCAAAGCGATCATCGCAGGGGCATTGTTCTACGCCGCTGGGCTGATGCTGTCCGCAGGAGCGACCACTCCGCTGGCGCATCAAATGTACGAAATCCTTGTGGGTTTTGGCATCGCGGGCACTGGGTTCGGTGTCATCCTTGCCGTTGTCGGGCGCGCATCATCGGACGAAAACCGGTCTATGTCGCTGGCAATCGCAACGGCAGCAGGATCCGCTGGCCAAGTGTTCGGTGCACCGCTTGCAGAATATCTGCTGTCATTCATGACATGGCAGCAAACCTTCATGGTGTTCGCAGCTCTGATCCTATCAGTTCTGATGGTTCTGCCTATGATGCGCAGCCCGATCACAGCGACCAAAACCGAACTTGAAGAAACCATGGGCGCCACCCTAAAACGGGCGTTCAAAGACCCATCATACACCCTGATCTTTCTGGGCTTCTTTTCGTGCGGCTATCAACTGGCGTTTGTAACAGCACATTTCCCAGCGTTCATAACCGAAATGTGCGGGCCGATTGCACAAGGCTCCATGCTCGCAAGCCTCGGCATCACAACCACCAGCGCCCTTGGGGCCATCGCGATCTCACTCATCGGACTAGCGAACATCGGGGGCACGTTATTGGCAGGTTATTTAGGTAAACGGTACTCCAAGAAATACTTACTCGCGGGCATCTACACAGGCCGAACCATCATCGCAGCGGCCTTCATCCTGACGCCAATGACACCCACAACAGTAATCCTATTCTCGATCTGCATGGGCAGCCTGTGGCTGGCGACAGTTCCCCTCACCTCTGGGCTCGTCGCGCATCTTTATGGCATTCGGTACATGGGCACGCTTTACGGTATCGTGTTCTTTTCACACCAGCTTGGGTCGTTCTTGGGCGTCTGGTTGGGTGGCGCGCTTTACGACATCTACGGGACGTACACGCACGTGTGGTGGGTCGGCGTGGGCATCGGCGCATTCAGCGCGATCATCCACTTACCCATCAAGGAAAATCGGCCAGTAGCGCACGCGCAGTAGCCACCGAATGCGAATACGGCAAACCATGCCCGGCATCTGCGACCTCGTCATGGCGTACATTTCGGTTCCACGTGGTCAACGTGCCCATCGCAGATAGTGGAATAGTCTTATCCAAACGCCCCCAGACAGCGACCACAGGAATTCCAAGGCGACCCAAGTCGCGGTGTGCCTCAGGCTGGCGTACCGCCAAAGCGCCCCGCTGACTTGCCAAGACTGCAGGTAAATAGCCTCGCCTTGCCAGTTGAAACGCCTGCATATCGGTTATGGCAGCAGGCTTGGCCGTCGCCATTGCCCCGCGGCGCACGCGACCAGCCGCAAAGCTAGCATGCAACCAATCGCCAATAAACGGCAGGGCGCAGCACAAGCGATCAAACAATGGCTTGCGCGTCTCAATCCCTGCGGACGCAACAAGCAGCACTCGCGAAACTACCGTTGGGTGATCCACCGCATATGCCGTCACGATGCTGCCACCCATGGAATATCCCATGAGGGTAACAGCATCTGTGATCTCTTGATCAGCCAATAGTTCGCGCAGCTGGGTCACAAAGAACGCAATATTCTGAGGGCCATGCGGCGCGCCCGACAGGCCACGGCCGTACAGGTCATAGCTAAGCACGCGAAAACCTTGATCTGTCAACGACGGGATCATGCCATCCCAAACAATTGCAGGCGTGGTTAATCCGTGCACAGCAACAATCACGGGACCATCTGTGGGGCCGTGCCACCTGTAATGGGTCACCCCCGCAGACAGCTGTGCAAACCGTCCATTGGAGCGGTCGCGCATCTGTTGGTCGACGCCACGACGTTGGGCTTCAAACACAAATGGCAGCACGGCAATAATAACCGCGATAACTGCAGCGATCAGCCAGATCATCGGGCCATCCAAGCCCCGAGGATATAGTGGGCTGTCATCAGATCAAGATGAGCGCCGCCTCCGTTTTTGAACAAAGTAATTTCATCATCAGAGCCACGTTGAAACGCGGTCAAATCATAGTAATCGGCAACCACATGAGACGCGGCAATTACACCTGCAGCAATTGGAATTTTCAGCTCACCGATATGGCCAACAGTCGTGTGCATGTTATCAACGAACACCCGTGACCGCAGCAATGCAGCATCATCGACTTCACGCATATCAGGGCGATAAGCGCCAATCAAATCAATGTGCTGACCCGCCTGCAACCAATCGCCATGGATGGTCGGTTCTGTCGACATCGTGGCCGACGTTATGATGTCAGCGGTGCGCACAGCGGTTTCCAAATCATCGGCAATCGCAACATCCGGCAGGTCCGCCTGAAACGACTTTGCGCCAGCAGGAGAGCGGTTCCAAACAGCAAATTTGGCGTTGGGAAACACCGATCTGTAGGCAGCATATAGCGACCGGCCCACGGTCCCTGCGCCCACGATCAAAATTTTGGAACTGTCAGGGCGGGCCAAACGACGGGCCGCCAAAAGGCTATCTGCCGCAGTCTTCCATTTGGTCACCAAATGGAAATCCAAGATCGCTTCTAGCGTACCATCCTCATCCGAAAACAGGTTCACTGCACCGCCGATCATCGGCTTGCCAGCATCGCGGTTGTCGGGAAATATCGTGGCGCATTTTACAGCCAAACCCATGCCCTTGATCCACGCCGATCTGTTCAGTAGCGTGTTGTTGTCACGATACAAAAACACGTCCTCGACCTGCGCCTTGGGCAGATCATGCCCCGCGGCCAGCGCATCAGTTAGCGCGATCCAGTCCAACATTTTGTCAGCTTCGGCAAATGGAATCATCTGGGTCATTGGGCGTCCTCTGCGGTCAGCAAACCATGTGAAACAACGCAATCGGCCCAGCCCTGCGGGGCCTCAAACAGATGCGTTTGCCAGCCACGTGCAGCGGCGGCATTGATGTTATCAATCCGGTCATCGGTGAACAAAAGCGTCGCAGGATCAAGCCCGCAATCGACCTCAAGCCGTTCGTAAATCTCAACGTCCGGTTTGATCACCCCCATATGACCCGAGATATAACGGCGATCAAATTCGGTCAAAAACGGGTACACAGGTTCGGCAATTTCAAACGTCTGGATGCCGAAATTCGACAACGCAAATACAGGTACACCCTTTGCCCTAAGGCCACGCAAAATGCGCACAGATTGCGGAATGGCAGGGGCCGCCATCTCGATCCAATGGTCATGCCACATGCGAACTTCAGCATGAAAATTAGGGTTGGCATCTGCGGCGGCATAGATCGTGTCACGGAAATTTGCACCGCGATCAACCTCGTCATTAATGCCATGCAGATCAATCGCAGCGAACATTTCACGCCGACGGGCTTCGCCTACTTTAGCGTCAAAAAACCGCTCCGGTTGCCATTCAATCAGCACATTGCCAATGTCAAAAATCACTGCGTTAATAGTCATGCAAATTCCCTATTTGCAGGCACACTAGCGCAGATTTTTCAACGACGCACCCTTGGATTTTGCAACGGCTCTCCTGGCGTCACAGACTCGCGCCAGACAATGAATAATCCAGCCCCAAGGATCAGCGCCATACCAAGATACGACACCACATCTGGCCATTCATCAAATATCAAAATACCCCAAAGCACCGACAATGGCAGCGCCAAATATTCAAACGGGGCGACCATTGATGCCTCTGCGACGCGGTACGCCTGAGATATGAAATACCCACCCACAGCCACGCCAAATCCGACCAAGATAAACAACGTGAAATCAGCAGCCACCGGCCATTCCCAAGCCCGCAGAAGGAACTTCAAAGATGGATCAGTCTGATCACCAAAGCGACCATCACCGACAGCCAAGCCAATGATCACACAGACCACGATGAACACGATCTGGATATAAAACGCCATCGTCGCCGCGCTTTCCGTGCGCCCAATCAACCGTGTCAGCATGTGCAATCCGGCGTAGGCAGTGGCCGCGACAACAGGCAACAACGACGCATATTGGAACGACGACGTACCAGGGCGCATCATGATCAGAACACCGATTAATCCAACGATAACAGCGGCCCAGCGCCGTGGACCCACATGTTCACCCAAGAATAAAACCGAAAATATGGTAATGATCAGCGGACTGATAAAGAAAATCGCAACCGCATCCGCCAAAGGCATAGCGGCAAGCCCTAGGAAAAACGTCATGTTTGCCATGACAACACAGAACCCGCGGATCAGATGCATTCCCAACCGCTTGGTCCGGAAAATCGCGAAGCCATCGGTCAGCGGGGCAATCAGCACCAGCAAAATCACAAGGCCAATGACCGACCGGATCAGCACGACTTCGTGCAGGGCATAACCGCCCGACAGGAACTTAATCGCCCCGTCGTTGACCGAGAAAAAGAAGACAGCGATCATCGCCGAAATTGCGCCCAATTGATTGGGCCTAAGGTTTGCAAACATGTTCATGCCAACATCCGTCGCAGGTCGGTGCGGTCAGGTCTAGCCCTTTTGCGACGCCCGCAAGGCGCGTTCAAGCGCATCCAGAAACCGAGATCTGTCCGCCTTGGAAAACGGCTTGCCACCGCCTTGACGAAACGGATCAGCAGCGCGCATGTCGGTCATCAAATCACGGGTCGCCAACACGTTGCCAATGTTGGCAGTCGTCAGCGGCTCGCCGTTATGTTTCAGCACCATCGCACCGTTTTCGACACAGCGCGCAGCCAAGGGGATGTCACCCGTAATCACTACATCACCCGCACCTGCACGGTCCGCGATCCAAATATCTGCCACATCAGGGCCATCAGGCACGACAACTGTTTCCACCAAAGGGTTCGGGGACGGTCGAATACCACCATTCGACACCACAAACATCTGGACCTTGTGCCGCGTGCCGACGCGTTCAATCTCGGATTTCACGGGGCAGGCATCGGCGTCCACATAGATCACGAATAAAGCGCCTCTGCGTGGAAAGCGATGTGATCTTCAATGAATGTCGCGATAAAGAAATACGAATGATCGTACCCTTTTTGCATACGGATTTGACCTTCCTGACGGCAGCCAACAAATGCAGACGCGAATTCTTCTGTGCCCAACAATTCGCCAAACTGGTCGTCGGTGCCAGTATCAATTAAAATCGGGCCATCAAATCCACCATCTGCCATCTGCGCAGTGGCATCATGGGCAGACCATTTGCTTTCATCATCGCCCAAATAGGCATTGAACTGTTTGCGACCCCAGTCGGATTCAGTTGGGTTACAAATGGGGGCAAACGCAGACACAGACCGAAAACGATCCGGCAACGCCATGGCCATTGTCAACGCACCGTGGCCGCCCATGGAATGGCCTGTGATCGACTGGCGGTCCATATCAATGGCGAAATTCTTGGCCAAAAGCGTAGGCAATTCATCGGTCACATAAGTCCACATTTTGAAATGTTTGTCCCAAGGGGCCTGCGTTGCATCAACATAGAACCCAGCACCCTGCCCCAGATCAAAGGCATCGTCATTTGGAACATCATCCCCACGTGGGGACGTGTCAGGAAACACTAGCGCGATGCCTTGCTCGGCGGCCCACGCCTGTGCGCCCGCCTTCACCATTGCGTTCTCGTGGGTGCAGGTCAGACCAGACAGGAACCACAAAACCGGCACAGGGCCATGCTGCGCCTCTTCGGGCATAAACGCCGCAAACGTCATGTCACAAGCGCAAGCTGTTGATGCATGCGAATACACGCCTTGGGTCCCACCAAAGCAGCGGTTCTCGGAAATGGTTTTCATGGCGCGGTCCCCTTAATGTTTCACCAACAGGGCTACCGCAGGTTTACAGACTTGTCACCCATGCGATCACAGCAGAGATCGTTAGAACACTGATCCCCGTAGACAACAGAATGGTAGCAGACACCCGCGCAGGCGCGACGCCGTAATGCTGGGCAAGGATATAGACGTTCCCCGCAACAGGCAGGGCTGCGGCGGTGATCATCACACCAGCCGCATAGGGATCAACATTGAACACCATCAAAGCAGCGACAGCCACAGCGGCAGGATGCAGGATCAATTTACAAAATGATAACCAGCCCGCAATCACTATGCGCTCCGCCGATTTACTGGCCAGTGATGCGCCAATTGCAAACAACGCGCCAGGCGTGGCTGCACCACCAAGGATCTCTAGAAATTCGTTCAGCGGCACAGGAATGGGCAACGCCAACGACGACACAATCAAGCCTAAACTGATCGACACAATCATCGGGTTTTTCAGCAAACCAAGCCCGACAGTCCATAGTACACCAAGCGACATGCGCCCATCTCTGGACCCTGCAATCAAGATCACCACCAAACTGCTGAACACAATCAGATCAACAGCCAGTACCATCATAACAGGGCCAATGGCCGCCTGCCCAAGCAGCAACACGAGCATGGGGATACCAAGAAAACCGACATTGCCAATGACCGCGCATTGCGCCTCAATCGCAGCCTCCGCCACAGACAGACCGCGCGTCATGGCAACAACAGTCGCCAGTAAATAGACGACCATCGTACCTGCCAGATAGGCCCAGACAAACGGCCAATCCAAAATTGCAGAAATCTCAAGGTTTGCAGCAAATCGGAACAACATCGCGGACAACGCAAAATAGAACACAAATTTCGTCAGATACGCAGTGGCCTCGGGGGTGAAAAACTTGGTCCGGCCTGCACCATACCCCACCGCAATCACGGCGAAAAACGGTAGCGTTTTCAGAAATATATCAAGCACTTAGTCAAACGCACCCGTAACACGGCCCAACAGCATAAATGCACGGGCAGTGCGGGTTTCTGACAATGCGCTGATCTCTTCATCCGTCGCACCCGGTTCAAACGTGATCAAAGTTTGATCAAATCGGCGCAGAAAATGGTGGGCCGCATCGCGGAAAATCGTGTCTTCGCGCATCCGGCCAGACGTCAGCGCAAGCGACGACCGATCCCGCACACCGCCCAAAGACGCCATCGCGCGACCACGTTCACCGTGCGCAAAGCGGCGCCAAATCTCAGAACGCGCACGGTCAGGGCGCAGATCATCCATATAGATGCCGTCTTGAGACATAAGCGTCAGAATATCTTGAGACGCTTGCACCAATTGACGGGCATTGCGGTCCTTCAGGGCCAACCGCAGGGCGTTAAACCCGCGTGTGTCTTGCTCATTATCAGGAAAGTTCAGCGCACGGATCAAATCAGTGTTCGGGAGCGGCGTTGAAATATCCTCGGCACTTGTACCCAACGCAAGCGTCGGCTGATCATCGGGTATGGTTGCGTGGACAGATGTTATCTGCAGCTTTTGTTCGGGACGGGTGCTGGCAAATGTAGCAACCGTGTTTTCCGTCTTGCGGGTCGCTTGGGCAATCTCGTTCAGCTTTTTCTCGACCGTTGGCTGCATACCACCACCGACGGGACCAGCGCGGTTTTCAATATAGGTCTTGCGCATGCCATCAATCGCAGCCTGCAGGCGACCGGATTCTTCTTGCATGATCCGTGCGGACCGGCTGGCAGCGGCAGCGACCCAAATCATCGCGACAGGCATGAAAATCGCGATCAGGATCAAGATAAACCGCAGGCTGTCAAAACGGTCTGCGACGGTCGACGTCGGCGGCAAAAAGAAAAAGAACAACCCGACCATGATCATCCAGCCGACCGATAAGGCAAGCGCGATCAGCTCGCCAGCAGAGCGGCCTTCGGTCAATTTGGTCTGTGATCCTTGCGCCATGATACCTGCCTTAGGTGTAGCTGATGCTTAGAATTTCGTAACTACGCACGCCACCAGGGGTGCGAACCTCCACACTGTCGCCTTCGTCTTTCCCGATCAAGGCGCGGGCGAGTGGGGATTTGATGTTGAGCAACCCTTTTTCGATATTCGCCTCGTATTCACCAACGATCTGATAGGATTTCTCCGCGTCATTATCTTCGTCGACCAGTTTCACTTTCGCACCAAACTTAATAGTGCCGGACAAACGGGTCAGGTCGATGACATCAGCCAACGAAATGATGCCCTCGAGTTCCTTGACGCGCCCCTCAATGAACGACTGTTTTTCCTTGGCGGAATGGTATTCTGCGTTCTCGGACAGATCACCATGCTCGCGCGCCTCGGAAATGGCGCGAATGATCGCAGGGCGTTCAACAGACTTGAGTTGCTTCAATTCAGCATCCAGCTTGTCAAAACCTGGCCTTGTCAGTGGTATCTTTTCCATGGCGTTATCCTATCGCGGTCCGGCGAAAAACTTTTATCGCACGTTCATACCCTATTTGGACGGTTCAAAGTCAAGTGCAAGTGCTGTTTGTTATCGCAGACGTAAGATTTGACGCCGTGTCTTGATTGACCCCCAATCATCGCTTGTTTATCGGTTACGCAACAATATTTCGGGGCAACACCCCAACTGCCACAAAGGAACGCCACATGTCACAGATTGAACGCGAAACAATGGACTATGATGTTGTGATCGTTGGCGCAGGGCCAGCCGGGCTTTCTGCGGCGATCAGGCTGAAACAGCTTGATGCAAACCTAGAGGTCGTCGTGCTTGAAAAAGGGTCCGAAGTTGGTGCGCACATCTTGTCTGGCGCAGTTTTGGACACTTCGGGCATCGACGCGCTGATCCCTGATTGGAAAGCCAAAGGCGCGCCAATCACTGTGCCTGTGAAAGAAGACAATTTCTATATGCTTGGCGAAGCAGGCAAAATCCGTATCCCAAATATCGTGATGCCCCCGCTGATGAACAACCATAACAGCTACATCGTGTCCATGGGCAACGTCTGCCGCTGGATGGCCGAACAAGCAGAAGATCTCGGCGTTGAAATCTTTCCAGGTATGGCGTGTTCCGAGCTGGTCTACGGTCGCAAAGGCGAGCTTAAGGGTGTCGTCGCTGGCGAATTTGGCAAAAACGCTGACGGCACGCATGGGGCAAACTATGAGCCGGGCATGGTCCTAAACGGGAAATACGTATTCCTGTCCGAAGGCGTGCGCGGATCGCTGTCAAAAGAAGCCATCGCAAAATACGATCTGGCTGCCAAAAGCGACGTGCAGAAATATGGCCTTGGCATGAAGGAAATCTGGGAGATCGACCCTGCCAAGCATTCCGAAGGCACCGTGACCCACACAATGGGCTGGCCGTTGCAGGAATCTGGCGCAGGCGGCGGATCGTTCATCTACCACCTCGACAATAATCAGGTTTACGTGGGCTTTGTTGTGCACCTTGGGTACAAAAACCCGCACACATTCCCTTACATGGAATTCCAGAGATTTAAGCATCACCCAATGATCGCGGACCTGCTCAAAGGCGGCAAGCGGATCGCTTATGGTGCGCGCGCAATCACCGAAGGCGGCATGCAATCCATGCCCAAGCTGGCCTTCCCCGGAGGCGCGCTTTTGGGATGTTCCGCAGGCATGGTTAACGTGCCACGGATCAAGGGTAACCATAACGCCATGCTGTCCGGCATCGCCGCCGCAGAGGCGGCGAATGACGCGATTAAGGCGAAACGGTCCGGCGATGTGCTGGTGGAATACGAAAAATCCGTACGCGAAGGTGCCATTGGCCAAGATTTAGGCCGCGTGAAGAACGTGAAACCGCTGTGGTCAAAATACGGTCTTGCGGCATCGCTCGCAGTTGGCGGCGCTGACATGTGGCTGCGTAACCTGACAGGGTGGTCACCACTGAACATGAAGCACGGGAAATCTGATGCAGAGGCCACTGGCCTAGCGGCTGATTATCCAGAAATCAAATACCCGAAACCAGACGGCAAACTGTCGTTTGACCGCCTGACCAATGTGGCCTTCAGCTTTACAAATCACGAAGAAAGCCAGCCCCCGCATTTGCACCTAAAAGACGCGAGCATCCCCATCGCGGTTAACTTGCCAAAATACGCAGAACCCGCACAGCGGTACTGCCCTGCGGGCGTTTACGAAGTCGTAGAAAAAGACGGCGAACAACAGTTTGTCATCAACTTCCAAAACTGCGTGCACTGCAAAACCTGCGACATCAAAGACCCAAGCCAGAATATCAACTGGACAGTCCCCCAAGGGGGCGATGGGCCGAATTATCCGAACATGTAATCGGGTAAGTTGATAAATGGGGCCGGTTTTCCGGCCCTTTTTTGTGACCAAAGCAATATTCGGCTGAAAACGCCCCCTCTGGGCGACATCTCGCGTCTGTGATCGGGTTCCAATTGCAGACACCCTGTGGGCCGCATAGGGTGATGAAAATACTGTTATATTTGAGGTCGAAACTTTGTCATTCCGCACCCGTTTTATTGCATGCGCGATCTGTGCCTTGCTTCCACTGTCCGTCGTGGCCGAGCCAAAGGCAGGCGCCTATCTGGCCGCCCGCCAAGCTGCGTTTACAAATGATTTTGAAACCGCCGCACGGTATTTCACCCAAGCCCTAATTGGCGACCCAACAAGCCCTTATCTGCTTGAAAATGCTTTGGTTTCCTATGTCGCCCTTGGTGACTTTGAACGCGCCACACCAATCGCAACGCTCATGGCACAAAGCGGGATTAAAAGCCAAATGGCGCATATTGTCCTAAGCGTTGATGCCGCCACGCAAGACGATTGGGATAAGGTATTTTCACAGCTCGAAGGTGGTCAAGAGATCGGCCCACTTGTTGACGGTCTCACGCAAAGTTGGGGCTATGTGGGCAAAGGCCAGATGTCCGCTGCGCTTGAGAGCTTTGACATGCTGACGGAAACTGCAGGGCTTGGTGCCTATACTTTGTATAACAAAGCGCTCGCATTTTCGTACGTCGGTGATTTCGAAGGTGCTGACGCAATCTTTGCAGGTTCACCCGAAAACGGCATCCGTTACAATCGACGTAGCGCAATCGCACACGCACAAATTTTGTCGCAGCTTGACCGTAACGCAGATGCATTGGCATTAATCGACGGTGTGTTTGGCCCGCAAACTGATCCAACACTGGTCGAAATGCGCGCCGTTTTGACGACCGACGCAACCCTCCCATTCACATATGTTCGCAGCGCCCAAGACGGGCTGTCAGAGGTCTATTTGATCGTCGCTCAAGCCCTGCTGCGCGATGGCAACGATGACTATACCTTGCGTTATGCGCGCGCTGCCGTTGCTTTGAACGCCGCGAACACTGATGCAGTTTTGTTGGCTGCTGATCTTCTTGAAAACCTTGGACAGTACGATCTTGCGACTTCTACCTACAGCACTGTCGCGCCATCTGATCCAGCGCACCAATCTGCAGAACTTGGGCGGTCCGAGGCCCTGCGCAAAGCGGGGCGTACAGAGGCCGCAATTGAGGCGCTGCAAACCCTCGCGCGAACATACCCCGACATGCCCCGCGTGCATGCAACCGCTGGTGACGCATACCGCGAAAGCGGCGACTTTAATGCGGCAAAAACGAGCTATACCAAGGCTTTAAAACTATATGACGACGCCGATCCATTGAAGTGGTTTATCTATTATACGCGTGGCATCACCCACCATACGCTTGACGATTGGCCTTCCGCAGAGGCCGATTTTCGGGCTGCCCTTGCGTTGCGCCCCGATCAGCCTCAGGTGCTCAATTACCTCGGCTATTCGATGGTCGAGCGCGGGATCAATCTCGACGAAGCCCTCACCATGATCGAAACGGCCGTAGGCTCAGAACCGCAGAACGGTGCGATAGTGGACAGCCTTGGTTGGGTATTGTTCCAGCGCGGTGAATTTGACGCGGCCGTTGGCCACCTTGAAAATGCCGCAGCGCTTTTGCCCGTCGATCCCATTATTAACGACCACCTTGGCGACGCATTTTGGGCCGTTGGCCGCGTGATCGAAGCCGAGTTCCAATGGAACCGCGCATTGTCTTTTGATCCGTTAGAGGCTGATGCGGCGCGTATTCGCAGCAAGCTTGAAATTGGCCTCGATGCCGTCTTGGCTAAAGAAGGTACTGCACCGCTTGAGGTTGCCAGTGGCGACGATTAAGGGCTCAGCCCCGGCCAAAGTGAACCTGACCCTGCACGTGACGGGACAGCGGACTGACGGCTATCATTTGCTCGACAGCCTTGTGGTTTTTGCAGAGGTATTTGACCAAATCACGGCGACCATTGCGCCAAATTTGCAGATCACCGTGAATGGCCCGTTTTCCCAAGGAATCCCGACGGATCACACAAACCTTGTGATGCGTGCAGCGACGGCTTTGCGCAAGGCGCGCAATGTGACGCAAGGCGCACATTTGCAGTTGGAAAAACACCTGCCCCATGCGGCTGGTATCGGCAGTGGATCATCGGATGCGGCGGTGACATTGGCCATGCTGGCAAAGTTGTGGAACGTTACCCCACTGCCTGCAAATGCGCCCGAAATCGTTGCACTTGGTGCAGATGTGCCCGTATGCCTGCAAGCCCCTGATCCCACGCAGATGACAGGTATCGGCGATATTTTATTGCCTGTACCTTCATTGCCAGAGTGTGCGCTTGTGCTTGTGAACCCACGCGTGTCGGTCCCCACTGGCGCTGTGTTTGACGGGTTAGCCAGCAAGCGAAATCCAGGCATGGGCACACTGCCCAAGGGACTTAATTTTGACGGGTTTGCAGCGTGGCTCGCCGCCCAACGCAACGATCTAGAACAGCCCGCCGTTGCTATTGCACCGGAGATAGATGAAGCGCTGACAAAGCTTCGCAGCATGCCAAAAGTGGCCCATGCCGCGATGTCGGGATCTGGGGCGACATGTTATGGGTTGGTCCGCAATCTGGCAGATGCCCGCCAAGTCGCACGTGCAATTCAAGTTGCGCAAATGAGCTGGTGGGTGGCCCCCGCAGGTGTGCTTTAGGTAATCCGCGCGACCACGTAGTCAGCCAAATCCATCAACATTTCTTTCAGCTCATGATCAGGGACTGGCGCAAGAGAAGCTTTCGCTTTTTCCGCCCATTCAAGCGCTGTATCGCGGGTGGACGTCATTGCGCCATGGCGGGCCAAAATTGACATAGCGCGGTCCAAATCACCATCGTCTTGCCGCCCTTTACCGATGGTCCGGTCCCAAAACACGCGCTCGTCCGCATCACCGGCAGCAATTGCACGGATGACAGGCAAGGTCAGTTTGCGTTCACGGAAATCATCACCGATGTTTTTACCGATGGCGTCGGTGCCGCCATAATCTAACAGATCATCCACAATCTGGAACGAAATACCAAGCGCATCACCATAATCGAACAGCGCCTTAACGATATTCTCGTCGGCATCTGCAATCACGCCTCCGACTTCCATCGCCGCCGAGAAAAGCGCCGCGGTTTTGCCGCGTACCACCTTGAAATAAATCTCTTCGGTCGTCGCCAAATCGGCAGCGGCTGTCAATTGCAGCACTTCACCTTCAGCAATCGTCGCGGAGGCGTTTGCAAGGATGTCCAAGACACGCAACGATCCGGTTTCAACCATCAACTGGAATGAGCGGGAAAACAGATAGTCACCGACAAGCACACTCGATTGATTGTCCCACAACAGGTTCGCTGTGGGTCGCCCGCGTCGCTGATCGCTTTCATCAACGACATCATCATGTAGCAGTGTTGCCGTATGAATAAACTCCACCGTTGCCGCCAAATGCACGTGGTACGGACCATCATAGCCACACAGCCGCGCAGCAGCGAGCGTGAGCATGGGGCGCAAGCGTTTTCCACCTGCCTCAACCAAATGCGCGGTCACTTCGGGAATGCGCGGCGCATGTTCAGACGCCATTCGCGTCCGGATCATGTCGTTCACGGCGGCCATATCACCTGACAGCGCTGCGGCCAGACGTTCATGTGGTTTTGTTGCTACTGTATCAAGGCTCATCACGTTCATCCGACTGAGAATAGACAAAGACGCAAACGATGCTTACGTCATGGTTATGAAAGAACTTTTGCGCACCAACGACCCGACTGTCATCGCCTTTGCAACCGCCCTTCTGGACGGCGAGGGTATAGCCTGCTTTCAATTCGACGTAAACATGAGCGTCCTCGAAGGGTCCATAGGCATAATGCCGCGGCGCTTGATGGTGATTGACCGCGATTTATTCATAGCGGAAGCGATTATGCGCGACAACGAGATTGATTTAGGCCGCTAATGGACACGACCACTGATGCATTTCTGAACGGAAAAGTGACTGCTGTTCAGCCAGCCAAAGGATACCGCGCTGGCGTTGATGCTGTTTTGCTTGCTGCTTGTGTGCCTGCAAGGTCCGGCGAGCGTGTGTTGGAGCTTGGCTGCGGCGTTGGGGTGGCATCACTTTGCCTTGCTGCGCGGGTACCGGATTTGGACATCACAGGGATTGAAGTACAGCCCGACTATGCCGCCCTTGCAGTAGCTAACGGTATGAATGCTGTGA
This sequence comes from Yoonia sp., assembly GCA_047629435.1. Classification (GTDB taxonomy): domain Bacteria; phylum Pseudomonadota; class Alphaproteobacteria; order Rhodobacterales; family Rhodobacteraceae; genus Yoonia. The sequence goes on along the minus strand of JBLHXF010000006.1, from coordinate 70,994 downwards.
TGGCCGATCTACGGACCCTGCCCGATAGTATTCGAAACACCCAATACCACCACGTCATGGCCAACCCGCCCTATTTTGATCGTGGCGCAGGGTCAGCCGCACCCAATACTGGCCGTGACATTGCGATGGGTGGTGACACGCCGTTGGGCGATTGGTTAAATGTGGCGACCAAGCGGTTGGCGCCCAAAGGCTATTTCACGCTAGTCTTACGGATTGAGCGGCTGCCAGAAGTGTTAAGCCATCTGCAAGGGCGGCTTGGATCAATCATCGTTCGGCCGATTTGCGCGCGTGACGGTCAAGAACCTCATTTGTTCTTGTTACAAGCCCGCCATTCGGGCCGTGCACCATTTCGTCTGCTGCCAGCATTGATCATGCACGACGGGACCATGCATGATGCAGACCGCGAAAATTATACTGATCGCGTGCGTGGAATTTTGCGGAACGGGGATGCTTTGATCATCACAGATTAATGTTTCAGCAATCTTTTGCCGAGATCATAGTGAAGCGCCCCGGATGCTGCACTGCAACGTGACACAAGAATCAAAATGTGGTGCACTGAAGGTATTCGATTTCAAACCGAAGGAGGACGACCATGAGCCTAAGTTCACACGTGCAGGAACTGAAGAAGAAACATCAAAACCTCTCGGACTCGGTGGAGGTTATGCAACGTAGCCCCGCCACAGATGATGCCGAAATTGCCCAAATGAAAAAACAAAAGCTGATGCTGAAAGAACAAATCAGCCGCCTTTCACCGCAATAGCGGACAGCCAGCGACGCGATACGAAAAAGGGCCGGAAAAACCGGCCCTTATTTTTTGTCTAAACTTAAGTGGTTTAGATCATGTACTGGCCGCCGTTTGCGGTAATCGTAGACCCAGTCACAAAGCCCGCATCATCGGACGCAAGGAACAGCACAGCACGTGCAATTTCAGATGCTTCGCCCAGACGACCCACAGGGATCTGCGGCAAAATCACTTCGTTCATGACCTTTTCAGGAATCGTGCTCATCATCTCGGTGTTGATGTAACCCGGTGCGATCACATTAACAGTTATGCCAGCGCGCGCGCCTTCTTGAGCCAGCGATTTCGTAAAACCGATGTCACCAGCTTTTGCAGCAGCATAGTTGGCTTGGGCGAACTGCCCTTTTTGACCATTGATCGACGAGATGGTGATGACGCGACCAAATTTACGTGCGCGCATACCAGGCCAAACTGGGTGGGTCATGTTGAAGACACCCGTCAGATTGGTGCCGATCACTTCGGACCACTGCTCTGGTTTCATTTTATGGAACGGGGCATCGCGGGTGATCCCTGCATTGTTCACAAGGACCTCAATTGGGCCAAGGTCAGCCTCTACCTGCGCAATACCGGCGGTGCAGGCATCGTAATCCGCAACATCCCATTTGTATGTTTTGATACCAGTTTCAGCGGTAAAGGCTGCGGCCTTTTCATCATTGCCAGCATAGGTAGCAGCGACGGAATAACCGGCATCTTTTAAAGCGGTTGAGATAGCAGCGCCAATACCGCGCGAACCACCAGTAACGATTGCGACACGAGACATAGGATTCTCCTTTTTAAAAATTTACGTTGTAATCTTATTAGGTCAAGAGGTATGGGTGCGCAATATTATTACGCACCGATACCCGTGTTTTATGGACGCTCGACACAAAGAGCGACACCCATGCCACCGCCGATACAAAGCGTAGCAATACCTTTTTTCGCATCGCGACGTTTCATTTCAAATAACAAAGTGTTCAAAACGCGACAACCGGATGCACCGATTGGGTGACCAATCGCAATCGCGCCGCCGTTGACGTTTACAATTGCAGGGTCCCAACCCATTTCTTTGTTCACTGCACAGGCCTGCGCCGCGAATGCCTCATTGGCTTCAATAAGATCCAGGTCGTCAACCGACCAGCCCGCTTTGGCCAGCGCCTTGCGGGATGCCATAACAGGACCGACGCCCATGATCGACGGGTCCAAACCTGCGGTCGCATAGGATGCGATACGCGCGAGCGGCTCAATACCACGCTTTTCAGCTTCATCTGCAGACATCAACAAAGTTGCAGCAGCACCATCGTTCAAACCAGATGCGTTGGCCGCAGTAACAGAGCCCTCTTTTGCAAAAGCAGGGCGCATTTTTGCCATTGCTTCAAGTGTCGCGCCGTGGCGGATATATTCGTCTTGATCGACGATGATGTCGCCCTTACGTGTCTTGACAGTGAACGCTGCGATCTCATCAGCAAACTTGCCAGCCTTTTGGGCGGCTTCAGCTTTGTTCTGCGACGCGACCGCAAATGCGTCTTGCATATCGCGAGAAATTTCCCACTGGTTCGCCACATTTTCAGCCGTTTGACCCATGTGATAGCCGTTAAATGCATCCCAAAGACCGTCGCGGATCATTGTGTCGATATATTTCATGTCGCCCATTTTGTGGCCTGCACGCAGGTTTGCGGCATGAGGAGACATAGTCATGTTTTCCTGACCACCAGCGGCAACGATAGACGCATCACCCAATTGGATGTGCTGCGCGCCAAGAGCGACGGCACGCAGGCCGGACCCACAAACTTGGTTGATGGACCAAGCAGATCCTTCAACCGGCAAACCAGCATTGATATGCGCCTGACGCGCAGGGTTCTGGCCTTGGGCCGCGGTCAGAACCTGACCCAAAATCGTCTCAGATACATCAGCTTTGTCGATACCAGCACGGGCAACAACGGCCTCGAGCACGGCTGAACCCAAATCGTGGGCAGGCGTGTTCGCAAAAGCGCCACCAAAACTACCGACAGCAGTCCGTGCAGCAGAGGCGATTACAACATTGGTCATGGGAATGGTCCTTTTGAGATAAACGTCAAAAGACAGACCGGAGCGGCGCAAAGCCAGAGGTGGCGCGCAGACCCCGTCCTGCCGCTTAATATAGTTTTATCGTTTAGCTGAAAAATTCGCAACGTTGTTTCTGCGGCTGCACAATAAGCACGCGTTCAGTGCAAAATAATCAAATCTCAAACTTGGGCACACCAAAGACGTAACCTTGCAAACAGTCGGCCCCCATACCCGTCAAAATTTCCGCCTCTTCCTGGGTTTCAACCCCATCAGCAATGACCAGCATTTCGAACTGTTGGGCAACTGTGATCAACGCCTCTGCCAGGACCTGATTGTCCGGGTCCGACGCGATGCCATGCACAAACCCTTTGTCAATCTTAACGAGATCAAAAAAGAAATCTTTCAGATGTCGAAATGCCGTCAATCCGGCACCAAACCCATCAAGCGCAAACGCGATCCCTCGCGGTTGCATCTCAGCCATGAAACGGATCACGATTTCATGCAGCATCATCGCGGATGTTTCGCTGATTTCAAATATAAGCCGATTACCGATTGCTGTTTTTTCAGCGAGCCCAGCCTCGAGAACGCGGCGCCACTGCCCGTCGCCAATTGATCGCGCGGATACGTTGATGGACAACCGCAGCAATGGGTTTTGCCGCAACAACCGCAACGCAAGATCAAGCGTGACACAATCAATCTGCCGACCAAGGTCTGTTTCCTCGATCACGGGCATGAAATGCGCAGCAGGGATCATCCGTCCAGCAGGGTCCATCACCCGAATAAGCCCTTCGTAGAATGCGATCCGACCGTTTGGACCTGCGGTGACAATTGGTTGGAATGCAAGCCGCGCCCGTTTGGATGCCAATGCATCACGCACCAAGTTCAGCACATCGGCGTCACGGCTTGCCATCGCAAAATGCAATGGATCAAGCAAGGCCGCATCATCAAGCGCGTCGTTTTGCTGGGCAACAGTCATTGATCACCGTCCTTTGGGATTGCCTGACATTGCGCCTGATCCCGATAACAGTCGGTTAAGGTCTAGCAATTTCATAAAATCGGAATGATTATCTAGACCATGGAACATCGTTGCGGTTGGGCTGGCCCCGAACAAATTTACGTTGATTATCATGACACCGAATGGGGCGTCCCAGAATACGACAGCCGCGCGTTATGGGAAAAGCTAATCCTTGATGGGTTTCAGGCAGGGCTTAGCTGGATCACGATATTGAAAAAGCGCGATAATTTTCGCGCGGCTTTTGCCGGATTTGATCCCGATATCATCGCCAATTGGGGTGAAGATGAAATCGCGATCCTTTTGCAAAACGCGGGCATCATTCGCCATCACGGCAAAATCGCAGCCACCATTACAAACGCGCAAGCATGGCAACGAATTGAGGCCGCGCAAGGGTTCGACAAATACCTATGGAATTATGTCGACGGATACCCTTTGCAAGCCACGTTGGACGACAGGTCAGCGATGCCCACGCAGTCCGCGTTGTCGTTACAAATATCAAAAGATCTTAAGAAAGCTGGATTCAAATTTTGCGGCCCAACAATCGTTTATGCGTTCATGGAGGCTTGCGGATTGATCAACAACCACACGACCAACTGCCCCCGCCACGCACCATGCCGCAACATGGCGCGCCTACCACCGGTTTAGCGCATCCTCATCAGCGTCTTTGGCCGCGACCCACGCGCTGCCGTCTGCTGTCGTTTCTTTTTTCCAGAAAGGGGCACGCGATTTCAGGTAGTCCATTAAGAAATCAGCCGCCGCAAAAGCATCAGCACGGTGCGCTGATTTCGTCGCAACCATCATGATCGGAGCCCCAGCAACCAAGCGCCCAAAGCGGTGGATCACAAGCACATCCTGCAACGCCCAGCGCGTCATCGCGTCGTCAATAATGACCTGAATGGCGCGTTCGGTCATGCCGGGATAATGCTCAATCTCCATCGCGGCCAATGTGCCATCAGTGTCGCGCACGATGCCAGTAAAACTGACAATTGCGCCGACGCCGTTACCACCTGAAAACGCGTTCAGTTCCGCGCCTGCATCAAATGCAATGTCTTGAACGCGGACGGACATCAGCCGCCCGTCATCGGGGGAAAGAATGCAACCTCAAGGACGCCCGCAAGTGGTGCATCAAAGTCAGCCAATTCTTGGTCCACCGCCACGCGCAATGCGGAAACATCTGCAAAAGCGGCGGCATAGTGGTCTTCGCGGGCGGACAGTTCCGCAACCAAATCAGCGACCGTCACAGCCGTTGTTTGCACATCCTCAAACGGGACGCCGATCCGTTCACGGACCCACGCGAAATACATGACATTCACGGCGCGTCACGCAGATGGGGCAGCGACTTGCGGAAATAGTCGGCCCCGCTAAGGACCGTTAAAACCATCGCAACCCACAAAAGGCCAATACCCAGATACCAGCTTATTTCGGCACCCATTTCCAAGGCACGTAAGCCCAACACATCCTCAATTGATCCGTCGAGAATACCATGCTGGGTCGCGAAATCCATGCCACTGCTGCGGTCGATCAAATAATGCTCAAACGCGCCTTTTGCGAATAACACCGAAATTGCGACCATCTGGAATGTGGTTTTCCACTTTGCCAAATTCGTGACCTTCAACAGCCCAGCCGTTTCGCCCAAGAATTCGCGCAGGCCCGATACAAATACCTCGCGGAAAATGATCAATACGGCTGGCATCAAAATCCACGGGTTCATGCCAGAGAACCCTGTGATTACGACCAATGCGATGATGACCATCGCCTTATCGGCAATCGGGTCCATCATGGCGCCAAACTTGCTTTCTTGTTTCCAAGCGCGAGCCAGATAACCATCTAGGAAATCTGTAAACGCCGCTCCGACAAATAAGATCAGCGCAAACCAATCAGCCAGCGGACGGTTAAAATACAAAAACATAATCGCCACGCCGGGGGCTGCGATCAGACGCAAGAGCGTCAGGATATTAGGGATGTTCCAATTCATGAGGTCACACTACGCGTTCACGGATTAAGTGAAAAGACGCTGTTTCTATTACGCACGATTATGTCAGCCCTATCCGTTCTCGTGAAAGTAGTCATAGATCGTCTGGGCCATGTTTTCAGACACCCCGGCAACCACCTTGAGATCCGCCAGATTGGCACGAGCCACCGCCTTTGCCGATCCAAAATGCGCTAGCAGCGCACGCTTGCGGGTCGCACCAACGCCCGGCACATCATCCAATGGGGTTGCGCCGATTGCTTTGGACCGTTTCGCACGGTGGGTGCCAATGGCAAAGCGGTGCACCTCGTCGCGCATCCGCTGGATAAAATACAAAACAGGATCGTTGTGGCGCAATGCAAAGATGGGTTTACCAGTGCGGTAAAACACTTCCTTGCCTGCATCGCGGTCTTCGCCCTTGGCAACACCAACCATCGGGACATCGCCGACGCCTAATGCTTCCATGATTTCGCGCACGGAACTAACTTGCCCTGCGCCGCCATCGATCAGCAACAGGTCAGGCCACATACCAGACGTGCGGTCAGGATCCTCTTTTAGAAGGCGCTGGAACCTGCGGGTCATGACCTCTTTCATCATGCCAAAGTCATCGCCGGGGGTGATGTCATCACCTTTAATGTTAAATTTACGGTATTGGTTTTTGTCGAACCCTTCGGGGCCAGCGACAACCATCGCACCCACAGCAAACGCACCTTGGATATGACTGTTATCATAGACCTCGATCCGCTGCGGTGGTTTTGGTAAATCAAACGCCTCTGCCAGCCCTTTTAGCAGCCGCCCTTGCGTGGCAGTTTCAGACATTTTGCGGGCAAGGCTTTCGCGGGCATTGCGCAACGCACCTTGCACTAATTCAGCTTTTTCACCGCGCTGGGGGACCATAACCTCGACCTTGCGACCCGCCTTTTCAGTCAATGCGGCGATCATCAAATCCTCGTTGTCCAAGCCATGGCTCATGATCACAGCACGCGGCGGTTCACGGTCAGAGTAAAACTGCCCGACGAATGCTTCCATGACCTCGGACGCGTCCTCTTCGCCGCTGATACGCGGGTAATAATCGTGATTGCCCCAGTTTTGGTTAGCGCGGATAAAGAACACCTGCACGCAGGCCTGCCCGCCATCGATATGCAGGCCGATGACATCCGCCTCTGCCGTGGCTTGGGGGTTGATGCCTTGCGCCGATTGCACTTGGGTCAATGCCTTGATCCGGTCGCGCAATGCAGCTGCGCGCTCGAACTCCATGTCCTCAGACGCTGCAGACATTTGGGCGGCAAGCGTTTCTTGGATACCCTTTGTCTTACCCTGCAAAAACAGCTCCGCATCGCGGACGGTGGCGGCATAATCATCAGTCGAGATCAGACCAACGCAGGGGCCAGAGCACCGCTTAATCTGATACTGCAGACACGGGCGCGTGCGTGTTTCAAAATCACTGTTGGAACAATTGCGTAGCAAGAACACCCGTTGCAATTGGTTAAGCGTCCGGTTGACGGCACCCGCGCTGGCAAAGGGCCCGTAATAGCTCCCCTTTTCCTTTTTCCCGCCGCGATGCTTTTTGATCTGCGGATAATCATGCGTTTTGGTCACAAGGATATTGGGGAACGATTTATCGTCGCGCAGCAATACGTTATACTTGGGTTTCAGCTGCTTAATGAGGTTTTGCTCTAGCAGCAGCGCCTCAGTCTCGGTTCGCGTCGTCAGGAACATCATCGTCGATGTTTCCAAGATCATACGCGTAATGCGGCCAGAATGATTGTTGGGGCGCGCATAGTTGCTGACCCGCGCCCGGAGATTCCGCGCCTTACCAACATACAGAACGCGACTTTCGGCATCGAGCATCCGGTAAACACCCGGCGATGAATCGAGCGTGCGCAAATACGCCGTAATGCGGGCATATCCTGTCAGCTGTGTCTCATCTTGGGGGGTGTTCATTTCATGGCCTGCTGATTCTTTCTGCGCTGCAATGGTAGCGGCCTCACAACAAGAGAAAAGGCATCCACCGTTTCTGTGGATAAGTCGGTGGGTAAAACGGAAAGATCGGCGATTTCTTGTTGTATTTAACGCGCTTCATGTGATTGCCTATTTTTTAGGCATTTATTTATCTCTTTGTTTTCGCTTGATAAAATTATATACAATCTGCAAGCCGTTGAAAACATTAATCTATTGTAAACATTTTGTGACTTCGCTTAATTGCAGTGCACAACTCTGCCGTTAGGTCACTCAACCCCCAGTACATCTGGCGTTTTCCATCCAAGATGCTGACCGCCATCAACAGCAAGCATTTGCCCCGTCACAGCAGGTGCATCCAAGAAATACCCCAAGGCAGCGGTGATATCAGACGGGTTTGCACCGCGTTCCAAAATCGTGGCTTTGCGTTGCGTGTCAAATTGGGCAGTGCTTTGCCGTTTTCCTTTCAACGTCGGACCGGGTCCAATTCCATTAACACGCACATGCGGCGCAAGGGCTTGGGCCGCGGTTTGCGTGAACGCCCATAGCCCCATTTTGGCAATGGTATAGGTCATGAACTCTGGCGTCAGGTTGTGCACGCGCTGATCAATCATATTGACCACCAAGGATGACGCCACAGGTTCGCCGACCGCGTCTTTGCCCGCAACAGGTGACTGCGCTGCCAAGGCTTGGGTCAACACAAATGGCGCACGCAAATTCGACCCAATATGGCGATCCCAACTGGTCCGGTCTGCCGTATCGATAGTGTCATGTTCAAAGATCGACGCATTGTTGACCAACACAGTGATCGGTCCGCCCAACGCAGCAGCTGCAGCTGGCAGTAAGGCTTGTGTGGCGTCCTCAATCAGCAGATCAGCCTGAAGTGCGACCGCTGTCCGGCCCATTGCCTGCAATTGCGAGACTGTGTCTGCAGCCCCATCAGCTGATCCCGCATAGTGTACGGCCACATCATAGCCACGCCCACCTAGATAAAGCGCCATCGCTTGGCCCAGCCGTGCGCCGGCGCCTGTAACAAGCGCGCGCATCAGATCAGCACAACCACCAGATATGTGAGGTACAGCGCGAAAAGAGCGACCCCCCAGATCCGGTTGATGTCAACTTTCAGAAACACAAACGGGATCAAAATCAACGACGATGCCAACATCACCCAAAGATCAAATGATAAGAACTGCGGATCAATTGGGATGTTCCCGACAAGGCTGGCCACCCCCATGATGCCCAGAAGGTTGAACATGTTTGACCCGATCACGTTGCCCAACGCCACATCCGCCTGGCGACGCAAGGCAGCCATAACAGTGGTCGCTAGCTCTGGCAGGGACGTTCCAATAGCGACCAACGTCAAGCCGATTACGGTTTCAGAAATTCCAAACGTGCGGGCGATGCTAGTAGATCCTTCAACCAACAGGCTCGCGCCCAATGGCAGGCCAATTATGCCCAGAACCAAGAACAACGCAATCTTGGGCCAACCCAAATTCCGGTCAGCCCCTTCTACTTCTTCGTCATCGTTCACAGCTGCCTTGCGGTGCTTGTGGGCCGCACAGCCAGCATAAAACAACATAGCCGCCAACGCGGTAAGAAGGATCACACCTGTGACCCATGTGAACGGTCCAAAGAAGCACAACACAATGAATAGCCCAGTCGCCGCGATCATCTGCAGATAACTGTTGCGCGTGTCACATTCGCTGGTGTGCATCGTGGCCAGCAATGCAGGCACACCCAAGACAAGCAGCACATTGGCCGTATTGGACCCCACCACATTCCCCAGCGCGAGCCCCGGCACATCATCCATGATAGCTTGGATAGCGATAAGAAGCTCTGGCGCAGATGTACCAAACGCCACAATCGTCAGCGACACAATCAACGCAGGCACGCCCAGCCGCAACGACAGATTAACCGCCCCTTTGACAAGGCTGTCACCCGCCAGCAACAAGATCACAAGGCCAATGCCCGTATAAACCCAATCCATTACTTCCGTCCCTTTTTGCAGGCACAGGGGCCTTTGCCGATCTTAAACCGTCCACAGGACTTGCACTTGGCCGCAGCCAATCGTGCCTGTCCGGGAAACTGCCATTTTCCAAACATTGCCAGCACCGCCATAGAGACGAGGAATAGAGTGATGACTTTGAAGAGCATCTACAGACCAAACCGCGCAAATGCAGCACGATCTTCAACAGATGCAATCGCATCGTCAATCACACGCGCACCAAAACGGGACAGTAGTCCGCGTTTCATGCCGTAACGGCGGAATTTTACTTTGTCGCCAAAGCGAGATTTCATTGTTGGAGCCAAATGACCGATACCATCCACAAGCCCTTGATCAAGACCCTTTTGCCCGATGAATACTTCACCCGTGAACAGGTCAGGGTTGTCAGCCAGTTTGGTCCCACGGCGTGATTTCACATAATCAATGAACGTCGCATGCAGGTCTTCAAGTAGGCCGCGCAACCTTTTGACGTCCGCAGCACTTTCTTTCTTGAACGGGTCCAGCATGGATTTGGATTTACCCGCCGTATAAACGCGCCGCTCTACGCCGTATTTCTCAATCGCGTCCTGCAGACCAAAGCCCGCACTGATCACGCCGATAGATCCCGTTATCGAACAGCTATCCACAAAAATCTCGTCGGCGGCACATGCCAGCCAATACCCACCAGATGCGGCCACATCTTCGACAAAGGCGAAGACAGGTATCTGTTTTTCATCAGCCAACCGGCGAATGCGCGCGGCGATCAGGGATGACTGCACAGGACTGCCACCGGGACAATTTATTTCCAGCGCGACAGCGGCAGGTTTGCCTTTGGAAAATGCCTTTTCCAGAACTGGCGCAAGGCTTGTATCATCAAGCCCGCGCCCACCATTGGTGATAGCGCCTTGCAACCGGACAACGGCGACAAAGGGTTCGGATTTCATAAACGGGATATATTTTTTCATGTACTACCATTTAGGGTGCGTTCAGGGGTGCAACAAGGCGTCACTGGCGGATCCGCCAGCCTGTGCGGAAAATCCACCAGATTGCGACCATACAAGCCCCAGTAAAGAAGGCGATTGCCATTAGCGACAGGCCGATTGACACGTCCGCCGTGCCAAAGAACGACCAACGGAAACCGCTGATGAGATAGACGACTGGATTAAACATCGTGATCGTCTGCCAAATCGGAGGCAACATCGTCACTGAATAGAACGATCCACCAAGGAAAACGAGCGGCGTAATAATCAGCAGAGGGATCAATTGAAGTTGTTCAAAGTTCCCCGCCCAAATGCCGATGATAAAGCCGAGCAGCGAAAAACTAACACAGGTCAGCACAAGGAATGCGATCATCGCAAACGGGTGCGCGATGGTGATATCCACAAAGAAGAACGCGGTTATCAGGATGATTATACCGATAAATAAGGCCTTTGTGGCCGCCGCCCCGACATAGCCCAATGTAATTTCTAAGAAATTCACTGGTGCAGATAACAACTCGTAAATCGTACCCATGAATTTAGGGAAATATATCCCGAACGATGCGTTGCTGGTTGCTTGAGTCATCACCGACAGCATGATGAGGCCCGGCACGATGAACGCGCCGTAACTGATGCCTTCGACTTCTTGGATGCGGCTACCGATGGCCGTGCCGAAAACGACGAAATACAACGACGTGGACAGAACGGGCGATACCAGTGACTGCGTGATTGTGCGGAAAAAGCGGGCCATCTCAAATCGGTAGATGGACGCGACTGCGGTAAAGTTCATGCTGTTTCCTTCACAAGACCAACAAAGATATCTTCAAGACTGCTCTGGCGGGTTTGCATATCGGCCATTTGCAGGCCTGCTTTTTGTAGATCATTCAGCAACGTAGTGATGCCCGTCCGTTCGCCTTTGGTATCATAGGTATAGATCAGCGATGCGCCATCGGTGCCAATTTCCAAACCATATGCAGCCAGCGCGGCAGGCACGTCGGTCACTGGCACAGCGAGGTCAACGACCAACTGCTTTTTACCCATCTGGGCCATCATCTCGGCCTTGTCCTGCACAAGCAGGATTTCACCCTTGGAGATAACACCAACCCGATCAGCAATGGCTTCTGCTTCTTCGATGTAATGTGTGGTCAGAATGATCGTGACACCGTCTGCTTTCAGATCAGCAACGACATTCCACATGTCTTTTCGCAATTCCACATCCACGCCAGCGGTCGGCTCGTCAAGAAACAAGACGCGGGGTTCATGTGACAGCGCTTTGGCGATCAAGACACGGCGCTTCATGCCGCCAGACAACATCATTATCTTGCTGTCTTTTTTGTCATGCAGGGACAGTTTTTTGAGGATGTCCTCAAGATACGCATCATTGCGCGGCTTGCCAAACAGGCCCCGCGAAAAACGCACAGTGTTCATCACAGTCTCAAACGGTTCGAGGTTAATTTCCTGCGGAACCAGACCGATCAAATTGCGCGCACCGCGAAATTCAGACTGCGTGTCAAAGCCACCGACGACGACGGTACCAGATGTAGGAACGGTGATACCGCAGATGGTCGAAATCAGCGTGGTCTTACCAGCACCATTCGGCCCCAGCAGCGCCAAAATCTCACCTTCTTCGATTTCTAGATTGACGCTTTTGAGTGCTTCAAACCCGCCGGCATAAGCCTTGCGCAGGTCGCGCACCGATACGATTGACGACATCGTGTACCCCTTAGATTTAAGCAGACAATAGTGCGGCGTGCAGGGAAGTAAAAGGGCCTCAGCCCATTCGAGACGCCATATCAAGCATCCGGCACGAAAAGCCCCATTCATTGTCGTACCAACCGAACACACGCAGCAACCCTTGGGCAGTGACACGGGTCTCTGGCAACGACACGATCAGGCTCTCTGGTCGGGCACGCAGGTCAGACGACACCAGCGGTTTGTTTGTGCAGCCAATGATCGGGCCAGGGTTGGATAACACGGCAATCACGTCATCACGCGTCACTGATTTATCAAGCGTAACAGTCAAATCGACAGCAGACACGGATGCGACAGGCACGCGGACAGCGGCCCCTTCAATGCGACCTGCGATGTCCGGCAGGACATGATCCAACAGGCGCATCGCACTGGTCGTCGTTGGCACCATCGACATAGCAGCGGCGCGGCTGCGCATCATATCGCCACGAGGCGCGTCAATTGTGGGTTGGCTTCCGGTATAGCAATGGATCGTCGTCATCCATCCGGTTTTGACACCCCAAGTGTCATCCAACAGGCGCACCAGCGGTGCCAACGCATTGGTCGTACAAGACGCATTGCTTACGATAGCCTGATCGCCGAGTGCAGCATCATTCGCACCCATAACAACGGTGACATCTGCCGCGTCAGACGGGCCAGAAATCAAAACACGCCGCGCGCCCGCGCGCAAAGGGCGCTCCGCGATGTCGCGTGCATCCGCTTTGCCAGTACATTCCAGAAACAGGTCAACACCGGTTAGGTCCAGCGAGCTTGCGTCCGAAGTGCGGTGCATTGGAAGAGCGGTGCCGTTCACATGCAGCGTATTACCTTCCAATTGGACGTCACCCGCAAATGGGCCGAATACACTGTCGTATTCAAATAGATGCGCACAAAGGTCAGGCGCGGCGATATCATTGATCCCAACGATTTGGAGATCTGGCCATGCGCCACTTGTCCATGCACGCAGAACAGTACGTCCAATACGCCCAAAGCCATTTATGAAAACGCGGGTCATAGTTCTCCTGCTTCTTCCAAAACTTTACGGGCCGCGCGGAAACATTCAAGCGCTTGGGGAACGCCGCAATAAATTGCGATAACATGGATCGTTGCGCGAATTTCTTCTTTGGTCACCCCGTTGGACAGCGCCCCGCGACAATGCAATTCCCATTCGGTCATCTTGCCGAGCGCACCGATCATTGACAGGTTCATCAGGCTACGGGTTTTAGCATCCAACGCATCATCGCCCCAGCCAAACCCCCAGCACCATGCTGTCATGGCATGTTGAAATGGGCGCGTGAAATCATCAGCATCGACAAGGTTCTTATCTACGTATTGCGTACCGAGGGTGTCACGACGTTGCTCCAATCCCTTAAGGAACAGATTTTCATCAAAAATGTCAGACATGGCTTGGATCCCTACAATTTGGTGCAATAAAAACTGTGCATGGATCAGTCACTGTTGGCCAGCCCTATGTCGGCGCTAAAGCTCTAATATCTCGCGGTGGTATCGGCGCAAGAAAAGCAGGCTGATGACACCGATGATAATACTGACGCTGAAAACATACATTGGGCTGACGTAATCTGCCTTGTAACTGTAATAAAATGCAGCGCGCATTTCACCAGTTACATGGATCAATGGATTGTACCAAAGATAGTCGCGGTATGGCTGAGGGATGTTTTGCGGCAAGATAATTACGCCAGAAATTAGAACCATTGGCCGCGTCGTGATCCCCCAAACACGCTGCCAAATTGGGAAATACGCCATAATAACGGCGTTCAGCGTCCCGATACTCATTCCGAAAGCAAGCGCCATCGCATAGGACATTAAGATTGCTGGAATATTCAAAACTGTCCGGGTCTCGTAGGCAAGCAAAATCGCACTAAAAACAATAAACCCAACCATCAGTTGGGTCAGTGTGGACAAAATTGTTCGCGCCAAAATCGCATCAAAAAATGTAACCCGTTTGTATCCTAGCAACTGTCTTGAGAAATTTATGGCTTGTGATGACTTCGTGCTAACGTCGTTAAACATGAAGAATGGCAAAAGGCCGCTTGCATAGAAAATTGCGAAATTCGTCCCAATGGGCGGATTTCTAAACCCAAGCGAAAAGATGGCAGTCAACAATGTAATACCTAATGCAGGTTCAACAACGGCCCAAAAATACCCGCCAAGGGAACGCCCGTAAGTCCCCGACATTTCGCGCAAGATCAGCGCCGACACCACGCGAGACGTCACAAACGAAGTCTGTTTTCGAACAGGGCGCAGTTTTGAATAGTCGATTTGATCACCCATCAGAGCGCTTATTCATATTGTGAAGATGCAAATCGATTGCGTCGTCTATGTTATCAAAAAATGAAAGGTTTCCGTCTTCTAACACAGCGCCGGATTCACACATATCACGCAGCATTCCCGTCGAGTGGCTGACAAAAAGTGCGCCCGATTTTTCCATCCGGTCCAGAAACACAGTGCGGCTTTTCTTTTTAAAGCTCGCATCACCTACCGCAGTAATTTCGTCAATGAGATACGTGTCAAAAGACAGTCCCATCGACACACCGAACGATAACCGCGACCGCATACCGGAAGAATACGTTCGAATCGGTTGGTGAAAATGGCTCCCCAATTGGCAAAATCCCGCACATATGCAGCCAAAAGATCAGCGTCGATTCCATAAATACGGGCAACAAAACGTGTATTTTGGGCGCCCGTCATATCTGGGTGGAATGACCCAGAGAAACCAATTGGAAAGGAAATTGTACCGTCGGTCAAAACCTCACCTGATGTGGCCCCCGATGTTCCCGCAATCATCTTGAGAAGCGTGGATTTCCCCGCACCATTTCTGCCAAGCAATCCAATGGAACGCTTCGTCGGAAAAACCGTATTCAAGTTGTTCACAACAACCTTCCTAACGCCCCGTCGGTGGAAAATTTTTGTCAGATTGCGTAAAACAATCATAGCAAATTACCTACGATCCTTGATGGCATAACTGACCAGGACAAAAAGCATCCACAGCAGGAACGCAAACAGCGAAACAAGTCCAAGAAGCGCATACCGCTCTGGGTGCTCTGCAGATTCTGCTGTCGTTGGACGGACATGCGCAGCAAGATATCGGTTTTGTCTGCGGGACTCAGCCAACGCCGATGAATAAGCGGCGCGCGCAACGGTGTAGGTTTCTTCCATAAAGGACAGATCGATGGACAGTCGCTCATATTGGTCAACCAGCTCGGCAAACCCGTCACCTTCGCCGTTTGCACCCACTTTTTGGCGCTCGTCTGAAATGCGCGCGTTGATTGCGTCAAAGCGACGTTCGAACGCAACAATACGCGGATCGCTCGCACGGGCGGTTTCCTTGAGTATGTCCAAGTCAATAAGCGTCTCGGCAAGTTGTGCCTGTAGCGACGCAAGCAGCCCCTCCTAGCCCCTCCTAGCCCCTGAAGGCTCGCGGATGGATCGACGACCTGATTGTTGTTACGGAAAAGCCGCGCGTCTCGAAGACCGCTTTCAGTTGCCGTCAATTCTTCGCGCGCAAAGCTGATTGCATCGTCACGTGCGATTGAAGACAAGCGATTGATCATCTTCGAGCTTTCGTCATAAATGACGACAGCAATTCGGGTCGCATCTTCTGGCTCAAAGGCTTGAACCGCCATATCAATCAGGCCGGATCCAGCGTCATTATAAACTTTAACCATGCGCGCCCAATACGCCGTAAGATCCTCGATATTGCCGGGGGCATGATACGAATATATTGGATCGACGTCAGAGTCCGGCTTTGACCAAAGCGCCCGCAAATCAAGCTGCTTGTCGACGATACGAACCAGCTCTTGGCTTCGAATAAAATTGTATAAAATGTCAGTGTCCGACGAACTAGACCCAGACAAAGCGGAAATATTACCAAGAAGATCCGTGGCAGATCCCATGTCTTCTGTGCGGACGGAAAAGCCCGAGTAAGAGACAAAGCGCGGCGCGGCGCGTTCCCACAGATACCAGCCCGCAACGCCAATCGGTCCAACGACCATCAAAAGAAAACTTAGAACCACCCAACTGTTTTACTTTTCAAAACACTTATTTCATAAAATGAACATGGAAACGCGCTGGATGAGGGTCAATAGCCAAGCACGCGAATAAGAGGCACTCAATCTTTTACGAAGCGGTTATGGCCATGCCAATAAAATAGTTTGATGGACTCGCAAATGGCCCCCAATCGCAACATGTAAAAAAAGTTTTGCAATGCGAAACCAACGGGTGAGAATGATGATCAAGAAAACACTTATAATCGCCGTGGCTGGCGGTCAAAACTTCAGGTTGTTGACGTTGCAGTAAGCTATTCCGACAAGGACAACTGTGCTGTTGGGTCCAATCTGGAAATCGCCGCATCTTCTGCTAACGAATTGGATGGTAAAACTGTTGCGGTGCCACTTGGGACAGCTGCTCACTACGGCTTCTTGCGTCAGATGGACCACTTTGGTGTAGCCGTTGACTCGTTGACAGTTCTGGACATGAATCCCGTTGCTGGCGCCGCTGCTCTAAGCGAAGGCGCAATAGACATTGCGTATGGTAACGACGGTGGCTTGGGCCGCATGAAAGAGCACGGCAACGTGTTGTTGACTGGTGCAGAAAAAGAAGCCTTGGGCATTCTGGTATTTGACGTCGCATCCGTACCTGCGATTTTCACCATGAGGTTCTCGACAGTTTAAGAGCAGCTGTCTGACGGTTCGCTGGGTGCAAACGCCGCAACCTTCATAAAGGGTGTTGCATACGTATTTGTAATTGTTGGCGACATCGAAGCATCGCTTGATGGCTATGAAAATTCAGTCAACACGGGCCCGTCGACAACTGCGGACAACATATAAACTACCAAGCATGGCCCAACAGACAAACCTGTTGGGCCATGCTTCACAAAATACTTGAACTGATTATTCGTGGTCAGATCTACCTTGCCGAGCCCAGTAGGTTCGGATTTTTGTTATCCACACGACAGTGCAAATGCCTGAAACGGCGCGAGTTCAATCTGATCAGATATTTTGAGCGGCATGTCGGTGTTCGTCATCAAGGTGACTGCCGTGCTATCCAAACCATATGGCGATTCTATCTGCACAACGTCATCGCTAAAATTGCCGAAGACATAAATCTGTTCGCCATTCAGCTCTCGCTCATATGCAAATATTTTTGAATTACTTTCTGCGATTAGCTTGAAAGATCCGTCTTGGATCGTCGCACTACGGCGCCGTAAATCTATTAGGTCTTGATAGAAACGGAAAATGCTATTGGGCTGGGCACGGTCATGGGCCACGTTCACGTCAACGTAATTCGGGTTCACATCGATCCATGGTTGCACGTCGGTAAAACCAGCCATAGCAGATGCGTCCCATTGCATTGGTGTCCGCGCATTGTCGCGACCATGAGCATTCGCCCCTGCGATAAAGTCAGCCTCGGACACGCCAGCCGCAATTTGGTCAGGGTATTGGCCTAATGTCTCAATATCGCGGAACTGATCGATGCGGTCATAGAAGACATTCGTCATGCCAATCTCTTCACCCTGAAAGATGAACGGCGTGCCCTTCATAAGATACATCACCAGCGCAAGCATCTTTGCTGACCGTTCGCGATACTGCACATCATCCCCGTAATGTGAAACAGGACGCGGCAAATCGTGGTTGGATAAATACAGCGAATTCCATCCGTCATCCGCCAATGCAGCCTGCCATTCGGACAAGATCATTTTATGGGTGACCAAATCAAACTGGCTTGGGCCAAAACGTCCTTTTTCTGGGTCCCATCCTGCCTGAATGTGGTTGAAGTTAAACACCATATCCAACTCGAACCGGTCTTTTCCACAATAATCCAAAGCCGTATCTGGGGTCACTGCCCACGATTCGCCTACAGTCATCACATCGCGCCCTGCAAGGGTTTCGCGATGTATGTCCTGAATGAACCGGTGCATGTCCGGGCCTTCGAAATAATGTCGTGCGTCAACATCTTTGCCGACAAGTTCGATCACATCCATGCGGAAACCGCCGATGCCCTTATCAAGCCACCAGTTCATCATGTCATAGATTTCTTGGCGTAAGACAGGGTTATGCCAGTTCAAATCTGGCTGCTGGGGTCCGAAAAAACCAAGATAGTATTTGCCAACGCTTTCAACCCAGATCCATGCGGGTCCACCAAAGCAGGCGCGTTGATCATCAGGGGGGCCGCCATCAGGTTTTGCGTCGCGCCAGTAAAAGAATTCATGCTCTGGACAGTCAGTCGTCTCGCAGGCTTTTTGAAACCAAAGGTGGTCAGATGAGCAGTGATTAACCACAAGGTCCATCACGATTTTTATCCCGCGAGCCGCTGCCTCTGATACCAATCTATCAAAATCCGCGAGCGTACCGAATTCAGGTGCGATGTCGTAATAATCTGAGATGTCATACCCGTTGTCGCGCATCGGTGACCCGTAAACAGGTGACAGCCAGATAAAGCCAATACCAAGGTCCTGCAAATGGTCCAGCTTGGAAATGATGCCAGGGATGTCGCCGATCCCGTCATTATTGCTATCGCAAAAACTGCGTGGGTATATCTGGTATCCGGTCGCGGCTTTCCACCACGGTGCCTGTGCATTGGTCATGAACGTCTCAAATTTGTGAAATGGGGGAAAGGTGCGCCCTGACCTAAAATCAGGGCGCGGTGTGCTGCCTTGGGCACTTGAATTCCCAAGGCAGCGGGAGGTTACTTAATTGCAGTCCAGCTATCTTGAATCTGGCTTGCA
Organism: Yoonia sp.; assembly: GCA_047629435.1. GTDB lineage: Bacteria > Pseudomonadota > Alphaproteobacteria > Rhodobacterales > Rhodobacteraceae > Yoonia. Next base: position 51,796 of record JBLHXF010000006.1, on the reverse strand, counting down.
ACTTCGCTGGCTGACTTGCCACCGGCAAAATCGACCATACCGGTCCAGAACGCACCGGCACCAATTGCCCCAGGCATCAGGTCTGACCCATCAAACCGGAACGTCGTTGCATTGCGCAAAATCTCGCCTTGGTTGCGCAATGTATCGCTGTGGTACACCTCTGGATTGACGCCCAAATGCGGTGTCAAAAATCCTTGGGTTTCGATCGACATCCAGATTTCATGTGCGATAGGCGTCTTGAGGAACTCGATAAAGCCCCGCGCAACGTCGCTATCATCCAAGATCGAAATCAAGGTACCAGCACCCAGAACCGGGCTGCCTAAATCTTTGGCTGCATAAGCTGGAAAGTAGAAGAAATCTGCATCTTCACCAACAACAGTATCTTCCGGAAAGAACGCCGGAATAAAGGATGCTTGGCGGTGCATGTAGCACTGTGGCGGGCTGTCAAACAGACCCTTTGGGCTATCGCGAAAATCGATTGATGCAACTGCATCTGCGCCACCAGCCACATAGGCATCGTTGCGGGCGAACGCGCCGAATTCTTCGATTGCAGCAACGACGCGTGGGTCATCAAACGGAATTTCGTTCTTGACCCATTGGTCATATACGTCGGGTGATTGCGTCCGCAGCATCATGTCTTCGACCCAGTCCGTCGCAGGCCAACCGGTTGCACCACCCGATCCCAAACCAATACACCAAGGTGTTCCACCGTCAGCAACGATCTGATCTGAAAGCGCCTTAAGGTCTTCCATCGTTTCGGGGATCGCATAGCCGGCATCTTCAAATGTCTCAGGCACATACCACACAAGCGATTTGACGTTCACGTTGTACGAAAAGCTATAAAAACCATCCAGACCATCGCATGACCCAAGCGCCACCCATGATGGGCCAGCGGCATAGTTTTCGGCCATCCAGTTTGCAGTGTCATCACCCAGAGGGGCAAGAAAACCGCGCGATGCAAGGTCACATGCCAAACCGGGCTGCGGGAAAACCGCAAGGTTTGGTGGTGACCCGGCTTCGGTATCAATGACGATTTGCTGCTCAAAACTATCAGACCCGTTCTGGCTGACATTGGCACCTGTTGCTGCGGCAAAATAAGCCAGTACCGCCTCTGCAGCAACGGCATCTGGACCAAGCCAAGGAGAGGCAATAGTCAGGTTCTGTCCCGTAAAATCATTGTTGGCAGCAAAGTCATTAAAGCTTTGCCAATTGAACGCGCCGTCCCCCGGCGTCACGATCAGATGGCCATCAGCCACGGCTCCTGTCGCAATCAACGCCATCACGGCGGTTGCGGTCATGTTCATCTTCTTCATCAAAATTCCTCCCTAAGTGTCTTTGCCACGCAAGACGGCGCATGCGTGTTAAGTCAGGCTAGCCAGTGCGTTGAAATTAGGGAAATATGATTTATAACGACTAATATAGATTTTTCTTATAGCGAGACTAATGATGGATCGACGGTTACGGCAATTCTTGGCAGTCGCAGAAACGGGAAATGTATCAACGGCTGCTGAAAAGTTGAACGTTTCGCAGCCGACAGTGTCAGTAAACATGCGCCGCTTGGAAGAAGAGCACGGTGTGCAATTTTTCACCCGCAGTTCCCGCGGTGTTCAGCTCACTGATTTTGGTAAGGTGCTGTATGAACATGTGAAAGTCATGGCGCGGCTTGATGAACATGCAGCGGCTGAAATCCGAATGCTTAAAGCGTCACATCAAAAGGCGATGCGCGTCGGCACCGGATTTGCGTGGTGGTCCATCTTTATGCGCGACATTCTAAAAGACTATAGACAGGCGAACGTCGGTGTTTCCATGCATGTCGACGTGTGCAGCAGCCTTGATGGATTGCGGAGTCTCTTGTCAGGGGACATCGCATTCTTTGTCGGCACCCAAGTCGCTGGCCTTGAAGACGATATGGGCTTTATCTTTGAAAACCTATTCGCCGTGCAGGACGCATTTTTTGCACGCGCTGATCACCCACTTGTGGGCCAAAACCTGACCGTCAACGCGTTAAAAACGTACCCGAGGCTGGATGTAGCCCCATTCGTGAATCGCCATTTAGGCATTGTAGAGCCCCACGATTTCGACCCTACTTCGGCATTCCGCAAGGCTAGTCAAGCGGGCCAATACACTACGAATTCGATGACGGCAGGTATCGACATGCTGAAAGATTCCGACGCAATCTTGACCTATCCTATTATCTGTCAGGCCTATTTTGGCGACCACGGGATCGCGATGCTAAATGTCATAGACCGCCCGCAGCAGCTTATTCAAATTGGGATTTACCGCCTTGCAGCAAAGGATCCTGATCCGCAGTTGATCGGGATTCTCGCGCATATCCGCCGTTCGAGTGAATGCATGCAATTGGAAAACCTTGATCCACCAAATCTAGATGCTGTTTAATACTAGGGCCCGTTAGTGCGATCATTGCATATTCATAACACCAATTGAGCTGACCCTTGTCAGGGTCTGGGTCAGATTGGGGTGATTAAGGTAACGCCACACTGTTGATGCCGAGACCCTTACAATCCTTTTCGATGCTCAGCTTGATAAGTCGACCGCACCAACACCAAGCGGCAACGGCGCATGGAATTTCTGAGCTATATGGGTGAAGTGTTTGCCGTAATAAATTTCGACCTTTTATTGTTAGCCACGATGGCCGTCGCGTTGCTGATCCTGTTGACCTTTAAACCGGAACCGCAGCAGGACCTGATTTTGCTTGGTGCCGCCTAACGCCGACGGTTGCGGATGGCGCAGTCAGCGCGATTCTTTTAAAAAACCAGGGTGCTCCAACCTTTATTGCGATCCCGCTTGATGGGAACGCGGTGGTGCTTCAGCAGTCGTTCGCTTCCTCGGCGATCAGTACGACTGCTTACACTTTCCATATCCGGGTCAAAGACTGCTGAAGCGCCATCGCTTTCCTGTTGATTGAGAAAATTTTGATGTGTGTTTTTGGCCTGTCCGTGTATTTCCTAGTGCCGGTTGAGTTTTCGGTCGCACCGTTGCTCCTTGGTTTGATCTTGCGGCCAATCGCAGAAGCCAACGTTACCCAAGCATCGGTTGGCCATTGGATTGAACTGGAAGCCCGCAACCAACACATTACGGCCACGGATGTTATTGCGGCCGTCGGCGTAACAGTAGCCCACATCAGCTTCACACAAGAACTCGCCAACACATTCTTGTTTTTGTAGTGCTGGCAAACTGGACATTCCAAAAGGAATGTCATGGGTCGGATCAAAGCCGGTCACGGGTTAAGTAGCGGGGCAAAAAGATATCTCGCCCCAGACGGCTAGATCAAAAACTGGGGTAAAAGGATGCTGGTTACCGCTAGATTCATGGTGGTTATGTACGGTTCCTTTTGCAAAATTGCTTTTCGCTTTCACACCACGAGAGATATTTTTCTGAACCGCTACGGCGGCAGAAGGACACGAGGATTGCCAAAACGTTCGATCATGCTGATGGTCAGCCACCGCGCAGATGGTGCGGTTGGTTTTCAGGCGCGTATCGTGACCATGACGGCTGATAACGATGAAACCACTTGATGCCAGATGCGATCATCTACAGGCCCAGCATTGGTGGCCACCTTGAATATAGCACCTACAGATTCGAACCGAAAACCCAGATGGTCTGACTTTTCCTGGCGCCGAACTGCTTGTTGGTCACCACATCGCGGCACTTCAACTTGAAAAAGCAGCAGGTGTTAAGCCGGATTATGTCCCGAACAAATCTGGCGCACCTTGTGCCCCGCACCATCTTGCAAGGAATTTTCCATAAGCACAGATGACCCCATTGCCAAAGTAGAAGCCATTGCCGCGCGCGCTGCGCAGCAAGCGTTCGAAGTTGGTGTTGTACAGACTGTCGCTCGAACAACTATGGAGCACACACGCAATTGCATCCTTGCCGAAATAGCAGTGGAAACGACAGGCCTTGGCAATCCGCCCGATAAGATTACCAAAAATCACCGAGAACGCTGGGCGTGATGCACAACATTCAGCACGCCCCGACCTACGGTATAATCAGGAACGATGCAGACACAGGCATCACTAAAATTGCACGCCCTAATAGTGTGATTGGTGTGATTATCCCCTGAACCAATCCCGGCGCGACGCCTGCCAACATCAACGCGCTGAAATGTGGCAACGCAATTGTTGTCTCCCCGTCGCCCAAGAGTGTGCCGACATGAAAGACTCTGTTGGAATGCATCTATGCAGAGTTCGACAAACTGGGCATTGACCACGACCTTGTTCAAATGACCCCGGGACGCGGATCAAATGAAAGACGATTTTCAATGATTACTGGTCTGATTGCTTTGACTGGCAGGCCTGCGCAGGCAATGTAGCCGTAATTGTAGACGAAACCGCTGATCTATCCGCCACCGCACAAAAGATTGCTGCATCAAAGACGTTCGCCAATGTGACGTCGTGTTCGTCGGGAAATGTGATTATTGTATTTGAGGAAATTTACGACGCCTGCGTGATTGAGATGGCCAAATCAACGAAGCGCTGACAGCTGCCAAGCATCCCCCTGATTAAATCCATCTCTTAAGCGAACGACCAAAGTAGCCATCGGGGGAATTCAACGCCTAAAGCTTGATGAGTTGCTCTCACATAGTATCTCTTAGGGGCGCCACTCAATCTGGAATGACGGTACATCGCATCCTTTTTGGTCGCCACAACGGATTGATTGTTATGTTCGGGGCTGTTCGCTACGGCTTGGGCTTCCCCGTATCCTTCATAAAAGTCCCAAGCTGCGCGATCTGATATCCTTTGGGGTATGTTTTTCTGCGGCGTTCACAAACCAAACGCGGCCGCCTTCGCGCTGGGATAACACGAAGGAGCTGCGCACGTAATTTGAGGGCACTGATTGCAAGGTTTTCCAACCAGAACGGCGGATCAGGAAACCCCATGGCCTGCCGAAGTGGTGGGTCGCAAAGAGCACTCACAATAGGTCGACCAATCGGCACGAGGCGCCGCGGAAGATAAAATGACAACAGAAGATCGCGGGTTGCTTCTGCGATCTCGGCATTGCTTTTGGCAAATTGGAAATACGCGACCTCATATGCGTTTTTGAAGATATCAAAGGCATCAAAGGTCTGCGGAATATTGCTGATCCCCATTTTTGCACCAAGCGCGCGATAATAAAAGACGGTCGCATTGATCTCTTTTGTCGTCATGGCTCGGCGACCAAACCGGTCCAACCAGTGCTTTGGTTCCGTGACAAAGGTCGACAAAACATAAAGCATATCGTCATTGGAGATCCGGTAGCGGCCGTGCATTTCATTAATGCGGGTCATTGCAGACTGCCCATGTGGGCTGTCTTGTCCATTTTCGGCTATCTCGGCGAGCAGCAGTTCTGTGTCATCATAGCGCTTTTGCGTATCTTTGCGAAAGGCGCCCGTCTTAGACAACAGACCCGAAATCGACGGAATACCGTAGGTTCGGAACAAAGCAAACTCGAGCGCCTTTTCGATATCCCAAGCAAATTCATACGCACTTAGCAGGTACACAATTCGCTCGTAATCTATTGCAGGATCAAGCTGTTCGATCTCTTTTGACCAACGCGACATTGCAGACTCCAGCGTTATTGTAAGAATTGGCAACCTGTGCCTTCGCCACATTAACAGAGAGGCAGCTCAGTGCCTATGCCACGCTATATACGAGACGAAAAATCTTCGCATTCAACGCCATTAAACATGACCGAAAAATGCACTTTTCGATCTTTTTCCCCATGGGTCCTGATCAGCGTTTTAATGCGGCCGCTAAGGCAGACCCCAAAGCGCCCTGACTACCGGCTGCAGTTTTAGGCGCAGCCGTGGTTTGGGCGCGGCCATGCGGCTTTGGCTTGACGGGGGCGCGCTCACGCGGTGCTGTCTCTTCACTGTTATCTTTGCGCATGGTCAGGCCGATCCGCTTGCGTGGCACATCAACTTCGGTCACTCGTACGCGGACCACATCACCTGCTTTGACGATCTCATGTGGGTCCTTGACAAAACGGTCAGCAAGTTGGCTCACGTGCACCAATCCGTCTTGATGTACGCCAATATCTACGAAGGCTCCAAAGGCAGCGACGTTGGTCACCGTCCCCTCCAGCGACATACCTGCCTTAAGATCGGTGATGTGATCGATGCCGTCCGCGAAGGTGGCTGTCTTAAAGGCAGGGCGCGGATCACGACCAGGTTTTTCCAGTTCCGCCAGAATATCGCGCACCGTCGGCAAGCCAAAAGTATCATCAACAAACTGTTCGGCTGTCAGGTTTGCAAACGCAGCACTATCGCCCATAATTGAACGTACATCGCGCCCACATGCTTTTACGATTTTGCGCGCAACGCCGTAGGCTTCGGGGTGTACCGATGATGCATCAAGCGGCTCAACCCCTTCCGTTATCCGCAAAAATCCAGCACATTGCTCAAACGCTTTTGGACCCAGACCTGTGACCTTAAGGAGCGCCTTGCGCGTTGGAAACGCGCCGTTTGCATCACGGTGTGCAACTATGTTTTGCGCTAATGACGCCCCCAGGCCCGCGATATGTGACAGCAGCGGCGCAGAGGCCATGTTCAGATTGACACCAACAGCGTTCACGGCATCTTCGACCACAGCGGCCAGCGATAAAGCCAGATGGCGTTGGTCCACGTCATGTTGGTATTGCCCAACGCCAATCGCCTGCGGTTCAATTTTGACTAATTCTGCAAGCGGGTCTTGCAGGCGCCGTGCAATAGACACGGCCCCACGAATGGACACGTCGACGTCAGGGAATTCAAGCGATGCCAACTCGGATGCTGAATAGACCGACGCGCCGGCCTCGGACACGATCACCGGAGTTGGGCGGGCCACACCTGCAGGTAGGTTCTTAAGGGTATCCGAGACCAGTTTCTCAGACTCGCGGCTAGCAGTACCGTTCCCGATCGCGATCAGGGCAACGTTATGTTTTTTGATCAAATGCAGCAGGGTTTCCTCGGACCCACGCAGGTCTTTGCGAGGCTGAAACGGATAAATCGTGGCTGTGTCCAGCAACTTACCTGTTTCATCAACCACAGCGATTTTGCAGCCCGTCCGAATACCCGGATCAAGGCCCAGCGTCGCGCGAGCGCCAGCAGGAGCGGCCAGCAACAAGTCTTTCAGGTTGCGGGCAAATACGTCAATCGCGGTGGTATGGGACCGCCGTCGCAGGTCGGTCATAAGATCAATGAACATTGTCAGGCTCAGCTTAATCCGCCAAGTCCACGCGGCAGCATCTTGCAGCCATTTATCGCCAAGACCTTGGCCTTTGATTCCAATTTCGGCGGCGATAATATTGGTAATGTGGTCAAGCCCTGCCTCTGGATCAGGGGCAATATCAATCGTCACGATTTCTTCTTTTGCAGCGCGCATAATGGCAAGCGCACGGTGCGATGGGATCGTTGCCCATTTCTCGGTGTGGGCGAAATAATCCGAAAATTTTGCACCCACCTCTTCTTTGCCTTTGTTGACGCGGGCGGTGACAAGCGCTTCTTGCTGCATAACTTTGCGAAGTCGCCCCAGAAGGGTCGCGTTTTCACCAAGTTGTTCAGCGAGAATATCGCGGGCGCCGTTAAGAGCGTTTTTTTCAGTAAGCACGACATCGGACAAAAAGCCCAGCGCAAGCACGGTTGGATCAGCAGCGCGGTTATCAAGTATGGCACGCAAAAGCGGCTCCAAACCATTCTCGCGCGCAATCATCGCTTTTGTGCGTCGTTTGGGTTTGAACGGCAGATACAAATCCTCAAGCACCGATTTAGTGTCCGCCTCAGCAATCGCGCGAGCAAGTACATCGGTCAGTTTGCCCTGCCCCGTGATCTCTCCGAGAATACTCGCACGCCGCTTTTCAAGATCACGCAAATAGCTCAAGCGATCTGCCAGTCTGCGCAATTGCGTGTCGTCCAGGCCACCAGTCACCTCTTTGCGGTAACGGGCGACGAAAGGAACAGTATCGCCACCATCAAGCAGGGCAACCGTCGCGTTGACCTGTTCGGGTCGCGCGCCAATATCGATGGCGATATCACGTGCAATGCGATCAGCGACAGCGTTCATGGCGGGCTCCTTCAGGTACTCGGAGGGCTTTGATATCCTTACACACGGCAAGGGCCAACCCTTATGTGTTTACAGATAACCTCTGGATTGAACTTTGATAGACCGGCGGTAATAACTTCATCCACGCGATTATCATGGGTACCCACGAGGAGCCCTGAACTGTTGCGCTTCGTCGGATCACTAAGTTCATTTCAATTGCGCAATTCTCGGCCTCGCCCCGATATTCGTGAATGACCCAACGAGCCATCGAAAGGGGCAAATCTATATCAGATAGAAATCGGCAAAAGACTAATTTTCAATTCATATATCAGGTGCGAAATGTGGAGCAAAACACGAACATGCCGCAGCCCTACCCCCCGTACAGTTCAATATAAATATTAAATTACAAATACTTAACAAAAAAGCCGCTCATTTCTGAGCGGCTTTTTATGGTGGACTGGGGAGGATTCGAACCCCCGACCCCTTGATTCGTAGTCAAGTACTCTATCCAACTGAGCTACCAATCCACTGTGAAGCTGCATTTAGCTGGGCCTCGCGGCTGATGCAAGGCTAAATGCGAACTTTCTTCATTCGGCGGCAGGGGCAAGCGCCAAGTCTGCTTTGGGTAACTGGATAACAAAGGAAGTCCCCTCCGTTCCAGTATTTAACAGTTCTAACCGCCCGCCATGTCCACGCACCAAATCCGCTGCAATCACAAGGCCAAGACCAGAGCCGCCTTTGCGCACACCGCCCTGAAACGGTTGAAACAGGTGCTCTTGCGCCTTGGGTGGTAATCCCGGACCTGTATCAGTCACGCGAATCCACCATGCGCTGTCGTCCTCATAGCCTTCGACGTTAATTTCACCCGCTTTGTGAGTGGCCATGATTGCCTGTCGCGCGTTGCGTACGAGGTTGAAAATGGCGCGAAACAACTGTTCGCCATCCCCACGCAGAGTCATGCCCGCAGGAATGTCTTCGGAAAATGACAAATCAAAATCGCCCGCAGCCAGTCGTTCGCTATCGATCACATCACTGACGATACTGGCAAGGTTCACACGGGCCAACACAGGTGCAGGTTCGTCGACACGGCCAAAAGCCAGCGTGGATTCGCATAAGTTAACAGCGCGCGTGATCGACCCCACCAGCTTGGGGGCCATGCGTTTCACAAGCGGATCATCGGACCCTTCTATCCGGTCCGTGAACAATTGCGCGGACGTCAGGATATTGCGAAGATCATGGCTTACCTTGGCCACGGCCCCGCCCAATTGCGCCAACCGTTCCTTTTGCTTTAGCGCGCTGGTCAGTTCGGTCTGCATCATCTGCAATGCAATTTCTGCATCCCGTAGTTCAGTGACGCTCGCTGATGGAGTTATGATACGACGCGCATCTTCGGGGGCTTTGGCATAGCTTTGCATATGGCTCACAACGCCCTTGATTGGGCGCACCAGCAGGTATTGCACCGCACCAAACAACAGCAGTGCCGTGATGATTGAGATGACTGCTGACAGGGCCAAGACATTCAGCCCATAATCGACCATCGCAGACCGAAGGGGCATTTCGTCCATCGTAACTTCGATCAACAGCCCACCATCGCGCACCGGGTTGCCAATGACGCGGACAATACGTTCTTGTGGGTCCACAAGCGTTTTCATCGCGTCAGAAATCAGCATCATCGCCGTCGGGTCGCGCATATCATAAGTTGCGTCAATCGGTGACGGAATCGGCGACGACAACGCAAGCTGCCGAATTTCATCGCGCCGCAAAACCACGTTGTACACTTCGGCATTGAGCAACAGTTCAGCCTCAAGCGCGGGGGTGATCATATCGTCGGCCTCCAATGCCAACGACGCAATCTGAGCACGCTCTAGCCGTGCCAACAGGTAATCCTCGCGGAACCGCGCGACTGAGGGAACAAAAATTAACACCTCTGCCAACATGACAAAGATCGTCGTCAGGATCAGAAATCGACCCGAAAGCGTATTCAGCATGTGGCCTCGTCTATCTTTTATTTACGGTAGCCAGCGTTGGACAAACCGCACAACCCGCTTAACCATATCGCTTTCAAACAGGCGTGGACTGAAATAGGCACCGGCCACGCGTTTGTTCACTTCACTTACTGTTGGATAAGGTAGCACAGTATTTGCCACGGCGGACATCTTCAAATTGTTCGCAATGGCCATCGCCCACATGCCGATCAATTCGCCAGCCATTGGCCCGACGATAGACGCGCCAACAGGGCGGCCTTTGACGACCATGACCTTGATCAGACCTTTATTCTTACGCTCTGCGATCAGGCGGTCATTGTGGTGCATATCAAAGCGGACAACCTCGAGCCTATCGCCATGTTCGTCGCGCGCCTGCGCTTCGGTCAGGCCGACTTGCGCCAGCTCTGGGTCCGTATAGGTGGCCCACGGGATATGCGCGGTCTTTTGCTTGCTTGGCAGCCCAAACAGCAACGACCGGATCAGAACGCCAGCGTGATAGCCCGCAACATGCGTAAACTGCAGCCCACCAGCCACGTCACCCGCAGCATAGACTTTTTTGTTACTCACTGACCGCAAGTTGTCGCCAACCGTAATTCCGCCACGGGTGAAGTCTACGCCACCCTTTTCAAGGTCCAGCTTTTCAATGTTCACTTTGCGGCCAACGGCCATCAACAGATGAGAACCTGTAAAGTCCCCCTTGGGCGTATGCACCGTAATCAGGTCACCCTTGCCGCTGATCTTATTGGCTTGTGCTTCCTCAATTATCTCAATGCCCTCAGCCTTAAGGTTCTCGATCACAATTGCAGCCATTTCGGGGTCGTCTTTGCCAAATGCTTTGGCACCCTCAATGACAGTCACTTTGGACCCAAGCCGTACATGCGCCTGCGCCATTTCCATACCGATGGGGCCACCTCCAATAACAATCAGATGATCGGGTTTTTCCCGCAGATCAAAAATGTCTTCATTGGTGTAATGCTTGACCGTGTCCAACCCGTCGATCGGCGGCACGAAAGGGCCAGACCCTGTGGCGATGACAAAACGCCGAGCCTCAATGATCGTGTCGCCAGCCTGCACTTCGGTTTCCGAAATAAAGTGACCGAATTCTTCGATGACCGTCACGCCAAGGCCTTCGAATCGCTCCACGCTATCCAGCGGTGCAATCGTGGCAATCACATCATGTACGTGATCCTTGGCAGCCGCATAATCCACTGATGCAACTGCATCCGCGACGCCGTATTTCGCGCCATGCGACATGGCATGCGCCTGCTTAGCTGATGCGATCAGCGCCTTGGACGGTACACAGCCATAGTTCAGGCAATCGCCACCCATCTTATGGCCCTCAAGCAAGACAACCGTCGCGCCCATCTGGACCGCACCCGCAGCCACCGACAAACCGCCCGAGCCGCCACCGATGATGCATAAATCTGTTTTGATCCGGTTCATTACTTACAGACCTTTCTTGCCGCGCACGGCCTTAATAATAATGGGAAGAGCGGCCAGCACACTGAGGCCAAGAATTGGGAATATAATAGCTGGCTCAAAAATGATGCCAAGATCAGGTGTTTCGCCCCGCGCAAATACTTCGCCCAAGCCCGCACCAACGGCGGTGAAAACCGTCGTGCCCGGAATGATCCCAAAAAACGTTGAAATCACAAAACGACGCAGTGGGACCTCGAGGAAACTGGGGATCAAGTTGGCCATAAAGAACGGAACGGCCGGCAGCAGCCTAAGCAGGAACAGCATGGACCACTGATTTTCGTCAATGCCATCTTTGATCTTTTTGACGAGCCCGTCAGACCCTTCCATCTTAGCACCCAATCTATCACCCAAACCCCAACGGGCCGCGAGAAAGATTGCAGTGGCACCTGTGGTGGCACCAATAACGTTGAACAATGTGCCGGGGAATGTGGCGAACAAAAAGCCACCCGTTAGCGTGGCAATCGTCGCCCCTGGCAATGAAAAGCCTACGATCAGAATATAGATGCCGATGAACATCAACACTGTGAGCACATAATTCGCATCACGGAAATCAATCAACATCTCGCGATTCTCTGCCAAGGCTTCGAATGTAAGATAGTCGCGCAAGAAAAATGCACCCAAAACCGCGACAGTCAGGATGATGATCAGCGGCAATCGCCGTACAATGGGGTTTGTGGCGGACATGGGGGCGAACTTTCTAATAAATATGTGCGTCGTGTTTCATCCTAGATGGACTGTATGCGCAGATTGTCATACCCCGCTCACGCGCCGTTGATGAAAGAATGGCCTATATTCCCTATTAACAGTCACATTCCGTGATCACTGTAACATTTGGATGTGTGTGGTGTGTTAGCTTTGTGTGAATTGTTGCAGTTTGACCCCGCCTTGCGCGTTGACAGGCCAGCCGACCCCCTCTATTGGCAGGGTCTGAATTGTAGACCGGCTTCGAATCCCTTTCATTGGGTTTTGGCCATTAACCAAAGGACACCGCTATGAAGCGCACGTTCCAACCTTCCAACCGGGTTCGTAAGAACCGTCACGGTTTTCGCGCACGTATGGCTACTAAAGCTGGACGTCGTATTTTGAACAACCGCCGCGCCAAAGGCCGGTCCAAGCTTAGCGCGTAAGCGCCGCTTTCGGTTATTCGATTTGAAACCGCCGATGGAACCCAAGGTTAGCGATATCGCTGGTCCCTTGGTCGGTCCACCGGCGGTTTCTGTTTGCCCAAAGATCAGCACGCTGACCAAACGGGCCGATTTCGTACGCACGTCGAATGCACGGCGGCAAGGCACCATAGGTGTGCACTTGCAGGCGCGCAAACGCAGCGACGGCGAAGCAACCGGTATCCGTGTTGGGTACACCTGTTCCAAAAAAGTCGGCAACGCTGTGGCACGTAACCGCGCCAAACGGCGCTTGCGCGAAGTTGCGCGTATGACATTGCCAACCTTGGGGCGTGACGGATGGGATTACGTTCTTGTCGGGCGCAACACCACAACCGGTTCAATACCGTTTGAGGACCTGCTGCGCGATCTGCACCGCGCAATCGCCAAGGTCCACGCATGAGCCCGCTTGCTTATATCCTGTCCCTGCCTATCCGCGCATATCGCACGATTGGGTCACCTTGGGTTGGGCACGGTTGTCGGTACCAACCAACATGTTCGGCCTACGCCATGGAAGCTTTGAAAAAACACGGCGGTATCAAAGGTGGTTGGCTTGCTGCACGCCGCATTGGTCGCTGCCACCCATGGGGTGGATCGGGGATCGACAACGTCCCCGACTAGGCACCTATTTCTCAAACGAAATGCTGACGTCGCCTATATCGACACCGTAACGTTTGACGTAGGCGCGATTAAATAAACGGTCCTCGGCCAACAACCACATCCAATCATCAAAGGTGACGCGCATGGTCTCGACCGTGCCATCTGCAGATGGAATCGGTAGATCAATCTCGTATTGCCAATTAAACCTGTTGTCCTGTTCCTGACCTTTTGCCGCGCCAGTCACACCGGGGGCGGTCCCTGACCAACTGTCGGGGCCGGTTTTCACCAACGTCCAGATGCGTTGCTCGGTAGCGCCATCTTCATAAACAAAATCTTCTTGCAGGCGCAGGCGCTTTCCGTCCCAATCTCCTTGGATATTCACGACAAACGACCGACGTACTGTGCCGAGAACATCTTGGAATTGTCCGTAGGCCACCAGTTCACCGTCAAAGAATTCTTCGATATTTAGCTTTTGATCCGAAAGGCTTGCGTCATCGAAAGACGGCTTGCCCGTACAGGCCGCCAATAGGACGAAACCAGCAACGATAAGAATGCGCATTTTAATCTCCTCTAGGCCCTAATAACTAGGGCAAGTGCCATTCATAGCCAGTCGAAGTGATTTCATGTTAATAAATTGGACACGAATAAGGCGCTAAAGTGACTAAGAATCGCGGGACATGGGTGCCGCTAAGTTTAGGAATAAAGAGGCTAAATTTCATGCGTAAGGCAATCCACCACCACATTGTTGGTGTGGTAGTTGCCCTTTGGCATGCAGCAGAATGCGCAGTACAAAAGGGTTTGATAAGGCTACTTCAAAAGCCAGATATGGCAGCAGGCTTTGATGGGCGCGCCATGGTAACAGCAGCGCTTGCGCGGTCCCTGTCAGGGAACGGGCGACTGCGACATACATCCACCGCACTTGTGTTCGAAATCGACGATTTTCGTAAAATTGAAGAAACATATGATCAGGATCGTATTGAAGAAATATTGACTGAAACAAACCTTCGGCTCAGAGCGACCCTACAAGATGCCGATACCGCAGCACACCTAGAAGGTCCCCGCTTTGCGGTCGCGCCATCGCAATATCGGCGGCTAGATTTAGAGGCAGCCATTCAGCTTGCCACCCGCATACAACATGCCATGGCTGACCCTCTTTTGCTGGATCGAGATAATCTGTTTATCACCGTTTCTATTGGTTTTGCCCTAGCTTCGCGGCTGGAGGACCCTACGAGTGCCCAGCTTCTACGCGCAGCCAGTGTCGCCCAGCTTGAAGCATCGCGCGATGGACCCAATGCAATTCGCAGTTATTCGCCAGCAATGCATCAACGCATAAAAACATATAATGGCCTGCGGGGTGAGGTTCAGGCCGCGTTGGGAAATAAGTCAATAACAGCCCATTTTCAGCCGCAGATCGATTTGGTAACAGGCGAATTGACTGGCCTCGAAGCCCTTGCGCGCTGGCAGCACCCTCAACGAGGAATCGTGCCGCCCTGTGACTTTTTGCCGATCCTAGAACAATCCGGCTTAATGGAACGGTTGGGTCAACGAATGTTATCAGATGCGCTAACCGCCTTGGCGAAGTGGGAACAGGGTGGCCTATACGTACCAACGGTTTCGATAAATGTGACAAATTGCGAGCTACGCAATCCAAATTTTGTGGATCATATTATGATGGAATTGGATCGTCATGAATTGGCCCCCGAACGTCTTGTGATCGAAGTTTTGGAAACGGTTGCCGTGACAAAACACGATACGGTCACGGAATCAAACCTCAGCAGATTGGCCAGTGTGGGCTGTGGAATTGACCTTGATGACTTTGGAACCGGCCATGCGTCGATAACGTCCATTCGGAAATTTGCAATTCAGCGCATAAAAATTGATCGGTCGTTCATCACCAACATAGACCGTGATCAAGAACAGCAAGACATGGTTGCAGCGATTCTAACCATGGCAGCCCGCCTTGGTCTCGCAACGTTGGCTGAAGGCGTGGAAACAGCGCAAGAACAGGATCAACTCACGGAAATGGGGTGCGAGTTTATGCAGGGATTCGCCCTTGCGCGACCTGCCAACTTTGACGAAATAACAAGCTGGATGAGGGAATATCAGCCAATCAACATGGAAACTGCGCGCCGTAAGACAGGCACATCATGAAAAACCACAAAGGGCATACAACGCTCTGGCAGTCACAAAGCGTGCGCTTCTGGGCCAAATCACTGAAAACCGCTTGACCTTTGGCCCCTACGGGGGTTGAACGAGCGTCATATTTTCCTTTGATATGGGCAGTTTCAAATGGACGACCAGAACAAGAACCTCATCTTGGCAACCGTGCTAAGCTTCCTCGTGATCCTCACGTGGTTTTGGCTATTTCCGCCAGAAGAAATAGTAAATCTCCCGGGCACAGAGACAAGCATCGGACAAACTGATGGTGTGGTCCCCTTGGCCCAAGATGACACGGCGGCAATCGCTACCGTACCATCAGAGGCGCCCGCCCCCGATGTTCCGCGTGTTGCCATTGAGACCCCTGAATTGTCAGGTTCACTGTCCTTGCTGGGTGGTCGCATTGATGACCTTGCCCTGTCCGAATATCGCGAAACGCTTGACGATGGCGCCGAAACTGTGCGGTTGCTGCGTCCTGTTGGCGAACTAGATGCTTACTTTGCAGCATTCGGTTGGGCCGGAGCTGACGGCCTTGCCGCTGATGCGGTGCCAGGCCCAGAAACACTTTGGTCGGTCGAAAGCGGCGAGACACTGACGCCTGATAGCCCAGTCACCTTGGTTTGGGACAACGGCGCGGGCCTGACATTCCGCAATACTGTCAGCGTCGACGACAAATTTATGTTCTCGTTTGAGCAAAGCGTCGAAAACGGCACAAGTGAAGCTATCTCAGCGCGTCCTTACGGATTGCTGCGCCGTCACGGCGAACCATCTTACCTGAAAAACTTCTTCATCCTTCACGAAGGTATGGTCCGCATGTCGGACGGTGAATTGGAAGAAACCAAATACAGTAAGATCGAAGACTATGATATGGACGACCGTGAAGGCACCCAAGCCGAGCGGATTGATGTGACGTCAAACGGCTGGATCGGCTACACCGACCACTATTGGATGACCACACTGATCCCAGATCAGACACAGCCATTCCGGTCGGTCAGCAAATACTTTGCATCCCGTAACCTGTTCCAAGTCGAAGCAGTGCTAGCCGTCAAAACTGTTGAAGCTGGGGATACCGCGACCGTGATCACCCGTCTGTTCGCTGGCGCAAAAGAATGGGAAACAATCCGGTCCTACGAAACAGATGAAAATGTTACCGGTTTCCTTGATAGCATCGACTGGGGTTGGTTCTTTTTCCTGACCAAACCGATCTTTTGGCTGCTGCACACGCTGAATGCATATATCGGCAACATGGGTTGGTCGATCATCGCACTCACAGTGATCCTAAAGGCGCTTGTACTTCCTTTGGCATATAAATCGCACGTTTCTATGGCTCGCATGAAAGAACTGCAGCCAGAGATGGAAAAGTTGAAGGAAAAGACTGGCGACGACAAGCAAGCCATGCAGCAAGGTATGATGAAGCTGTATAAGGAAAATAAGGTGAACCCCGCATCCGGGTGCCTGCCGATCTTCTTGCAGATTCCGATCTTCTTTTCGCTGTATAAAGTTATCTTTGTCACAATCGAACTGCGCCATGCCGAGTGGATCGCATGGATAAAAGACCTGAGCGCGCCTGATCCATCATCAATCCTGAACCTCTTTGGTTTGTTCCCATGGGGCGTACCAGAGGTCGGCAGCATCTTTGCAATCTTCAGCCTTGGTGTTCTACCAATCTTGTTGGGTATTTCGATGTGGATGCAGCAAAAGCTGAACCTTGCTCCAACTGATCCAACACAGAAAATGATCTTTGCGTGGATGCCTTGGGTGTTCATGTTCATGCTCGGCTCTTTTGCCAGCGGCTTGGTCATCTACTGGATCGCGAACAACACGATCACGTTCATCCAACAGTATCTGATCATGGCGAGCCACGGTGCAAAACCTGATGTCTTTGGCAACATCCGCGGCAGCTTTGCACGCAAGCCAAAGGCTGCGAACGACACCAAAGCACCTAAGGATAAATAAATGGGGACCGTCGCATCTCTGTGGCGGTATCCGATCAAAAGCCACGGCCGAGAGGCACTGGCCTCTGTCCCGCTGATTGCGGGGCAGACCATCCCTTGGGATCGTCATTGGGCCGTCACGCATGCAGATACCAAATTTGACCACGCCAACCCTGCTTGGGTGATGTGCCGTAACTTTATGATCGGGAACCTGACCCCTGATCTTGCTGGCATATGGGCAACGTTGGACGAGGCAACCGCAACAGTAACATTGCGCCACGAGGCATTGGGCGAAATCACGTTCCGCCCAGATGAAGCCGCCGATGTGGCGCGTTTTATCGACTGGGTCATGCCGATTTGTCCAGCTGACAAACGCACCCCACACGCGATTGCGCATATCCCCGGACAAGGGATCACAGATACCGATTTTCCATCTGTTTCGATCATGAACACGACAAGCCATGCAGCCGTTGCAGATAAGATCGACCAGCCATTCGAGATGGAACGCTGGCGCGGTAATATCTGGGTCGACGGATTTGATGCGTGGTCCGAATGGGATTGGATCGGCAACACAGTTACCATTGGCGATACGATCTTGCGCGTCACAGCACCTGTGATCCGTTGCAATCACACTGCCGCAAACCCACGCAACGGCAAACGCGACGTCGATACGCTCCGCGTTTTGCGCGACAATTGGGATCATCAGAATTTTGGCGTCTATGCCGAAGTCATCCAAGGCGGTACTGTCCACCTTGACGACACATTGAAAGTAAATTGATATGGAAATCCGTTTCATTGAAGCACCAACACCGGAACCAGATGCGCTTGAAAAAGGCCGCCTTTTGTTTGCGGGCGAAACTGACTTCGTCAAAGGGGTCGTGGCCATGGACGGCCTGCCCGATGCAGACCGTGTCGAGATTTGCTTTGCAGGACGATCAAACGTTGGCAAGTCAACGCTGATCAACGCGCTGACAGGTCGTAAAGGTTTGGCGCGCGCATCCAACACACCAGGCCGGACCCAAGAGATCAACTTTTTCACTGCTGGCGACATTTATGTTGTCGATTTGCCGGGTTACGGCTTTGCCAATGCGCCCGTTGCCGTGGTTGAAAAATGGCAGCGGTTGCTGAAAAATTATCTGTCAGGTCGCCAGACCCTGCGCCGCGTTTTCGTGTTGATTGATGCCCGTCATGGCGCAAAAGCTGTCGATGAAGAGATCATGACGCTGTTGGACCGGTCCGCTGTGACCTTCCAAGTTGTGATGACCAAGGTCGACAAACTGCGCGGCGACGCGCTTGAAGAATCGCTTGCCAAAACGCGTGCCGCATTGGCCAAACACCCAGCCGCCTATCCAGAGCTAATCTTGTCCAGTTCCGAAAAAGGTGACGGAATCGAAACGCTGCGGGCCATTATCGCCAGCATCGCATGAAACGAAGGACGCCCAAGATGAACCAAGATTGGATCGCCACTGCCGCCACGCTGTCACAAGCTCTGCCCTATATGCAGCGCTATGCAGGTGCGACTGTTGTCATCAAATTGGGCGGCCACGCGATGGGCAGCGACGAGGCCATGTATAGCTTTGCGCGCGATGTTGTGCTGATGCAGCAGGTCGGTCTGAACCCTGTTGTCGTGCACGGCGGCGGACCAATGATCAACGACATGCTCGCCAAGCTGGATATCAAATCTGAATTTGTGAACGGCAAGCGCGTCACTGATCAAGCAACGATGGACGTTGTCGAAATGGTCCTATCAGGCAAGGTCAACAACCGCATCGTGCAAGCTATCAGCGACGAAGGCGGCAAAGCCGTCGGCCTGTCAGGCAAAGATGCACATATGTTGGTCTGTGATCAAACCGATCCTGCGCTTGGCCTTGTTGGCACCCCTGCGGACATCGATGTCACAATATTGCGCGATTTACATGCAGCCAAGGCGATCCCTGTAATTGCTCCGCTTGGCATGGGCCGTAATGGTGAAACTTTTAATGTGAACGGAGATACTGTTGCCGGCGCTATCGCCGGCGCACTGCAGGCAGATCGTTTGCTTTTGCTGACGGATGTATCTGGCGTGAAGGACAAAGCTGGTGTCGTGCTTACCGAAATGTCGCCAACCAAAATTAGTGAACTGATCGCGGATGGCACCATTGCTGGCGGCATGATCCCAAAAACAGAAACCGCACTTGATGCCATCAGTAAAGGCGTCAACGCCGTTGTTATCCTAGACGGACGTGCGCCAAACGCATGTCTGCTCGAGCTGTTCACCGACCATGGTGCAGGGTCATTGATCCGCGAGCCTAAGGGTTGAGCACGTTAAACCTTACGGGGTCCGGCCTGATTGAGATGGGGCATTGCCCTATTGTGCCATCAGACGGGCTTAGCCATGAAAGTGGTACTCTTGTGCTGCTTGGTCCTGACGAGCCTGCATTTTGGCCCATGTTTATCCAAACACCTGAATACAATGATAATGCACCAGATCCGATGGATCGCTGGTCGCGCCGGACAATTGACGACATAGCAGCGCTGGGAAATGGCGCTGCATATTACCCATTTGGCGGTGAACCGTTTTTACCATTCTACACATGGGCATTGCGCACAGGCCAAGCATGGGCATCACCAATCGGGTTTCTTGTCCATAAAAATGCGGGCCTATTTGCGTCCTACCGAGGGGCCGTTTGGGTTGCGGAAGACCGCCCGGTACAAGCAGCCATCCAGCCTTGCCTGACCTGCGATGCGCCGTGCAAAACCGCCTGCCCTGTTGATGCATTTGCGCAAGGATATGATGTCGTCGTATGCAAATCACACTTGAACACACCGCAGGGTGCGTCATGCTTGTCGGACGGCTGCAAAGCGCGCCGTGCCTGCCCTGTTGGTGCGGGTCTTAGGTTACCTGCACAAGCAGCATTTCATATGGAGGCGTTTCGCTAATGCGTTTGATCCTAATCCGTCATGCGAAATCAAGCTGGGATGACCCATTTCAAGACGACCATGCCCGCGTGTTGAACAAACGTGGACGCGACGCTGCCCGTGCAATCGGAACTTGGTTGCAGGCCAAAGGCTATGAACCAGACCGCGTTCTGGTGTCCGATGCCGCCCGTACAGTAGAAACCGCTGAACTGGTCCTGCCTTGCCTCAATAACGACCCCACAGTCGATTACCTGTCAGCACTTTACCATGCATCACCTGATACCGTCTTGGACCTCGCACAGCAGCGCACAGACGGTTGCTTGGTCATTATAGCCCACAACCCCGGCATTGGCATGCTTGCCCGCGCCTTGACGATCAAAGCGCCTGATCATCGCCGGTTTGATGACTATCCTACCTGTGCCACAACAGTGATTGATTTTGACGGTCCCGTTAGCATTGGCAATGGCACGGTCGTGGACTTTGTCGTGCCCCGTGATCTTATTGGTGCCGCGGGCCGTGAAGCCGACTAGGCACAAAAAAAGCCCCCGCCAAAGACGAGAGCTCTTTCGAATTTTAACAATCTTAGTGGCCCAGAATCTGGCTCAGGAACAACTGTGTCCGCTCTGATTTAGGATTCAAGAAGAACTCTTCCGGCTCGTTCTGTTCCACGATCTGACCTTGGTCCATAAAGATAACGCGGTTGGCCACCTGACGGGCAAAGCCCATCTCGTGGGTTACGCAGATCATAGTCATGCCTTCTTCAGCCAGCTCGATCATGGTGTCGAGCACCTCTTTGATCATCTCTGGGTCAAGCGCGGATGTTGGCTCGTCGAACAACATGATCCGCGGCTTCATGCAAAGTGAACGGGCGATCGCCACACGCTGCTGCTGTCCACCGGACAACTGACCTGGATACTTCAACGCCTGATCAGGGATCTTAACCTTTTCAAGGAAGTGCATAGCGATCTCTTCGGCTTCTTTCTTGGGTGTTTTACGCACCCAGATTGGCGCCAGCGTACAGTTTTCCAAAATCGTCAGATGCGGGAACAAGTTGAAGTGCTGAAAGCACATGCCAACCTCTGACCGGATCTTATCGATATTTTTCAAATCTGACGACAGCTCGGTGCCATCGACGATGATCTGACCCTTCTGGTGTTCTTCCAGACGGTTGATGCACCGGATCAACGTGGATTTGCCGGACCCAGACGGGCCACAGACAACGATCCGCTCGCCGCGCTGAACGGTCAGGTTGATGTCACGCAGAACGTGGAACGTGCCGTACCATTTGTTCATGTTGTTGACTTCAATCGCAACTTCGTCAGAAACCTGAAGTTTGCTACGATCAATTGTGCGTTCGGTTGTATCAGACATTTCTCAGTCCTTCCTTAACGATGTTCACGCTGGAGTTTGTTCTCCAGGTAAAGTGAGTAACGGCCCATGCTGAAACAGGCGATGAAGAACATGAGACCAATAAAGGCAAACAGTTCCCAGTAAATACCATTCCATTCGGTCGTCGCACGGACGGCACCAGCAATACCAAGCGGATCAAACAGACCAATGAACACAACAAGCGTCGTATCCTTGAACAGTCCGATGAAGGTATTCACGATCCCGGGTATCGAAATCTTAAGCGCCTGTGGCAGAATAATCAGCTGCATCGATTGCCAGTAATCCAGACCAAGACTATCGGCCCCTTCATATTGCCCGCTCGGCAAGGCCGCGAGCCCACCACGCACAACTTCTGCAATGTAAGCCGACGCAAAAAGCGTAACCATGATGATAACCCGTAGGGTTAGGTCAAAGTTTGAACCGGGTGGTAAAAAGTAGTTCAGCAACAATTGCGCCGTAAACAACCAAACAATCAGTGGCACACCACGGATCACTTCGATGAAAATCACGGCTGATGTTTTGATGATGAACAGATCAGATTGGCGCGCGAGGGCCAGCAAGATACCCAGCGGCAGCGACAAGATGATCGCCGACAAGCCGATGATCACGGACAACATAAAGCCACCGAACTTGCGCGATTGCACCTGTTCGATGTCGATAGGAAGAACAGCCTGCAAGCCACTCGATAAGCCCCCAGCAAGGAATATCCAGTAAATCAGCGGGATGGCAATTGCAGCAATGATGCCAGCCAAAGGGCTAACGGCTTTGCCGACAAAATTCATCGCGATATATCCAAGGACGAAACCAACCGCGATTGTCAGTGGGAACCAGATTGATCCCCCCCAAAGCAACCAGAAACATACGAACGGCACAGCAGCCGTCACATAAAAAAGCTTGCGTGGCACGCTCGCAAACAAGATCGGTGCAATACCAACAAAGAAGATGGCCAGTGCCAAAAGCGGACGCCAGTATAGGTACGAAGGATAATAGCCAAATACCATCTGGTGCCAGCGCGCTGTTAGAACACTAAAGCAGGCGCCATCATGCCCACCCAATCCTTTTGCAGCAAGCACTTCACGACATTCGCTGAGTGAACCTGCGCTCCAGACGGAATGGTACAGCCAAGGCGCAATGCCAGACAGAATTGAATAAATAACATAGATCGACAGGATCGACAGAATGGCATTCATCCAGCTTGAAAACAGGTTTTCGCGCATCCATTTGACAGCACCCGTTTCTGTGGTCGGTGGTGCCTGTTGGGGCAGCATTGTGTCACGGACTTGGGACACGGTGTTTGCGTGTGTATCGGACATTCTACCGTTCCTCCAGCTTGGTGCGTGTATTATAAAAGTTCATTGCAGATGAGATGATCAACGACAGCGCAAGGTAAAAACCACCCAGGAGCAACATACCCTCAAGTTCGCGCCCTGTTTGGCTAATAGAGATACCACCCAGCGTCGCACGTACATCCATATAACCAACAGCAATCGCCAGTGACGAGTTCTTGGTTAGGTTCAAAAACTGCGAGATCAGCGGCGGGATAATGACGCGCATGGCTTGCGGCAAGATCACCAGCTTCATCGTTCTATTTGGCTGCATACCCAATGCAAAGGCTGCCTCAGATTGACCACTGCTGACCGCAAGAATACCAGACCGAACGATTTCGGCAATAAACGCGCCAGTATAAAGCGACAGCGCCAACCACAGTGCAATCAGCGAATTCCGCAGATGCGTACCCTCGGTAAAGTTAAAGCCCTTCAGGAAAGGCTGGACAATTACAGCCCCAAGGAACAACAGAACGATTGCTATGGGAACAAAGAAGATCGCCAAATTCGTCCACATCGTGTTTGGCCGGATGCCTGTGGATTGCTGAACCAAATTTGCACGGTTAGAGAAAAAACGCATTGCAAAAATACTGATCGCCAATGTGGCAAGGATCAAAAGCCAGTCAAGACCGCCAGATGCGACGGGTGTAAGCCCCTCTTGGGACGCGATAGCTTCGTTTCCGCTGAGGGAATTTGTGAAACCAAGGCGCGGAATATAGATACCCCGATTGGTGATCGCGACACTATCAGCCAAGATCATTGTCGCTTCGGGCTCAGCACCGCGGAAATCGCGCGGTTGTGGCATCGATTCTGACATAATCGCAAAAATCAAGATGATCCAAAGCAAGAGCGGAACGTTGCGGAAACCTTCGACATAGACGGCCATCAAACGGCTTACGACCCAGTTTTTTGACAAGCGCAAAACGCCAACAAAGACCCCAATGATCGTCGCTGCGATACAGCCCAGAAAGGCGACCAGCAGCGTGTTCATGATACCAACAAGCGCGGCTCGTCCATGAGACATTTGGTTGTTATATTCGATCAACCTTTGGTTAATGTCATAACCAGCTGGCTGACCTAGAAAACCAAAGTTGAAATCTTTGCCCAAAGCCTCAAGGTTTGAAATCGTATTATTCGCCAGCCAATACAAAGCAGCGACAATCAATACCAGAGCGACGACCTGAATTGTGATCGAACGGTAGCGGGTATCGTAAATAAGTTGGCTTAGCCGAAACGCAGGTTTCGGTGGGTCGGTCAACGTCGACATCTGTTATCTCCCCGGCTTCCGGCTTTTAGTGGGTCTATCGCGACATGTGTCAGCGGTGCCCGTGCGGAATGCTCTTTAATCTTATGATAGGCATAGACACAAAGGGCCCGAGCGATGCTCGGGCCCTTTGCTTTAAGTGTTTAGCGGAAAGGTGGCGAATAGATCAGGCCGCCTTCAGTCCACATTGCGTTCAGGCCACGTGCAAGACCGATTGGTGTGCTTTCGCCGATGTTCTTTTCGAACAATTCGCCGTAGTTACCACCAGCTGCAATCGCGTTTGCAGCCCAGTTCGCATCAAGACCGATCATGGCGCCCAATTCGCCTTCAGTGCCGAGCAAACGGTTAACTTCTGGGTTGTTGGTTGGTGCAGCAGCAAGCTCTGCGATATTGGCAGATGTTACACCCAGCTCTTCAGCTGTGACGAGTGCGTTCAATGTCCAACGAGCGATATCGCCCCACTCAGAATCACCATGACGAACCAATGGGCCAAGTGGCTCTTTGGAGATGATTTCTGGCAGCAGAACGTGGTCTGCTGGTGCTTCGAATGTCGCACGTGTCGCAGCCAAACCGGATGCGTCAGTTGTGTAAACATCGCAAGCGCCTGCAAGGTACTGCTGCTGGCCTTCTGCGTTTGTTTCAATTGGCACTGGCTCATACGAGATGTTGTTGACGCGGAAGAAGTCAGCAAGGTTCAGCTCGGTAGTTGTACCAGTCTGAATGCAGACAGTCGCACCATCAAGATCTTTAGCGGATGAAACGCCCAGATCTTTTGGGACCAAGAAGCCTTGGCCATCGTAATAGTTCACGCCGACGAATTCAAACTTAAGGTCTGTATCGCGTGAGAATGTCCATGTTGTGTTACGTGCCAACAGGTCGATTTCGCCAGATGCAAGCGCAGTAAAGCGTGTCTGACCAGTTGTTGGAACAAACTCAACAGCAGTCGGATCGCCAAAGATCGCAGCAGCAACAGCGCGGCAGATGCCAACGTCGAAACCTTCCCAAACGCCATTGGCGTCCGGTGC
This sequence comes from Yoonia sp., assembly GCA_047629435.1. Classification (GTDB taxonomy): domain Bacteria; phylum Pseudomonadota; class Alphaproteobacteria; order Rhodobacterales; family Rhodobacteraceae; genus Yoonia. Next base: position 26,562 of record JBLHXF010000006.1, on the reverse strand, counting down.
AGCAAAACCTACAAGACCAGTAGTTACACCACAGTTCAACGAACCACGTGCTTTGACATCGTCAAGTGTTGCAGCAGATGCAACGCCAGCGGCCAGACCAGCAACAGTCAGTGCGCCGAAAAATACGGTTCTTTTCATTTTTACCTCTTCCTGAGTTTCCGCCTGAACATTGTCAGGCGGATCGTTTTTGCCCTAAGGACTTGTGAGTGTCATGAAGGGTTACCCCCCCAATCGGCAAATACTGTCCGAAGTCAGGCCCAAAGGTCAAGACTGGCATTTCCACATGATGGGGTTGAATCGACCCGAATCACCTATTTTTAGGTGAAATCTTTCGTGACGCTAGGTAAGCGACAACCGATAAAAGCGTTCTGCGTGTGCAAACGCCTGTTTCTTCAACTCTTCATTAGCGCTAGCATCTTCATCTTCGCCCCATTGCGAGGTCTGCCAATGCTCGTCCACGCGGCTTTTACCCCATGCATCATCCACGGGAATCGCACCGCGCGTGACGGCCAGCGCAAGAATTAACGATCCGCTAATACTGACGAGGTCATGCACGCCAACAAGCGCGAAATGGTCAAACGACGCGACCTCTTTGTGCAAATTCGCAAGAAGTACGGGGTCTTGAGCCACATGCATGACCCCTTCGCCTACGGACAACCTGCTGCCGAATTCTTCAGCCGCCCAATCCAACATACTGTCCCATGCAGCGACCTGCTGCGCGATTAATTCAACCGGACCAGCCGCGCGGTAACAGAGCAAATCACTGTCGCCATATTCTGCCAGCATCGCGACCACTTCGGCCTGTTGTGACAACACCTTATCAAGTGCGGAATTCGCACTGCGCGTTACAGGCATCGAGAGCGGATCAATCTTTTCGGACTGGGCATCCCATTCTGCCGCGATCGCCTCGGCCATTGGCCGCGTTGGAACGATCAGCGGCGTTTTGTTAGGCGTGTTCACCGATCGCGCGTCGAGCATAACGCCATATCCATCATCACGGTGATGGACAGTCGCCTGTTTCCAAAACCGTTTTTGCTTTAGAATACTCATCAATTGTGTCCTGTTAGTTTGTCGATCGCCACTGGCAACTCTGCAAAGCTGTCGATCACGATATCAGCGTTCAAACTGCTGGCGTCGTGGTACCCCCAGCTGACGCCAATCGTGCCGACACCAGCCGCACGTCCCATATCCATGTCAAATGTCGTATCGCCCAGCATCACCGCCCGTCCCGCATCGACGCCGGTATCAAACAGCGCCGCGTGGACCATCGCTGGGTTCGGCTTGCTTGGGTGAAAATCGGCGACTTGTTGGCTAACGAATAGCCCCTCAAGCCCGTGCCGTTCGATCATCTTGTCCAAACCGCGTTTCGATTTGCCAGTCGCAACGGCAAGCAAAGTATCGTCTTGTGCGTGCAGTATTCGCAACGCCGCGAGCGCGCCGTCGAACATCGGTGACAACTCTGCCTTGCCATCAAGCCCACGCAGATCGTTGAACGCGTCTTTATAGGCCTGCACCATGCGGGTTTGTTGCGCCAATTCAGCAGTAGGGCAAAGCACAGCAAATGCCTCGGCCAGCGACAGCCCGACGATCGACAACACGGTCGGTCGGTCAAGCATTGGCACACCTTCAGATGCAAACGCTTGTGTCATCGCTGCCATAATTTCGGCCTGACTGTCGACGAGCGTGCCGTCGACGTCAAAGATCACCAGCCGCAAATCAGGCATCAGGCATATTGAACGGATCAACAGGCGCGTGGTTCACGACCCACCCGACAAAATCCCAAGTGGCCTGCATGTGGTCCGGCAAAGGCGCTGTGAAATGCAGCTTCGCACCCGTCACAGGATGTTCTATCTGCAAAGACCGCGCATGCAGGTGCATCTTGCGGCCAATCTCTTCGCCCATGCCAGACCCCCATCCGTCGCCCATGTTTTCCTGCGTCGATCCACCGTATTTGCCGTCGCCAACAATCGGGTGACCAATCTCTGCCATATGCGCACGCAACTGGTGGGTACGACCCGTGATCGGCACAAGCGCGCACCAGGACGCGCGGCTGCCAATCGTATCCATCACCGCATAATCGGTGGTGGCGCGCTTAGCGCCTTCGGTCTTGGCGACCTCATTTGGGTGAATGCAGCGCATTTTTTCATTTTCGCCGCCCTTGCCGTGGCCACCAGATTTATGCAGACCATATTTGATCGTGGCAGCACGTGGGTGCGGCACACCAGCGATCGCGGCCCAGTAGATTTTACGGGTATCGCGGTGCTTTAAATTCTCGGTCAATTGCTTGGCCATCATGCGCGTGCGGGCGAGCAGAAGAACACCAGACGTGTCCTTGTCCAAGCGATGTACCAAACGTGGCTTTTCATCGTAATCGAACATCAAAGCCTCAGACATACCGTCGACGTGACGGGTCGTTTTGGACCCACCTTGCGTGGCCAAGCCAGCAGGTTTGTTGATCGCGATGATATAGTCGTCTTTATAGATGACACAGGATTGGATCAGCTTTGCATCCGCCTTGGTCACGCCGTGCTTTGCCAAAGACGCGGCCTGTGCGGCCTGCTCTTCTGTCGGCAACGGTGGAATGCGGATTGTTTGCCCGACTTCCAATCGCGTATTCGATTTCACGCGACCACCATCAAGGCGAATATCACCCTTGCGGCACATCTTTTCAACGCGCCCTTGGGTCACATGTGGAAACAGGCGGCGCATGTAGCGATCCAGCCGTTGATCCCCATCGTCGGGGCCGATTTGACGGGTCTGAACTCCGCTCATAAACTTAATCCTTTGGTCAGCCACAGACCCAACGCACAGGCCCCCAGCGATAGCAGCACAGAGGCCGCAACATATATAAATGCCGCATTGATGCGGCCAGTTTCAATTAGGCGCATGGTATCTAGGCTGAACGCGCTGAAGGTCGTAAACCCACCTAAAAAACCGGTCAAAACGAGCGGCAACCAGCCATGTAAACCACGTTCGGTAAAATGCGCCCAGACGAACCCGATTGCCAATGACCCCAGCACATTGACGACAAGCGTGCCCAATGGAAAGGCCACGGCCAGCCCCACAAGGTATCGCGCAACAGCGCCAAACGCGCCGCCAAGCGCCACAGAGATCACAGGTGTTATCATATTGTTGCCTTGGCCCAATGCGGGTGACTTGTCAATTCTTGGACCGCTTAGCGCGCAGTCCCGCAAAGAAATCGACCCGCTTTTTCAAGTCTCGTTCAAATCCACGATCAACAGGTAGGTAATAGACTGGTCGCTTCATCGATTCGGGGAAATAGTTTTGCCCCGAAAACCCGTCTTCTGCGTCGTGGTCATAGGCATAGCCTGCGCCGAACCCCTGCTCTTTCATCAACGACGTCGGCGCATTCAAGATATGGGCCGGTGGTGGTTCTGATCCGGTTTGTTTCGCTCCGTTTACCGCCGCCTTATAAGCAACATAGGTCGCGTTGGATTTTGGTGCCAGTGCGAGGTAAGTGACTGCTTGGGCCAAGGCCAATTCACCTTCGGGCGATCCTAGCCGTTCATAAGTTTCCCATGATTGCAGGCAGACCGATTGCGCCTGCGGGTCGGCGAGGCCAATGTCTTCGACAGCCATGCGGGTGATCCGACGGGCAAGGAACCTTGGATCTTCGCCACCAGCGAGCATTCGGGCAAACCAATATAGCGCCGCGTCGGGGTCAGAGCCGCGCACGGATTTATGCAAAGCGCTAATCAGGTTGTAGTGTTCATCACCCGACTTGTCGTATTTCACGGCCCGCTTCATCAGGCGGGTCGACAGGCCTTCTCGGTCGATCTTGCCGTCTACTTTCCACGCCATGATTTGCTCGATCAAATTCAGCAGCGCGCGTCCGTCACCGTCTGCCATTTCCAACAGGGCTTCGCGGGCATGACCATCAAGTGGCAACGCACGATCCATTTCTTGCTCGGCGCGCTGCGCAAGGCGTTCAAGGTCGGCCAGATCGAGACGTGTCAGAATAAGCACCTGAGAGCGCGATAGCACCGCAGCGTTCAGCTCAAAGCTTGGGTTCTCAGTTGTGGCACCCACCAACAGGATGGTGCCGTCTTCCATGTAGGGAAGAAAGCCATCTTGCTGGGCTTTGTTAAAGCGGTGGATTTCGTCTACAAAAAGCAAAGTGCCTTTGCCGTTTTGACGACGAATCTTAGCGGCCTCAAATACTTTGCGTAGATCGGGAATGCCCGTGAAAATCGCGCTAATCTGTACGAAATGAAGGTCGGATTCGTTAGCCAGCAGACGGGCAATGGTGGTTTTACCCACACCGGGTGGTCCCCAGAAAATCAATGACGACAACGATCCAGATGCCAACATCACGCCAAGTGGTGCCTCGGGGCCAAGCACCTGTTCTTGGCCAATCACGTCACCCAATACCTGCGGACGCAAACGGTCCGCCAACGGGCGTGGGCCAGCAGGAGCGGATGCGGTGGAGCTGTCAAAAAGATCGGCCATGGATCAAACCTATGTATGGATGCGCCCTATGGGAAGGGGCGGACGAAAAAGGCCCCGCGTTTCCGCGAGGCCCCTTAAACTCATGAGATAAGTCTTAGACTTATGCGTCGGCGTCTACGAACTCTTCCAGACGGGCACGATCTGCGGAGCCTTTGGCATCTACGTCGCGGTCAACGAATTCGATGATCGCCATTGGCGCCATGTCGCCGTAACGAAAGCCAGCTTTCATGACGCGGACATAGCCGCCCTGACGCTCTGCGTAACGTGGGCCGAGAATTTCAAAAAGCTTAGCGCAATGCATGTCTTGCTTCAGCTGTGCACGGGCTTGACGGCGTGCGTGCAAATCGCCGCGCTTACCAAGTGTGATCAGCTTTTCGATGACGCGCTTAAGTTCTTTTGCCTTAGGCAAAGTTGTCTTGATCTGCTCATGCTCGATGAGCGAGCCAGACATGTTCGCGAACAGCGCTTTACGGTGTTCGTGTGTACGGTTGAGGCGGCGGTAACCACGTGCGTGACGCATGAGAAAGTCTCCATTTTGTTTTATGATGGGCCTGCGCTGCGATGACGCCTGCTCCGTTAGTGGGACATTATTGCCCGTCAGGTGAAAGTTTCTTTCACCGTCTTTCCCCGCCAGTGCGGGCATTTGCGGATGGGCCCGAAGGCCCACCCAAATTCTTAAAACTGGTCTTCGAACTTTTTAGCCAGATCTTCGATATTGTCCGGTGGCCAATCCTCAACGTCCATGCCGAGGTGCAGACCCATACCTGACAACACTTCTTTGATCTCGTTCAAAGACTTTCGGCCAAAGTTTGGCGTACGCAGCATTTCTGCTTCGGTTTTCTGGATCAAATCGCCAATGTAAACGATGTTATCGTTCTTGAGGCAGTTTGCAGAACGAACAGACAGTTCCAGCTCATCCACTTTCTTCAACAGAAGTGGGTTGAACTCAAGGCCGTCGTCGTCGGCACCAGTCGTTGCTGATTCAGGCTCGTCGAAGTTGACGAAGATCGACAGTTGGTCCTGCAGGATACGTGCAGCATATGCCACAGCATCGTCCGGCGTGATGGAGCCGTCTGTTTCGACCTTCATGGTCAGCTTGTCATAGTCCAAAACCTGACCTTCACGGGTCGGTTGCACGTCATAGGACACTTTCTTAACCGGCGAATAAATCGCGTCGATTGAGATCATACCAATTGGTGCATCTTCTGGCTTGTTCTTTTCCGCAGCAACATATCCATTACCGGTATTCACGGTAAGTTCCATGTACAGATCAGCGCCATCGTCGAGGTGGCAGATGATGTGATCCTTGTTGAGAACTTCGATGCCTGCTGTTTCAGAGATATCAGCAGCAGTCACAACGCCTGGGCCTTTGGCCTGAACGCTAAGACGCTTTGGACCATCGACTTCCATACGGATTGCAACGCCCTTGAGGTTCAAGACGATGTCGGTAACGTCTTCACGTACACCGGAAACGCTTGAAAACTCGTGCAGAACATTGTCGATTTGAACGGCAGTGATCGCGGCACCTTGCAGTGACGACATCAGGATGCGGCGCAGGGCGTTGCCCAGCGTCAAGCCGAAGCCCCGCTCGAGTGGTTCTGCAACCACTGTTGCCTGACGCATCGGGTCATTGCCCGGTTTAACGTCAAGCTGTGTTGGCTTGATCAATTCAGCCCAATTCTTGTGGATCATGCGTCCCTCCATTCCTGTCTGCCTTCATGTCCGAAAGGCAAACGCCCGAGGTTTCAAAATGACGTATTGGGGCCGTGCAAAGATGCACGACCCCAAAGCGTTTCGTAATGTCTTAGACGCGGCGGCGCTTTGGTGGGCGGCAACCGTTGTGTGCCATTGGCGTAACATCACGAATAGACGTGACGTTGAAACCAGCAGCAGCAAGGGCGCGCAATGCGCTCTCACGTCCGGAACCAGGACCCTGCACTTCGACTTCAAGCGTTTTCACGCCGTGATCTTGTGCCTTCTTGGCCACATCTTCCGCAGCCATCTGAGCCGCGTAAGGTGTAGATTTCCGTGAGCCCTTAAAGCCCATTGTACCAGCAGACGACCAAGCGATCGCGTTACCCTGTACGTCGGAAATCAGAATTTTCGTGTTGTTGAAAGAAGAATTCACGTGAGCAACGCCTGCGGCGATGTTCTTGGAGACCTTCTTCTTGGTGCGTTTAGTATCGCGTGCCATATCTGATGCCCTCCCTTATTTCTTCTTACCAGCAATGGCCTTTGCAGGGCCCTTGCGTGTACGTGCGTTGGTTGATGTACGCTGACCACGAACCGGCAGGTTGCGACGGTGACGCAAGCCACGGTAGCTACCAAGGTCCATGTGGCGCTTGATGTTCATCTGTGTTTCACGGCGAAGATCGCCTTCAACAGTAAGGTTTGAATCGATGTACTCACGAACCTTCAGAACTTCAGCGTCCGACAGGTCGTTTACACGACGTGCGCGATCGATACCGATAGCTTCGCAGATTTCTTCTGCTTTAGCCGAACCGATACCAGCGATATATGTGAGGGCGATCAGAACACGTTTCCCAGTAGGGATGTTCACGCCAGCAATACGTGCCAAGGTGGTATTTCCTTTTCGTTGCGGGTCCGTTATTCCGGACCCTTTTTTCACAACGGAGGCCCGAACGAATAACCGTCGGGCCGCGTCATATCGAGGTGTCTTATGTGTCAGGGGTGCGACCCCCGTAACATAAATTGATTCCCGTTAGGGATGGTGGCTTTTAGGTGTGAATCGCAAAAGGGTCAACCCCAGTTTGCGAGCATTAGGCTCAAGCCAATAGGATCACGTCGACTCGTAAATTCGGATCATTACAAATGCGCAAACCCGCTTTGTGGAATTTGAGCATGATGCGCGCTTGCTCGGCCTCAATTTCCGTTGAACGCAGCGCGTAGGGCTTTTTTGATTCGTAGATAAATCCAGCCAATACAATGGCTGACCAAACGAAGGCGGGTCTCCAAAATTGTCCCACCAAAAATCCAACTACGATGATCGCCAAGCTGCCAATGACGCCACGGGCAAATAGCCGCTTAAAATCAGCATCGCTCGCCCGCAACAATTCCTCGTAGCGGTCGAAATCGGCGCGTAATCCCTCAGGGACACGCACCGTCGTAGCCTGCATTAGCTGAGTGCTTTATTGATAGACGCCGCAACCTCGCCCATGCTGGCCAGACCATCAACAGACTTCAAATCGCCCTTGGCATAGTAGTAGCCAACCAGCGGTGATGTCTGTTTGTAGTAGGCCATCAGACGGGTGCGCAGGCTGTCTTCGTTGTCGTCTGCGCGACGCTGAAAATCGGATGCGCCACAATTGGTGCATTTTTCATCCGCAGGGATCGGCTTGGTGTTGTCGTTATAGACCTCACCACAAGATCCACATGTGGACCGCGCCGTGATGCGGGCCACGAGGGCGTCGTCGTCAACTTGCATCTCAATCACGTGGTCAAGGTTTTCACCCATTCCGACAAGCAATTCGCCAAGTGCGTCAGCTTGCGCCAATGTGCGTGGGAAGCCATCAAAGATATATCCAGATGCGCCATTGTCCAGTTCAAGCTGTTCACGGATCAGGCCGATAACGATTTCGTCGGTCACAAGTTCGCCTGCGTCCATAACGGCAGCGACCCTGAGGCCCATCTCGGTACCAGAGCTTTTTGCAGCGCGCAGCATGTCACCTGTGGACAGCTGAACCATGTTGCGTTCATCCACGAGCTTACGTGCTTGTGTGCCTTTGCCCGCGCCTGGCGGTCCGAGAAGGATAATATTCATTTACGAGTTGGCCCTTTGCGTTTCGCGCCGCGGCCTTTGCCACGGAGTTGCGATTTTTCAATCAGGCCTTCGTATTGATGGGCCAGCAGATGAGATTGGATCTGTTGAATAGTATCCATCCCTACCGACACAATAATCAAGACCGACGTTCCGCCAAAGTAAAATGGAATGGCGAACTGGCTGCGCAGGATTTCAGGCAACAGCGCAACAAGCGCCAGATAGCCGGACCCAAGAACAAGGATACGTGTGACAACGTAATCCAGGTACTCGGCTGTTTTCTTACCCGGACGGATGCCCGGTACAAATCCGTTTTGGTTCTTCAAGTTGTCCGCAACTTCGTCAGTCTTGAACGCAACTTCACGGGTGTAAAAATATGTGAAGAAGATGATCATGCCTGCAAAGAAAAGTAGATACAGCGGTTGACCGGGGCCAAAGTAGGCAAGGATCGTAGACATCACAGGGCCAGTTGAACCGCCAGAGAATGTACTGATCGTCGTTGGCAGCAACAGTAATGCGGATGCAAAGATCGCTGGGATAACGCCGGCTGGGTTCACCTTGATCGGCAGGTGACTGGTTGAGCCGTCATAGACTTTCATACCGCGCTGCTGGCGCGGGTACTGAATGTGAATTTTGCGCAAAGACCGTTCCATGAAGACCACGAAGGTCAGGATCGCGATGACCATTAATATGACCCCCACGATGATCGCAGGAGAGATCGCGCCGGACCGCCCTTGGGACAAGAACTGTGCGGCAGCAGCAGGAACTTCGGCGATGATACCAACGAAAATGATCAGCGAGATACCGTTGCCGATACCGCGTGCAGTGATCTGTTCACCCAACCACATCAGGAACATGGTACCACCAACGATGGTGATCACACATGCAGCTTGAAAATAAAGACCGGGGTTGGCAACCAAATCACCAGCCTCAAGGCTACGCGCCAGACCATATGCTTGGGCCGTGGCCAGAATGACCGTGCCATAGCGGGTATATTGGTTCAGCTTGCGGCGTCCCGCCTCGCCCTCTTTCTTGAGGTTCTTGAGCGGTTCCCACATGGAACCAAGCAACTGAATGATGATCGATGCAGAGATATACGGCATGATACCAAGGGCAAAGATACCCATACGCGATAGCGCGCCACCAGTGAACATCGACAAGATGCCGCCAATGCCTGCCTGCGCCTCTTCCATGAATGACCGCAACGCGGCCCCATCGATACCCGGCACAGGGATATATGTCCCCAAGCGGTAGACGACCAAAAGGCCGAGGGTAAACAGGATACGTTGGCGCAATTCGGTGGCTTTACCGAAAGCGCTCCAGCTCATGTTGGATGCCATTTGTTCTGCTGCGGATGCCATGCGTCTCTCTTTTCATGAAAACACCGCCAACAGGTCTCCCCGTGGCGGCGTTTGGGAATGCTTTAACGAATGTAGGCGACCCTAGGGCCGCTCACAAGGCGTTACTCGGCTGCCGCAGCTTTTGGTGTGGCTGTTACGGTCACTTTACCGCCAGCTTTTGCAACAGCTTCAACTGCACCAGCGGATGCGCCGTGTACAATGATGTTCGCTTTGGATGTGAATTCACCTTTGGCCAGAACGCGTACGCCGTCTTTCACACGACGCAATGCGCCGGAAGCAACCAGTGCCTCTTCTGTGATGTCGGATTTCGCGTCGATCTTGCCTGCGTCGATGAATTTCTGGATCAAACCAAGGTTGATAACAGCAAATGTCTTGCGGTTCGGCTTGTTAAAGCCGCGCTTTGGCAAACGCTGATACAAAGGCATTTGGCCGCCCTCGAAGCCTTTGATGGCTACACCGGAACGTGACTTCTGACCTTTGATACCACGGCCAGCAGTCTTACCCATGCCAGAGCCCGGACCACGCGCAACGCGCTTGCGGGATTTAGATGCACCTGGATTGTCGGAAAGTTGATTCAGCTTCATGTCGCTACTCCTTTTGCCGGAAATGACCCCCAGCGACGGGAGTGGTCAAACGCGGCGTTTCAATATGTGAGTCGGTACATAAGTAGTACGGACTAGAGGCGTATAGACGGGGAATGGGATTTCGGCAAGAGGGTGTGCGCATTGAAGGCATAACCTAGCAATATGTTAGCTTGCGCTGAACCTAGCGCGCACTGGCACGAGGTATTTTCAATGGCTAGTGAGCGGGCGAAGGTCTGTTTGATAGATGACAGCTTCTGTACCTAGTCAAAAATACTATCAAAATTTCCGACAATACTAATGAGCAAAGCGACGCTGCAAAATAAAATTGCTAACCAAAATACATATTGCATGACAATCGCCGACACGCCTATACCCACCGCTAAATATGATAGTCGGTGTGGTTCGTTGCGATATAATCCTACGCCGCCAAGCACCACTGCGAGCCCAGCAACGCAAAGCGCCGCAATTGTAATGAACTGGCCAAAATCTTTCGGGGGTGGCGTGGGTTCTGGCGCTGGATCCCCTGACAGTGCACGCATTGCTGATTGCTTAATATCGGCTGCAATCTCACCTATGACAGATCCACTACTCTGTTCTTGCGGTTCAAAAAACGCAGAAAGTTGAATCAGAATAACGACGAGGCTTGCGATACCGAGTAGGAAGCCCAAAAGTCCAAATTTTGCTGGTTTATCTATAGCCACTTGTTGCATAACAAAACTCCTTCTGCGTTCCACTCCGTTCAGATAGATGACCGGGACGGCGAAATTATGGCAACTGAGCTCAAATGGAACGCCCGCTCGTTGCCAGTCTCTCTTCCGCTAACAGTGCAGAAAATGCCGTTGCTGACGAACGCAAAATCATGCGGTTTGAATCCTAAGTGGAAACTTCTCAAACGCAAAACGCCCCGCAGTTACCTGCGAGGCGTTTCTGACTGCGTAGGATGGGTTTCAACCCATCAAACACTTAGCCTTTTTCTTCGATGATCTCGACCATGTGCGAAATCTTGTTGACCATGCCGCGGACGGAAGGCGTATCTTCCAGTTCGCGTGTACGGTTCATTTTGTTAAGACCCAGACCGATGAGCGTTGCACGCTGGTCGGCGGGGCGACGGATTGGCGAACCAACCTGCTTTACGACAATTGTTTTAGCCATTGTATCTGTTCCTTACGCTTCTGCAGCTTCTGGAGCGGCGTCTGCTACAGGCGCATCTTCACGACGAAGGATGTCTGCAACTTTCTTACCGCGACGCTGAGCGACGTTACGTGGTGACTGTTCTTTTGTCAGACCATCCATCGTCGCACGGATCATGTTGTAAGGGTTCTGAGACCCCAAAGATTTGGACACAACATCCTGAACGCCGAGCATTTCGAATACGGCACGCATTGGACCACCAGCAATAATACCAGTACCCTGTGGAGCTGTACGCATAATGACTTTACCAGCGCCGTGACGTCCTTCGACATCATGGTGCAGTGTTCGGCCATCTTTCAATGCTACGCGGATCATCTGGCGCTTAGCTTGCTCAGTGGCTTTGCGGATAGCTTCAGGAACTTCCTTCGCTTTGCCCTTACCAAAGCCAACACGGCCTTTAGCATCGCCAACAACGACGAGTGCAGCAAAACCAAAGCGCTTACCGCCTTTTACAGTTTTGGAAACACGGTTGATTGCGACCAAGCGGTCAGCAAATTCCGGAGTTGCTTCTTCGCGGTTACGACGGTTGCCGCCGCGATTATTGTCACGTTCTGCCATTGATGGCGTCCTTTATATCGGGTGCGCATTTGCGCCAATTAAATATCGATCACAGTGGCCAGAGTGGCCCTTGATCATCGAGGCGGCCCCCAATTCAGGGAGCCGCCTTCAAGTCGTTTAGATCTTGAGGCCACCTTCACGTGCAGCTTCGGCCAAGGCCTTAACTTTACCATGAAAAAGGAAGCCACCACGGTCGAAGAACGCTTGCTCTACGCCAGCAGCCTTAGCACGCTCTGCAATTGCAGCGCCCACTTTGGTTGCGGCTTCGAGGTTGTTCGTGCCGACCACGCCCAGTGCTTTTTCGAGCGAAGATGCGGAGGCTAGTGTTACGCCGTTCACATCGTCGATCAGCTGGACGCTGATATTTTTGTTGCTGCGATGAACAGACAAACGAGGGCGACCCGCGTTTGCTGTTACTTTGCGCAGCTTGTTCCGAACGCGCATGCGGCGCTTGAGGAACAACGTTCTTTTGCTGTTTGCCATTATTTCTTCTTCCCTTCTTTGCGGAAGATATACTCGTCCTTGTACTTGATACCCTTGCCTTTATATGGCTCGGGCTTACGCCAAGCGCGGATATTAGCCGCGACCTGACCTACAAGCTGCTGGTCGATACCTTCTACAGTAATTTCAGTTGGTTTAACTGCCGTAACAGTCACGCCTTCCGGAACCTCGAAGTTTACGTCGTGTGAATAACCAAGCGCCAACTTCAGGATGTTGCCCTGCATTGTCGCACGATAACCAACACCATTGATTTCAAGTTGCTTTTTGAAACCTTCGGTTACGCCGGTTGCCAAGTTGGCAACCATTGTGCGGGTCATACCCCATTGCTGGCGTGCACGCTTAGATTTGCCGCGTGGTTCAACGGAAACGGACTGGCCGTCTACGATGATTGTCACGTCGTCAGTTGCTTTGAAAGTCCGAACCCCTTTAGGGCCCTTCACTTCGATTGTCTGACCGGACACAGAAGCGGAAACGCCCGTGCCCAATTCGACTACTTTTTTACCAATTCTAGACATACGATCGGCTCCTTAGAATACAGTGCAGAGCACTTCGCCGCCAATGTTGGCCGCCCGTGCGTTTGCATCCGACATCACACCTTTGGAGGTGGAGACAATCGACACACCGAGGCCCTGACGGACGACTGGAATGTCATTTGGACCCATGTAAACACGACGACCAGGTTTTGAAACCCGTTTCACTTCGCGAATGACAGGAGTGCCTTCATAATACTTGAGGCTGATCTCGAGAGCAGGATGGCCATCTTTGCCAGTCATTGCTTCGTAGCTACGAATGTAACCTTCATCTACTAGCACGTCCAAAACCCAAGCACGCAGCTTTGAAGCTGGTGTTTCGACTGTGGATTTGCCGCGCATCTGATTGTTACGGATACGTGTCAGCATATCACCGATAGGATCGTTCATAATATCTGCTCCTTACCAGCTGGACTTGACCATGCCAGGAATTTCGCCATTGGAACCGAGGTCCCGCAGTGCAATCCGGCTGATCTTGAGTTTACGGTAATAAGCGTGTGGACGCCCGGTGAGTTGGCAACGATTGTGCAGACGCACAGCAGCAGAGTTCCGCGGCAACTTTGCGAGTTCCAAAGTTGCTTTGAAGCGCTCTTCTACTGGCTTCTCTTTGTCGTTTGTAATCGCTTTCAAGGCAGCGCGCTTAACAGCGTACTTCTTGACCAGCTTCTCACGCTTAACTTCGCGTGCGATCATGGATTTCTTAGCCATATCTAAATTCTCCCTACCGCTTAGCTGTTGAAAGGCATGTTGAAGTTCTTCAACAGTGCCTTTGCTTCAGCGTCGGTTTCAGCAGTGGTACAGATGACGATGTCCATGCCCCAGTTCTCATCGATTTTATCGAAGTTGATCTCGGGGAACACCAGATGCTCCTTGAGGCCCGTGGCATAGTTGCCACGACCATCGAAAGATTTACCAGATACGCCGCGAAAATCGCGAATACGTGGCATTGCAACGGTGATCAGACGGTCGAGGAATTCATACATCTTGTCGCCACGAAGAGTAACCTTCGCGCCCAAGGGCATGTCTTCACGAACGCGGAAACCAGCGATGGATTTCTTTGCAATAGTCGTCATGGCCTTTTGACCAGCGATTGTTGAAAGATCTTCCTGTGCGGATTTCGCTTTCTTGCTGTCACGGACAGCTTCAGCGCCACAACCGATGTTCAGGACGATCTTGTCCAAACGCGGGATCTGCATGTCGTTTTTGTAGGAGAATTCTTCCTTCATCGCAGCGCGAATTGTGGAAACGTATTCAGCCTTCAAACGTGGGGTATATGTTGCGGTATCAAGCATTAGATCGCATCCCCTGTTGTTTTCGCAAAACGAACCTTGTTGTCGCCATCCATACGGAAGCCAACACGGGTTGCTTTGCCATTTGCATCAACAACGGCCAGATTGGACAAGTCGATCGGCATCGCTTTTGGCGTGCGGCCACCTTGTGTCGTCTGGGATTGCTTTACGTGGCGGACGGCCATCTTAACGCCGTCAACAATTGCTTTACCAGTTTTTGGATCAAGAGTTTTAATCTCGCCGGTAACGCCTTTGTCTTTGCCTGCGATCACGATGACCTTGTCACCTTTGCGGAGTTTAGCAGCCATATTTACAGCACCTCCGGAGCAAGTGAGATGATTTTCATGAAGTTCTTTGCGCGCAACTCACGAACAACTGGTCCAAAGATACGTGTACCCATTGGCTCGTTGTTGTTGTTGAGGATCACAGCAGCGTTTTTATCAAAACGGATTGCTGTGCCGTCTTCACGACGAACTTCTTTGGCAGTGCGAACGACGACGGCTTTACGCACGTCACCCTTTTTCACACGACCGCGAGGAATGGCTTCCTTGACCGATACTACGATAATGTCACCGACACTCGCATAACGACGCTTGGAACCACCCAGAACCTTGATGCACTGAACACGGCGAGCGCCGCTATTGTCAGCAACATCCAGATTGGTCTGCATCTGGATCATTTGGTTTCCTTCCGACCTATAGGGCTACCCCCGATTTCTGACCGGGCCCCTAGGGTTTCGATTAATGTTAAAAAATTGCGGCCGCTTTACGAGGCTACAAGCTCCCAACGCTTGGTTTTTGAACGTGGTGCACATTCGATGATGCGAACTTGGTCGCCCACCTTACATGTGTTTGTTTCGTCGTGAGCCCGGTACTTCTTGGACTTACGAATAGTTTTCTGAAGCAACGGGTGCTTATAACGACGTTCAACCGATACAGTGATCGTTTGTTCGTTCTGGTTGCTTGTGACAACCCCAGTCAGGATGCGCTTAGGCATAGATTAAGCCTCCGAAGCAGCGGAAGCTGCTTTTTCGTTCAGAATTGTTTTTACCTTGGCAGCGTTACGACGTGCGTTACGGATGCCGGATGTGTTTTCAAGCTGACCAGTGGCCTGCTGAAAGCGCAAGTTGAAGGATTCTTTTTTCAGGTTCACCAGCTCTTCGCGGAGCTGATCGGGTGTTTTATCCCGCAGTTCATTGGCGTTCATGCCATTTTCCTTATGTTTCAGACACTGGAGGGCCGCACGAAGGCGTGACCCCGAATCCAGTGGATGGAGTAGAAGTTCGTCGTATAGGTGGGAAATTGGGGTGTGGCAAGGGGGCGAAATCAATCGTTTGTTTGACCTACATCAATGTCACCCAAGTCTGTTTGACGCATAGTTTTAACGCAACAAACAAGAGGGCACCATGACATCATCCAAAACAAAGCCAACTCCTCCCACTCAGGATGAACGCGCAGCGCAGATCATTGGGTTTGAACAGGGTGAATACCCTTACGCCCATAACATTAGCCGCAAGGACTATGAGGCACAAAAGGCTGCATTGCAGGTCGAGCTGCTGAAGGTCCAGCATTGGGTGGAAGAAACCCAACAAAAGTTCATCCTTTTGTTTGAAGGACGCGACGCTGCCGGCAAGGGCGGCACTATCAAACGCTTCACAGAGCATTTGAACCCACGTGCCGCACGAGTCGTCGCCCTTAATAAGCCAAGTGACAGAGAGCGCGGGCAATGGTTTTTCCAGCGCTACATAAAGCATCTGCCAACATCTGGCGAAATCGTGCTTTACGATCGGTCTTGGTATAACCGCGCAGGCGTGGAACGCGTCATGGGGTTTTGCGAACCCGCTGAGTACCTCGAATTCATGCGCCAAACTCCCGACTTTGAACAGATGCTCACGCGCTCTGGGACTAAACTGTTCAAATACTGGTTCTCGGTCACCCGCGAAGAACAAATGCGCCGCTTTAAGTCCCGCGAAAACGACCCCCTAAAGCGTTGGAAGTTGTCCCCCGTTGATCGGGCCAGTGTGGATCGTTGGGATGACTATACAGAAGCAAAGGAAGCCATGTTTTTCTATACCGATACAGCAGATGCGCCTTGGACGGTCATTCGATCAAATGACAAAAAACGGGCGCGATTGAACTGCATGCGTCATTTCTTGTTCCACCTTGATTACCCCGACAAAGATCCTGACGTTGCCACTGCGCCTGATCCCAAGGTCGTGCTGCATGCAAACCATGTGGTTCAAAATGCCGATCACATTTTGGCGTCATCACTTCACCCAAAAACACGCAAATCCTAATCTGAAGAAGGAAACCGAATGTCACATACCCCCAATGAGCTTGCACAAGAATTTCCACAGGCTATCGCGCAAATGCATGACTTAAACGCATCTGATGCACATTTTGCCAAACTGTCCAGCGACTATCACGAGCTAAACCGCGCAGTTCACCGTGCTGAAACAGACGTCGAGCCCACATCGGACGACCACTTAACCGATATGCGCAAACAACGCCTGGCCCTCAAGGATCAAATTGCTGCTTATTTAAACAATCCATAGCCTCGTAACAGGCTCGCCTTATGTTCGCGGTGAAGACGTCAGAGATGGCGAAACGCCGCGTACTTAAGCACGGTTCTTGCCGTTCCTCCATTGCAAGTTATGTTTTAACCGCTTTGGTCAGACACGCAAAAGGGAGCCTCATTATGACAACATATCTAGCAAAAGAACTGCCATTCCCTGCGATTATGCCTGACGGGGTTCCACCTTTGCCAAACGAGCCCGTATTTGATGTGGCCAAGCATTTACAGATTGAAATGCCAGAAACGATCTATCCACTTGCTGACCTTGGATATTCAGACGCCGAGATTGCTGCCTGCCCTACTCCAGTTGGTGCCACATCCGTTTTCCGCATTCTATCAGACGAAGGTGCTGCGGCGTTGCTTGAGGTTGCGGCGATGTTGGAAGAGTTCCACACCAGCAACGCCCGTATCGCGCGCAATGTCCGTGGTGGTGCGTACCTATCATAGTTTTTGCACGACCTTTGTCTGTGTCCTGAAGTCACGACCGCCCTGTCCAAGATTTGCGGCATCCCCATTCTGCCGCACACAATTCCGCATCAATTGGGTCACCTCAACTATAACCCGGTGGTAACAGGCGAGAATATTGATAAATGGCACGTCGATACGCTGCGGATTGATTACGTGATGTTTGTCACCGATCCAAAATCGGTCGAGTGTGGCGAGCTTCAGTACCACAAAGGCACCAAGGAAGATTTCCTTGCGAACCGTAAGGCTGGCAACCCGCTGGACGAAACCAAGGTGGCGTCCCCCGCCATACCCGAGCCCGGCGATGCCATTTTGCAGCAAGGCATTATGGTCGTTCACCGTGCAAAGGGGCTGTCAGCGCCGGGCAAACGGATCGCGATGATGAATGGTTATATGCCCCAAGATATTCGGTTCCCCGATTTTTCAAGGTATGACCAACTTGTTCAAGTCGACCCGCCGCATATCGCCGCCAGTGAATATGCGCGGCATGTGCAATGGATGGCGCGGGAACGGCTGGATGCCGATTTGGCTGAATTTGCGTTTAGCGATGACAAGGCAGGGATGGCCGATCGCTTTGCGTTTCATGCGCAGATGATGGACACTACAGCCACGCAACTGCGCACGACTTATGACGGTGTTGAGCACTTCGGGGATGGCTAAAAACCGCAAACATGGGCTATGGGTTAATCATGTCTGATATCAAATCGCTCTTTATGACCCCGCTATACCGCGCCGCTTTGTCTGATCATGGCAAGGTGGACACTGCCGAATTGAAGCAGTCTTGTTTTGTCATCGCCCAAGATGACGAGGCCGGACAGGATTGGTGCGAGGACAACGGGTTTCCCGGGTATACGTCCTATGCGTCGCTGTCCGATCTGCCTTGGCGGTTCCCGATCTTTGCCGATGTGGTGAAGGCGCTGGACGCGCATGTCGCCGCCTTTGCCCGCGATCTGCATTTTGATCTGGGTAATAAGGCGCTAAAGCTTGAGGACATCTGGATCAACATTCTGCCAGAGGGCGGCATTCATACTGGCCACATCCATCCGCATTCTGTGATCTCGGGGACGACATATGTGTCGATGCCATCTGACACGTCAGCGATCAAATTTGAGGATCCGCGCCTGCCGATGATGATGGCCTCACCTGGCCGCAACAAGGACGCGCCAGAGGGGTTGCGACAGTTCGTCTATGTCAAACCAGAGGTAGGTGATGTGTTGCTATGGGAAAGCTGGCTGCGCCACGAAGTCCCGATGAACAATGCCGAAGACGAACGTGTCAGTGTGTCATTCAACTATAGCTGGGGCTGATTACGCCATCTATCAGATAATCTTGATGCGACGGGCAATCAAGATTGCCGCGTTTGCAGTTAAGGCGACAAAGACAAGTGCAAACAGATAATGCGCCTCGTGGCTTGGGTGCCAAAAAATTGACGTCAGCACCACAAATAATGTGACGTTGAGCCCCGCTAGAATATTGAAAAAATTCGCAGGCCAAATAAGCACAGACACCAAGGCCAAACCCGCAAAAACGCTAGAAATGTTGCCAAAGTAAAAAGACCAAATGCCAATTGACATGTCTGGCCGGTAACATCGGTCAATCAGACAGGCAAAGTATCTCGAATACGCCACCACCAAAGTGATCGCAGCGAACATCACCACTAAATATAGTGCAACGCACGCAAATCTGAAAAGCGGCTTGACAGCGTCCACAGCCTATTTCTTTTCGTCAGCCTTTTTCGCGGCTTTTTCTTCGCGGGTCAGTTTGTTGCCCCAGACGTTGTTAGACAGGCCAAGATCGTCAGGCATCGGTTTTGTCTTACCTTTGGTGACCTTGCCGCCTTTGTTGAGGAACTGCTGGATGAGATCGTCGTCGGTGCTTGGCTTGATGACGTTTTTCATGTGGGGCGCCTTGCTATGTCTATGGGGATTCGGTCTGCTGGTGCGATCTTAACGGCGGAACGGGGAAGTGGAAACCTTTGGACAGCTGTTATGGCAGGCGCTGTCTACGACCGCTTTCACCCGCCCAGATAAGGACGCATAGCCTGGTAAATAACAGCCGTGGCTACGTTTGCTAAGTTCAGTGATCGCACAAGTGGATTGCGCATCGGTAAATTGAATATGCGATCTTCAAGGCCATCTAGGATCGCTATTGGCAGACCTTTGGATTCACATCCGAAAACCAAATACGCATCGGGTTGATAGTCCGGTTCGTAAAAACTCTGTTCGCCATTTTCTTCAAAAAAATACAGGTTATCCCGCGGTGGCTGTCGCACATCCAGAAAATTCTGCCAGCTGTCGTATTCGCTGAGATGAACATGTTTCCAGTAATCCGTACCTGCCCGCCGCACTGATTTTTCATCAAGGGAAAAACCGTAGGGTTTGATGAGGATAAGCTCCAAATTCAGCGCCACACAGGTTCGCCCGATTGCTCCCGTATTCCACGGAATTTCAGGTGTCACCAAAACCAGCTTCATGTGTGGATCAGGCATAAGATTATTGGCTTTCTAAGGCGCAGGCGCAGGGGTCGGCCGTCGTTGGCATCCTGTTAACCCACCTAGGGGGCCATTAACAACGCCAACGTTGCCGCCATACGGGCACTGACAGCCATGAGTACATAAAGAAAGCCCCCGCCGATTTCTCGACGGAGGCTTTTAATTTCTACCGTGCGGAGATCCCGCGCCACTAAGACTATTTTACCAGTCTTCGCGAACCACGATACGTGTTTTGATCGGCAACTTCATTGCGGCGAGGCGCAGGGCTTCGCGTGCAACTGTTTCACCAACGCCGTCGATTTCGAACAAGACGCGGCCAGGTTTTACCTTGCACGCCCAGAAATCAATAGAACCTTTACCTTTACCCATACGCACTTCGACGGGCTTAGAGGTTACAGGTGTGTCCGGAAAAATACGAATCCAGACACGACCCTGACGTTTCATCTGACGGGTCATTGCACGACGGGCAGCTTCGATCTGGCGCGCAGTAATACGCTCCGGCTCGATTGCCTTAAGGCCGAAGGCGCCAAAGTTCAGGTCAGACCCGCCCTTTGCCAAACCACGGATGCGGCCTTTGTGCAGTTTACGGTGCTTTGTACGCTTTGGTTGTAGCATTTATCTATTCCCTTAGCGACGTGGGCCGCGAGGGACAGCGCCCTCTTGCAGCTCAGCATGTTTACGGTCGTGCGCTTGCGGATCGTGCTCCATGATCTCACCCTTAAAAATGAAGACCTTGATGCCGATGATCCCATAAGGCGTCATAGCCTCATAAAGCGCATAGTCGATGTCAGCACGCAGTGTGTGCAAGGGAACGCGACCTTCACGGTACCATTCAGTACGCGCGATTTCTGCGCCACCAAGACGGCCTGCGAGGTTCACACGGATACCAAGAGCACCCATGCGCATCGCGTTCTGTACCGAACGCTTCATAGCGCGACGGAAAGAAACACGACGCTCAAGCTGCTGACCAATAGATTCAGCAACGAGGGCTGCGTCCAGTTCAGGCTTGCGCACTTCGACAATGTTCAGGTGCAGTTCGGATGCAGTCAACTTAGCAAGCTTGGAACGCAGACCTTCGATGTCTGCACCTTTCTTGCCGATGATCACACCAGGACGAGCAGCGTGGATTGTGACGCGGCACTTTTTGTGCGGACGCTCAATGATCACGCGGCTGACGCCGGATTGAACACATTCTTTCTTGATGAAGGCTTTCATTGCCAGATCTTCAAGAAGCAGATCGCCATAGTCTTTGGTGTCTGCATACCAGCGGCTATCCCAGGTACGGTTGACCTGAAGACGCATACCGATTGGGTTAACTTTATTACCCATTTGATTGCTCCTCAACTTGGCGAACCACAATTGTGATTTCCGAGAATGGCTTGATGATCTTGCCGAAACGACCACGTGCCCGAGGGCGACCGCGCTTCATGATCAGGTTCTTGCCGCAATATGCTTCGGCAACAACGAGTTCATCAACGTCGAGGTTGTGGTTGTTTTCAGCATTCGCGATGGCAGACTGAAGACACTTCTTCACGTCATCCGAGATCCGCTTTTTAGAGAAAGTCAGGTCCGTGAGGGCCTTTTCGACTTTCTTGCCACGGATCAATGCGGCAACCAGGTTAAGTTTCTGTGGCGAAGTGCGGAGCATGCGCAGTTTTGCACGTGCTTCGTTGTCGGCCACGCGGCGGGGATTGTTATCCTTGCTCATGGCTTATTTCCGCTTCGCTTTTTTGTCTGCAGCGTGACCGTGGTAAGTCCGTGTTGGTGAATATTCACCGAACTTTTGACCGATCATGTCTTCAGACACGTTAACAGGGATATGCTTCCGGCCGTTGTACACACCAAAGGTGAGACCAACGAACTGAGGCAAAATAGTAGACCGACGCGACCAAATCTTGATCACTTCTTTGCGGCCGCTTTCGCGGGACGCTTCGGCCTTCTTGAGGACGTACGCGTCCACAAAAGGGCCTTTCCATACGGAACGAGCCATTCTTAACGACCCTTCTTTTTGGCATGACGCGAACGCACGATAAGGCGCTGCGATGCTTTGTTCTTGTTACGGGTACGTGCACCTTTGGTCGGCTTACCCCAAGGGGTAACCGGGTGACGACCACCGGATGTCCGGCCTTCACCACCACCATGTGGGTGATCGACCGGGTTCATCGCGACACCACGCACAGAAGGACGGATGCCCTTGTGGCGGTTACGACCGGCTTTACCCAAGTTCTGGTTCGAGTTGTCAGGGTTAGACACGGCACCAACGGTGGCCATGCATTCCTGACGGACCAGACGCAGTTCGCCCGAAGACAAACGAATCTGAGCGTATCCACCATCACGACCAACGAACTGAGCGTAGGTACCAGCAGCACGAGCGATCTGGCCGCCTTTGCCTGGCTTCATTTCGATGTTGTGGATAATTGTACCGATTGGCATGCCAGAGAAAGGCATTGCGTTGCCGGGCTTAATATCAGCCTTGGCAGATGCAACAACTTTGTCACCGATGCTCAGACGCTGTGGGGCCAGAATGTAGTTCTGAACGCCATCTTCGTACTGGATCAATGCAATGAATGCTGTCCGGTTCGGGTCGTATTCAATGCGGGTCACAGTTGCTGGTTGATCCAGCTTGTTCCGCTTGAAGTCTACGATACGGTAAAGGCGCTTAGCACCCCCACCAATGCGACGCATTGTGATCCGTCCGGTGTTGTTCCGGCCGCCCGATTTTGAAAGTCCCTCAGTGAGGGCCTTCAGTGGGCGTCCTTTCCAAAGCTCCGAACGGTCAATCAGCACCAGCCCGCGCTGGCCTGGCGTCGTCGGCTTATACGACTTTAGTGCCATGATTAGCTTCTTCCGTTTGCTTGGCGGTCCCTAAAAAGGAACCTGATGTTATAGGCCCCCGTAGGTGCCCTTGGTCAAAAAGCGCAGCCCCGGACGAATCCGAGGCTGTGCGATTGGTGGCGTATAGCTGGGAGGGGGTTGGGTGGCAAGTGGGGAGTGGGTGGAATCATCTCACCAAACTCTAACGAAAGCTCTTTGATGGCTCTGTCGGCATATCATTAGCGTAGACAACGCCACTCACGGGCACTTACTCAACCTTACGAACTGATCGCACAAATAGGCCAAATGATGTTCCCGTTCCACTCACAATAATCCGGTCGCCGACAGCAAGAGATTCACGAAAATTTTCGCTAACCCAGCAAAGATCATCCATTGATGGCATCCCATCTAGCTCCACAGAATTGCGGCAGTATCGCCGAGAACCACCATCAGGTTTAGCAACTGTGTAAGCAAATTCAGTTTCAACGCCGTGCAGCAATGCCCAAAACAACGGACCTCCTGACGTAATTGCGCTACTTCCCATACCCGAGAGCAAAAGCAATCCAAAACCGAAGACTAGGTTTTTCTTAACGCCAACCAATTCGGGTCGCTGATAGCGATTCAACTTCATCATCACACAAGTCAGCAAAACTGCAGTGATTATGCCTACAATACTCGCAATTTGCCGCGACTTTTCAAGCCAATCTGGCGAGGGAAGATAAGATACTCTCGCTATCATGGAAAACACCGACGCGCCTCCCAATATCAGCTAAAGCATCACAATGAATGTGAGAGTGCGCGTTGCAGCGGTATGTTTAAAGGAGGCCACGTCAGTTTTCATGGTTAACTATAGACCCTCATTTTATTCTGGGAACGAAATGTTTCCCAAAAAAAAAGCCCCCTCGCATCACTGCAAGGGGGCTTTCTTGATTCTAACTAACCTGAATTACAGACCAGTCGAGACGTCGATGGTGTTACCTTCTTCAAGCGTAACATACGCCTTTTTCACGTCCTTACGAGTACCGAGTGAGCCGCGGAAGCGCTTCACTTTACCCTTGGTGATGGATGTGTTCACAGCCTTAACCTTAACACCGAACAGGGCTTCTACAGCCTGCTTGATGGATGGTTTGTTGGCGTCGATTGCCACTTCAAAAACCACGGCGTTGTTTTCAGACGCTGTTGTGGCTTTTTCCGTGATGATCGGCTTGCGGATTACATCGTAGTGTTCAGCTTTCGCGCTCATGCTAAACGAGCCTCCAGTGCTTCGACACCAGCTTTGGTCAGAACAAGTGTGTCCGACTTCAGGATGTCATAAACGTTTGCGCCTTGCGACGGCAGAACGTTAATGGTTTCGATGTTGGCACTTGCACGCAGGAAGTCTGCGTTCACTTCGGTACCATCGATGATCAATGCACGCTTCCAACCCAATGCGCCGACCGTTTTGGCCAATGCAGAAGTCTTTGCGTCTTTGATGTCGATGTTATCGATGATCACAAGCTCACCAGCCGCAACTTTCGCGGACAGCGCGTGGCGCAAGCCCAGTTTGCGGAACTTTTTAGTCAGCTCGTGGCCGTGGCTACGAGGTGTTGGACCTTTGTATGTACCACCACCACGGAAGATTGGCGCACTACGGGCACCGTGGCGTGCGCCACCTGTACCTTTTTGGCGATAGATCTTCTTAGTGGAATACTTAACGTCCGAACGACCAAGCGTGGAGTGTGTACCAGCTTGAGCATTGTTACGCTGCCAACGAACGACGCGGTGCAGAATGTCTGCACGCGCTTCAAGACCGAAGATTGCATCGTCGAGATCGATGGAACCAGCAGCTTTGCCGTCAAGTTTGATTGCATCAGCCTTCATTGTTTTCGCCTCCCTCAACTGGAGCATCGGTTTGATCAGCTACAGGTGTTGCAGCGGACCGAAGACCTGCTGGGTAAACAGTGCTGTCGGATGTTGGTTTCTTAACCGCATCCTTGAGCGTAACCCAGTTGCCTTTGGAGCCCGGTACAGCGCCTTTAACCATGATAACACCACGGTCGAGGTCTGTGCGGATCACTTGCAAGTTCTGTGTAGTTACACGAGCGTTACCCATGTGACCGGCCATCTTCTTGCCTTTGAAAACCTTGCCTGGATCCTGACACTGGCCAGTAGACCCGTGCGAACGGTGAGATACGGACACACCGTGCGTGGCCCGAAGACCACCAAAGTTGTGACGCTTCATCGCACCCTGGAAACCTTTACCGATTGAGATGCCGGATACGTCAACGTACTGGCCCTCAAAGTAATGGTTTGCCACAAGCTCTTCGCCGACCGGGATCATGTTGTCCTCAGTGACGCGGAACTCAACGACTTTGCGCTTTGGTTCAACCTTAGCCGCGGCAAAGTGGCCACGCATTGCTTGGGATGTACGCTTAACTTTTGCAGCACCAGCACCGAGCTGAACCGCAACATAGCCGTCCTTCTCAACAGTACGCTGTGCAACAACTTGTACGTTTTCAAGTGCAAGAACGGTCACAGGAATCTGCTTGCCGTCTTCCATGAAAAGCCGGGTCATGCCGAGCTTTTTAGCGATAAGTCCTGTACGGAGCATAATGTTCTACCCCTTATACAGAAATCTGGACGTCAACGCCGGCAGCCAGGTCGAGCTTCATCAGCGCGTCTACTGTCTGTGGTGTTGGGTCAACGATGTCGAGAAGACGCTTGTGCGTACGGATCTCGAACTGATCGCGGGATTTTTTGTCTACGTGTGGGCCACGCAAAACAGTGAACTTCTCAATTTTATTCGGAAGCGGGATCGGGCCGCGAACGGACGCCCCTGTACGTTTTGCTGTGGAAACGATTTCCGCAGTGCTTGCATCAAGCACACGGTAATCAAACGCCTTAAGGCGGATACGGATGTTTTGGCTTTTTGCGGCCATGTTCATCACCCTTAAATTAGGGCCTAGAGCGGAGAGGAGGAGCGCCGCTCATCGGAGCCCCTCGTCGCGTCTTTGTCAAAAGGAATAAGGGCACGCGAAGCGCACCCTTTCCAGATTTGGTTTCTATAGGGGGAGTCGGGTGGGGTGTCTAGTACCTTTCAAAAATCACTGTATTTTTGAAAGGCGTGCGCAAGGCGCGTTTGCTCGCAAATGCGCGGCGGCACTCCGTCGGTTGTCTGGGCGAGGGGAACCAGTTTAACGCCAGCATATATCTAAGTGAACTGAATGCTATTCGTCCTCGTCATCATCCAAATCATCGTGTGTCGAAAAGTCATACTTCGGCTCTTCATATTTCAGTAACGCTTGCCAAACTTCGGGAAAAAGCTCCTTGGGTTGTACGAAGCGCCCTTCGTGCAGCTTTCCAAACTGCATGCGCTCAAGAATTTCCGCCATTTCTTTTAACCTAGACTTGGCCCACCTAGCATTACCTTCACTCCGCCGGAACTCTTCGCAAAACTCAAATACTGCACGCTCAATGCTAGATTCTGGAGTCTTCTGAAACTTTCGCCCATAAACCTTCCAGTAAAGTATTTTTTCTTCCAGCCGCAGGCTCATGATTGAAGCGAAGGTATATTCACGGCCAAATTTGAATGCCTGATCAAACCGACTATTCCATGTAAAATTATCGACCAGACCTTTGAACATGTTTTGATCTCCGTTTGCGATGCTCCAAAATTTACAACACTTGGCACAATTCGGCAATGTCACCAACATATTGGATGTGTCTAATTTCCATCTCACCTAACAAAAAAGGCCGCTCCATTTCTGGGGCGGCCTTCTTTGTATCTCGTGAGGTGCGCATGAACGCGCACCCTACGTTTTACTTAACGATCTTGGACACAACACCAGCGCCAACAGTGCGGCCGCCTTCGCGGATGGCGAAGCGGAGGCCGTCTTCCATGGCGATTGGCGCGATCAGCTCAACGTTGAACTTCAAGTTGTCGCCTGGCATGACCATTTCTGTGCCTTCTGGAAGGA
>JBLHXF010000005.1:0-114064 GCA_047629435.1 Yoonia sp. | reverse complement strand
CTTCGTCTCTGCCACTACCCTAATTTTGAATTTCGATTTATTAGGTGTTTTGGTGCGTTGTTGTGCCGCAATATATCGCCTTGCCCGTGTTAGGAACTTGCCTCGTTAAGTTGCAAGCGGATTGGTGACCAGTTCGGCTGCGATGTTTTCGTCCAGCGGCGTGTCAAATGTGTTCAGGATATAGCCTAGCGTGGAATAAAAACCGACCGTCGCGATTACGTCTAGAACGCCGTATGTGCCGACGAGGGCGCGCAAGGTTGCCTCTGTTCCGCTGGAAATCTTATGGTTGGCAAACAGATCATCCACAGCTGATGCGATGATTGCGTCGTCGGGCGACATGCCACTGATCGCGCCGCCAAGCGAAGCGATCCGCCCATCATCCATCCCACATTTGCGGGCGCGGATGATGTGCTGATGCCATTCGTAAGATGAATTAAGACGGGTGCCAGTGCGCAAGATCACAACTTCGCTGCGCTGTGCCCCTAACGTTGTCTGGTTAACGATATGTTCGCGCAGGTTTGACCACGCTGCAAGAAGGGCAGGGTGATGCGCCATGGTTCGGTAAACGTTCAAGCCACCCGCAAAACCAGATAGCATGTCGGCTATTTCAGCAGGCCATGCATGATCTTGGATTGGCGCATAGCGTTCGTTAGTCGGCTTGGTCATTTTGTTCGCTTTATTGGTTAACGCACAACATGTACTGAGCATTGCGAGTGCCGTACAACGCGCGCTGCGTTTGGCCCCAGCAAATAGTCGGCAAAGTCGGGCTTGTGCGCCCCAATCACAATCAAACCACAGCCCGTTTCTTTGGCGGTCCGCAAAATTTCCTCGTAGGCGGTACCTGTCGCCACGACATGACGGATGTCCTCATCGGCGTCTTTTCCAAGGCTCGCGATGATTTGCTTTTTCAATTCTGCCTTAGAAGTTTTTAACGCCTCTTCGTGGTGGCTGGCATTGAAGAAACCAGCGACTAAACTTTTTCCAAAATCAGGAATAACCGTCACAACATCCAACTGTGCGCCGTCAAGATCGGCCAATCGCTTGGCAGTCTTTAGGACTTGGTCATCTTTACCGATGTTGCTGATGTCGATTGCACATAGGACTGAACGGCTCATGCTGGAACTCCTTCTTTGGAAGCGCGGCCCTTTTGGAGAAAGTAGATCATGCTGAGCAAGATCAGGGCAGGGATGAACATTAACTCTTTTGGAAGCTGATCTGCAGGGGCGTTCACGGCGGTGACGGTCACATATTCGTCGCCGTAGAAATCATAGTCTTGCAGTGTACTGGCGAATTGGGACCCGAACATCGGTTCTTCGACAACAAGATCAGTGCCTTCCTCGAATGTTAGCAGACCCAAGGCCTCCATACGTGCGCCTGCTGGTTCTTCGCCAATTGGCAGCACAAGCGTGGTTTCTTTCATCTCGCCAGTGTCAAAGTCGGGGCCGGCGACCACAATCCGGATTTCACTGCCCGCTGCGGCATCGTCGACGACCTGAGACAGAGCAATTGGATCCGCCGCCGCAAATGGTGGCTGAATCCGGTCCATAAAGAAGTCAGGCCGGAACAACATGAATGCGATGAAGATAAGCATGATGCTTTCGTAGATACGGCTTTTCGTGATGAAGTGACCCATCGTGCCCGCCGTAAAGACAAGGATCGCAATGCTTGCGGTTATGAACACCAATATCCCCTGCATCCACGTCACATCAATCAGCAGCAAATCTGTATTGAAGATAAAGACGAAAGGCAGGGCAACAGTCCGCAAGCTATAGAAGAATGCGATGAAGCCGGTTTTGATCGCATCACCGCCAGACACAGCAGCAGCAGCGAAACTGGCAAGCCCCACAGGGGGCGTCACGTCAGCCATGATCCCAAAGTAGAACACAAACAGGTGGACCGCGATCAGCGGCACAATCAGACCAGATTGCGCGCCAAGTTCGACAACAACACCGGCCATCAGTGATGACACAACGATGTAGTTCGCGGTTGTCGGTAGACCCATCCCAAGGATGAGCGACAAGAGCCCGACCATGATAAGCATCAGGATTAGATTACCACCTGACAAGAATTCGACCAGATCGGCCATAACCTGACCAACACCTGTCAACGTGACTGTGCCGACGATCACACCAGCAGTCGCTGTCGCAAGGCCGATACCGATCATGTTGCGCGCACCATCAACCAAGCCTTGCAGTAAGTCAGCAACGCCGTCTTTAAAGCTTTCGACCAATTGATTTTCACCGCGAAAGATTGCCTTGAGCGGCTTTTGCGTCAGCAGAATGACGAACAACAGTGATGTCGCCCAGAAAGCGGACAAGCCGGGTGATTTCTGTTCAATCATCAAAAAGTAAACGAGGACGATAATAGGCAGAAGGAAGTAGAGGCCGGATTTGTAGATTTCAGCAACAACAGGAAGCTCGACTTCCTTTGCGTTTGGATCATCTGGTTCAAGATCGGCACCTTTGGACGCAAGGAACAAAAGCCCAGCGTAGGTCATGAACACGAGTGCTGACAGGACCAATCCAGATGCCGGTACGATCGCTGTGATGGCTCTGATCGGATATTGGACGCCGTAACAAAGTGCGGCAAACCCAACAAAGAATGCGGCCATGCCACCAATCGTTTTGCCCATGGACACAACGCGGTTGCCAAGGACAGGCATGTTACGCTTCACCGCTTCGAGGTGAACAATATAAACCAGCGCGATGTACGAAATCGTGGCTGGCAAGAATGCGTGGGTGATGACCTCGACGTATGAGATGCCAACATATTCCACCATGAGGAACGCAGCAGCGCCCATAACAGGCGGCATAATTTGACCGTTCACAGATGACGCAACTTCGACAGCGCCCGCTTGTTCGGATGTAAATCCAACCCGCTTCATCAGTGGGATTGTGAAGGTACCCGTGGTGACCACGTTCGCGATGGACGATCCAGAGATCAGACCAGTCGCAGCAGAGCCAACCACGGCGGCTTTTGCAGGGCCACCCTTAAGGTGACCAAGCGCGCCGAACGCCATTTTGATAAAGTAATTACCAGCGCCCGCTTTATCGAGAAGGGCACCAAAGAGAACAAATAGGAACACAAACTTGGTGGACACACCAAGTGCGATGCCAAAGACACCTTCTGATGTCATCCACATATGGCTCATAGCCTTTTTCAGCGACGCACCGCTCCACCGGATCACGTCAGGGACGATGGGGGACGATCCGTAAAAGACGTAAAGCAAGAATATCGTGGCGATGATCGCCATTGCAGGACCAAGCGCGCGGCGGGCTGCCTCGAACAACAAGATAAGCCCGACAAGTGCGACCCATTTGTCCGTGTCGTCCGCAAGACCGCCAGAGGCCACGATCTTATCGTAAACAATATAGCCGTACATCGCGATGAAAGCGCCCGCGATCGCCATGATCCAATCCTGAACGGGAATGTAATGACGGGGGCTCGATTTCAAAGCGGGGTAAGCCATGAAGGCCAAGAAAATAGCGAATGCGAGGTGGATCTGACGTGAGTTATTGATCACGGAACCAGGAAGCAATTGATTAGATAATGGCGAGGCAAGGATGACTTGAAACAGCGACCAGACGATTGCTGTTATTGCCAAAAATGTGCCAACGGGACCAACGGGATTACGTGCTCCTGCGTCGGAAGAGGATACAAGATCCTGTAGTTCTTCTTCGCTAAGCGCGCGGCCTTCGGTGTTTTTATCGGTCATTTGAATTCCCCCTGGATGTTCGTTTGGTTCCTGTTTTTGTGGAACCTTTTTGTCTGGGAAGGCGCATGGCGCCTCCCCAAGTTTTTTAAAAAGTGGCGTGGTTATTCAATCCAGCCTTGTTCGCGGTAGTACTTAGCCGCACCAGGGTGCAATGGAGCAGAAAGACCTGCGGAAGACATTTCCATTGGGTCAAGGTTTGCGAATGCTGGGTGCAACTTGCGGAAATCTTCGATGTTCTCGAAGACTGCAGAAACAACAGTGTAAACAGCTTCATCTGAGACAGAAGCAGACGTTACGAAGGTCGCGCCAACACCAAATGTTGTCGTGTCTTCGTCGTTACCGCGGTACATGCCACCAGGAACAGTCGCTGTCCGGTAGAATGAATTGTCGTTGATCAGGCCATCGATGGCTTCACCAGTAACGCTTACCAGAACGGAATCGCACGCTGTTGTTGCTTCCTGAATGGAACCGGAAGGGTGGCCAACAGTGTAGATCATGGCGTCGATCTGGTTGTCGCAAAGTGCAGCAGACTGTTCAGCCGCTTTCAGCTCGGACGCCAAGGCGAAATCGTCTGTGGACCAGCCGAGTGCATCAAGAACAACGTCCATCGTGCCGCGTTGACCGGAACCAGGGTTGCCGATGTTTACGCGCTTGCCCTTGAGGTCAGCAAAGGTTGTGATGCCGGAATCTGCACGGGCAACAACTGTGAATGGCTCTGGGTGAACAGAGAACACAGCGCGCAGATCTTCAAATGGGCCAGCGTCTTCGAACTTTGATGTGCCGTTATAGGCGTGGTACTGCCAATCGGATTGGGCCACACCAAACTCAAGCTCGCCTTCGCGGATTGTGTTGATGTTGTAGACCGAACCGCCAGTGGATTCGACTGAACAACGGATGCCGTGCTCTTTACGGCCCTTGTTCACCAAACGGCAGATCGCGCCGCCAGTTGGGTAATAAACGCCGGTGACGCCACCGGTACCAATTGTAATGAATTCTTCTGCCATTGCTGCTGGTGCAGAAATGGTCAGTGCAAGCATTGCTGCCGCTGCTGTCGTAAACTTGTTTCGTGACATGATTATCTCCCGTTACATGTGCGTGCTGATGGCAACTCCCGAACCACTTAAAACTGTAAATTCAGATCGCGGCTTTAATTTAAAAAGCCAGATTCGTCGCACATCACGCTAGGATGGAGGTTAATGACGGTGGTCAACCTGTCTATGCGCGTAACTACCTATAGAACTCGCGAGGGCAAAATGGGATCATCCAGCGTAAAGAAATCGGATCCCCTGACATGTCTCACGTATTTCCGCGAAATTCCAACAGCTTACCCCCTGTTGGCGTCACTGGTAACGGTGTTTACCTGACTGATGCTAACGGAAAGTCATATCTTGATGGATCCGGCGGTGCCGCTGTCTCGTGTCTTGGGCATGGTGATCAAGATGTCATCAACGCGATAAAATCCCAACTTGATTCCATGGCGTTTGCGCACACTGGCTTTCTCAGTTCAGAGCCAGCAGAGGCACTTGCCGATCTATTGGTCGCACAAGCGCCCGCTGGCATTGATCGGGTTTACTTTGTCTCTGGCGGGTCAGAGGCGGTCGAGGCTGCATTGAAACTAGCACGCCAATACTACGTGGAAATTGGGCAACCTCAGCGGTCAAAGATCATTGCGCGCAAGCAAAGCTATCACGGTAATACGCTGGGTGCTTTGGCTGTCGGTGGCAACGAATGGCGCCGCGCACAGTTCGCGCCGCTCTTGATTGATGTAAGCCACATCGGACCCTGCTATGCCTACCGCGGCCAGCGGAGTGATGAGACGACGTTTGACTACGGACAACGCACGGCCAACGAGCTGGAAACAGAAATTCTGCGGCTTGGTCCGGATCAGGTCATGGCTTTTGTCGCAGAACCGGTTGTTGGTGCGACGATGGCAGCGGTGCCTGCCGTTGATGGGTATTTCAAGCGAATTCGGCAGATATGCGACCAATACGGCGTCCTGCTTATCCTTGACGAAGTCATGTGTGGCATGGGTCGAACCGGCACATTGTTTGCAAGCGAACATGACAAAATTAGCCCCGATATTTGCACTATCGCCAAGGGGTTAGGTGCTGGGTATCAGCCGATTGGCGCGACGCTATGCACCAAGAAGATTTTTGATGCGATTGCAGAAGGCAGCGGATTTTTCCAACATGGGCATACCTATGTCGGGCATCCGGTTGCCTGTGCGGCGGCGCTTGCGGTTGTAACAAAGCTGACCCAAACCGGATTAATCGATCAGGTCGGGCCCAAGGGCCAAGCACTGACTGATATGCTGCACAAAGCATTTGGGCAAAATTCCATCGTTGGGGACATTCGTGGTAGGGGGCTTTTTGTTGGGCTCGAGTTTGTAAAAAACCGCGAAACCAAAAAGGTTATCGACCCTGCGCATAAATTCCATGCCAAGCTGAAAGCCGCAGCATTTGACGAAGGTTTGATTTGCTACCCGATGGGCGGTACCATCGACGGGAAACATGGGGATCATGTGTTACTTGCGCCGCCATTTACATCTCAGACCCACCACTTGGAAGAGTTGGTTGAAAAGCTCCATGCGGCAGTCGTGCGCGTTACGGCCGACGTCGGTATTTAGGCCAACCAAATGCGGCGCGATAGCATGAGATATTCCCTCGGATTTGTTCTGGCACTTAGCCTTGCTGGCCTCCAGTTTGTGGCAATTTTTGTCGTTGTTTCAACATCCTATCTTTCATCTGAACGGGCGATGCTGGAACTTGCGCGCGGGCTGATGGAAGACGCGGGAGCAAATGCGGTCGATCATACCAAACGGTTTCTGGAACCGGCAGCTGAGACGACAGAACAAGCCAAGCGTGTCTTGAACAGTGGACTTGTATCAACAACTGACCGCGATACGATGGAAAGTTACTTCTTCCAACTCTTGCAAACCGAACCTCAAATCGCGGGCATCAATTACGGTGATGAAAAAGGCAATTTTGTCTATGTCATGAAAAGCGACGGACCGGGACCCTACCGCACCAAGTTTATCACGATTGAAGACGGCAGCCGCAGCGTCGATTTCATCTGGCGATCAGAAGATTATTCAATTGTAGGACAAAGCACCGACCCGCTTGATACATACGATGCGCGAACGCGTCCTTGGTATATCGAGGCGAGCGCACTTGGATCGCGTATTTGGACTGACCCCTACATTTTCTTTTCATCACAACAGCCGGGCATTACCGTCGCCGCCCCTGTGGTGTTCCCAGATGGGGGGCTTCAAGGTGTTGTCGGTGTCGACATTGAAATTTCCGACATCTCGGGGTTCTTGTCGGACCTTCGTGTCGGCGATAACGGCGCTGCTTTGATCTTGAACCAAGATGGCAGCGTCCTTGCGCACCCCGACCCAAATCAGATCAAAGTCCAGAATGAAGACGGGACGCTTAGTTTCGCAAATATCACTGATATCGATGATCCGATCTCGCGCGCCGCGTTTGCGAATATTGACCAAGCTGATGTGTTGATTGGGGGGTCGCAATCGAATTTTTCGTATCAGGATGACGAATATCTTGGGCTATTTTTGCCAATTACTGACATAGATTTGCCATGGACGATTGCGGTTTATGCGCCTGAGGATGATTTCATCGGTGTGATCAAGGACAACCGCGCACGTAATACCTGGCTTGCGGCAATTATTTCGATCCTGACAGCGCTTGCCGGGCTGACGTTGGCCGAGTTAATATTGCGGCCTGTTCGGGCGTTTGCTGTGCGTACAGCACTTGTGTCACAGGGCGAGGTATCAGCGACCGAGCCACTTCCTAAGACCTACCAAGAGCTTCGCCGGGCAAATAAGACGTTGATCAATGAGATTGCCCAACGGCGTGGCGCTGATGCAAAGGTGCACGAACTTAATCGTGATCTTGCACATTTTTCACGGGTGAATGTGATGGGGCAAATGGCGACAGGATTGGCGCATGAATTAAGCCAGCCGTTGACGGCAATTACGCAAAATGTTGACGCGGCGATTTCGACAGCAAATCAAAACCCAGATGGAAATCAGGACCTGTTGGGGATTTTACGGGAATTGGATGAGCAGGCCCACCAAGGAGGTGACATCATCAGGGCGCTTCGGGGTTTCGTCAGTAAAGATAATGGTGAGTTGTCAGAGTTTGATTTGCGCGAGCTTGTTTCGCAAACCTGTCGCCTGATGCGGCACGAGGCAGAGGTGCAGTCGGTCAATCTGGAATACGCATTTGGCGATTTTCCGAACGTCAAAGGCAACCGCGTTCAGATTGCACAGGTGTTGATAAATCTGATGCGCAATGCAATCGAGGCGATCGCGTCAAGTAATGCAAAAATCCGCAACATCAAAATCGAGGTTGATGAACAGCCGGACCGGCTTGAAATTTGTGTTGAAGATACCGGCCCCGGTGTTTCCAAAGATGTGATATTGTTTAAGCAGTTTCAGACCAGCAAACCGGAAGGGATGGGGCTAGGGTTGTCCATTTGTCGCAAAATCGTTGAATCGCATGGCGGGCGGCTGTGGCATGACGCGGATGTTCAGACAAAGACACGTTTTTGTTTCACGCTGCCTACTGTATGATAGTCTCATCCTTCCATCGCAACAAAGACGTCGCCTTATGCCGCAGTTAAAAACCCATTCAAAAGTTTTCTTGGTCGACGATGATGACGAAATTCGTCTGACGCTTTCGCGTGCCTTGTCCAAGCGCGGGTTTACGGTTGAAACGTTCGGATGTGCAAAAAGTTTCTTGGATACCTATGACAGCGAACAGCCTGGATGTCTGGTGCTGGATTACGGGATGCCCGAACTGAACGGGTTAGAGCTTCAGCTACTGATTAATGAACAAGGCATCTTGATCCCGATCATATTTATTTCTGGTCATGGGGGCGTCCTAGAGTCCGTTCAGGCGATGAAAGCTGGAGCAACAGATTTTCTGGAAAAGCCGTTTCGGCAAAATACATTGGTGGCCTGTATCGAGGCTGCTTTTGAAAAAGACATGGCCGCAAGAACGCACGCCAACAGCCAAAAAGCGGCGCAAGAAAAGTTTGGGCGGCTGACCACGCGCGAACAAGAGATCGCAAGCTACATGATGGCCAACCCGTCGCATACGGCCAGCAAAGAAATCAGCCGCGAGCTCAAGATCAGCCCCCGAACGGTCGATCATCATCGCGCCCGTATCCTTGAGAAAATGGAAATGGGATCTGTTGCCGAGCTGATGGAAATTTCTGGTTTTGTGAACACCGATTAGGGTCTTGTGGCGCACGTGTCACACCCGTCACGGCCTCTGAAATTCCCAGAGCGGGCGCATGGATTTTGTGTCATGCGACCGTGCGCTGGATGTCTCCACTTTCGGAGCGCCCATAAGCATGGGCTACGCGACTATGGAGTTAAAAATCAAATAACCGAGATTGCGAATGACGCATTAAGTTCGTTGATGTCCAAGACGGATGTGCCGCCATTACGATCGGATTATTCCCGTTTGCAGATAGTTGGCGCACCAAATTCAGATCATCAAACTCTAAATTTCTGTTCAGGTGCGCGACGCTCGAAAAGTTGACAACCCGTACGTAAGCATCTTTTCCCCCGGATTTTAAATCGAGGCATCACATAGCGTTCTGCTGGACTAGTCGTTCCGACAAGGGAAGCCAGCGACGCCCCACTCGAGCAAATCATCGATGTGTTCTTGAAGGCTGTACGGTGCCGGCTCGCGCCCGCCACCCGGATTCCAGGCCCAATGCAGGATCAAATCGTGGTTCAGGTGTTCGGCCAATTCAATCATGGTGCGTCCACCATTGCGTGCAGGGTCGCGCAATTGATTGCAGATTTCATCAGATGATTTGCCGAACCATTCGGCCTCAACTGGGGGCAGCCGCCAATTCATCGCGACTTGCGGCGCGCCATGGGGCATTTCGTTCACCCCCTCGCGGTATGCGTGACATGTACTGCATTGGATCGTTTCCGCCCCAATCCGGCTTTCACCAGCGTTGATGTTCATCCCGTGCTGGCGCGTTTTTCCGTAAGCAGGGCCAGACCACATGGGCCGATTTTCGGGTCCAACATGGCAGTTTGAGCACCGCGGATGTGACGTGACCTCATAGGCGCGATCCCACGCTGCTAGCCCTGCATCAATTGTAATTGACCCCTCTGGTGGAGGCGCGATTTCGACGTTTGGGTTTTCGGCCAGAGCTTGCCCCGACCATGCAATGAAAGAGCTAAGCGCAATGGCAGTGATCATCCTTTTCATCTCGGGCACCTCACACAAAATCAATGAATTTGTTGAATGGCATCTCGCGTAGGCGCACGCCAGTCGCTGCAAAAATTGCATTCGCAAGTGCGGGTGCGGCGGGTGGCACGGGCGGTTCACCAATGCCGCGCACCTTGTGGCCGTTTTCTAGCCCTTTCACAAAAATCTCTGGGCATTGGAACATGCGCATACCTTCGGCCGCGTGATAATTGGTTTGCTCTGCTATGCCGTCGGCATAGGTAATTTCAGAATTGATGGCATGACCAAGGCCAAACACAACACCGCCTTGGACATTGTTTTCAAAGTTAATCGGGTCAACGATGGTGCCAACGTCGCAGGCGACCCAAACCCTATCAATCTTGATGCCTGCATCTGTTGCTGTCACTTCAACGACCTCTGCGACAGGTACGCCGAAGCTTTCGACAAAGGCGACACCGCGCCCTTGGTTAGGCTTTAGCGGACTGCCCCAAGATGACATTTCAGCGACCGTTTCAAGCACAGTCCGTGACGCATCATGGTTCATTAACCGGATGCGTTCGGCCATCGGATCAGCGCCAGCTGCGTGGATCAGCTCGTCTAGGAAGCCGTCAAAAATGAACCCTGCACCGGTTGCACCAACCGCTCGCCAAGACGATGTTGGTGCAAGCTCTGGGGCGCGGAACGCCTGCATGCGGTAGTTCGGTATCGCATAAGGATTATTCCAAGCGCCGGTCGCGATAGACGCATCAGGGCCCATAAAAGGTATTCCTGCGCGGCTGCTTTGCGAGGCGAGCACTGACGGCATAGCGATCGACATATCGATGGTGTCGACTTGGCCGTTAGCAACAGTGCCCTTGGCGCGGCCCATCGCGATTTGGCGCGTGTAGTCTTGCGCAAAATCCTCTTCACGTGAGTAGGTCAATTTGACCGGCGTGCCACGCATCTGGTTGGCAATCTCGGCTGCATGCGTGATGTGCTTTGTTTCGATGCGGTGACCAAAACTCCCGCCCATGTATTGGTTGTGAAACGTGACTTGGTCGGTCGCATGGCCTGTGACCTTAGAAATGGCATTCTGCACCTGTCTTGGCCCTTGATGACCCGACCAAACAACGGCCCCCGCATCGGTAACCGTAATGATCGCGTTTAGCGGTTCCAACGGTGCGTGGGCGACATAGGGCGACCGATATTCGGCTTCAATGACGCTGCCTGCCGCAAGTCCGGCATCAACATCACCATCATCGCGCCATTTGCTATCAAGCCTATCAGAGGTGAACGTGTCGATCAGTTCCTGCCAATGGGCACCC
Organism: Yoonia sp.; assembly: GCA_047629435.1. Classification (GTDB taxonomy): domain Bacteria; phylum Pseudomonadota; class Alphaproteobacteria; order Rhodobacterales; family Rhodobacteraceae; genus Yoonia. The sequence goes on along the minus strand of JBLHXF010000005.1, from coordinate 102,812 downwards.
ATTTCATAGGGATATGGCCCTTCGCCCCATTCAATTTCAATCGCATTCACCGCTTGAATGGCCCGCCATGTATTATCAGCGACAACAGCAACCCCACCGTCGATTTCCAGCACATTTAAAACACCGCGCATCGTTTTGGCTGTTGAAGCGTCAAAGCATAAAACCTTGCCACCTTTACGAGGGTTCGTGCGCACTGAAGCATGGACCATGCCTTCAACTGACAGGTCAATACCGAATGGTAACGTTCCAGTCGATTTTGCCACGATATCAAGCCGTTGCATCGGCTTGCCGATCAACCGCCATTCGCTTGGATCACGCAGGGTGACGTCTTGTACGGGATCAATATTAGCAGCCGCTGCCGCAAGAGATTGATAAGAGATAGATGCGCCATCAGGCAAGATAACAGAGCCTGATTTGGTCTTAAGCTGGGCAACAGCCACGCCAGATTGCTGGGATGCCGCTAGCTTTAGCGTTTCGCGTGCAACCGCACCTGCGTGGCGCAACTTGTCAAAACTGTCAGCCATCGATGTTGATCCACCAGTGGCCTGCATCCCGACGACTTTTAACACGCCACCGATCGCCGACCGTACAGTTTCAGCAACAAATCCTTCGTCAGTTGCCATAAATGGCGCACCTTCTTCTGCGAAGGCAGTGTTCCAATACGCGTTGCTTGGCATCCCAAAGCTCGTCTCAAATTGCCCAAAGTCGAGGTCCAACTCTTCGGCTATTAACGCGGCTTGCGACGACACAACGCCTTGGCCTTTGTCGGCATGTGGCCCGATCAGGGTGATCGTGTCTGCGTCAATTTTGACCCACGCATTAAACGTGGCTTCGCCGTCCTTTAGGTCCGTCAAAAGCGGATTATTAATTGGGCGTTTGACCAGATAGGTCCCGAAAGCAACGCCACCAACGATGGCAGCAGATCCAATGAGAAATGAACGTCTTGCGATTGTACGTGCGCGTCCCATGATCAAGCCTCCTGCATTTTTATAGCGGCAGTTTTGATCGCCGCGCGTATACGTGGATACGTCCCGCAGCGGCAAAGATTTCCGCTCATCACGGCATCAATGTCATCGTCGGTTGGTTGGGGGTTCATATCAAGCAATGTGGCCGCCTGCATGATCTGGCCTGACTGGCAGTACCCACATTGTGCAACCTGATGCTCGATCCATGCGTCTTGCAAAACGTGCAATGCGTCTGGGGTGCCAAGACCTTCAATTGTCACAATGTCTGCACCATCCGCTGAGGCGGCACTAACCTGACAGCTGCGGACCGCCTGCCCATCCATATGCACGGTGCAGGCGCCACACTGTGCGATACCGCAACCGTATTTAACGCCGGTAATGCCCAATTCATCTCGTAGTACCCAAAGAAGGGGCATGTCATCTTCAATATCAACATCGCGCGTTTGGCCGTTAACTGTGATCTGCATGCTCTTGCTCCATGACGATTGTACCATTAAGATACATTTGTACAGTTTGACAACACAAGTCAATAGAACGAAAACCAAGGCATGGATGAACGAAACAAAAAACTTGTCGAAGCGGCGCAAACTGTTTTTGGACGATACGGCGTCAGCAAGACGACAATGAATGACATTGCGCGTGAGGCAGGCGTCGCGCGTCAGACGCTTTATAACGCATATCCAAGCAAAGAGGCGGTGTTGCGCGCAACGCTTCGTCATGCAGCGGATCATGCGATGGACGCGGTGTCGTCTGCATGGCGCGAGCAAACATCACTTTGTGATAAGCTCGAGACATATTTTCAACTTGGGCCGCTTAATTGGTATGACATTACCCAAGCATCGCCCGAGGCCGCAGACCTGATCGACGGTATTCATACAATCGCAAAGCACGAAATGATCGAGATCGCAAAGTTATGGAATGTAATGTTCGAAACAGTTATCCGCGAACACGCAGTCGAAGGAGGCGTCGCGCACCGCAATGCAGCTGCAACAGCAGAGTTTATTTTTTCAGCAAGCATGAATGCCAAAATAAATGCCCCCGACAGAAGCGTGATCGTCACGCGACTTAACATATTGAAACTCGCTGTCTTATCATTAGTTGAAAGATCAGAGATGGATTTTTGCTAATACGAACGTTTCCATATTCAGCGTGTTGTTGTCGTTAGATTTCATTTTCCTATTTGAAAACGCTAGTTCGTGTTTCGAAGGAGGCCAGAGGGTGCAAGCGCATGCAGAAGAAGTCACAAAGCCCCATATTTTGCCTCGCAGAGGGCACCATACGGGGCGTCTTGGCCTTGGTGATCCGCACTGAGGGGCCGTCTTACCGGTCGGTCGGTGCGACGATGGTGCTTGCAGATGACGGGTCGCGGCTTGGTAGTTTGTCATCTGGCTGTATCGAAAGCGATTTGGCAATCCATGCGCAAACCGTCCGTGATACTGGCCTACCGGTCGTTGTGACTTATGGCCGTGGATCTCCGTTTATGGATATTGAGCTGCCTTGCGGGGGTGGCCTTGATATCTTGCTGATCCCGCAACCGACCGATGCTGAACTTGACCTTATCGCCAGTGTGAAACGTGACCGCAAACGGGTCACGATAGCGATTTCAAAGCGGGATGGCGCAATATCGACCGTGGATGAAAACCAAGCAATGTCGGACGATGTATTCCTTCTTTCCCTCTTGCCGCCGCTCAAATTTTGTATTTTTGGAAAAGGGCCAGAAGCTGGGAATTTTGCATTGCTCGCGCAGGCGCTGGGCTATGAGGGTATATTGTTGTCGCCTGACCCTGAAACATTGGATGGCTTTGCAGACACCGTGTGGGGCTCTGTTTTACTGCACAAGCAAGCGTGCCCCGTTGGTTTAAATCCTGATGCCTACACTGCTGTCGTTCTGTTCTTTCATGACCATGATTGGGAGGCACCTTTGTTGCGGGATCTGTTGCAGACCGATGCGTTCTATATTGGCGCGCAAGGCAGCAAGCGAGCAGGGGACGCACGGACGGCTGAATTGCAGGCGTTAGGTGTGTCCAATGAACAGTGCAACCGCATCGTGGGGCCCATCGGCATGATCCCGTCCACGCGCGATCCACAAACCCTTGCGGTGTCAGTCTTGGCCGAGATTTTGAACAAGGCGCAGTCGGGATTCGGCTAGAGCGGACTCATTTTTCAGCTGCATAGTCTGTTAAATTACGATCAATTTTCTGATTTTACACTGGAAATCCGCTCGACCCAGAGATTCACAAAAAATGATTAGCGCGGTGGAGGTTTTCACAGCTAAGCTAAGCTATGAATTTCTAGGGAGGAAAACATGACGACAGTTACCATGACGGTAAACGGCAAACCCGTTTCCGAGAACGTGGAGGGTCGTACGTTGTTGTCGACGCTTCTGCGCGACGACCTGCGATTGACTGGCACGCACATCGGCTGTGACACATCGCAATGCGGGGCGTGTGTTGTCCATGTGAACGGCCAAGCCGTGAAATCATGCACGATGTTCGCTGTTGAAGCCGAGGGCGCCGAGGTGTCCACAATCGAAGGCCAAGCCAACGCAGATGGATCGCTGAACGTGATCCAACAAGCATTCCAAGACCACCACGGATTGCAGTGTGGATTTTGCACGCCCGGTATGGTGATGACAGCGGCAAGCCTGCTGAAAGAAAACCCCAAGCCGACCGAGGCCGAGGTGCGCATCTATCTGGAAGGCAATATTTGCCGCTGCACGGGGTACCACAATATCGTTAAGGCGATCATGGCTGCGTCTGGCCAAGATGTGTCTTCGATTGCAGCGGAATAACTAAGTTTTTTAGAAAATAGTTGCCCCTTAGGGAGGAATAACAATGCCTAAAGATGGTGGAATTGGTGCCGCAACAGTGCGCCGCGAAGATGTACGTTTCTTAACTGGTCGTGGTCGTTATAGCGACGATATCAAAACATTTGGCGAGTGCGCGGCTGTCTTTGCCCGCTCGAACGTGGCGAATGGTACGATTAAATCGATCAACACAGATGCAGCCGCAGCGATGCCCGGCGTGCTTGCTATTTTCACGGGTGAAGATTTTGCCGATGTTGGGGGCAACCCTGCTGGTTGGCTGATCAACAGCCGTGATGGCGAACCGATGAAAGAGCCCAAGCGCCCTGTTTTGGCCCACGGTAAGGTCCGCCATGTTGGCGATGCCTATGCCGCTGTGATTGCTGAAACCGTGCAGCAAGGCCGCGATGCGGTTGAAGTGCTTGAAGTTGACATCGAGGAGCATGCCGCTGTCGTTGATATGAAAGCCGCGCTGGCTGGTACCAATTATGTGCATGATGAAATTGGCACAAACCAGTGTTTCGATTGGGGCTGGATCGAAGATAACCGTGACGCCACGGACGCCGCCATTAAAGGTGCGCATCATGTCACGACACTAGAGCTGGTGAACAACCGTCTTGTGCCAAACGCGATGGAACCCCGCTGTTCTATTGGTGATTATAACCCAGGTACGGGCGATTACACCCTGCACACCACCAGCCAAAACCCGCACCTTACGCGGCTTTTGATTTCTGCGTTTGTCATGGGCATTCCTGAAAATAAACTGACAGTGATTGCCCCTGATGTGGGTGGCGGCTTTGGGTCTAAGATCTATCACTACGGTGAAGAGGCGCTGGTGCTGGCTGCTGCGAAAAAGCTGGGCCGCACTGTTAAATGGACGTCTGATCGCAGTGAGGCGTTTTTAACTGATGCCCATGGCCGCGATCACGTGACCAAGATTGAATTGGCGTTGGATAAAGAAGGCAACTTCCTTGCCTTCCGCACGGAAACACATGCCAACGTCGGTGCGTATCTGTCGAACTTTTCCACAGCGACGCCAACGTTCTTGCACGGCACACTGATGGCGGGGAACTATACCGTCCCGCTGGTCTATGTGAACGTCAAAGCGGTGTTCACGAACACGGCCCCCGTTGACGCATATCGCGGCGCTGGCAGGCCAGAGGCCACGTTTTCGCTTGAACGCGTGATCGACATGGCGGCCCGCGAAACTGGACGCGATCCGATTGAACTGCGCCGTCAAAACTTTATCAAACCGGACCAGTTCCCATTCGCGTCTGCGGCGGGCTTAGAATACGACAGCGGTAACTATGACGCGCTGATGGATCAGATGGAAAAGGTGTCAGACAAAGCGGGCTTTGCTGCGCGCCGTGCGACGTCTGAATCCAAGGGCCTGCTGCGTGGCTTTGGCGTGAACGCCTATGTTGAGGCTTGCGGCATCGCGCCGTCGAACCTTGTTGGTATTTTGGGTGCGCGTGTTGGTCTGTACGATGCCGCCACTGTGCGTGTGAACGCGACCGGCAATTTGTCGGTTATGGTCGGCGCACACAGCCACGGCCAAGGCCATGAAACGGTGTTCCCACAAATCGTCGCCGATATGTTGGGCATTGATGCGCAAAGCATTGATATCGTACATGGCGATACCTCGAAAATTCCGTTTGGGATGGGGACCTATGGGTCACGATCCTTGGCTGTTTGCGGGTCTGCGGTTGTGCGTGCGACGGAAAAGATTATCGTGAAAGCCACGAAAATCGCGGCGTTTATGCTTGAGGCAGAAGCGAGTGATGTCGACTTTGATGATGGTACATTCAGCGTCAAAGGTACGAACAAATCCGTCAGCTTTGGCGAAGTTGCGTTAAAGGCATACATCCCTCACGATTATCCAATCGACATGATTGAACCTGGGTTAGAGGAAACAGCGTTCTATGATCCCGCCAACTTTACCTATCCATCAGGCGCCTATTGTTGCGAGGTCGAAGTGGACCCTGAAACGGGCAAGGTCCGCGTGGACCGGATGACCGCAGTCGATGATTTCGGCAATGTCATGAACCCGATGATTGTCACGGGTCAAGTTCACGGCGGTTTGGGGCAAGGGATCGGTCAGGCGTTGGTTGAACAAACCACGTATGATGATGACGGTCAGCTTTTGTCAGCCAGTTACATGGATTATGCCATGCCGCGCGCCGATGATTTGCCGTTCTATGTGGTGGATCACAGTCAAAGTACCGCCTGCACACACAACCCATTGGGCGCGAAAGGGTGCGGCGAAGCCGGAGCCATCGGATCACCCCCAACGGTTGTGAATGCGGTCATCGACGCCCTGCAATCTGGCGGTAAGAATATCACACATATTGACATGCCCATGACACCGCACCGCGTGTGGTCGGCCATGAACAATGCGCAATAAGGAGAGCGGCAATGTACGCATTTGACATCGAACGACCCACATCTGTAGCAGGCGCAGTCGCCGCATTAAAAGATGAAGACGCGCAGGCGTTGGGTGGTGGGCAAACCCTGATCCCGACGCTAAAGCAACGTCTGGCAGCGCCGTCCAAGCTGGTATCGCTAACGGGCATTGCCGACATGCAAGGGATCGCAAATGACGGCAACACCCTGCGTATTGGTGGGGCGACAACACATGCGACCGTGGCGACTGACACGGCGGGCACCTATCCGGGGTTGGCTGATCTCGCGTCCCAAATCGGCGATCCTGCTGTCCGCAATCGCGGAACAATCGGCGGGTCCATTGCCAACAACGATCCGTCTGCTTGTTATCCGGCAGTGGCGTTGGCATCTGGGGCAACGATCATCACGAATAGCCGCGAAATTGCGGCTGATGATTATTTCCAGGGGATGTTCACGACCGCATTGGAAGAGGGCGAGATTGTCACGGCGATTTCAATGCCTGTTCCTGAAAAGGCCAACTATCAAAAGTTTGTGCAACCCGCATCGCGGTTCGCGCTTGTTGGGGTGTTTGTGGCCAAATTTGCAGACGGTGTTCGGGTTGCTGTCACGGGTGCATCAAACGAAGGTGTGCACCGCTGGACCGAGGCCGAGGCCGCGTTGTCTGCTGATTTCTCGGCTGATGCGATTGCAGGGCTGACTGTTAGCGCTGATAACTTGATCGCCGACCTGCATGGCAGCCCAGAGTACCGCGCGCATTTGGTCAAGGTGATGACAGGTCGTGCAGTCGCTGCTGCGTCTTAACTTAGTCAAATAATGATAAAAGAGCGCCGCTTAAAATCGGTGCTCTTTTTGCTTTAAGCGTCAGTTTCCGCGATCTCGATGTCTTCTTCTGGGACGTTCAGCGTCGACCATGTATCGTCGTTTGTTGGCGCCGGTAGTGGGTCGCAGGCACCACGGTGGATGTTCACCTTGGCCATGAAATTGGCTGAAACGGGTGCTGTCACAAACAAGAACCCCATGATTAAAAGCTCGTGGAATGATCCTTGTGAAAATGTCCAAGCGTGGATCATCGATGCAAATAGGAACGCGCCGATACCGACGGTGCCTGCCTTGGTTGGGGCGTGAAGCCGCGACATTGATGTGTCCAGTTTGATCAGCCCTACGCCCGCAACAAGCGTGAATATCGTACCGATCAGCAGCGATATCGTGATGGTAAAAGTGGCAATAATCTGGAAGGTCATTCGATGATATCTCCACGTAGGACGAACCGCGCATAGGCCACGGTGGATACGAAACCCAGCATAGCGATGATCAGCGCGGCCTCGAAATAAATCTGCGTGCCTTGGTAAATACCGATCAAAACAATAAATCCGATTGCGTTGATAAACATAGTATCAAGCGCAAGGATCCGGTCGCCCGTGCTTGGTCCGATCCACAACCGGATTATTGCCATAATCTGGGATGCAGCGACCATCACAAATGATATAATCAGCGCCCAGTCCATAATTTGTGTGGCTAAGGTCATTCAAAGATCTCCTTCAATCGCCGCTCGTAGCGGTTTTTGATTTCATCGCGCACGGCGTCTGGGTCATCTGCGTCCAGTGCGTGCACCAATAGGCTGTGTCCCTCGTCAGAAAGGTCAGCCGAGACAGTACCGGGTGTCAGTGTAATGGTGCCAGCAAGGATCGTAATCGCCTCGGGACTATACAGGTCAAGCGGAATGACAACCCAATTTGGGCGCATGTCTGCGTTGCGCTTGGTCAGCACAATCCATGCGACTTCGACGTTGGCCACAACGATATCCCACATGACCAAGGCGACGTATGTCATCATCTTGCCAACCCGTAGGCCGTTCGGTCTGTCAGGCCACCAGCGGGCGGTCATAACTGGAATGATGATTCCAAGGATGATCCCAAACACGACCATGCCTGCAGACACGTCGTTTTGAAGCAACGTCCAAACGACGGCCAAAAGGATCGTCAATGCAGGGTGCGGTAAAAGCCAATGATAGAATTTACGCATCTTAATGATCCTCCTCTGCTTTGGCGTCCGACATCTTGCCTTTGGTCGTCAAAACCGTCGTCATATAGGCATCCGGTGTGAACAATTGTTTGGCAATTGCTGTCGTATAGGTCGTTGCGGGCCCTGCGAATACGGTGTGCGCCACGAGCAGTGTAAGCAAGCCACCAATTGCCACGTATGACAGCCCGGATGGAGGTTCGGCGATGGGTGCATCTTCTGGCGCGTCGATGCTTTTGGCTTTCCAAAACAGGATGCTACCAGCGCGCGCAAAACCCACGACGCTGATCAAACTTGCACCAAGCACAATCGCCCAGATCCAAGCCATCTGCGCTGTGTCAAACGCGGCATCAAGGATCAACAACTTACCGACGAACCCTGACAGCGGCGGCAGACCAGCCATCGCAATCGCGGCTATAAAGAACATCGCAGCGGTCAGCGTGGACCCAGCAATAGGGGCCTGCGCAGTGAGGTCCAGATTTGCCCGGCCAGCCCGCACCAGATCAGAAATCAGGAACAATGCGCCAGCCGCCAAAGTGGAATGTATGATGTAATAAAGTGCGGCACTGATACCCTCGGGCGTGAACAATGCGATGGATACCATCACCATGCCCATCGATCCGATCACCGCAAATGCAACCAAACGGTCAAGGGTACGGGCCGCCAAAATACCAATCATGCCGATGGATAAAGACACCAATGCGGCAGGCAATAACCACAAGCCGTGCAGGCCAGCCGTTGCTGCCAGATCGGGTGGAAAGATCATCGTGTAAACGCGGATGATCGCATATGCGCCGACCTTGGTCATGATCGCAAATAATGCAGCGACGGGGGCAGGGGCCTCGGCGTAGCTGGACGGAAGCCAGAAGTGTAATGGCACCACGGCGGCTTTGATTGCGAACACCATGAGCAGCAGGACGGCCGCGACGCGGATACCGACGGTGGCCCCCTCGTCAATCAGCTGCACACGCAGCGCCAAATCGGCCATGTTGAGCGTGCCCGTTTCCGCATAGATCGCACCAAGCGCAAACAAGAACAGCGTGGAACCCAGCAGGTTGAACAGCACATATTGCACACCAGCGCGCAGGCGCACGGTGCCACCTGCGTGGATCATCAGACCGTAAGACGCGATGAGCAGAACTTCGAAGAACACGAACAGATTGAATAAGTCGCCCGTCAGAAACGCGCCCATGATTCCCATAATCTGGAACTGAAATAGCGCATGGAAATGCCGCCCTCTTTCGTCCCATTTGGACCCGATAGAATAAAGTAGCACAAACAGCGCAAGCACTGCGGTTAGCAGTACCATCAGAGTTGATAGGCGGTCCCCGACAAGGACAATACCAAACGGCGCGGCCCAATCACCCAGCTGATACAGCAAGATCGATCCGTCAGATGCGGTCCACGATAGTCCAAGTCCTATTCCAATTAAGGCCACGATACTGGCGACTGAAATGACCCGTTGGATGCTGATCTGATAGCGCGCGGCAAGAACGATGAAGGGTGCGATAAACGCTGGTAATATGATTGGAAGGATCAACCAATGTGTCATGGTGTGTCCTCCGGTACAGGGTCATTGACGTGGTCGTCATCCCCGCCCAGATATGCGCCAAGCGCGATCATCACGACAACGGCTGTCATCCCAAATGAGATAACGATGGCCGTCAGCACAAGCGCTTGGGGCAATGGGTCGGTGTATGTGGTGGCGTCGCTTATGATTGGGGGCGCGCCGACGGTCAGGCGGCCAGACGCAAACAAGAACACGTTTACCGCATAGGTCAAAAGTGAAATGCCCATGATTACGGGGAAGGTCCGCAAGCGTAGGACCAAATACAGGCCCCCAGCGGTCAAAACACCAATGGCTGATGCAACAAGTATTTCCATGGTCTAGCCCTCCGCTTTCGGGGTGTCGCGCGATGGGTCGATGTCCATCGGTTGATCACTGTCGGTGACGTGGGCGCGGCGTGCGAGGCGCGAAAAGCTCTCGAGCGACAGCATTACTGCGCCCACAACCGAAAGAAATACCCCAAGATCAAACAGGGCCGCAGTGGCAAGCTCAAACTTTTCAAATGGCGGAATGCGCACGTAAGCAAAGTCAGACGTCAGGAACGGTTTGCCAAAGAACCACGATCCAATACCGGTCAGTCCAGCGATCAAAACGCCAGCGCCAATTACACCGTGATACGGGTATCGCACGCGGGCTGACGTCCAACTAAATCCGCTCGCCATATATTGCATGACCACCGCAATCGACACGACAAGACCTGCGATGAAACCGCCACCGGGGTCATTATGGCCGCGCCAGAAGATGTAGAACCCGACCATGAGCACCACAGGCATGATCACGCGGGTCATCACAACCATCATCATCGGATGCATACCACCTGCGCGTGGCTGATCAGGTTTCCGGTTCAGCAGGCGCGCCCGTACTGGCCCGTCGAGCAATGTTTCGGTCAGTGCATAGATTAACAATGCTGCGATGCCCAAAACGATAATTTCGCCATAGGTGTCAAACCCACGAAAATCGACAAGGATTACGTTGACCACGTTTGTGCCGCCGCCGCCTTTGTAGGAATTGGCGAGGTGGAATTCAGAAATGCTCGGTGCGACGGTGTCGCGCAGCAGGTAATGATACGACAATGCCGCAGCCCCAAGGCCAGCGACGACCGCGACCGACCCGTCACGCAAACGGCGTAAAACGCTGCTTTCCACAGGTGTGTGGTTGGGCAAGAAGTTGAGAGCAAGGAGCAGCAAAATGATCGTGACAACCTCGACGGTTAGCTGGGTCATTGCCAGATCGGGCGCGCTAAAGAAGACGAAACCGACCGAAACAACCAATCCAACAATTCCAATGAGGATCAGCGACAGTAGGCGGTTGCGGTGTAATACGACCATCCCACACGTCGCAGCCACCAGCATCAGCCATCCGGCAATCTGGATGAAATTTGGAGGCTGAACAGAGCGAGTGGGTGCGCCCACAGTGCCAGTGACCCAAGCGTGATAGCCGACGGCCACAACGGTCACGGCCATAATCGCTGCGTAGCGGGTAAAGGCACCGTCATGCAGCGGCGCGATGATCCGGCGTGACAATGACACAGCGCTTGCTATGATTGCATCAAAGATATGCTTGGCTTCGGGGCGGCGGGCTTTGTCCCAGATGCCCAAGGCTGGCTTGAAGACACTCAGCATTAGTAGGCCACCGCCAACTGCGATGATCGACATATAAAGCGCGGGAACAAATCCATGCCAGATTTTGAAATGGGCTTTGGGCAGGTCAGCAGCGTCACCAAGGACCGACGCCGTGACAACTTTGATGAACGGTTCAGCTAAGAAAGGTGCGACGCCAATCGCCACAACAAGCACGACCAAGATCGCGGGCGGAAGCCACAGACCAGCGGGCGGGTCGTGCGGCGTTGCAGGGTAATCGTCGCGCTGCGGTCCAAGGAAAGTGTGGCTGATAAAGCGGAAACAGTAAGCCGCTGAGAAAAGCGATCCGATTGTTGCCATGACTGGCACCAGCAAAGGCATGCCAAACAGAACCGTATGGTTCGCCTCTTCGAGCATCATTTCTTTGGATAGGAATCCGTTGAGCAATGGGATGCCAGCCATAGACAATGCGGCCAGCGCCGCAATCCCAAAAGTGATGGGCATGATATGCCGCAAACCGCCAAGGCGGCGAATGTCGCGGGTGTGTGTCTCGTGATCGATGATGCCCGCAGACATAAATAGCGCGGCCTTGAATGTTGCGTGGTTTAGGATGTGAAACATCGCGGCCATCGCCCCAAACGCGGTGCCGGTACCCAAAAGCATCGTAATCAGGCCAAGGTGGCTGACGGTTGAGAATGCCAACAGCGACTTCAGATCATGTTTGAACAGCGCGATGACAGCGCCCAGAACCATCGTGATCAGGCCAGCCGTTGTGACGATCATGAACCATTCAGGGGTGCCCGACAGGACGGGCCACATGCGGGCCATCAGGAAAATACCCGCTTTGACCATCGTTGCCGAATGCAAATATGCAGACACAGGCGTGGGGGCCGACATCGCGTGCGGCAGCCAGAAATGGAATGGAAATTGCGCGGATTTGGTGAAACAACCCAGCAGGATCAGGATCAATGCAGGTAGATACATCGGGGACGCTTGGATCAGCTCGCGGTTTTGCAAAATAACGCTGAGGTCATAAGAGCCGACGATTTGGCCCAGCAAAAGCATCCCGCCGATCATTGCCAAACCACCCATGCCCGTGACGGTCAGGGCCATGCGCGCGCCTTGGCGCCCTTCGGGCAGATGTTTCCAATATCCGATCAACAGGAAAGACGACAGCGATGTCAGTTCCCAAAATACAAGCAAAAGCAGGATGTTATCAGATAGAACGATACCAACCATCGCGCCTTGGAATAGCAAAAGGTAGGTGAAAAATTCGCCCATGTTATCGTCACGTGACAGATAGAACCGCGCATAAGCGATGATCAACAGGCCAATCCCAAGGATCAGCATCGCGAAAAAGAACCCCAACCCATCGAGCATCAATGTGACGTTCAGCCCAAGCAGCGGTATCCAATCCAGACGCGCAGTCACCAGCTCTCCGGCCATAACGGCGGGTAGATGGGTCAACAGTCCGATGAAGGCCAAGAGGCTGACCATAAATGTGACACCCGCACAGGCTGCTCGCCCAGCGGAATTCATTAAGCCGGGCAGCAGTGCCCCAAGAAATGGTAAAGCAACGATAAGGAAGAGGGACACGCGAACTCCTGATCTTAAGACCTAAAATAACCTACTCTTTTTGCGGGAAAATGGCGCGAAGCTCAAGCGAAACTGGTGAGATTCAGACGGAAAACGTCTTAATTTTCAATATCCCAAACATCGATTGCAGATTGCTTGGTCAAGATATCCGGTTTTAGTGGACCTAGCGGATCGATTACTTGACCGGCCTGCGTGTTGGGTGCCGATATTTTATGATCCAAGTGTGAAGTTATGGACTTAATCTCTCGGTATTCGGTTAAAAAATGATATATGACGACTAGGACCAATCAGGAAAAGAGACAGCGATATGATGATTTATGGATTGAGCACCTGTGCTGTTTGCCAGCGGGCTCGTAAGACGCTGGAGGGCGCTGGCAAAGATGTCAGTTTTCGCGACATCCGTGCAGATCCGCTGACTGAAGCCGAGATAGACGCGCTGATTGCAGAGTTCGGGGACCAATTGGTTGACCGCAAATCGCCAGACTATCGCGCCCTCAATGACTGGCTTAAACATTCCGAAGCCGAAGCGCAGATTGCAGCAAAGCCAAAGGTCATGGCCCGCCCCATCATCCGAAATGGGGACGCGTTTTACCTAGGTTGGGACGATGCGGTGCAAGACGCCTTGCTTGCGAGCTAACACCGAGACGGATCAATTGATCACTGCATTAGAAGCCATCGGCACATCGCCATGCGACGCTGCAGCGGATCTTTTGCGCACGTTGGGCACTGAAATCTTTAATTGCATTTGCGCAATGCAAGACTGACTGCGCAGGACGCCATCAGTTTGGCAGATGCAATTGGCCAGATGGAACATGGCCCCGTTTTGCGGTTATTCAGCGCAAGCTATAATCCCAATTTGACAGATGCTGGCGTTGTGGCGCTGGCCGGTGCATTTCCAACAACGATGACTGAACTTGGCCTTGTTGGGTGTGGGATTGGGGATGCTGGTGGGCACGCCATTCTGGATTAGGCGCAGCGGGCACATGCACCCGCAATGATTTGTATCGAACGGAATGATTTTTTAGTGGGGATGCGCGGCAAGTTTGAAAAAGTCCGTCAAGGCAATCCGGCCATAATGCTTGTTTTTTGAATTGCGCGCATTGCGCGTGGCGATTTAACGCGTGCGGCTGTGTCTGTTCATTTCGTGGCAGGCATGCGAAAATTGATTATGTCTCAAAAAACACTCAACAAGATAAACCTGACGGCGCTGGGTCCTGATAAACTGGCTGAACTTCTGCTTGAGGTCAGTACTGGCAGTGCAGATATCAAACGCCGTTTGCGCCTTGAACTTAGCTTTCAAATGGGTCCTGCCGAGCTTGGCAATGATGTCCGCAAGCGGCTGGTCGCCATTCGTAAATCGAAAACCTACGCAGGATGGCGAAAACGTAAATCACTTGTGAAAGACCTGCAAACACAGGTCGATATGATCTGCGATAAGATTGCGGTTGATGATCCGACCCTTGCGTTGGAATTGTTGTGGGAATTTGTTGCAATCGCTCCATCAGTTTACGGACGCGTTGATGATAGCCGCGGCGAAGTCGCGGCCGTATTCGCCGCCGCCTGCGCACGGTTTGCGGATATTGCCCCATTGGCTGTGACAGACCCCAAAACCTTGGCAGTCCAAGTTTGGACGGCATTGCAAGACAACCTTTATGGCGAGTTTGACGGTATTATTGACCTGGTAGCGCCCGCTTTGGGCGACGATGGACTTGAGCATCTAAAACGATCTGTGATTGCGTACCGTGATGAAGCTGACGCCGGTAGCGATGATGATCACGCGGCGCTGGTATTCTTGCGGTCATTGCGCGGCGAAGACAGCCAACCAAACGCACGCAAAACGCAGCTAGTGAAAGCATGGCTGCAAGACATTGCCGTGGCTCAAGGTGACGCCGAAACCTATATTGCGCAGTACACCGATCAGGATTTGATGCTGCCTGATGTGGCTGCAGAAATAGCGCAGATTTGGATGAATGCAGACCGCCACGATGAGGCTCTGAACCTGCTAGAGGCGGCTGATCTTGATACGCGGCTCGAAGGGGTGGACGCATGGGATGAAGCCTTTGTCAGGTGCTTGTCAGAACTGGGCCGTGTGGAGGATGCGCAATCGCATCGTTGGTTGCGATTTGAACTTTCCCTGAGTGCGGTACATTTGCGCGGGTATCTCAAACCGCTGCCTGATTTTACAGATATCGAGGTCGAGGATAGCGCAAAAGAGTTCGCTTTGACGTTCCCGCAATTTCACATCGCACTTGGGTTTTTCATCGAATGGCCAGATTTGATCCTTGCTGCTCGTTTGGTCGAGACACGGACAAGCGACATCAATGGCAACCTTTATTGGCGTCTAACCCCCGCGGTTGAGGCGCTGCGTGGACGGCACCCTTTGGCGGCTGTGCTGCTGCTTCGCGCGATAATCGCTGATGCCTTGGCACGCGGAAAAGCCGATCGATATGCCGATGCTGCGGAGCATCTGATGGATTGCGTCGCGTTGGATGCAGAGATTGCGGATTATGGATCGTTCCAGACACATGCTGATTTTATTCAGCAGCTGAAAGTGCGCTATGACACAAAAACAGCGTTCTGGAAAAGACTCTCGATCTGACAATCACATTAGAAAAGCGAGAGTTGATCATCGTCTTGGACTTTGGTCTTTTTGCGCTTGGTTGGGGACATTTTCCGGCTGCCTAGTTTCAGGAAAACTGCGTTTGCGGCAATCCGAAAATCAAGCTCATTGCGGACGTCTGTGATTTTTTGTTTGGCCAGTTTGGCCGACGCTGCTTGGTCCACGATCGGTCTTGGATAGTCTTGCCCGATTTGAAAATCACTGTCATCAATCAGCGTTTTTTCCCACATCCAGGGCGTATGGATGAATGCATCTGGTAGGTCTTTTAGTTCGGGCACCCATTTGCGAATGAACGCCCCGTTGGGGTCTTGGTCCGTGGATTGTTTGATCGGGTTGTAGACGCGCATCGTGTTGATGCCTGTTACGCCCGATTGCATTTGCAGCTGACTGTAGTGAATGCCTGGTTCATAGTCGGTAAACAGCTGAGCCATATGGTGCCCGATGACGCGCCAATCGAGCCAAAGCTGATAGCTTGCAAAGCTAACTAACATCGCCCGCATCCGGAAGGTGATCCACCCGTCGGCGATCAGGTTGCGCATACATGCGTCAATAAACGGGTACCCAGTTTGTCCTGTTGCCCACGCCTGATAATGCGCCTCGTTATGCTCGTTGACGCGCAACCCTTCGAATGCTGGGTGCATGCAATGCGTCTCGATTTCAGGCTGGTCTTCCATTTTTTGAATAAAGTGACAGCGCCATGCAAGCCGGGAACCAAAAGCGGTCAGGTTTCGGCCAAAGGATTTCTTTTCTAACGGCGACAATTGCCCCCGACGTTTGACAATTGAATGTGCGACCTCTCGAACAGATAACGTCCCCCAAGCGAGATGCGCGGACAAACGCGAGCAATGATATTCGGACAATTCGGGTGCTGAGATATGCAAAAGATATGCGCGAGACCGGTGGTTTAGGAAGCTGCGCAAGTCAGTGACGGCTATATCCCGACCGCCTTTTTGGACTTTGCCGATGGGGATGGTCCCAAACATTGGATCATCTTTGGCGGGCAACGCATCGGACGTGTAGTCAGCCAGCGGAGTAATAGCCGTGGGCTTGGGCAGGATTTTCTGCGACATGCGCGCGTTGCGAATTGCCGACCAATCATCTCGGCTGCGTAGCCTGCGGACGACCCCGTTTGTTGGGTATTCATGCAGCGCTACGTCGTTGGCGGTACACATCGCTTCGACCGCAATGTCCCTGTCAAATGTCCAGCGATTTCCTGTTTCTTCAGATGCATGAATGGCGCTGGCGGTGTGGTCTGTCAAAAGGGTTTCAAACACATCGCACGCGTCACCGATTTTGATGACAAGCGGTTGACCCAAATTGGTTAACGTGGTGTTGAGGTCAACAAGACTGTCATGGATGAAATGCCAATGCCGCCGTGACGCGAACGGTTGCTGCCAGTAATCGGGTTCCACGATGTAAAGCGGCAGGATTGGTGCGCCTGTTTGCGCGGCGGTCAGTAGCGGCGCATGGTCGTTGACTCGCAGGTCACGCTTGAACCAAACGATTTGGGTCATTGGTGGTTGGATATGTAAGGCTGCACCAAAGCCGCCACATCGACCGTCGCTGACAGCCTTGCGCAGATCAGGAATATGCCTGCGAATTTGCGCTGCAATAAGACCACTTCAATGGGTAATGGTGGTGGCGAAAATCCGTCCTCAATTAAAATAAAGCCATCAGATTGTAGTTGCTTGGCGACCGTTTGGTCAGAGAAGCTGATGGGCTCATTGGCGGACAGAGTATCGAACACCAGTCGTAAACAGCGCAGAATAATCGCTTGATGCGCAGCACTGGTAGCTTCGCTAAGAAAACCAATGTCCTGCGCCGTTGTTATGAGAGCAAGATCATCGGCCGCCAAGCCTGCGCAGATCAACTGGTGGTATTGGTCCACCACCTGCGCAGAGATGTTTTTGGTTGCGCCAAAATCAAGCAGGACAATCTTTTGTGTGTCAGGTTGGTACCTGTAGTTAGCAAAGTTCGGGTCAGTTTGCATAACCCCAAATGCAAACAATTCCGCCAGCGTCAGGTTGATCAGATGCGTGGCTAATTGATCGCGCTCGGACTGCGAAAATGTTGCAACATCTTCAATCGGGATGCCGGCAACATAGTCCATCGCCAAAATGTTTGGCGTGCTCCAGTCGTCATGCACGCGTGGCACGACAAATTGTGGCATGTCTTTGACCAATGCAAGGAACCGTTTCATATGCGCGGCCTCTGCCACATAATCAGTTTCTTCATGCAGTTGTTGGCTGGCCTCTTTCAGGTAGGGCGCAAGCGCGAACCCTCTTGGAAGCAGTCCAGACATTTTGACCAAAGCGCCCACATTTTTGACGTCGCTATCGATGCTGTCTACAATGCCCGGGTATTGGACTTTGATCGCCAAATCGCGCCCATCTTTGAGCTGTGCACGGTGTACTTGCCCGATGGATGCGGCCGCGATGGGACGCACATCAAACGACTTAAACGACCGAATCCAGTGATCAGGCCAGCCAGTATTCAACACCTTTTTCAATTGAGCGGGCGGCATGCTGTCAGCATCGTCACGCAGCCGCGCCATGATCTGAGCCAGCTCGGGTGGCATGAAATCACCCGTATCCATCGAAACCAATTGCCCAACTTTCATCGCGGCCCCACGTAATTTAGCCAGTTGATCAGTGACACGGGTAATATTGGTTGGCGTCAGCATCAAGTCGCGCAGTGACGGGCGCTGGCCTTTGCCAATTTGCGCCACACCGTTCACGGCCATACTGCCAGCCACACCAAGCGCCATGGCACCCATATGTCCAAGCCGAGACACCCGTCGATAGGGGACCCGAACGGATCGCGTGTCATCGGTTTTATCGGTCATGATGCGGGAGCGGTCTGTATTTTAATCATCTGTTTCAAATAGCCGCGCTGGGTTCAAAGGCAAGCTGTTCAAAGCTTGCTGTAACTGCGGTACCAACCTATCAGTTACCTCATGAAAACTGTGTGTTCTAAAATCTTGCTTGGAGGTCGGGCTGCTGGGTCACCTTATGGCAAGACACAAGAGTGGTGGCCGCCGCCCACCGCGTGATCTGTTTCGATCATATTTTCAACGTATCAAAAGAATGGGTTTTCCAATGACTGTTACGCACCTTACGGTTCGTCCCGACATGCTTGTCGTGGCTTGGACTGACGGCACTACCACGCAATTTCCAACGATCTGGCTTCGCGATAATTGCCCGTCTGGCCTTCATCCCGACACACATGAACGCATGCTTGATTTGCTTGCGATTGATGATGCGCCTGTTTTAAATGCAGCAACTGTTCATGGCGATTTTGCTGCGCTGACCTATGATGATGGCCATATAAGCCAAATGCCAGTTGCCTTAATTAGCGCCCACAAACCTGGCCAACTTGCGTTTGACGCAGGCAATCTGGGGGCAAAGCTGTGGCGGGCAGACCTTGGCGCCGATAACATCCCACGGCACGCGGCTACTCCGATTTTGGATGGTGACATTGCACTGACAAAATGGATGCAAGACACAGCCACCTTTGGTTTGACAATTGTCCAAGGTCTTGATGACCGCACCGATGCAGGTACCGATTTGGCCGAACGGATTGATTTCCTGCGCACCACCAACTTTGGCACGACTTTTGAGGTAATTAATAAGCCTGACCCAAACAACCTGGCCTATACGTCGGTCGCATTGCCTTTGCACACTGATCTGCCGAACCAAGAGGTCCCTCCGGGTTACCAATTTCTGCATTGTCTGGCCAATGAGGCCACAGGTGGTGGGTCGCTGTTCGCAGATGGTTTTGCGATGGCAGAAGACCTGCGGCAAGAAGACCCCGCTGCATTTCGCCTGCTGTGCGATGTGTCCATTCCGTTTCGGTTTCATGACGACACCGTAGATATTCGGGTTCATCGCCCTGTCATTACGCTTGGCACGGACGGTGACGTTATTGAAATCCGCTATAATGCACATTTGGCTGGGGTGTTTGATATGCCTGCCGATGTTATGCCTGCGTATTACGGTGCCTACCGTGCCTATATGGCGAAAACGCGTGATCCGAAATATCGGCTGACGCTTAAGTTGAAGGCGGGCGAGATGGTTGCATTCGACAATCGGCGCGTGCTGCATGGACGTGATGCGTTTGATCCATCAACAGGGTTCCGGCACCTGCACGGCTGTTATGTGGATAGGGGCGAATTTTTCTCGCGGTTAAGGCTTTTGTCGCGCGAGGTCGCCTGAGCAGTTTAATCCACACACGAGCCCGATTAACTTGATCGGGCTCGTTAAATATGACGCCTTGCCAAACACAACTAATGTTCTTATTTTGTTCTCAATCAACATCAAGGAATGCATCATGGCACATATCGACGAGAACGCGCCTAAAACCCATTATATCTGCCAGACGTATCTTGAAAAAAAGGGTGCACATGGCAGCTTGCAGATTGGCAAGCAGTTCCAATATTCTACGGCATCACAAGCGCAGGAACGTGCCGAACGTGAAAGCCGTGCACCTGATTGTATTGGCGCTGATGCGTATATGGTTATTGAGGACCCGACGTCAGGTGAGGTCGGAGCGCCATCTTTCCTAGCAAGGCTCGGAATTGTCCCAGAATTTGATACATTTTAACCAAAGTTAATGTTCTGACGTTTGTTTTGTGTATACTACGGCCAAGGTTAGTGTTGCAAAAGGCGTGAACTGGTTGTCATAAAAATCTTACAAAACCTTCATTAAAGTGAACAAAACAACCTCTACCCGTTGCCCAAGACACAAACGCAAGCTTGGAGCAAGCATTATGAAAGACGATACTTCACACCTGTCATGGGACGAATGGGACGAACTGCAAAGCCCGCGTCATGACACCAATGATTTCGACGCTATTGTTGATAAGGCAATGAGCCGCCGTGGTTTCCTCGGGTCCGTTATTGCCTTTGGGTCTGGTGCGGCTGTGATGGGCACTGGCCTATTGTCGTCCACATTGGCGCAGGCACAATCTGCCAGCCGTATTGGATTCAATCCAATTCCAATCGCAACCGATGCAACTATTCACGTCCCCGAAGGGTACAACTGGCATCCCGTTGCAAAGTGGGGTCAGCCGCTGTTTTCTGACGCGCCTGATCTGGATCACGCAACTGGTGGTACCCTTGCGTATTCAGACCGCGTGTTTGGCGAAAACACGGATGGCATGGAACATTTTGCCATTGGGAACCGTCAGGTCATTGTCGTCAACCACGAGTATGCGAACCCCAAAGTGAACCTTCCGCAGAACGTAGATGGTATGGTTCTAAGCGCGGATGATGCGTTAAAGCTGCAAAACCTTCAGGGTGTCACTGTGATGGAAGTGGCCGAAGGTGAAAACGGGTGGGACATTGTTGTTGATAGCGATCTGAACCGCCGGATTACGCAGAATACACCGATGAAAGTCGCAGGGCCTGCTGCGGGTCATGATTTGCTTAAGACGGACGCAGATCCAACGGGTCGCACGGTTCTTGGTACAATGAATAACTGCGGCGCGGGTAAGACGCCGTGGGGCACTTATCTGACCTGTGAAGAGAATTTTAACGGCTACTTTGGTTCATCCGATCAGGCGTTTGAAAAACCAGCGGAATATGCGCGTTACGGCGTTAGTCTTGAAGGGCGTTATGCCTACGAGAAATTTGATGCCCGATTTGACGTCAGCAAAACACCAAACGAGCCGAACCGGTTTGGGTATATCGTTGAGATTGACCCTGCGAACCCGAAATCGACTCCGGTCAAGCACACTGCGCTGGGCCGGTTCAAGCACGAGAATGCAGCGGCCACGTTGGCACCAAACGGCCAAGTTGTTGTTTATATGGGCGATGATGAACGTGGTGAGTTCATGTATAAATACGTCTCGAACGGCGTGTATACTCCGGGTGGTGACACCAGCACGTTGCTTGACGATGGCCAACTTTACGTTGCCAAATTCAACGAAGATATGACTGGCGAATGGATTGCGTTGACAGAAGACGCAACTGGTATGCCTGCCGCTGAAATCGCGATCTTTACCCGCCAAGCGGGATCAAAGGTTGGTGCGACCACGATGGATCGACCTGAATGGGTTGCGGTGAACCCGATCGCGGTTGAATGCTACTGTGCGTTGACCAACAATAAGAACCGTGGACTGAAAACAAACGCTGGTGGTGACGAGACACCGTTGGCGGGGCCAAACCCACGCGAGGCCAATCAATACGGTCAAATCGTGCGCTGGCAGCCTGCAAATGACGATCATGCGTCCACTGCATTTACGTGGGATTTGTATGTCATGGCGGGCAATCCAACAGTGCATGATGATGCCTATGCAGGGTCATCGAATGTGAACGAAGGCAACCTGTTCAACTCGCCAGATGGGATGATGTTCGACAGCACTGGTTTGTTGTGGATCCAGACGGATGGTGATGACAGCAACGAAGGTAACTTTGCTGGCATGGGGAATAACCAAATGCTGGCGGGTGATCCGATAACAGGAGAAATTGCGCGGTTCCTAACGGGTCCGGTTGGGTCCGAAGTGACCGGTCTGACGTGGTCCTCCGATCGCCGCACGATGTTTGTTGGCATTCAGCACCCTGATGCGCCGTTCCCTGACGGGGAAGGCAAGCTTGCCCGTTCAAGCATTATCGCAGTGAAGCGTGATGATAACGCGCCAGTTGGCTAATCCGACCGATCACGGCACAGAAGCCTCGGCAGAAATGCTGGGGCTTTTGTTTGTTCTGACAACCATTTACGTTTGATACAATGCGCGCGAGACTGGGGCGTGGCAAACCCAAAGGATCTAGAATGTCTTATTCCCAAACCTCTGAAATGCTTTTTGGTGCACTTATAGCGGATGCCGCCTGTCTTGGCCTGCACTGGATTTATGACCCAGAGCGTATCGCCGCAATTACAGTTAGCCATAATGGACATTGCGCATTTGTTCCCGTTGATGCTGCCAATTACGAAGACGTCATGGGGTACTTTGCGCATGGAGCGCGGCGCAACGGGATGCTAACGCAATACGGCGAAGTCCTGCGGCTTGCGGTGCAGTCAATGAATGCCAACGCAGGCGGTTTTGACGTGGCCGCTTATCAAGCCGCATTTGTTGGCCACTTTGGCGCTGGTGGAACCTATCACGGTTACATCGACCGACCAACGCGGGCTGCTTTATCCAATATCGCCAATGAACAAAACCCGTCTGGTATCGACGACGATCAGAATCCGGCTGTTGCACGCCTGCCAGCGATCCTTGCGCGATATCAGGGAGCAGAAAACCTGTCTCAGATGGTTACAGACGCCATGCAAGTCACCAACGTTAATGACATCGCCGCAGCCTATAATGCTGCATTTGCGGATGTTTTATCGCGCGTTATGCAAAACGAGCCGCTTAGCGATGCCCTTGCCGCTGTGGCAAAGTCTGCAGATGACGCTATTAAAGCGGACCTTTTGGGAGCGCTGTCCACCGTCGACGATAATTCCACCGATTATGCAGGTTTGATGGGCCGTGCATGTCATTTACCAACCGCGGGGCCGATCATATTCCATATCCTCAAGCATAGTAGCAATTACCAAGAGGCAGTAGAGCGTAACATTCTCGCGGGCGGTGATAGCGCGGGGCGGGCAATTTTGATTGGTGCGATTATGGGCTGTGTGCACGGAATTGCGACACAAACGGGTGTTCCACTTTCGTGGGTCCTGAAACTGGATGATGCCGCCGCGATATTGGAAGAGTGTGAGACGTTAGCTGGCCCACACTGAAAATCAATCTTGAAGGCTTTTGATGTAGGCGGCGAGCGCAAGCATGTTTGCTGGAATCGGCGTTGTTAGGCCACCGGTTTCAACTTGGATCAATGGTCCCATGTCCTGCGCGCCGAACACTGGCATCGCGGCAAATGGGTTATTGTGCAGTTCGCGTCCATCGATGATAGCCAAGACATAGGTGCGCGGGAAAACACCATTATTCTTCTTTGCAAGCTGCCGTAAGCTGGGTGGTGGCGCACCAAGTCCCAGTGATTCAGGCCCAGCACCTTCGGCATTTGCTCCGTGACACGCGGCACATTGGCTTTCAAATAGCTCTTTCCCGCGCGTGACATCGATACGTGTGGAGTTTGTTTCGGTCTCGCAGGCAGACAACGCGACGACGATCACCAAAGGCTTCATAACAAATGAGAAATCAATCATCTTTTTCCGCCTTAGTTTCATCCTGATTGAACGGCTTTACAAGTGGCGTGCCGTCGTCTTTATCCGTAGCAGGAATTTCTGGGTCCGTATCCCCATCCAGAAGAATGCGCCAAGCAGCGCCGTCTAAGTCGTCATATTGCGCGCTGCGCAGGGTCCATAGAAATGTAAGCAGAGCTGCTATCGATAAAGCTAAGGACACGGGCACCAAGATGAACAGAATTTCCATGCTTCACCGCACCCTCAGGGCATTGACGAGGACAGTGATCGAGGATGCCGACATCGCGATTGCAGCACTCAACGGTGATGCGAAGCCCAAAATAGCGATAGGGACAGCAATGAGGTTATAGCCCCCAGCGATGACAAAATTCTCAACAATGCGGCGCCGCGCACTGCGCGAAATGCGCAATGCTTCTGGTATTTCAGATAGGCTTTGACCAAGCACAACGATGTCAGATGCCGCTCGTGATGCATCCAATGCGGCCGCAGGTGAAATCGACGCATAAGCCCGCGTCAGGGCCGCTGTGTCATTCAAACCATCGCCGACCATCAGAACCCGCTTTCCTTGATCCGCAAGCTCTGCAATGGCGCGATATTTGTCGTCGGGCGTCATATTGCCAAGCGCAGGAATACCACCTAATTCCGCTGCGAGTTTTGTAACCGCCGTTTGGGTGTCACCGGAAAATATCTGCGGCGAAAACCCTGCTTCTTTAAGTTGCCTGATCGTTTCAGCCGCGCCCTCTTTCAAGGTCTCAGAAAACTGCAATGGCACAGGTGTTTTAGTCCCAATACGAAATGCAGGGCTTGTGTCAGCGCCGACCCAATCACCACGACCAAGCCGGATGATCTGGCCATTGTACAGTGCTTCAACGCCGCACCCAGCAATCTCGCGAATGTCAGTCATGACGGGGGGGGCGATACCTGCTGGCAGCGCGCCTGCAATGGCCCGCGACACCGGATGGTGTGACGCTTGGCAAAGCCCTGCGAGCACTGCCAGCGCGTCTGGGTCAAGGTCACGCATATCAAGGTGGGCTTGCCCAATTGTAAGCGTGCCAGTTTTGTCAAAAACCACTGTGTCGATTTCCGCCAACCGTTCTAGTGCAGTGCTGTCTTTGACCAATAATCCGCGCCGGAACAGCCGACCCGTGGCCGCTGTGATAACAGCAGGGGCCGCAAGCCCAAGCGCACAGGGGCAGGTGATGATCAGGACTGAAATTGCGATCCGCAGCGCAAGTGCCGCGTCAGCCGAAACCACATACCACCCAATGAATGTTACTGCGGCCAGCAGATGTACGGCTGGTGCGTATATCTGGGCCGCGCGATCTGCCAAAGCGGTATACCGGTTCCGGCCACTTTCAGCCGTTGCAACCATCGCGGCCATACGCTGCAGCGTTGTATCTGCTCCTACTGCCGTAACCAAGACGGTCAGCGGTCCAGTTAGGTTCAATTCACCCGCAGCAATCGCATCATCTTGCATCATCATAGTGGGACGGCTTTCGCCAGTGATAAGTGATCTGTCCACCTCTGATGTGCCGTTCAAGATGGTCCCGTCAATCGGTGCGCGCATGCCTGCAACGACCACGATCGTGTCGCCAACATGCAGGTCAGATACATCCACATTTTCACGGGCACCGTCCACGATACGGGTGGCTCTTGGGACCTCGAGTGCGCTAAGTTCTTGCGATGCCGACCGTGCCGCAAACCTTGTTCTGTGATCAAGATAGCGACCGATCAATAAAAAGAACGTCAGCGAAAGGGCAGCATCGAAATAGACATGTTCATTGCCTTGCGATGTTTCAAACACAGACAATGCTGCGGCTAAGATAATGGCCAGCGAAATGGGCACGTCCATGTTCAATCTACCGGCCTTTAAGGCGACAACGGCGGACGATACGAATACTTGGGCCGAGAATGCCAATGCGGGCACCGCGATTGCGGCCGACAGCCAGTGGAACATCACTTGCGTTGCTTGTGATGCGCCCGACCAGACGGCCACGGAAAACAGCATGACGTTCATCATAGCAAAGCCAGCAACGGACAATTTTAACAGCAGGGCACGGCCAACGTCGTCTTGACCACCAGCATTCAGAAGGGCTTGATCCAGCGGATGTGCCTCGAACCCAGCAGCCGCAAGTTTTGCCACGATATCTTCTGCCTCAAGCCCCTCTGCCTCAACAACAACGCGCTTGGTCGTCATATTGACCCGGGCTGCAACGACTTCAGGAAGCGCGAGCAGGGTCTGTTCGACGCCTCTGATGCACCCGGAGCAATGAATGTGTGGAAGCGACAGGATAATACCTTTTTTTGGGATCGCACGGCCCGCAATATCTTGTGCCAAACCTGTTGCAGCACAGCCCGGACATGCAGAGGTCGTCACTGCAATGGTCACTGAACAACCCGAACGACAATGCGCTGACGAAAGACGGTCCCGTTGCTTGCCTCTGCAATGACCCGCAAGTTCCAATTGCCTGCCGGTGCATCGACGGGTGCGACAAAAGCAGTACCGTCGAAGCGTAGTTCAGGAAACTGATCAGCCGCAACTGACGTCGCCATGCCAAAGATTACAGACCGGATATCAGGTGAAATTGGTTGACCATCCTTCAAAATCTGAAGCCGTAAAATACCTGTGCGAACCTCAGCTGATACATCCCAATTCAGCGCAAGTTGTGCCGCGCGGTCCGCATCAAAGGATTGGCTGGCAACATAAGAGTTTTTGACTTCCAGACCGGGAAACGTTCGCACGGCTTGATAGGCAAGTGTCAGGTTGACGCTGATGATGATTGCAAAGCTAAAGCACATGATTGCGGCGACTTTTCGCCCCGTCAGGGGGCGTTTTGTGAGGGCTGTCATTATTTATCCTTTCCGTCAAAGCTACTGTCGCGAAATGCACGTTCACCGCTGATCACGTCCTCTACCCAAAACCGAAGATCTGTATTGTCTTGCTGTGCGGCTGGATCTTGCGGGCGTGCGGTGACGTAGACACGTTGTTGTGTTGAACTGTCCGGCGCCACGGTAACAATATGGGTTTGCGACCCCTCGACATCGATCCGCAGAATTTCATCCGAACTTAGCGACAACCGGAATTCGCGAGGTTCCCCATGTTTGTTGCGCAGACGCATGATATAGGTGTTGCGGATTGATCCATCCGAGAGCGTAATAAACGTAGGATTGCGCACGGCGGCGACTGTCAAGTCAATGTCGGCACGGATGAACAATGCAAACACCAGCCCAAAACCGATCAACGACCATAGGAAGGTGTAAAGAATAGTCCGTGGCCGCAAAATGTGTTTCAGAACCGGCTTTGGCGCTTGACCCGCACGTTCTTGTGGCTCGTCTGCCAGCGCCAGATAGTCGATCAAGCCGCGCGGTTTGCCAATCTTGTCCATCACATCGTCACAAGCGTCGATACACAAAGCGCAGGTAATGCATTCCATCTGCTGCCCGTCGCGGATGTCGATGCCCATTGGGCACACGTTGACGCAGGCCATGCAATCAATGCAGTCACCGGTATCTTCGAGCCGCTTTTTCGCGCGCGGTTCACCGCGCCATTCGCGGTAACCGACCGTCAGTGTGTCGTCATCCATCATAGCGCCTTGGATGCGGGGCCAAGGACACATATAAATACAGACCTGTTCGCGCATAAAGCCGCCAAACAAGAATGTTGTCGCTGTCAGTACGGCTATCGTGCCGTAGGCAGCAGGGTGCGCGTCAAAGTTGATCAAGTCCCGAAACAGTGTCGGTGCGTCTGTGAAATAGAACACCCATGCGCCACCAGTTGCGATCGCAATAAGCAACCAAACTGCCCATTTTGTTATTCTCAGACGCCATTTATGCAGCGTCCAGTCAGCTTTCCATAGGCGGACACGCGCGTTGCGGTCCCCTTCGATCCAGCGTTCGACAAGAATGAAAAGATCGGTCCAAACGGTCTGTGGACAAGCGTACCCGCACCAGACGCGCCCAAGGGCGGATGTGAATAGAAACAGGCCTAGGCCCGCCATGATCAAAAGTCCTGCAACGAAATAGAATTCGTGCGGCCAAATTTCGATCCAAAGGAAATAGAAGCGACGACCAGCCAAATCGACCAACACTGCCTGGTCAGGAAGCGCAGGACCTCGGTCCCAGCGCATCCAAGGCGTCAGGTAGTAAACGCCTAAAGTGACGGCCATTATCCACCATTTGAGTGTGCGGAAATATCCGGTTACGCGCCGTGGGAAAATTGGCACTTGCGGGGCATATAGTGGTTGATTTTCTGACATTCTTTGGATCGTCCAGTCTTGTTCACATTGACAGAGCTACCTGCAATCTGGTGGCTGGCCTTTGACACAGATCAAGAAATGTAAAAAGACCCCAGCCAAATGGAATAAGGGGACATATCCATTGGCTAGGGTCGTTGATCGGCGTGGGTTTATTCGCCGCCGCCCAACCCATGTACATACGCTGCAACCGCATTGATATCAGAGCTTGTGAGGCGTTGCCCCCATGCCGGCATGACGCCGAACCGCGCATTTGTAACTGTTTCCGCAAGGGCTGCGGGATCGCCACCATAGAGCCAAATCGCGTCCGTCAAATTAGGTGCGCCAATCTCTCGGTCGCCTTTGCCGTCTACGCCGTGGCATGCCGAGCATTGTTCATCAAAAATCACAGCACCGACGCTTGCCATTTCGGCATCAAATTCGGCCCCGGACAGTTGCAGGACGTATTGCACAGCACCATCAATTTCATCGGGGGACAAGATTTCGCCGTAGGCTGGCATCTGCGACCAATGCGCATTGTCGTCGGTTTCATTGCGAATGCCGTGATCGATGGAAAGAGCGATTTCTTGGATAGAACCGCCCCAAAGCCAATCGTCATCAAGCAAGTTGGGATAACCCAGTCCACCCGCAGCACCAGACCCGTGGCACTGTGAACAATTGGTGCGGAAAACCGCAGCCCCATTTGCATAAGCAAACCGTTGGAGGTCGGGATCATCTTTTAACAGGCTTAGGTCAATTTCGGTCAATGATGCACGCAGGCCAGCATTTTGTGCCTCAAAACGGCCAATCTCGGCGGCGACTTCGCCGCGTGTAGAATAGCCCAGCACACCTTTTGTCGCACCTGAAATCATGGGCCAAGCTGGATAGGCAATCATGTACCCAACACCCCAAATGATGGTGAGGTATAGGCACCAAAGCCACCACCGCGGCAACGGATTGTTCAGTTCTTTGATACCGTCCCATTCGTGTCCGGTTGTATCAATGCCTGTTTCTTCGTCAGTGTCATGTTTGGTCATGATCCGCTCCCTTCTTTGTCTTGGGACGCTGCGCATGTGCATCCGGCGCAATTGTTTTTGCAGGGTTCCGAGATCGTTTCATTGCGAAACGGAATGTTGGCTATGTCGTCATGGATAGCGCGGCTCCCGGGCCGGAAGGCCCAAACGATCGCCCCAATGAAGAAAGCCGTCATCAAAAGAAGAACCCAGCTATCGGCGAGTTCGCGAAGAAAGGAATAGGTATCCATGGGAAGGCTCCTTTAGCGGCTTTCGTCAGGTGTGAATGTTGAAAAATCGACGAGCGTGCCAAGCATTTGCAAATAGGCGACGAGAGCATCCATCTCGGTGATGCCTGGCGCGCTATCAAAATTGCTTACGACGGCTTTGGGATACCGCTCAATCATCGCGTCCCAATCGCCGTCTGGGTCAGCCTGCACAGTAAAATCGACCTGCGCATTTGCGATCATCTCGTCGGTGTACGGGACACCTACGAAGCGGTGCGTTTCAAGCAGATCTTGCACAAATTCCCCATCAATCGGGGTGCGCGCAAGGAATGCATATTTAGGCATGATCGATTCCGGCACAACGGACTGTGGGTCGCTTAAGTGATCCACATGCCATGCGTCTGAATACCTGCCGCCGACACGTGCGACGTCTGGTCCTGTGCGTTTTGATCCCCATTGAAATGGATGGTCATACATCGATTCCGCTGCGAGCGAATAATGACCATACCGTTCCACTTCGTCGCGCATCGGGCGGATCATCTGGCTATGGCAGGTATAGCACCCTTCACGAATGTAGATGTCGCGCCCTGTTAGCTCGAGTGGGGAGTAGGGCCGCATGCCTTCTACCTTTTCAATCGTGTTCTCGAGATAGAAAAGTGGTGCAATTTCCACAATCCCCCCAACTGAGACCACTGCAAAGGTAGCAACCAGCAAAAGTGTCGGACTGCGTTCGAGGATTTGGTGTTTGTCAAGAAAACCCATGCTACGATCCTTATTCTGCCGGAGTGGCGTTGGCGTTGACGTTGACAGGAACGGTGACGTGATATCCGACGCGAATGGTCATCCAGATATTCCAGACCATGATCAGAGCGCCGCCAAGGTAAAGAAGACCACCCAAACCACGCACCACATACATAGGGAATTTTGCGGAAACGGTGTCGGCAAACGAATTCACGAGGAACCCTTGCGCATCAACTTCGCGCCACATCAAACCTTCCATGATGCCAGTGACCCACATCGATGATGCGTATAAAACGATCCCGATAGTCGCGAGCCAAAAGTGCCAGTTGATCGCGCTTAGCGAATGCATCGCAGGGCGGCCCCAAAGCTTTGGCGTCAAGAAGTAAAGTGCGCCAAATGTGATCATGCCGTTCCAACCCAATGCGCCGGAATGCACGTGACCAATTGTCCAGTCGGTATAGTGGCTCAGAGAGTTCACAGCGCGGATCGACATCATCGGTCCCTCGAATGTGGACATGCCGTAGAACGCGAGGCTGACAACCATCATGCGAATGATTGGATCAGTCCGCAGCTTGTCCCATGCCCCTTGCAGGGTCATCAGGCCGTTAATCATGCCGCCCCAGCTTGGCATCCAGAGGATGATTGAAAAGACCATCCCAAGCGTGGATGCCCAGTCAGGCAATGCTGTGTAATGCAGGTGGTGTGGACCCGCCCAGATATATAAGAATGTCAGCGCCCAAAAGTGGATGATCGACAGTTTATAGCTATAGACTGGCCGACCGGCCTGCTTAGGCACAAAATAGTACATCATCCCAAGGAAGCCCGATGTTAGGAAGAACCCAACTGCGTTATGGCCGTACCACCACTGTGTCATGGCATCCTGTACGCCCGAGAAAACCTGTACAGATTTCGAGCCCCAGAATGACACAGGGATGGAAAGGTTATTGACGATATGCAGCATCGCAATCGTGACGATAAAGCTAAGTAAGAACCAGTTTGCGACGTAGATATGACGCTCTCGGCGGGTGAAAATTGTGCCAAGATAAGTGATCAAAAATGCGACCCAAACGATGGTCAACCAAATGTCGATGTACCATTCTGGTTCTGCATACTCTTTGGACTGCGTCGCACCGAGCAAATAGCCAGTCGCGGCCAAGACGATGAACAACTGATAGCCCCAAAAAACGAACCATCCAAGATTGCCGCCCCAAAGACGCGCGCCACAGGTGCGTTGCACAATATAGAACGACGACATGATCAAAGCATTGCCACAAAACGCAAAAATCACCGCAGAGGTGTGAAGTGGCCGGAGCCTGCCAAAGTTTGCATAGGGTTGAGCCCATTCAACATTGAGAGCAGGAAACGCAAGCTGGAACGCAATAATAACGCCAACAAGCATACCGATAACGCCCCAGAAGCTGGTTGCAATTACACCCGCCCTGACGACCCCGTCGAAATAGCCATTTGTATCTGTGCTCACTGCGGGCACATCAGTGCGACGCGCAACCCAGATGAACATACCTGCTGACACAAACATGATAAGCAGCGCGTGAAACTGATAGGCGATGTCTCTGGCCCAGTCAGCGCCCAACGCTGCCACGAAAAAGATCAAGCCTAGTGTCATAAGCTTTAGATAGTTCAACATTCTTGATGCCCCCAATTGCGGCGCAAATCTATGTTTCTGCGCAAACCGTTATGGGCGTTGTGCCAGCGTGTAGCCTTGCCTTCTTTGATCTGTGTCAAAAACCCGAAATTGGGTTTTTTGCGCTGTATCAAGGCGACAACTTATCAAGTGATTAGCGTGGCCTATGATAAAGGGAGGATACGGCTATGAGTTTTAAGTCAATCACCACGTTCTTGCATGATCCGTCGGCCGCGCTGACGACACTAGATTATGCTATTGATGCTGCTCGGAGATGGGGCGCTCATTTGCACATTGTGGCTGCGGGAATTGATAGTACCGATCCCGGTTTCTACTATGCGGGTGCACAAGCCATTGCCATTCAACAAAACCATGAATTTGCTCAAACACAGGCGGGCGAGATTGAAACAATCATACGCACGCGCCTGCATGCCGAAGACATAAATTGGGATGTTGAAACGGTTTCGCTCATGTCGGGTGGCCTGTTGTCTTTTATATCCGATCATATGCGGTTCTTTGACGTGGCGATCTTGCCGCTACCTTATAATGAGGGACGGTCACGGCTGGACGTCGCAGCGTTTGAGGCGTGCCTCTTTGGGGCAGATATCCCTGTCATCGTTGTCCCCAATTGTAATACGCAAAAACCACCATCAACGCGGGTTCTGATCGCATGGGATGATGGAGCCGAAGCACTGGCTGCGACGCGCGCCATGCTTCCCATTATTGATAGTGTGGGGCTGACGAATATCTGTGTCGTTAATCCGTCAGATGTGGGTATTGACCGGTCCGATCCGGGCGGGCGTTTGGCACAGTTGCTATCGCGCGCAGGTGCCACCGTCGAAATCACGGTTTCTGCGAAAATGAGGTCAAACGTCGCCGAACAGCTTATCCAACATGCCACAGAAACGGGTGCAGAGATGATCGTGATGGGCGCCTACGGGCATTCGCGTCTTCGCGAAGCCTTCATTGGCGGTGTAACACGCACAATTTTACGGCAATCCCCTGTGCCTGTCTTATTGGCAAACTAGTCTGTTGCACCTTCGCCCGCGACATCGCGCAATGCGGCCAAGTCTGGGATGATTATTTCCCGCTTGCTTACGTACTCAATGATGCCGTCAGCCTTAAGTTTTGAAAACTGACGACTAACTGTTTCAAGCGTCAGACCTAGGTAATCTGACATCGCTTCGCGGGTCAGCGGCAGCACTATCGGCGCGACCTGAGCCAACATTAAGCCGTCGTTTGCAACTGTGCGTCGTTGGACTAGCAATAGAAAACTTGCGATCCTTTCGCGGGCCGTCTTGCGCCCCAGTAAGAACATCCAGTCACGTGCAGCATCTAGTTCATCCAAAGCCATCGCGAGCATCCGCTGTGCAATATGCGGCGTACTTTCGACGAGTTTTTCGAATTCGCGACGCCGAAAGCAGCACAGCGTGACATCCGTAATTGCCGTCACATCATACAGGGCGGTTTCACGTCCCGGCCGGCCAATGAAGTCTGATGGTAAAAGCAAACCTACAGTCTGTTTGCGTCCATCCTCGACCAAATGCTGAATGGTCGCCGTACCATCAACAACCGATGCAACAAATTCCATCCGGTCGCCAGCCCACATGATCGTTTGACCAGCTTCATAGGATCGGTAGTATTTCATCGCTTCAAGCTGGACAAATTCGTCGTTGTCGCACGTCGCGCAAACCGCGCGATGCCGGATTGGGCAGCCTTCACAGGTTCTGTTGGGTAAAGTTTTGATCATTCTCTTTCCATATCAGATTTATGAAAGCCGACGTACATGTATTGTGCGTAACCGGAAAGGGGATAGAGGGCCAAAGCTACTTAATCAATAAGTAGTGGCGCTACTGCCAAATGTACTGTGTTGGGTGATGCTCTGGCGCGAAACCGACGCGCCAGAGCTGTTTATTTAGTGTTCGAACTTTTTAATCTCGCCGCTTTCAAGACGGGACGCGTAAGACACCAACTCTGCGCGGACCAACTTCATCAAGAAGTAGAGGCAGAAGATGTTCACGACTGCCATCGCAAAGATCGCCGCATCAGAGAAGTCGATGACTGGACCAAGAGACGCCGCAGCACCAATTACGATAAAGACGCAAAAGATGATCTTGAACGTCAGCTCGGACGCTTTGCCCTCGCCGAACAGGTAAGTCCACGCTTTGAGGCCGTAGTAGCTCCAAGAGATCATGGTTGAGAAGGCGAACAAGATCACCGCAACAGCCAAGACATATGGGAACCAGCTAATGCCAGATGCGAAGGCCGCAGATGTCAAAGCGACGCCTGAATTGCCGTCAACCGTAGCGATTGCAGTCCCTGCTTCGTTCAGCACATACAGGCCCGTTGCTGGGTCTGTGATCAACTGCTGCGAGATGACGATGACAAGCGCTGTCATTGTGCAGATCACAACCGTATCGATCAGTGGCTCTAGCAAGGAAACAAAGCCCTCTGTGATCGGCTCTTTGGTTTTCACCGCAGAGTGTGCGATCGCAGCAGAACCAACGCCAGCCTCGTTCGAGAATGCAGCGCGTTTGAAGCCTTGGATCAAGGCACCAACCATACCACCAGCAACGCCGAGACCCGTGAAGGCACCTGCAAAGATCTGGCCAAATGCCCAACCGATCATGTCGTAATTCACGATTAAGATGATCGCTGCAGCACCGACGTAAAGGATGCCCATGATAGGCACGACTTTTTCAGTTACGCTGGCGATGGATTTGATCCCACCAACGATAACGGCGAACACAACAACCGCAAAGATGATGCCTGTGATCCAACCTGGATAGTCACCAACAATGCCCGAGATTTGCGCATGTGCTTGGTTGGCTTGGAACATGTTGCCTCCGCCGAGTGCACCCAAGATACAAAAGATCGAGAACAATACAGCCAAGATTTTGCCGCCTGGAAGACCCAGTTCGTCAAAACCCTTGGATATATAGTACATCGGACCACCAGACACGGTGCCGTCTGGGTATTCGTTGCGATATTTCACACCCAGCGTACATTCAGTGAACTTTGACGCCATGCCCAAAAGACCCGCAAGGATCATCCAGAATGTCGCCCCCGGCCCACCGATGCCAACGGCAACAGCAACACCCGCGATGTTCCCAAGACCAACTGTTCCAGAAAGCGCCGTTGCCAATGCCTGAAAGTGACTAACCTCACCCGCATCGTTCGGATCAGAATAATCACCTTTGACGAGCTGGATCGCATGTTTGAAAAAGCGAAACTGCACAAAGCCAAAGTAAAGCGTGAAGATGGTCGCAGCAACAACCAGCCACATAACGATCCAAGGAAATTGTGTCCCTGGAAATGGTGCGAAAATCAGGCTTACGAATGGGCCTGTTACGTTTGCAAAGACTTCGTTCACCTTTGCATCAAGACCCATGGCTTCTTGAGCCGCCAATGGGCTTGTCGCCATGGCCGCGACAGCGGAGGCCAATCCGATTTTGTAAGAATTCTTCATATTCATCTCCTATCCAACCACGGTGACGGGCACGTCGGCGCTCATCACAAGGTTTTGGGTGGAACTGCCAAAAATGCGTTTGGTAAACCCATCTGCGGATGCGCGACCAACGACGATCTGTGTGCCGCCGTGCTCGACTGTGAGCCTGTTCAGCGTTTCGGCCACGTCACCATGACGCACGAGACCTGTTGCCTTGAAGCCCGCTTTTTCAAGCTTGGCGACCGCAGGTGCAACGATACGTGCTGTTGCCATTGCGATCTCTTCTTCGCGCCGTGCATGCCGTTTTTCGTTTTCTTCAGCTGTTTGGAATGTGAATGGTGACCATTCTATGACGTAGATCGCCAGCAGTTCACAATCGCTAATCTTTGATGCCAAATCTGTGGCAAAAGTAAGCGCCCGTTCACCGGTTTGCGTCCCGTCAAGTCCAATGACAATTTTGACTGTCATGTTGTCCTCCGTTTGTTGGTTCGTTTTTTGAGGGCCGTGTGCCCCTAGAATAAGGCAAGTATCACCAAAAATTGATTCCATGCTACCTTGACGATAGTATTAGTGATATTCACTAGCATTAGTATATTTTCTGGGGTTAAATTAAGAAACTTTCCCTAAAATATAGCTTATAAAGAGGCAAAATTGCTAAATACAAGAGAATTAGATAATATAGATCGTCGGATACTTGACGAGCTGGACGCAGATGGGCGGCTCTCAATCGTTGAATTGGCGACGCGCGTGAACTTGACCAACACCCCATGCTCTGAGCGGGTCAAGCGTCTTGAAAAATCAGGATTCATCACCGGGTATCGGGCTATTTTGAACCTCGAACAGCTGGGATTGGGTCACCTAACGGTGGTTCAGGTGTCTTTGGCTGCATCCGCAAGTCACAACTCGCTTGATGCATTTAATGCCGCCGTGCGCCTGATTCCAGAAATCGAAAGCTGTCTTATGATCGCAGGACCATTTGACTATTTGCTGACTGTTCGCACACGAAACATGGCGGATTTCAGGAAGGTGTTGGGGGATAAGGTTAACAAGTTGCCCGGCATCCAGCAGACAAATTCGTTTGCCGTTATGGAAATTGTGAAGACCAGCGATGAGTACGCGAGGGCGTCTTAGGCCCGATAAGGGCAGCTGTCGTCATCTGTTTTAGACGTTAAGCATCTGTATTTGTTTTAACTAGACAGGCCATTGCGCCTTCAGTGGTCAATATGAACCGCTTTTTGTCCATGCGTTAGCGGTAATTATGATGTGGCGGATGGGGGGAAACAAAGCGATGGTCGGGAACAAAGAACAACCTCTTTTCACCACATGAAACGCTGCTATGTTCATCAGAAATAAGGAATAAGTTCATGCATGAATGGTGGCGCAGCGCAGTAATCTATCAGGTTTACCCACGGTCATATCAAGATGATGACGGTGACGGCGTTGGTGATTTAAAAGGGATCACGCGCCGCTTGGATCACATCGCCAGTCTTGGTGTTGATTGCATTTGGCTATCGCCCATTTTCGCGTCCCCACAGGCTGACATGGGGTATGATGTTTCTGACTATACGGCGGTTGATCCATTGTTTGGGACTTTGGACGATTTTGATGCGCTTATCCAAGCGGCTCATGCGCGCGGGCTTAAGGTTATCGTTGATCAAGTGCTGTCGCATACGTCCGAGGAACATGACTGGTTCAAAGAGTCCCGCACAAGTCGCGATAACAATAAAGCGGATTGGTATGTTTGGGCTGACCCGTTGCCGGATGGGTCCCCACCTACAAATTGGCACAGCCATTTTGGCGGACCTGCTTGGGAATTTGATCCGCAGCGTGGGCAATATTATTTGCACAACTTCCTTGCCTCGCAGCCTGATCTGAACTTCCATAACCCTGATGTTGTGGATGCGATTCTAGAGACTTGTAAGTTTTGGCTGGACCGCGGGCTTGATGGCTTTCGCCTCGATACCGTCAATTATTATTTCCATGATCAAAAGCTGCGTTCGAACCCGCCAGCCCAAGCCAAACCGCAGGTAATGGCGACGGACCTTTATGGCATGCAAAGCAACATTTACAATAAAACCCGACAAGAGAACCTTGGCTTTCTGGAACGGATGCGCGCCCTGACGGACCAATACGATGACATCATGATGGTTGGTGAAGTCGGCGAAATGGGCAATAGATCTATTGAAATTATGGGCGAATATACCGACGGAACGCAGCGGCTTCACATGGCGTATAGTTTCGCGATGTTGGGTCCCGATTTTAGTGCCGAGCATTTTCAAAGCTGCATCCAAGGGTTTCAGCGCGGCGCACCGGATGGGCATCCGTACTGGTCGTTTAGCAACCACGATGTCCCTCGCCAAGTCTCTCGCTGGGCGGAACATGCCGTGTCGGATGATGCGATGGCGCGGTTTGCCTGTGGGATGTTGATGGCCTTTGAAGGTACAATTGGCATCTATCAAGGTGAAGAGTTGGGTCAGCTTGAAACCGAAATGACGTTTGAAGAATTAACTGATCCGCCCGCATTGCGGTACTGGCCTGCCGTCAAGGGACGTGATGGC
This sequence comes from Yoonia sp., assembly GCA_047629435.1. Taxonomy (GTDB): domain Bacteria; phylum Pseudomonadota; class Alphaproteobacteria; order Rhodobacterales; family Rhodobacteraceae; genus Yoonia. Next base: position 65,253 of record JBLHXF010000005.1, on the reverse strand, counting down.
TGCCGCACGCCGATGGTTTGGGAAAAGGATGCGCCTAACGCTGGTTTTTCAACTGGTAATCCTTGGCTGCCAGTGAAAGCAGTTCAAGCCGCCAATTCCGTGGACCAGCAAGGTGAAGGCAGCATTTTGGCGTTCTATAAAGACGTTATCGCGCGCAGAAAGGCGAGCCCTGCATTAAGTTACGGCAAGACAACGTTCATCTCGTTGCCGGAACCATTGCTGGCCTTTACTCGCACAGCCGATGATCAGACGTTGACCTGCATCTTCAACCTGTCACCTGATCCACACTCTGTAACCATTGATGGGCCAGCAGCGATCAACTTCGCCACTGCTGCCAGATTAATGGATGGCAAATTGACCTTGGATGGCAACGGATTTGCCTATCTGGAACATAACAAAAGCGTGACGGTGACTGCCGCCTAAGACAGGCTTTTGGTGTCCCAGATGTCAGCCATATAGCCCTTAATCGTGCGGTCAGACGAAAAGAAACCTGACCCTGCGATATTGAGTAATGCCAGCTTGTTCCAGTGATCTGGATCGGCATATGCGGTGTCGGCCTCTGTTTGGCACGCGAGATAGCTGTCAAAATCGGATGCGACAAGGAACGGGTCGTGGTTCCATGTCGTATCAACCAGACCGCTGTAGCGTGTTTTGTCCTCTGGACTAAAACGACCCTCAGCGATCATCTGAAGAATGTCCTGCAACGGCTGGCTTGCAAGGATGGCTGCGCGCGCATGATCTGGCATTTGATACCGCGTTTGCACCTGTGCAGCCGTCATCCCGAACAGGAAGAAATTATCAGCGCCCACATGGTCACGTATTTCGACATTGGCCCCATCCAGCGTGCCAATCGTCAGCGCGCCGTTCATAGTAAGCTTCATATTGCCCGTGCCTGACGCCTCTTTGCCAGCGGTTGAGATTTGTTCGGACAGGTCGGTGGCGGGGATCAACCTTTGCGCCATGGAGACGTTGTAATTGGCCGGATAAACCACCTTTAAAAGATCACCCACCACTGGGTCATTGTTGATTGTATGCGCCACGTCATTGATAAGATGAATGATTTCTTTGGCTGCAAAATATCCTGGTGCGGCTTTGCCGCCAAAAATCTTGACCCGCGGCGTCCAATTGCCGTGCGGATTGGCACGGATCGCAGACCAGCGGGCAATCGTTTCAAATACGTTCATCAATTGGCGTTTGTATTCATGCATGCGTTTGATCTGCACATCAAACATAGCGTCAGGGTTCAATGTGATGCCCAGTTGGTCGCCAGCCCAATTGGACAAAGCGACCTTGTTTGCGCGTTTTGCATTGCCAATTGCATCCCGCAAATTGCGGTCTTCTGCGTGCGCTTTCAAATCGGCCAACCGGTCCAAATCGCGTTCCCAACCTGCACCAATGGTGTCGGTCAAAACCTTTGATAATGCAGGGTTTGACAGCCGCAGCCAGCGGCGCGGCGTGACCCCGTTTGTTTGGTTCACAATCCGGTTTGGATAAAGCCCGTTCAGCCCCGCAAATACGGTTTCTTTCATCAATTGCGAATGCAGCGCGGAAACGCCATTCACATGTGACGCCATCACAAACGCCAGCGTGCCCATGTGCACCTGGTCATTCATCACAATCGCAAGGTCAGGACCGCATTTCGTCGCCGACTGGTGTTCGTGATCGATGCGTTCGATAATCTGCATATGGCGTGGCAATACGCGTCCCATTAGCCACGTTGACCACGCCTCTAAGGCTTCGGGCAAAAGCGTATGGTTGGTGTAATTCAAACACCCTTGCGCAATGCGTTTTGCTGTCTCCCAGTCCAGCCCATGATCGTCAATCAGCAACCGCATAAGCTCTGGCCCAGCCAAGGCAGGGTGGGTGTCGTTCATCTGGATAGCAACTTTTTCAGGCAGCAATGTCAGGTCGTCATATTCGCTTAAGAACCGTCGCAGGATGTCTTGTAGCGCCGCAGACGTCATAAAGAATTCTTGTTTCAGCCGAAGCTCTTTGCCGCTATCGGTCGTGTCCTCGGGGTACAACACACGTGACAATGTACGGGCCAATGCCTCTGGTTCTGCGGCCGCCGTGTGGTCACCGGAATTGAACCGCTCAAGATCGAACAATTCAGTCGAATGCGCCCCCCACAGGCGGAGTGTGTTCGCCCATTTCCCTTGCCATCCAACAACTGGAATATCATAGGCGCGGGCATAGACTGTTTCGGATGGGTGCCAAACGGCATCGCCGTCAACGTGCCCCTTAAATGGAATTGTATATCGGGCCTCTGGGCGTTCAAATTCCCAAGGATGGGGCTGGTTCAGCCAGTCTTCTGGGTGTTCAACTTGGCGGCCGCCTTCAAACTTTTGGCGAAACAACCCATGTTCATACCGGATGCCATACCCATAAGCCGGGCAGGCGAGTGTCGACATGCTTTCAAGGAAACACGCGGCCAAGCGGCCTAGTCCACCATTGCCCAGCGCGGCATCGGGTTCGTCTTCGATGACATCTGCCAGCACGATACCTTCGGCTTTCAAAACCTCTTGGACCGTATCAAACAGACCTAGGTTGACCATCGCATCGCCAAGGATACGGCCGATAAGGAATTCCATCGACAGGTAATAGACCCGCTTGCCCTGGGCGGCATATGTTTTGCGGGTGGCTGAAAACCAAGGTTCAATTATCAGATCACGCACCGCGTAACTGACGGCCATGCGCCAATCATAGATGCTCGCATGAGATTTGTCTTTGCCCAACGTATAGGTCAGATGTTGGGTAATGCGGATGCGCAATGCGTCCGCAGACATATCATTCATGACGTTCATACAAATTCCTCGTGTCGACTTTTTAGACCAGCAATGCAGTGGGTCGATTTACTGCAGATATTTGATAAAAGCCATGTCGATACAGCGCCCAAAACGCAAGCTAAGATATGTACTGCTTAGGTCAATTAGTGACGGGTGTGGCTACCGTTTCAGTGCGCCTACTTTTCGTGTGAAAAGACCACAACTGCATCAGCGGCCACATGCATTCCACCCGTCACTTTGATTGCGTCGTCTTGGCTCGTATCAAACCTGCGCACCCAAGCGCCCCCATCGGTCAGCGTTGGTGGCGTGATTTCCACGGCCCCGCCGCGATTTAGCACAACCAAAAGCGCGCCTTCACGCTGCACGTATTCGGGGGTACCCGATGCCATGCGCATTTCGGCGACGATGATATCTAAATCGGGATTATCCCAATCGGCCTGTCGCATCGCATCGCCGTTGACCTGCCGCCAGAATAGATCGGGCTCGCCGTCAATCAACCGTTGCCGTGAATGCAAAAACCGCGTTTGGCGTAACAGCGGATGCATTTTGCGGAACGCGATGGCTTGCTGGCAAAATGTGAAAAACGGATCGTTTTCGTCCGGCCAGTTGACCCAGCCGATGTCATTGTCTTGGCAATAGGCGTTGTTGTTACCGCCTTGGCTATTGCTGAGCTCGTCACCGGCCAAGATCATCGGCGTGCCTTGGGATAACATCAGCGTTGCGATCAAATTACGCTTGCGCCGTATACGGGCCGCAACAATTGCGGGGTCGTCGGTTGGTCCTTCAACGCCCATGTTGTCAGAATGATTGTTGGAATGGCCATCGCGGTTGTCTTCACCATTCGCCAAATTGTGCTTGGTGGCATAGCTGACCGTGTCATGCAGGGTGAACCCGTCATGGGCTGTCAGAAAGTTAAGCGATGATGTGGCCGACCGACCGTCATGGTCAAAGAACTGCGCAGACCCAGAAATGCGCGCCGCCATGTCAGACACCTTACCACTGTCGCCGCGCCAAAATTCGCGGGTGTTGTCGCGGTATTTATCATTCCATTCGGCAAACGGGGCAGGGTAGGCGCCCAATTGATAGCCGCCCGGACCAATATCCCAAGGTTCAGCAATCAGCTTTACGCGGTTCAATACCGGATCTTGGCCAATGGCGCGAAAGAATGGCCCTTCGCGATCAAAACCTGTGCGTGTCCGGCCAAGCGCAGAACACAAATCAAACCGAAACCCGTCAACATGCATGACTTCGACCCAGTAGCGCAGGCTATCCATCATCAAGCGCATTACAAACGGGTTCTCAAAATCAAGCGTATTGCCGCAACCCGCATCGTCGATGTAATATCGTTTATCGTCGGCCAGCCGGTAATAGCTTGCGTTATCAAGGCCGCGGAACATCAACGTGGGTCCCATTTCAGACCCTTCGGCGGTATGGTTGTAAACCACATCCAAAATGACTTCGATACCCGCTGAATGAAACCGTTTCACCATCTGCTGAAATTCAGCAATATCAGTGCCTTGCATGTAGCGAGGATCAGGGGCGCAGAACCCGTAGGTCATATACCCCCAGTAGTTTGTGAGGCCACGATCCAACAGGAATTTCTCGTTCAGGAACGCCTGCACTGGCAATAGCTCAATCGCTGTCACACCAAGATTATTCAGATGCTCTAGGATCGGATCGGATGCCATCGCGAGATAGCTGCCCGCGTTCTTGATATCAGTGCGGCCCGCTGTCAGGCCCTTAACATGGGCCTCGTAAATGACCGTGTTTTCCAAACTATGGTTGGGTTGCGGCGTATCGCCCCAATCAAATGTTGGGTCAACGACAACACTGCGCGGCATATAAGGTGCGCTGTTGGTTTTATCAAAACTAAGGTCTTTGTCTTTATGGCCCGTCTTATAGCCGAACAGCGCGTTGTTCCATTTGGGGTGCCCAGTGAGGCGTTTCGCATATGGATCGATTAACAGCTTATACGGATTGAAGCGGTGGCCCTCTTTGGGTTCAAATGGCCCATCCATCCGGTAGCCGTATTGTTGGCCAGCCTTCATGCCCGGAAAATACCCATGCCAAACGTGGCCTTCGCGTTCTGGTAGCGTGACTATTTGGCTTTCAATGCCATTTTCGTCGAACACACACAGCATAACCTTGGTCGCATGACGCGAAAAAACAGCAAAGTTCACACCGCCTTCATCAACGGTCGCCCCCAGTGGTGATGGGTGCCCGGGGCGAATAGATAAAGTTTCGATAGTTACTTACCTGCCTTTGATAACGATGCATAAATTGCGTGAAATTCCGCGGCTGACGTTTCCCAGCCAACAGGTTGTCTCATCGCATTACGTTGCATGCTTTTCCAGATTTTCGGTTGGGCGTAAAGGGCGTCAAGACGCACAAAAGCATTTGCAAGCGCTTGGGTGGTAATCGGGAAAAATTGCAGCCCTGTGGCCACGTCGCTGGCAAGTGAGGCGGGCGAGGCGTTGATCACAGTGTCCGCCAATCCCCCCGTCAGCGCCACAAGCGGCAGGGTGCCGTAGCGCAGGCCATAAAGCTGTGTTAGCCCGCAAGGCTCAAATCGCGATGGCACCAGAATCACATCTCCACCAGCGATCATTTGGTGGGACAAGGCCTCGTCATAGCCGATCTTGACTGACATGTTTTCATGCTCGGCGGCTGCTTCAAGCAAGGCCACTTCTAGGCGCGGATCACCGGACCCAAGCAAGGCCAGTTGTCCACCATTGTCCAACAGCGCGGGCAAAGCCGCGAGCAGCAGATCAATGCCTTTTTGTTCCGTTAAACGTGATACAAGCACGCAAAGCGGGCCACTGGATTGCCCAAGGCCAAACGTCTTTTGGAGGGCTTTCTTGTTCGCAGATTTCCCAGCCAGCGTTGTATACGGCGTGATATTTGGGTCCGTTGCTGGGTTCCAGATATCCTGATCAATCCCGTTTACGATCCCGACGAGATCGGATTGGCGGTGGCGCAAAACGCCTTCCATGCCCATCCCGAATTCCGGTGTCAGCAATTCTTCTGCATAGGTTTGGGAAACAGTCGTGATTTTGTCAGCCCCCATCAGGGCTGCCTTTAAGGCAGAAATCTGACCCCAAAACTCAAAGTGATCAGCATCAAAGCGCCCTTTGTTTAGTCCCAGTTGGGTCATCCTATCGGCGGACGTATTCCCGTGAAAGGCAATGTTATGCACAGTAAATACAAACGGCACATCTGCACCAAGCGCTTGCATATACTCGGGCGTTAGCCCGGCTTGCCAATCGTGACCATGCACGATGTCAGGTATCCATTTCCCTGCACCCGTTTTTGCGATTTTTGCGGCCACATAAGAAAGCGCAGCAAAGCGTTCGGGGTTGTCATCCCAATCCTTGCCAGTTTGATCCCCGTACAGCCCGCCATCACGATCAAAAAGATGCGGCGCGTCAATCACCAGTAGGTCCAGACCCGCGACATGACAGGCGCGCAGTTTTGCGGACCCGCCAAACAGGTCTTTGTATGTTTCAACAATCTTGGATTTGCCAATTTTTGCCAAAACGGACCGGTATCCGGGCAGCAATGTACGGACCTCGTCGCCGCAGGCTTGCAATGCGATTGGCAACGCGCCAGCCACGTCTGCCAGCCCCCCTGTTTTGATCAGAGGGGCGCATTCAGATACAACAAACAGGACGCGTGTCATAGGCTGGCGGCCCTCTTGTCCAACATGTCTTTGGTGATCAAAACCGTCCCGCGCTCTGTGACACGGAACCATTTGGCGTCTTCGGTCGGGTCTTCACCCACAACAAGCCCTTCGGGGATGAAAACGCCGCTGTCGATGACAACGCGCCGCAACCTTGCTGATCTGCTAATGGTCACGTTCGGCAGCACGATGGCTTGGTCCAAGACAGCATAGGAATTGGTGTGCACGTTGGTAAACAAACACGAATTGCGGACCTCGGTCCCTGAAATGATACATCCACCGGACACCATGGATGAAATAGCCATACCGCGCCTGTCGCGTTCATCGTGGATGAATTTCGCAGGTGGGACGCTTTCGTTATATGTCCAGATGGGCCAATCACGATCCCACAGGTCCAGTTCGGGGGTGAAGGTCGTCAGATCAATATGCGCCTGCCAAAATGCATCGACGGTGCCGACGTCTTTCCAATAGGCAGGTGCTCCTTCTTCGCGCACGCAGCTTTCGTCAAATCGGTGGGCCATTGCCTTGCCGTTTTTCACGATCTCTGGGATCAGGTCATTGCCGAAATCATTGGTCGAGTTGGGATCGTTTGCGTCTTCTTGCAGTAAAGTGCGCAGGAACTTCCAATCGAACACGTAGATGCCCATGGACGCCAGCGATTTGCTCGGGTCTTCTGGTGTGCCGGGTGGATCAGCGGGTTTTTCCAAGAAACTGGTGATGCGACCGTCTTTGTCTGTCGCCATGACGCCAAAGGCTTTTGCCTCGTCGCGTGGCACGGTCAAACAGCCAACAGTCACGTCTGCGCCGGTTTCCACGTGCTGCCGCAACATGATTTCATAGTCCATTTTGTAGATATGATCGCCAGCTAGAATGACGACGTAATCGATACCATAGCTGTCCACGATATCGATGTTCTGTGTGACTGCATCAGCCGTACCTTTGTACCAGCTTTCGGTGCCGCCGCGTTGGGACGCAGGCAGAACATCAAGAAATTCATTACGTTCAGCGCCAAAGAAATTCCAACCACGTTGCAAATGCCGGATCAGGCTGTGGGCCTTGTATTGGGTTGCAATGGCCATCTTACGGATGCCCGAATTCATCGCATTCGACAAAGCGAAATCAATGATCCGGCCCTTGCCGCCAAATGGGACAGCCGGTTTAACCCGCCGATCTGTGAGTTCCTGCAACCGGCTGCCGCGTCCACCCGCAAGCACGAAAACCATTGATCTTTGCGTAAGGCGCTTCGTCTTAATCATGTTCTCTCCATCCCAATTTTTAGTTTGTGTGGCGGCGTCTTAAAATGACCACAGACAGCGGGGGCAGGGTCAGCGTCAAAGATTGCTGATACCCATCCGCTGCAATATCCGCGGTTGATTGCCCGCCAAGGTTTCCGCGGTTTTCGCCGCCATATATCGTGGCATCCGTGTTCAAGGCTTCCTCCCAAAAGCCAGTCTCAGGAACGCCAAGTCGAAAATCTAAACGCTCAACTGGCGTGAAATTGCACATCACAACAATCGGTGCGTCACCGTCCGCGCCGTAACGCACATAGCCAAGGGTCGATTGCGCCGCATCCCCGTTCAGCCAAGCAAAACCGTCAGGCGTGCAGTCTTTTACGTGCAACGCAGGTGTATCACCGTAAAGCCGATTAAGGTCTTGGACGAGGCGTTGGACCCCCTTATGCGGCGGTTGATCAGCCGCTGCCCAATTCAGTTCGCTATTGTGGTTCCATTCTTCGGGCTGCGCAAATTCGCACCCCATGAACATTAACTTTTTGCCGGGATGGGTCCACATGAACGCATAATAGGCGCGCAAGTTGGCGAATTTTTCCCACATATTACCGGGCATTTTTTCGATCATCGATCCTTTGCCATGCACCACCTCGTCGTGGCTGATGGGCAAGACGAAGTTTTCGGAAAATGAATACTGGATGCCAAATGTCATCTTATCTTGATGGTATTGCCGGTGAATTGGGTCTTCTTCCATGTAGCTTAGCGTGTCGTTCATCCAACCCATGTTCCACTTGTACCCAAACCCAAGACCGCCTGCATGCACGGGCTGAGACACAGCAGGAAACGATGTGCTTTCTTCGGCGATTGTCATGATGCTTGGGTCGGCGGCATAGGCTGCGATGTTCATTTCTTGCAGGAATGCGATCGCTTCATAGTTTTCGCGCCCGCCATCTTTGTTGGGCACCCATTCATCGTGTTTACGCGAATAGTCGCGGTATAGCATCGACGCGACGGCATCGACGCGCAGTCCATCAAGGTGGTATTCTTCAAGCCAGTAAAGCGCATTTGAGACGAAGTAATTTTTCACTTCGCGGCGACCAAAATTGGGGATCAGGGTATTCCAGTCTTGGTGGAAACCCTCGCGCGGATCGCTGTGTTCATAAAGGTGGGTGCCGTCGAATTCTGCTAATCCATGTGGATCGGTCGGGAAATGTCCCGGCACCCAATCAAGCAGAACCCCAATGTCAGCGGCATGTGCGGCATCAACAAAATCACGGAATTCATGCGGTGGACCAAACCGGATGGTCGGGGCATAAAGTCCGACAGGCTGGTACCCCCATGATCCATCAAATGGGAATTCAGATATCGGGAGCAATTCAATATGGGTGAACCCCATGAATTTCACATAACCCACAAGATCTTGGGCCAATTCTTTGTAACTTAGCGGACGCCCTGCATCATCAAAACGCCTGCGCCATGACCCAAGGTGGACTTCGTAGATTGAAATCGGGCTCCTGCGGTCCGCACGTTTAGCGCGGGTTTCCATCCAGCTTTGATCTTTCCACCCATAACCCGTGATGTCGCGTACGACGGACGCTTTTTCAGGGGGGTGTTGTGACCCGAACCCAACAGGGTCTGCCTTTTGCGCAATGCGGCCGTCTGCGCCGACAACTTCGTATTTATAAAGGTCACCTTCGCCAAGGTTTGGCAGGAAAATCTCCCAAACGCCGGATTGGCCAGCGGGGCGCATGGGGTGGCGGCGGCCGTCCCAATTGTTAAAGCCGCCGACAACGGAGACGCGGCTTGCATTGGGGGCCCAAACAGCAAAATGCACGCCAGCCACGTCTTGGTGGGTCATCACATGCGCACCAAGAACGCGCCAAAGCTCTTTGTGATTGCCTTCGCCAAGCAGGTATTGATCAAAATCCGTCAGGACAGGGTCAAAGGCAAATGGATCGTGGGTCGTGAATTCAGACCCATCTGCATAGCGTATTGTCAGCGTATAAATGGTGCCAGCGACGGGCGCCGCAAAAACCGCGCCAGCAATTTTTTGGAGTGGCGTTTGCTTTCCCGCGACGGTCGCAGTGACATGCGTTGCATCCGGCTGAAAGGTCGTGATCCAGCGCTGATTTCCGTACTCGTGTGGGCCAAGTACATCGAAAGGGGTTGCGTGGACACCAGTGTTTAGTGCCTCCACATTCTCATTGGAAAGGAAATCTGGAAGTTCGTCTTTCGAACCTTTTCTCATGCCGATCTCCACCATCTCGTAGCTTCAGCAAAATCCGACCGACTAGCCGGATTTGCGGCCTTGCTCTTGGTCAAATGAAACACATTGGCGCGGTAAACGTCAACCGGACAAGGTCGTTCATTTCATTCAATAAATCGCCGGAATATTTAGGATACTTTTTCGGGACCGAAAGCCCTGATCTTAATGCCGCGCATATGTGGGTGGCGCACGCGGCTATTCTTCGCGTGGACGCAGTGCATCTGGATCAAGATCAACCCACAGGCCATCGACACTGGCGGTACACGGTTGGCCGCAATGAAACACATAATAGGTGAAATACCCGTGGTACTTGCGCATGATGTTATTTTGACCAACGAAGTCTTCTGCATTGCGACCAGAGGTTTGATCAAAACGTTTGGGCGACCTGATTTTTTGACAACCTGACACGAGGATCGTCTGGCTTGGAATAGATGGCCCAAACCCGTTTTTATGGATGACGACCGGATGAGCATCAGGATGGGTCAGAAGAAAGCGGCGATCAAGACGCACTGTTTCGATGTACTGAACGCGCAAAAAGCGCCCTTCGGTTGTCCTGATTTCGTCGCGACGACGCAGTGCTTCAACCGGAACATGGCCAAATGACGTAGAGACGCGCGCACCAGCACCAAAGCCGGGAAGCGCCCAGCCTAGTTTTTCAGCTACAACAGGCGGAGCAATCTTGCGCACGACATTTGGATTGCATTTTTCAGCAATCCTTTGCAGCAGATCATCGCCAGAAAATTCGTCACCTAACATATCAACCCAATCATTCATGCCGATGCTAAGACCGGAATTCAGTCCCTTTCTATACAAATTTGTGTAATTTTTCAAAGGTTGACTTGGAAACACTGGGTTTCCAAATGAGTCAATTTAGACCTTGGTCGCGATCCGCATGCTGAAAGGTGCTGCACTTGTTTGCCAGCATTTGGGCCAATGCCTAATTTTACGGTCGTTTTAATTCCGTAGCTAGAAAATCATAGACCATGCGGATGCGCCGGTTCGTCGTCAGTTCGCGGTGTGCAACGAGCCATATGGGAAAAACAAGCGGTTCAAGATCAGGTAGGACGCGACGTACAGTCGGGTCTGCGTCACCGATATATGCATCAAGAATGCCGATCGCGGCCCCTTGGCGCACAAGTTCCCACATGACCAAATAGCTTTCCGTGAACAAAGGAAAATTCGCGCTCGTTAGCCCCAGCCCAAGCGTGTTAAGTCCTTTGATCATCATACCGCCGTGATCCATATTAACAAAGTCAGCATCGCGCAGGTCATAGGGTTTCGTTGGGTTGCCAATCTTTGCGATGTAGTCTGGCGTGGCATAAAGAACCGCATGTGCATCACCAATCTTTTTGGCAATCAGGTCCGGTTCGGTTGGCCGGAAGTTTCGGATCGCGATATCAGCCTCGCGGCGGCGTAGATCGCTCGTGTGGTTGGCCACGACAATTTCAACCTGAATGCCGGGTTCCATTATGCGTAGTTTTGCGATGATTGCCGGCAAAAGCACGGTCGCATAGGTTTCGCTGGCAGAGATACAGATCGTGCCCTCGATCGCTTGAGATTGACCAAGTGCAGTCAGTGAGACACGGCCAGCTGCCTCGCCCATATCACGGACGTGATCAAGCAGCTCAAGGCCACTGGGCGTAAGCGTTAGGCCGCGCCCAACACGTTCAAACAACACGATACCCAGTTCTTGTTCTAACCCGTCAACCTGACGGCCAAGGGTCGGTTGTGCCATGCCCAATGCCCGCGCGGCAGCCGACAAAGAACCTTCTTCCGCCGTCACCAAAAAGGCGCGCGCTTTATTCCAATCAAATTTTACTGACCGCCAATCCATGCATATATGCATATCAAAATACAGGATTTGGTCAATTCGCATAATCGCACTGCTGCGCTAAACCTTGGTTAATTGCGCGGCGCTGGTCACGCTTTGCCCCTGAAAGGACCCACGATGACGTATAATTCTGGACCTAAATTAAACCCAAAAGATGCCCGCAACGCTGGTGCGCTGTATCTTACCATTGCCGTCTTTGGCGGGTTTAGCATCGGCTATGTCCCATCACAGATATTCGTCGCAGGTGACGCCGCGACCACTGCCGCCAACCTGATGGATCAGATCGGTCTGTTTCGGCTGGGCGTGCTGGCAGACAGTGCGGTGATCCTTCTTGAGATTGCGATCACAGTCATTCTTTACCAAATGTTCCATGCCGTCAGTCCACGTCTTGCGCTGATCGCGTTGGTGTCTCGTTTGGGTATGATCGTGGTGATGGGTGTCAACCTGCTGTTATGGGTCATGCCTTGTGTGCTGTTGACCGAAAAATTGGGGTTTGGTGTCACTGATAATCAGGCAATGGCGCAAGTCTTTTTTGAGGCACATACCTTGGGAATATTTGTCTGGCAACTCTTCTTTGGTGCGCATTTACTTGCCCTTGGATGGATTATCTTGCGATCCCAACTTGTGCCGCATCTGCTTGGGTGGGGACTGTTTATTGGTGCCTTCGGGTACTTGATCCAAGGTTTGGTTGCGCTGACGTTCACTGATGTGGTCGCCCTCGACATCGCCATCATCGGACTGCTTGTCATCGTCACGGTGTCGGAACTTGGGTTTGGACTTTGGCTGCTTGTCCGCGGACGGCGCAGCCCCACAAGCCAGCTCACATCAAACACAGCTTAAAGGAAAATTCGAAATGTATGCTTATACCTATGCTCAATACGGTGGACCCGATGTCATTAAACATGTCCAAATGCCAACCCCAACACCCAAGGCAAACGAAGTCTTAATCCGTATTTACGCCACCACTGTCAGTGCGGGTGACTGGCGCGCCCGAAGCCTGACAGTGCCCGCAGGCATGGGGTGGATCGCGCGACTTGTCTTTGGTATCCGCCGCCCGCGCAAGCCTGTCCTCGGGACTGAACTATCGGGGATTATTGAGGCGGTTGGCGTGGATGTCACCACATTCCAACCCGGTGACGCCGTGATTGGTTTTCCGGGTGCACGATTTGGCGCGCATGCGGAATTCATCACGATGCCCGCAGATCGAAACATCGTTCTCAAGCCAAGCAACATGCGCTTTGACGAGGCTGCAGCCGTCCCTTTTGGGGCGACAACGGCCTATGACTTTCTTGTCAATAAGGGCAAATTGAAGGCAGGAGAACGCGTTTTGATCAATGGTGCGTCTGGGTCTGTTGGAACAGCTTGTGTGCAGATCGCCAAATATTTGGGGGCTGAGGTCACGGGCGTCTGTAGTGCTGCGAATGCCGACCTTGTGCGGGCCATCGGGGCTGATCGCGTGATCGATTACAACGTTAAGGACTTCGCGAAAGAAGGCCCGCAATACGATATGGTCGTGGACACTGTTGGAACGGCGCCTTGGGTGCGGACGCGGCGTGCCTTGGTGCCAAATGGTCGGATGTTGATGATCGCAGGCAGCACTTCGGACATGATCTTGGGCGCGTTAAAGGCGCGATTAAGTGGAAAACGGTTGGTTGGTGGCGTCGCATCCGAATCCGTCGATGTCTTGCGGGCAGTGGTCACGCTGGCCGCCCAAGGCCATTTCCATCCTGTTATTGATCGCTGCTTTGACTTTTCGCAAATGATGTCCGCACATGCCCATGTTGATACAGGGCACAAGAAAGGCAACGTCGTTGTCACGGTCGCACCGGACGCCAAATCACGCCAGAAAACTGGCAGTCATTTGAAAGAGGCGGCCGATGTCTGACACCCAAAATCAAGACCTAACAGCAATCTTTCAGTACAACCCAACGCATCCAGTTGCGCCCGTATTATTTTGTTAAACTGCACACTTGGTTTGTATGACGTATTCACAAGAGTATTCGTCAATGCGCTCGTTTGAATGTCCAACGCTTTATTGAATGTCTGCACCTGCTCAAACGATGTAATATCAAGATCAAGGCGTGTGCTGAGTGCGGCAACCGAATCAGGCTCTTTTTGGAGCGCGAGGAAATCCAAAGATAGATTTTCAAATGATTGGTCGGGCAAAGAATTTTGCCATAAAAGATACTCTGTTTTACCGGTTTTTCTCTATTGTCGGCTGCCCATTACCGGGCGCTCGTGGTGCCGGTCTTTTCGGTACCTATGTGCAGAAGAAATTTTATACTTTTTCTAGTACCTTACGGCAGCCAAAATGCCTACTATGACTTGGTGCAGGGAGATATGAGATATGCAAAATACTGTCGTGAACAGCTGGAACGAATGGGACCCGCTGAAACATGTGATCGTGGGCCGTGCGGATGATTGCCACATCCCGCCAGAGGAACCCGCACTTGATGCCAAGGTACCCGAAGACAGCGACATGCGTGGCATGTGGGGCAAACGTCCGCAGGAAACGATCGACCGCGCTAATGAACTGCTTGATAATTTTGCAGGCATGCTGGAAAAGCGTGGCGTCCGTGTGGATCGCCCAACGTCAATTGACCATTCACAACCCGCAACAACACCAGATTTCCACACCCAAAGCCAATTCGGCTGCATGCCGCCCCGTGATGTTTTGCTGACCGTTGGGTCAGAAATGCTCGAGGCGACGATGTCGTACCGCTGTCGTTGGTTCGAATACCTGAACTACCGTCCGTTGATGCAGCAATACTTCAACGAGGACCCGAATTTCCGGCACGAGTCCGCGCCGAAGCCGCGCCTGACCAACGCCGACTATCACCCCGATTACCTGTCCGAGAAAATCGGCGACACGAAGCGGCTTGAATGGGCGGCGGAAAAGTTCTTTGTCACGACTGAAGAAGAACCATTGTTTGATGCGGCCGACGTTCTGCGTTTTGGCCGCGACCTTGTGGTCCAGCACGGGTTCACCACGAACCTAAAAGGCATTGAATGGCTCAAGCGCCACTTTCCTGATCACCGCGTGCACACCGTCAATTTCCCTGGTGATCCGTACCCGATCCACATCGATGCGACGTTCACGCCGCTGCGCCCCGGTTTGATCCTGAACAACCCGCATCGCCGTTTGCCCGAAGAACAGCGTAAGATGTACAACGACAATGGTTGGGAAATCGTTGATGCGGCCCAGCCCGCGCATAACGCCCCGCCACCGCTGTGCTATTCGTCCACATGGTTGTCGATGAACGTGCTTGTGCTTGACCCCAAAACGGTCTGCGTCGAGGCGTCAGAGGTGTACCAGATGGAACAGATGGACAAACTGGGCATGGAAGTCATTCCTGTAGAGCTGCGCGATGCCTATGCGTTTGGTGGCGGCCTGCATTGCTGCACGGCAGATGTATACCGTGAGGGCATCTGCGAGGATTATTTCCCTAATATGTAAGCCGTCAAAAGCTGGCTAAAATACGCGCCGTGGTGGTTTCCATCAAGGCGTTTTTGCGCGTTGCAGCCCCCACGATCATCGCGCCTTCAAGCGACGCGACCACATCCCACGGGGCAGGGGCATCAATGTTGTGCCGCGCATAAAGTCCGTCTAACCACGCAACATTCATGTCAAAGAACCCGCCGACCTCACCGCGTAGTTCGGCAGGCAGACCAACCGTTTCAGCCGCCAAGATCGCGCAGAGGCATAGCGATTGATCGACGATCAAAGCATTCGCATAAAGCGCACAAAACGCAGCCATCGCACCGCGTGCGTCTGATTGGTCGATGCTGTCTAGCGCGGTACTAAAACGGTTTGAATACCGCTGCACCAGTGCGACCCCAAGGTCGGTCTTTTGCGGAAAATGATAATGCACGCTTGCGCTTTTGACGCCGACATCTGCCGCCAAGTCCCGAAAGCTGACGGCATTGTACCCGACCGCCGCGATGCGGGTCTGGGCGGCGTCTAGGATTTTGTTGCGCATGAATTGCCCTCTCTATCATGTGATAGGTAGGGGTTGACGCGCGCCGTTGTCAACGCCTAGACATAAGTTGCCTATCACTAGATAGGTTGCTTTGAAATAAGGATTGCCTCGATGGATTTGAACGCTGACTTTACCGCCCGCGCCGTTGTACATGCTGCCGACATTCCATGGGTTGCATCCCCGATGAGGGGCGTTGACCGCCGCATGCTGGACCGCATGGGCGCAGAAGTCGCGCGCGCGACAACCATCGTGCGCTATGCACCTGGGTCCGCGTTTTCGCCTCATGTGCATACCGGCGGCGAAGAATATTTGGTCCTGTCCGGCACATTCCAAGACGAACATGGTGATTTCCCTGCGAGGTCATATGTGCGTAATCCGCCGCAGTCATCGCACACGCCAAGTGCTGCAGATGGCGCGGTGATCATGGTTAAGCTGTGGCAGTTCGATATGGATGATCGGACAGCGGTCACTTTGCGCCCTGCGGACATGGCACCAAAGCGTGCAAGCGCTGGCGTAACCATCACTCCGCTCCATACTGACGCCCGCGAAACTGTGCGGATCGAAGATTGGACCGCAGGCACCAAGATCACAATTGCGGATCACGGCGGCGCTGAAGTCTTTGTTATCAATGGTGGTTTTACCGAAGGCGGTGAGGATTTCAAAACCGATAGCTGGCTGCGTTTGCCAATTGATCAGGACTTTACTGCAACGGCAGGACCAAACGGCGCAGGCGTCTGGATCAAAACAGGCCACTTGCGCATCGCACCAACACCGCCAGCCGTCTGATGCAGACAGATATTGTGATCGTCGGCGGTGGCCTGTCAGGGTTAGCGCTGGCAGATGAATTACACCGCACCGGCGTGGACTTTCAGCTGGTTGAAGCCCGCGCCCGCTTTGGTGGGCGCATCCATGCAGCCTATGTGGATGGGGCAGCTTATGACCTTGGCCCGGCGTGGTTCTGGCAAGGCCAGCCGCGCATGGCCGCTGCGACACAGCGGTTCGGCCTGTCGGTGTTTGAGCAATACAGCACGGGTGACATCGTGTCCGAGGATCAGAACGGCAATGTCCGGCGCGGTGCAGGGTCCGCGTCCATGGCTGGATCATTACGCATAGCGGGAGGCATGGCAGCATTGGTCGACGCCTTTGCCAAATCGGTCCCTGCTGCCAGGTTGCATCTGGGACAAACAGTCTCGGGGGTATTTAAAACCGATACTGGCGTGATCGTCACAACAGAGAAACTTAGCATTTCGGCTAATAAAGTAATTCTCGCACTGCCACCGCGTGTCGCTCAAGGGATCACCTTTGATCCGGCTCTCCCTGCTGATCAAAACTATGCGCTGGGCAATGTGTCGACATGGATGGCCGGACACGCAAAGTTCGTGGCGATTTATGACAAAGCGCATTGGCGGGATGCAGGCCTTTCGGGTGACGCGCAAAGCAGACGGGGTCCGATGGTCGAAATCCACGATGCATCGCCGCAATCAGGTGGGCCATACGCGGTTTTTGGTTTCGTTGGTTTTGATGCAAACACACGTGCAGCACATCGCGACGAGATGACCCAAATGGCGACCGATCAATTGAGCCGCGTGTTCGGGGCCACACCAAGGCAACTTATTTTTCAAGATTGGGCGCAAGAACCTCAGACCGCCACGCCTGCGGATTACACCAGCGGGGGGCATCCAGCATACGGCCGACCACGTGCATTAACAAACATCTGGGATGGGCGGATTATCCTGGGTTCATCGGAAATGGGTCAATCCTTTGGCGGGTATCTAGAGGGCGCATTGGAAGCGGCACAAGATGTGGGAAACTTGCTGCGTTTAAGCTGAAAACTGTGACAAGCAGGCCATAGCTGGGAATTCCTATAATCAAGGTCTGGCCCGAATCAGAATGACGACGGTATCCAGAACGGGCTCGGGGGGGCACTATTGGGAATTTGTCATGCGTCCTGTATTGGCCATTTTGATCGCTATGCTACCTGTTGCTACACCCGCCTTTTCCGAAGGGCGCGAGGTGGTTGGCAATGGCCGTTTGTTTACCAACGACTTTTTTGGCGACAGTGGGGACCGGTGGCGCACTGGGTCATACGTCTATAGCCACGTGCGTGGACGCGAGGCGTATTCAGGCACAGAAAGCTTTGGCGATCTGATTGAATACCGCCTTCGCGCAGAAATCATTGCACCATCAACCGGCCCTGCACCCGGCGATCGACCTTACGTTGGCGCGATGTCGATTGGGGCATTTACGCATTTTGAAAACAATGGCTTTCAAATGTCACTAGGGTCGGAATTGACAGCAATTGGCCCGCAAACTGGATTGTCTGCGTTTCAAGAAAAGTTTCACGATACCTTTGGTATGCCAGATCCACTTTTCCCCGATGATCAAGTCGACAATGCGTTCTTACTCAGTGGGATCGCCGCTGCGACGCGACCTTATCAGTTGGCCGACAACATAAGCGTTCGTCCGTTTGTTGAAGGGCAAGTTGGTGCCGAAGATTTCATTCGTGCGGGTGCTGACATGATTATTGGGCGGGTTGCACAAGATGATCTGCTTTTGCGTGATGTTGTAACTGGGCAACTATATCGCGCGACCGAAGGGGACGCTTTGGGGCTGTCATATTTGCTTGGCGCTGATGTTGCGTCTGTTTTTGACAGCAACTATTTGCCGTCTGATATGGGATATACTGTGTCTGATACGCGTACACGCGCAAGGGCTGGTGTGTTTTGGCAGATGGGCGAGGATGTGTCGTTCTTTTACGGGGCCACCTATTTATCCGAAGAATTCGAAGGCCAGACCGAAGGTCAGGTCGTCGGTTCGCTGAAACTAAATTTCAACTTCTAATTAAATAGTTACGCCGCTTTGTTAAAGTGGGTTGATCGAAGCCGTTTCGCCTTGTTAACGTCTAAGCATAATTCCGCGCACCTAATGACGTGGATAAGTTGAGGCAGATAACAGGCATGAAAACGGGCTTAATTGGCACGTTTGTCATCTCCTGGTCACAGACAGATATAGATGGGCAGCATGCGCCGCCTGTCACAGATTTGAATGTGGGTACCGCTTGGTCATGGACCGGGGACGCGGTGCGTGTTGATGGACCAAATGGCATCTTGCCGTTGGGTGCGTCGCAAGGAGAGGCAGACATTCGCAGCCGCGCGGCATTGACCGTGCGCAGGCTTTTGGCATCCGCGCAAGTGGACACGCGCCGCATGGATGCAGCCGTGCTGCAAGAGCCGCTATTTGAAGATAGCTTTCGCGTCACTGACGGGTTTGACACGTGGACCGTGACGCTGATTAACACCGGCGCAGGGCGCAAACCGCTGTGCATGTTCATGGACGAAATCCCGCCCCGCCAACAAGACCTGTGGGTCGTGGATCGCCGTATTGAAACAACGTTGCGCCGCTTTGCTGAACCTGAACAGGGTGGCGTCGTTTGTTTTACCCCGGGCACCATGATCATGACCCCTGACGGTGCGCGCGATGTCGCAAGCCTGTCGGAAGGTGATTTTGTACAGACCGCTGACAATGGCCATGCCGAGGTTCTTTGGCTTGGCCAACGCCGTATAACAGGTGCGCGCCTTAAGGCTGTGCCATCGCTGACACCGGTTCGATTGCGGGCTGGCGCGTTGGACAAAGACGTGCCTGATGCGGGGCTACTCGTATCGCCCGACCACCGGGTCGTGCTTCGCGGCGCGCGTGCACGATCGCTTTATAACGCGGATGAGGTTCTTGTGACCGCCCGCGACTTGATCAATGACCATTCGATCATTCGCGACCACGGCCAGCGCGAAGTCACCTATATTCACATGATGTTGCCCAGCCATGAAGTCGTGTTTGCCAACGGGGTCGCGACCGAAAGCTTCCACCCAGCCAGCGCAGAGTTGTCAGTCATGGAAGGCGCGTCTCGTGACCGGATGTTCGACCGGTTGCCAGATTTGCGCGATAGTGTGCACAATTATGGCGACTATGTACGGCGTGTTTTGTCAGACAGTGAGGCGGCGATATTACAGCACGCTTAACCTTTTCGCGCGACCGGTCCGCCGCTGGCTTCCCATGTGGAAAACCCGTCGCGCAGGTGCGCACAGGCAAATCCCATGTCGTTCAGCGTTGCGACTGTTAGCGCAGATCGCCAGCCAGATGCACAGTGGAAGACAAACGTTTTGTCTTGGGCAAAGATATCTTTGAAATAGGGGCTTTCTGGATCAACCCAAAACTCGGCCATGCCGCGCGGGCAGTGGAAACTGTTTGGGATAAACCCCGACCGATCCCGTTCGCGCACATCGCGCAGGTCCACGATGACAACATTTTCGTCTTTCGCCATTTTGATAGCGTCGGGCGTGCTGACCTCTTCGATCCGGGCGCGCGCTGATGCGACAAGGGCGGCAGCGGATATTTTTAACTTGTCCATGCTTTATCCTTCTTCGAATAGACGCCCAAACCGAACTGTCGCTAAGTCTATGCCGCTAAGTTTTGCCATGTGCCATGCAAGAACCTGATTGCTGGAGAGCACTGGCAAACCTGTTTCGGCTTCGAGCCTTTCAATAATATCGAGCGTGCGCAGGTTTGTGCATGATAAAAACAACGCGTCGATCCCACCCTTTGCCGCCAGCGCCATTGCCGCGTCATATGTTGATTGCGGGCTAATGTGGGCGACGACTGTTTCGCAGGACTCTTCAAACGATCCAAATACGGGGCATGAGACACCGTTGGTTTCCAACACAGTGACAAGATGCGCCGAGACCTCCTCCACATAGGGCGACAAAAAACCAAGCCGTTTGATACCCAATGCTTCGCAAGCAGCAAGCAGGCCACTAACGGGTTGGGTGACTTGCGGCGTCGTGCAGCCTTCGCGCACCAACCGTGCGATGTTGTCCGCACCGATCTGAGCTGTGCCCGACGTGCACCCATAGCCTACAACACTGAACTGCGTGGGCTCCGCGAAAAGGCTGGCCGCAGCTGGCAGCGTGTCCGCCATCTGTTGCAACGTATCGCGGGTCACTTTGGTCGCCGTTGGCACGCGGGTCACGTAGATCAACGGATCATGGCCAAAGATTCGTCTGAAATCTTGCTCAATGGTCTCGTCTGATTGCAGGACGATCAGGCCCATCGCGGGCAGGACAGGGTCAGTTGTGAAATCAAAGCTCATAATACCACCATATCCCATGTGTAGGGCGCTGATAGGAACCGCGCACCAGTGTCAGTCACTACGATATTTTCCTCGTGGACCAACATTTTGCCGCCACCGACATCGATACCGGGTTCCAGTGTTAGCACCATACCTTCGACCAATACGGTTTGGTCCACAGGGATCAATGATGGCCATTCGGTCAATTGCATTCCTAATCCGTGGCCCAATCGCCCCGTAACTGAACCACCCGCACCGCCTGTCACAATATCATCCATCGCATGGAATAGCTGTGCAGCCGTGGCGCCCGGTTTTGCTATATCCATCGCCGCATTCACTGCGCCGATCAGTTTGCCGTGGGCTGCTTGCGACGCATCCGTCACTGACCCCACCGCAAAGTTACGATCAAAATCGCAGAAATATCCGTTCACGGTCAGACCAGTGTCGAGCATGAGAATATCCCCGTCCAACAACGGTACACTTGACGCGGGTGATATCACATCATCATATCCCCCCTGACCAGCACCGCCTGCCAGATAGGGCACAAAGTCTGCTCCTTCATCCAAGCATAACATCTGGAATTTGCGGAACACCGTCGACAACGGCACGCCCACACCTGCGATTTCGGGCACACGGGCAAAGGCGCGATTGGCAACATCGCAGGCTGTTTGGATCGCTGCAATCTCGGCGTTAGATTTGATCGTACGCAGGGCAGGAATGATCCCACCGTCGCTGATGATCTTGGACCCAATCGTTTTTTGAAGCATCTCGAAATTATCGAGCGGCATGCGGAGGTGGGTTTCTAACCCCATCGGTGTAGCGACCTTTGCAGCACCCAATTCGCGCAAGGTGGTCGCCAGTAAACCTACACCGTCATCGTCATAATCAGGTGCCCGCCATGTGCGGATATCCTTTATCCACGTGCGTCCCATCAAGGCCGCGCCAATGGTCGGAATCACGGCAACTGGATCGCGGCTAGCAGGCACAACCAAGAACCAAGGCCGCGCTGGGCTTTCCCAGAACCGCGTCAGATACCCAGTGAAATACCGGACCTCTGGTTCGGTTGTCAGCAGCAGCGCGTCGATGCCGCGATCCGCCATCATGGCTTGGGCGCGGGCTGTGCGGGCCTTGTATTCGGACGCGGGAAACATTTAGGCGACGCCTTCGGACAGCACAGCCAGCACGCGAGCGTCCGCAGGAAGGTCGAGACCAGCAAGCAAAGCAGCAAGGCCAGCACCGCCAGACGTGGAACAAGCCAGATCATGCGCGGCCAACACGGGCATCGCGGCCTGAGCTTCTTCTTCGGAAATAGTCACAAACAGATCGGCATCAGTCGCCAGCCCTTTAAGCGCAATCAGCGACGGCTCTTTGCAATCCAAGCGGCCCATTTCAGATGTTGGGCCATCTGCCAATACACTGTGACCCGCCTTGATTGAGTCGATCAATGCGGGGGCGAATTCAGGCTCGACCGCGATTATCTGGGGGGCATCGCCCCATTGCGCGCGGGCCATCGCGGCGGCGGCCCCAGCCAAACCGCCAACGCCAGCTTGCAGCAAAATATGCGTTGGGGCGCCGGGCAGTTGGGCAAACACCTCGTCCATCAACACGCAGTAGCCTTCCATAAGACGGTGGGACACTTCGTAATATTCATCCCATGACGTGTCTGACAACAAGGTCCAGCCGTTTGCATCGCCATCGGCCATCGCAGTTTCCATGCTTTGCGCATAATTCGTGCCAGCGCGAACCACGTCGGCACCCATGTCGCGCAAGCGGACGGCAAAGCTTTCTGGCACGGCTTCGGCCAGATAGATCACAGCTTTGGCGCCAAACACCTTGGCACCAGCAGCAACGGATAAGCCGTGATTGCCCGCACTGGCACTGACATACGTACGACCAGCCAAAACGCCAGACAGATCATCGCCACCAATGGCTGCCGCATCATGCGCGATGACATAGGCGGCACCCAGCGCCTTGAAGCTGCCAAGACCCATGCGGTCGCGTTCGTCTTTGACATGAACTGATGCCACGCCAACCAGCTCCGCCAGACCAGTGGCATCAACCAATGGGGTAACTTTGGCCACCGGACAACGCGCAAGCAAGGTCGTAGGGGCAGCTGCATCCACGCTGGGCGCAGGGATCTGCGAGGGCATTGTGATTGGCGTTTCAGCGTGGCGGAATGGGTTTGGAAAACTATGCATTTTGGGACCCTATATTCGTTAATCAGATGAAGCCTTAAGGGGCGTGTCAGCGTCAATAGGAAATGAACTGGAGGGGGCATTTATAGATTCCCTAGAAATACGAGCGACGTAAAAGTGTTCAAAAGCGACCTTTCTGGGGTAGCCACCATGTTGAGGCACGTGTATCCACGGCAAAGCGGTAGTTACTTTTGAGCAAGAACAATGACGTTTATGCCCATAAAGTGACGTTTTACGCGGGGCGGCCCATGTCGTTTTGGGCATGCGGCCACCAAAAAGGTGCTTTTTACAGGTTAACTGTTGCAATCGAATGCACTTGCCCCCGTTAATATCGCCACTCATAGGGAGACTAAGAAAAATGAAAATGAAAACACTTGGCACAGCATCCGTGCTTGCACTGACACTTGGTGCCACATCTGCAATGGCAGATTGCGGCGAAGTATCCATCACAGAAATGGATTGGGCATCATCACAAGTTGTGACTGCTGTTTCGGCCTTTTTGATGGCGCAAGGTCTTGGCTGCGACGTGCAAACGGTTCCTTCATCCACTGTTCCTGCGCTGACATCTTTGGCTGAAACCGGCGAACCAGACATCCTGACTGAAGTCTGGGCAAACTCCACACCTGCGTACGAGCCGCTTCTTGCTGGCGGTAAGCTTGTCGAACTGGGCAACGTTCTGTCCGATGGCGGTGTTGAAGCTTGGTGGATCCCAGCCTATCTCGCAGAGAGCAACCCAGAGCTGACAACATGGGAAGGCATCATAGCCAACCCAGACCTCGTTGGCGGTAAGTTCCACGATTGCCCATCAGGTTGGGCGTGTGACATCATCAACAACAACAACCTGATTGCAGCTGGTATCGACGACACTGGTCTTGAGCGTTTCCAGCACGGTTCCGGTGAAACGCTGCAGGCGTCCATCGCGTCCGCATATGCTGATGAAGCACCTTGGTTCGGTTACTATTGGGCGCCAACAGCTGTCTTGGGCAAGTTCCCAATGGTGCGTGTTGAAGTGCCTGCGTACAACGAAGAAGCACACATGTGTAACGGTGACGTTGACTGCGTAACACCTGGTTTCTCAGCTTACCCTGCTGCGAAAGTTGTCACTGCTGCATCTGCTGCGTTCATTGAGCGCGAGCCTGCTGCAGCAGCACTGATGGCCAACGTGACCTTTACAAACGCTCAAATGGGCGAAGTGCTGGCATGGCGTTTAGACAACAACGCATCCAATGAGGAAGCCGCTGTCTACTTCTTGTCCACATATCAAGACGTATGGGCTGACTGGTTGGACGACGAAGCCAAGGCAAACTTGGCCGGTCTGCTGAAGTAAGCTGCTAAAGTCAAAAGACCCTTCCGCCCACAACAGGTGCGGGAGGGTCATCTATTTTCAGGGGAAGAATAATGGCGTTTTATGACGGGCTATTTCGTGTTTTAGGCTTAGAAGACTGGTGCGGAGCAGGGGCGTCTGATGCGCCTCTTTCAATGGCAGATTTGATGGCGCAATCGCGTGGTGATGGCGCGGCTTCGGGGCCGGTATTCCCATTCCCATCGCTGGATAATTTGAACGAAAGCTGTGGAAATTTTTTGCAAACACGTGATCTGACCAAAGGGTTGGAAGACTGGTTTCTGGCGGCCAAAGACAGTATCAAAGCGGTATTAGACCCGATCACCCAGCCGCTTAGCTGGTTGTTGGACGGGGCACTGTGGATGTTTGCGGCGATCCCGTGGTTCATTATGATCCCTATTTTGGTGTCGATCGCATATTGGGCCTCTCGGTCTGTTGGTGTGACAATCTTCGTCGCCTTTTCAATTTTTCTGCTCGCTTTCGTTGACCACTATGATGTGGCTATGCAAACGTTATCGATCATCTTTGTGTGTACGGGGATATCGATTTTGCTTGGGGTGCCGACTGGCATCGCTATGTCAAAATCTGATAGGCTGCAAAAGGCGTTGGTGCCAGTCTTGGATCTTCTCCAGACGCTGCCGACCTTTGTGTACCTGATCCCGCTGATCTTCTTGTTCTCGGTCACGGAATCTAAACTCTATGGTATCGCGATCATCCTTTACGCCATCGTGCCTGTGATCCGCCTGACGGATCTTGGTATCCGCTTGGTCGACAAAGACGTCATCGAGGCGGCCAATGCGTTTGGTATGTCGTCGAACCAGCGGCTGGCTAAGGTCGAATTGCCGCTGGCGTTGCCCAACATTATGGCTGGTGTGAACCAGACCATTATGATGTCGCTTGCCATGGTTGTGATCGCATCTTTGGTGTCTGCACCAGGGCTTGGTGTGAACGTGCTGCGCGGTATTCGGAACCTTGAATTGGGTGTCGGAATTGTTGCTGGTATCGGTATCGTGCTGCTGGCCGTGATCCTTGATCGCGTGTCCAAGGCTGCACTGTCACGGGTCGATATGACCCACAAAACACATTAATGGAGGCCGTGATGACCGACAAAACACCTAAAGTCAGCCTGCGTGGCTTGTATAAAATCTTTGGCCCCAACCACAAAGACATGATGCAACATGTCCGCGCGGGGATGGGCAAGCCAGAGTTGTTGGAACAGCACAAGCACGTGCTGGGCCTGCAAGACATCAATGTCGACATGATGGCAGGCGAAATCACTGTCGTGATGGGCCTGTCTGGATCTGGCAAATCCACGCTGATCCGCCACCTCAACCGGCTGATCGACCCAACCGACGGTGAAATCATCGTCGATGGGATCGACGTGATGGGCCTGTCTGATGATGCTTTGCGCAAAATGCGTCAGGAAAAGATGTCGATGGTGTTCCAAAAGTTTGCGCTTTTGCCGCACCGGACAGTGTTGCAGAACGCGGCTATGGCGCTTGAAGTCCAAGGCGTGGATGAAAAAACACGCACGGCCGAGGGCATGAAATGGCTCGCGCGCGTGGGTCTTGATGGCTATGAGCATCATTATCCCGCGCAACTGTCAGGTGGCATGCAACAGCGTGTGGGCATCGCCCGCGCACTGACTGCAAACACCGACATCATGCTGATGGACGAAGCATTCTCTGCGCTAGATCCGCTTATCCGGACCGACATGCAAAACCTGCTCTTGGAACTTCAGGCGGAATTACACAAGACCATCGTCTTTATCACACATGATCTGGACGAAGCGCTCAAGTTAGCTGACCACCTTGTTATCCTCAAGGACGGTGCGGTTATTCAACAAGGCGAGCCGCAAGGCATCTTGATGAACCCAAGTGATCCGTACATCGAAGACTTTGTCTCCGACATTAACCGATCCCGCGTTTTGCGCGTGCAATCGGTGATGGAACCTCTGCAGGATGTCGGCGTGATCGATAAGCTAACCGGCAAAACCTTTGCGGGCGACGTCGATATCCGCGACAACCTCGAAAGCCTGATTGCACGGTCCGAAGGTGACACGTCCTTGCATTACCGCGTGATGGATGGTGATGTGCCCGTAGGCGAACTTCACATGCGCGATCTGGTTAAAGCACTGGTGCCGCGTATCTCATCAGCAGCATAGGTACGAGATGATCCAATCCCCCGTCCACACATCATATGACGTGATTATTGTGGGCGGGGCGATGTACGGATCGTCCATTGCTTGGTTCCTATCCAACCATCCCGATTTTGACGGACGGATCTTGGTCGTTGAACGTGACCCGACCTATGAGTGGACATCAACGTCCCACACGAATTCCTGTATCCGCCAGCAATTCAGCGCACCCATTAACATCAAGATCAGCCAGTTCGGCGCAAACTACGTTAAGACGTTTCGCGACCAAATGGGCGGTGACATCCGCGTCCCTGATGTGGTTCTGCAATCCTTTGGTTACATGTACTTAACGGGCAGCTCGGCAGGTGCGGACGCCCTGCAATTAATGCAGAAAACCCAAGCGGCCAATGGCGCTGGCACGCAGCATATGACCGCGGCACAGATCAAAGACGCCTATCCGTTCTACAACATGGACGACATCGTCGCGGGCAATCATAACCTGATCGACGAAGGGTATTTCGACGGGAACACCATGTTTGACTGGTGGAAACGGTCCGCCCGCGAAAAAGGCGTTGAATACATCCACAACACCGTCGTCAGCATGGCCAAAACTGACACCGCCGTGCAAAGCGTGACCCTGGCCAGCGGTGACGTGATTGCTTGCGGCTACGTCGTCAACGCGTCCGGCCCACGGGCAGTTCTGACCAGTCGCATGGCAGGTATTGAGATCCCGGTGGAACCACGCAAGCGTTTCACTTTTATCTTCGCGGCTGAAGATCCGCTAGATTGTGATCTGCCGTTGACTATCGACCCGAGCGGTGTGCACATGCGGACCGAAGGAAAATACTACATGGCCGGATGCGCGCCCGATGACGATAGCGCCGTGGACTACGATGACTTCGTGCAGGACCATAGCCTCTGGGAAGAAAAAGTATGGCCCGTGCTCGCGCACCGCGTCCCGTCGTTTGAACGGATCAAACTGATGAATTCATGGGTGGGGCATTATGCCTATAACTTCTTTGACCAAAACGCGATTATCGGGGCGCACCCACAAGTCGAAAACTTCATCTTTGCGAACGGGTTCTCTGGTCACGGGTTCCAACAATCTCCTGCGATTGGGCGCGGGATCGCCGAACTCATCCTGACAGGCGGCTACCAGACGCTCGACCTGACCCCATTCAGCATTAACCGTATTATCGCAGGGGAAAAATTCCCTGAAACAGCGATCATCTAAGCGACAGGAAAAACCATGAAGAAACTCGTTCTAACCGGTGCCGGAGGCGCGCTGGGCTCACAACTTCGTAAACCACTTAGCGTCATGTGCGACACGTTCGTGTCCAGTGATTTGGTCGATGCCCTCGACGATCTGGGCAGCAATGAAGCCTATGTAAAGGCAGACGTGTCTGACCTTGCGGCGATGGAATCCCTGCTCAAAGACGCCGACATGGTGATCCACTTTGGAGCCATCGCAGACGAGGCCCCATGGGATGACATTCTGCAATCCAACATCATCGGCGCCTATAATGTGTGGGAGGCAGCGTACCGCAATGGCGTCAAACGAGTGGTCTATGCGTCATCCGTACACGCGGTTGGGATGCACCTGAAAACCGACACTATCGGCCTTGATGCGCCGCACCGACCCGACACGTATTACGGTCTGGCCAAGTGCTTTGCCGAAGATCTCGCATCGCTTTATTGGGATAAACGCGGGGTCGAGTCCGTCTGCATGCGCATCTTCTCTGCCGCACCGCCGACGAACGCGCGCGCGATCGGCACATGGCTATCTACCGACGACCTGATCCATCTGGTGGAAAGGTCGATCAACAGCCCCGTTGTGGGGTTCACCACTGTCTACGGCATCTCGAATAACGACCGCGCTGTGGTCGATAATTCCAAAGCAGGGCATCTGGGCTACCGTCCCAAAAACAACGCCGAAGACTTCGCTGCTGAAGTCTTTGCGTCCTCGCCACCGCTCGACAACAAAGACCTGTCTAATCTGTGTATCGGCGGGCCGTTCGCGACTGTTGAGTTAGGCAATTCCGGTGTCGCTGGCATCAAGGCAATGAACACGGATGGAGACAGCTAATGTCCGCTCTTTTTGAACCGCTCAAGATCAAAGACATCACCCTACGCAATCGCATTGGGATGGGGCCAATGTGCCAGTATTCGTCCAATGACGGCGTGGCGACCGATTGGCATATGGCCCTCATCGGGGCAGCGGCGATGGGCGGCACGGGTCTGATCATCGCAGAAGCCACGGCTGTGACACCCGACGGGCGCATCACACCAGGCTGCGCTGGGCTTTGGAATGACGCACAGGTCGCAGCTATCGCACCCGTCAACGCATTCGCCAAATCCTGTGGCGCTGTTATCGGCGTGCAAATCGGGCACGCAGGGCGAAAAGCGTCCGCTGCGCGGCCATGGGACGGCGGCGCACATCTTGCCGACGACAATGGCGGCTGGCCGATTGTTGGGCCAACAGATGATGTTTTCGACAAAGACGGCACGCGGTTGAACAAAGCCCCGTCCGCAATGACGATCGCCGACATCCACGCGATGACAGCCAGTTTTGTGGCAGCGGCCAAACGGTCGTTGGATGCAGGGTACGAGCTGCTGGAAATCCACGGCGCCCATGGCTATCTGCTGCACAGCTTTTTCACGCCGCTGGTGAACACACGGACCGATGCATACGGCGGCGACTTTGAAGGCCGCTCGCGGTTTATGCGCGAAACCGTTGCAGCCGTGCGTAAGGTTTGGCCGGAACGCCTGCCATTGGCCGTGCGCCTGTCCGTTACCGATTGGATCGACGGCGGTTTGACGCTTGAGGATAACATCCAAATGGCAACTGCTCTGCGCGATCTTGGCGTGGACATGATCGATTGTTCAGGGGGCGGGGCGACACCTGCCGCGCGCGCGTCTATCGGTACGCGGACGGCTGATCAGATTGGCATGGCTGCGCAGTTACGCCGCGAAACTGGTGTGATTACCGCCGCAGTTGGTTGTATCACTGATGCAAAACAAGCCGAACAGATCATTGCATCCGGTCAAGCAGACATCGCACTGATGGCGCGTGAACATTTGCGCGATCCGCATGTCGCGTTGCGTATGGCCCGCGAGCTTGGTGTTGATCCCAAACCGCACTTGCCGCCACAATACGGATTCTACATGAATTAACCTTTGGCCTTGGCGATACGTGTAACCCACATGCCGCCAAGGATCAGCGCGACCCCTGCAATACGTGCCCAAAGCTGTCCCGGCACACCCATCGCCACATCAATCGCAACACCAGAAATCATCTGGCCTGCGATAATCAGCATGGCCGTTTGCGCGGCCCCAATCCGGTTTATCGCCCAAGATCCGGCGGCGATAAACAGCACACCAATCGGCCCGCCCAGATACGCCCACCACGGTGCGCCCATAGGGGTGCCGCCAAACAGACCACCAACAAGCAGTGCGATCAGACTTACAAATGCCAACCCGACAATATGATTCCAGAACGACGATTCCCATGCGTTGGTGGACAAGGCGAGGCGGCCATTCAACTGACGACTAAGCCCGACCAGCAGACCAGCACCAATGGCAAGAATGATAAAGACAGTCATGGTGCGCTCCCATAGAAAATCAGGATTAACGCGCCAGCGGCGATCAGCGCAAGCCCTGCAAAGTCACGCCATCTGGGTTTCCGTTGTGGCAAGCCAAACAACCCTTTGGCATCAGCAAACAGCGAAAACACGATCTGTCCCGCAAGACCCAATGCAATGGTGCCAGACAGCGCCAATGCGGAATTCATTGCCGCAGACGTGGCGATCACAGTCAAACCACCCGATACGCCGCCTAGATATGCCCAAAGTGGCGGGCGCTTGGATGTGACACGGGCAGGACGCAGCGTCAGCAGGATCAAAATAGCCAGAATGGTACCCGTCAAATGCGGAACCCAGCTGGAAAACAACAAGGTACCATATTGGGCCAATGTGCCGTTGGTCAGCAGCATCAAACTGATCAAACCACCAGCGGCAAACGCGCCAAAAAAATGGATGAAACGTGGGGGATTATCTGTAGACATGCGCCTTATCTGACGGGCCTTGCGGGCGAATGCAATCGGTGTGTTGACTCTGTGCGTACCCCGCTTATAAGCCGCAGTTCATTGGTGTTGGTGGACCTTGCAAAAGGAACCCTGTCATTGCGGCAAAATTCGCAAAAAGGACAACGCCCTTCACGCCTTTTTAGGCACCTTAGAAGGAGATCAGCGTATGACTAAACGTACCGCTGCCAAATATAAAATTGACCGTCGCATGGGCGAAAACATCTGGGGCCGTCCAAAATCCCCAGTGAATCGCCGCGAATATGGCCCAGGCCAGCACGGTCAGCGCCGTAAAGGTAAATTGTCCGACTTCGGTCTGCAGTTGCGCGCCAAGCAGAAGCTAAAAGGCTACTATGGTGATTTGACTGAAAAGCAGTTCCGTCGCGTCTTTACAGAAGCTGAACGTGTAAAAGGCGATACAGGTGAGAACCTTGTAGGTCTGCTGGAGCGTCGCCTCGACGCTGTTGTTTACCGCGCCAAGTTCGTGCCAACAGTATTTGCTGCACGCCAGTTCGTGAACCACGGCCACGTGGAAGTGAACGGCAAAAAAGTGAACATTCCATCCTACCGCGTGAAAGAAGGCGACATCATTTCTGTTCGCCAGAAATCCAAGCAGATGGAACTGGTTTTGGTCGCGACACAGCTGCCCGAGCGCGACGTACCTGACTACATGGACGTTGATCACTCTAAGCTGACAGCGACATTCACACGCACACCAACACTGGGTGACGTTCCGTACCCAGTGACTATGGAACCAAATCTGGTCGTGGAATTCTACGCCAAGAACTAATTGGTTCTGGCCAACTATACGAAAGGGCTGCACTTCGGTGCAGCCCTTTTGCGTTTGTGGTGAGGCTTTTGTCTGCCCCGCACGGCGACGATATCCGTTGCCATGCGGGGAACACGCTGCGCAGACGTTGCGATCAATCAAACGTGGCGAGATAGGCCACTAAAATGTCACGCGCCGCAGCCAGATCAGATTTTTCGACCATTTCTGTCACGGTGTGAATGTAGCGCGTGCCGACCACGATCCCGACGGCACGTGCGCCGGCGGCGGCTTGTTGGGCCGCGGCCCCGTCTTGGCCACCTGCCGCCAACATGGTCCGCTGATAGGGAATGTCGCGGGCTATTGCGATAGATTCGATTTGTTTGACCAAGTCCCGATCTGCGATGAACGACGAGTCCCGTACGTGAAGACCGAACCCCTTACCTTGCACGGTTGTTGCATCTTTTTCGGGAATACCGGGGGTGTCGCACGACAGGGTCGTGTCGATCCCGATGCCAATATCCGGTTGGATTGCAAAGGCGGACGTGCGTGCACCGCGCAGGCCGACCTCTTCTTGCGTGGTAAAGACGACGTGGATTTCAGCGCCGCGCCCTTTGTCGGCCAGATCACGGATTGCCTCAATGCCAAGCCAGCACGCCACGCGGTTATCGAGTGCCTTGGACACAAATTTGTCGCCCATTTCCAAGAATGGTTCTTCCATAACGACAAAATCGCCAACCTTAATATGGTCGTGGGACTTTTCGCCCATGCCGAGGTCGACAAAGAAATCGCCCACGGCGGGAATTTTCTTGCGGTCTTCTGGGGTTGAGATGTGCAGAGGTTTGCCACTTGGGTTCATGACACCCATAAAGTCGCCGTCATCGGTGCAGACCCGCACGCGCCGCGAGAACAAGTTGCGTGGATCAAACCCGCCAACAGCTTGCATATAGATGTAACCATCTTTGCTGATATGGCTCACTAGAAAACCGATTTCATCCATGTGGCACAGCAACATGACCTTTGGGGCGCCCGCGCGGTCTGCATTGCGTTTGCAAAGAAGTGATCCCATTGGGTCGACGCGAACGTCATCGAATAGTCCTTCGATTTCGGACAAAATCAGATCGCGGACGCGGTGCTCATTGCCCGGCACGCCGGGAGTTTCGCAAAGGGCACGTAAAAGGGCGGTGTTCATGGGGTCACTCCTGTTTTGTGGATCTTGGATGGGTCCCGTCTGAATGACAACGCCTGTCTTATCCACATGAATTTTGTCTTAATACCGACTTATCCCCAACAAATTGCTTTACACGTGGGGGGTGTAGGCCCCACCATATGCAGTAGGGATAAAACGAGAACTATACCGTTCCTAGATATGGTACATAGCTTAGCATCGATTTAGATCGATATTGGGCCAATAAATCAAAGGCCGAGCATATGACGCTGACGACCCAATATTTCGATAGCGATGATCTGCACCCGATTGATTTGGTGGAGCATATTGCCACGAACCACGCCTGGGAATTTGACCGCATTCATGACGACCAAATTGCGATGGCAGTTGAAGGTCAGTGGCGTACCTATGCAATCACGTTGGCTTGGTCGGCATATGACGAGACGTTGCGCCTGATTTGCACGTTTGAGATGGAACCACCTGCGCACCGGATGGGGGCCTTGTACGAGACGTTGAACACGATCAATGATCGCTGTTGGGCCGGATCATTCACGTGGTGGGAAGAGCAAAAGATGATGGTGTACCGTTACGGTCTTGTGCTTGCTGGAGAACAGGTTGCCGGATCAGAGCAGGTCGACACGATGATCAATGCAGCTGTTGCCAGTTGCGAACAGTATTATCCAGCTATTCAGTTGGTCACTTGGGCTGATCGCACGCCTGCTGATGCTGTGCAGGTTGCGATTGGTGGCGCTTACGGGCGCGCATAATTTGCGCCCAAGGCATTTAATTGATCGCTATGCAGTGGCGGGGGCCAACCCCCGCACCCCCGACATATTTGGCTCTGAAAAAGTGGTGCGTTGCGCCTGATCATTGGCTTGCGTAACTTGGTTGATAAGAATGAGGAGACGTTCGATGATGGATGAAGTTGCCGCGCGTGGGCTGGTTTTGCTGGGTTGTGGAAAAATGGGGTCTGCTTTGCTGGCAGGTTGGCTGGACGGCGGATTGCCTGCTACGTCTGTATACGTGCTTGACCCGTACCCATCGGATTGGTTGTGCGGAACGGGTGTTCATATCAATACAGATTTACCCAGTGATCCGGCCGTCGCATTGGTCGCAGTAAAGCCGCAGATGATGGGCGATGCCTTGCCTGCCATGCAAGCGCTGGGAAACAGTCAAACGCTGTTTGTATCAATTGCTGCAGGGACATCGATTGCCCGATTTGAAGCGGAGTTGGGTGGGCAGACGCCGATTGTTCGCTCAATGCCCAATACACCCGCTGCGATTAGGCATGGGATTACCGCTATTATTGGCAACGATCATGCGACCGCTGAGCATGTCGCGCTGGCGGATGCATTGCTGTCTGCTGTGGGGCAGGTGGTTCGTTTGGATAATGAGGGTCAGATAGATGCCGTAACAGGCGTGTCTGGGTCAGGGCCTGCTTATGTGTTTCATCTGATTGAAACATTGGCGGCTGCGGGTGTGGCGCAAGGGCTGCCTACTGAAATGGCGATGCAGTTGGCCAAAGCCACGGTTGCAGGTGCGGGTGCGCTGGCAGAGACCGCTGATGAAGATCCCGCGCAATTGCGTGTCAATGTGACGTCCCCAAATGGGACGACCCATGCGGCGCTAGAAGTGTTGATGGACACCAAGACTGGATTCCCGCCGTTGTTGAACCGCGCTGTAGCAGCGGCAACAGATCGGTCAAAGGAGCTGGGTCGTGGATGAAATTTCATTCGATGATTTTATGGCCGTTGATGTTCGCGTCGGCACAGTTGTGAAGGCCGAGCCGTACCCAGAGGCCCGTAATCCTGCGATTAAGATGTGGATCGATTTTGGCGACGCGCTTGGGGTGAAAAAAACCTCTGCGCAGGTGACGGTCCATTATGCGGCTGACGCGTTGGTGGGTAAGCAGGTCATGGCTGTGGTCAATTTTCCACCCCGCCAGATTGGTAAATTTATGTCCGAGGTTCTCGTCTTGGGCTTTCCTGATGAAGATGGTGCCATTGTTTTGGCAACCCCTGATAAACCCGTGCCCCAAGGAGGGCGAATGCATTGAAAAGCTTGTTGATTACCCGTGTTATCCCCGATGCGATCATTGAAAATGCTCGCGCTTATTTTGATGTCACCATCCGTGAAAGCACTGAAGGCATGATGCCAGACGAGGCGGCAGTGGCTTTGGCCGAATATGATGCGATCTTGCCCACATTGGGTGACCAATTCACGGCTGATGTGTTTGCCGGAGATGTGCGCTGCGGTGTGCTGGCCAACTTTGGTGTGGGGTATAACCATATTGATGTGGATGCGGCGTCTGCGGCTGGTATTGCTGTGTCCAACACACCCGATGTTGTGACCGATGCGACCGCTGATATTGCGATGACGTTGATTTTGTCGGCGTGTAGGCGTGCGGGCGAGGGTGAACGGCTGGTTCGGTCTGGGCAGTGGTTAGGTTGGTTGCCGACGCAGATGTTGGGCACGCATGTGACAGGCAAGCGTGTCGGTATCATTGGCATGGGCCGCATTGGTCAGGCGGTGGCAAAGCGCTGTCATTACGGTTTTGATATGCCAGTCATTTATTTCAATAGGTCCTTCAAAGAAGTCGAAGTTCCCGCCCGCCAAGTCGATGATCTGGCAGCTTTGATGAGCCAAGCCGATATCGTTGTTGTCACAGTTCCAGGTGGCGCAGACACATTTCAACTGATCGATGCTGCGGCCTTGGCCGAGATGAACCCGAATGCGGTGTTCATTAACGTCGCTCGCGGCGATGTTGTGGATGAGACGGCGTTGATTGCGGCCTTAACAGAAGGTCGAATTGCGGCGGCGGGGCTTGATGTCTACGCCCGCGAACCGCTGGTCCCACAAGAATTGCGCGATATGGAGAACGTCGTGTTACTGCCGCATCTTGGCACAGCCGCGTTGGAAATTCGCGAGGCGATGGGGCAGTTGGCGTTGGACAACGTAATCGCGTGGGCTGCAGGCAAGGCGATGCCGACGCGGGTGGGCTAAACGCTGTCGCCGACGGCTTCACGCCAATGGCGGCGGCACAGCGATACGTAACGTTCGTTGCCGCCAACTGCGACTTGGTCCCCATCGGTCAAGACGGTGCCATCTGCGTCTTTGCGCACAACCATCGTGGCCTTTTTCCCGCAATGGCAGATGGTGCGGACTTCGCGCATTTCATCCGATAGCGCCAAAAGGGCAGCTGATCCGGGGAATAGCTTGCCTTGAAAATCAACCCGTAGGCCAAAGCACATGATGGGCACGCCTAGATCGTCAACTGCGCGGGCCAATTGCCAGACTTGAGTTTCTGACAGGAATTGCGCCTCGTCGATGAAAATACATGCGCAGGGGGCTGCATTAAGGCGGGCTTTGATTTTCGCAAACAGATCTTCGTCTTTGCCAAACGTGTCGGCATCTGCGCCAATCCCGATGCGACTACCGATGCGTCCATCGCCTGCACGCTTATCAAATTGTGCAATAATCAGATAGGTTTGCATGCCCCGCTCAATATAGTTGTGCGAGGCTTGTAACAGCACGGTCGATTTGCCGGCGTTCATAGTCGAGTAATTGAAATAAAGCTTGGCCATGACCCGTTGTTAGCGCTGAGAAGGGTTCATGTGCAAGTCGATCTGGTGATGACCAAGGGGTGTTCTCCATTGGAAATGGCTGCAAGTCTATGAGCCGAAACGAAGGATCGGGTGTTCAAAGACCTGCAACCATAACTCGTACTGGCGATGCAACACAGCATCATACTGGTAAAAGCCTTAAATTACCGGCTGTTTCATACATGACAAAATTGATGAACCGCATTAATGGGAAGGGTGTACTAGTTTTCCCCGCAAATATAATGCGGGGCACTGAAGGGGGATCAGAATGGCCGGATATGGTAGTTATTTAAAAAAGCACACAGAGGCGCTTGTAAAAGACGTGGGTATAGAAGCTGCGTGCGAATTGACTGGTAAGTCTAAAGCGACGCTGGGCCGCTATTATTCTGATTCTGACGAGCATTCTGACCGCTTCATGCCTGTTGACGCAGTCGCAGCCTTAGAGGCTGCAGCGTCCTATCCGCATGTCACATCTGCTTTGGCGGAAATGCGCGGCATTACGATGTCGTACGACGAAGCGCGAACCAACAATTCTGAGGGCGGAATTAATTCAGATGTGATCAAGCTAAGCCAGCGGTTTGCGATGTTGATGGGGGAATATAATATATCCATCGAAGACGGTATAATCACGGTGAATGAAGCCAAGCGTTTGCTGCGTGAAACAACAGCAATTCAAAAAGTACTATTGGATATGAAGATGCATTTGGAAGAAGGAAAGTAGGTCCAAAGTTGGATTTATCTGACCTTCCGAATGTAATGCCTGGTGCGCTGCTGTCGCTTGATTGGAACAGCTTGCGTGGCCCCGACGATGACGGGCATCCACCGCGCATATTGCTGCTTTATGGATCACTGCGAGATGTCAGTTATTCCCGTCTTTCCGCTATGGAGGGCGCGCGTATTTTGCGTGCCTTGGGTTGTGATACGCGGATGTTTGATCCGTCGGGGCTTCCTCTGCCTGATGATGCTGATGAGACCCATGATAAGGTTGCAGAACTTCGCGACTTGGTAATGTGGTCCGAGGGAATGGTGTGGTCCAGTCCTGAACGCCACGGCGCAATGACAGGCATTATGAAAACCCAAGTTGATTGGATTCCGCTGTCACCGATCGGCGGGGTACGTCCGACCCAAGGCAAGACGCTGGCGTTGATGCAGGTGTCTGGCGGGTCGCAGTCATTCAATACGGTCAATCAGATGCGCATTTTGGGCCGTTGGATGCGCATGATCACGATCCCGAACCAGTCGTCTGTGCCAAAGGCATGGGCCGAGTTTGATAAGGGTCGGATGAAGACAGGTCCGCTTTACAATCGCATCGTAGATGTGATGGAAGAATTAGCCCGCTTTACGGTCATGACCCGTGGACGTCCGCAGTTGACTGATCGATATTCAGAACGTGTTGAAAGCCTTGAAGCTGTACATGCACGCGTCACTCAGACCGACGGTTGATGCGTTAAAACGCATCCTACGCACGTTCAACGATTACCGATCCAACAGAATACCCTGCACCAAACGAGCAAATAAGCCCTGTGTCGCCCACGACCAAATCAGACGAGTTCTGTGAAAACGCAATGATGCTGCCCGCGCTGGATGTGTTGGCATAGTCTTGCAAAATGTTGGGTTGTTCGTCGTCCTGGGGCACGCGGCCTAGCACCTTTTTCCCGATGTAGTCGTTCATCGTCTTATTCGCTTGGTGCAGCCAAAGTCGTTTTAGATCATCGGCCTCAACGCCCACATCGGCCATGTGATCGGCGATGTGTTTGCTGACCATTGGCAGGACTTCTTTGAACACTTTGCGTCCGTTTTGCATGAACTGCATGTCGCGCCGATCTTCCATCTGGTCGTGGGTCCGGCGCAGGAAACCGCTGTTGTTGCGAATATTGTTTGAAAATTCGGTCGCACAGCGTGTGGATTTCACTTTGAAGCGCGGTTTGTTCAAATCTTCATCGCGCTCAATCACAGTTGCCGTGGCCACGTCCCCAAAGATGAAATGACAATCGCGGTCCCGCCATTCGAGGTGAGCCGAGCAAATTTCGGGGTTAATCACGATGGCCCGCCGGATTGATCCTGCACGGATCATATCCACCGCCGTCTGAATGCCGAAGGTCGCCGAAGAACAGGCCACGTTCATATCAAACGCAAAGCCGCCAGCGCCTAAAAGCTGTTGAATTTCAACGCCGACTGCCGGGTAGGCCCGTTCCATATTGGACGCGGCACAGATCACTAGATCAATGTCAGCACCAGTCAGTCCCGCCTCAGTCAAAGCTTTTTGCGCGGCATCTACGCCAATTTCGGCCATGTATCCGGGGGCATCGTCTGGGCGCGCAGGCAGGCTTGGGTACATGCGCGCTGGGTCCAGTACGCCGTCGCGGTCCAATACGAAACGTTGTTCAATCCCGCTGGCTGTAAAAATGAAATCAGCGGATGATTGGGGTTTGGCGTCCACTGTGCCTGCCACAATTGCATCGGCGTTTTCGGCATTAAACAAATCGGCGTGCGCGTTGAATGCCACGACCAATTCGTCGTTGGTGATCACCGCTGATGGGGTGAAAACGCCGGTACCTGTGATTGCTGCTGTGAACATGGTAATCCCCTTGAATCCGCTGGGCGACCCTAGGGTCAACCTCTGGTCTATGTCCATCATGACGGGGCGTTACTTGGTCAGGTTGATCCGCCAGAATGTGCCTGCGTCGGTGACCTCGGCTCGCAAAAGAGGTCGGTCCTTTGCGGGTAGGTTTTTGACGACGATATCGCTGATGTCTTCGATGATTGTCGGGTTATCGCCAAAATAAGTATGTCCAAAGAAATCAGATTCTGCCCCTGTCGCATCGACTGTCTCGAAACCATTAAGCAGAAGGGGGCCATCAGTGCTGTCGCCTAACCGCCCGTCGCCCCAGACAGCGCGAGACGCCTTGAGGGCGGTGTCCTTGGAAGAGGTGTAGATCGTGAAGCTGGCCTGCGGCATCTGTGAAAACTGCGGTGCGATTTGATCAACGAACGTCGCCTTGTCGATGTCAGGTGCGGCCAGAATGATCGTGCTGATCCGTTTTGTAACGGGGTGCTGTTCCAAGGCCAACTCTTTGAGCGCTGCCGTCAAAACATAGGTCCCCATGGAGTGGGCGATCAGGATGATGCGCTGCGCTTGCGGGATCGATCCTAGGTCTTTGAGCACCGTTTTCATTGCCGGAATGGACTGTTGGGCTGCATTGCGGTCATGGCTGTACCGCTCGAACCCGCCATCGCTTGGCCAGCTGAAAAAGAACGATGCGCCGCCCCATTTAAGGTCATGCGACATTTGCCCCATGCGTCGCGCAGCCTTGCCAAAACTGGTGTTGTAACCGTGGATATAGGCGAGCACCGCCCCGTCATCTTCGCCAGCCTGCTCCGCGATAAGGTTCAGAACAGCGGCACGGTCTAGGACGGCAAGTTCCTGAACAAGAACATGCTTTTCTGGGTTCGGTTCAAAAATAAAAGACGCAAACCAGTTTTGCTGTTCAAGCACACCGCGTTCGTGGTTCGGAGGGATTGATACGCTGGCCTCGCCATAAATAAGATCACCGCGTTCGGTGCCAAATTGGTCATCAAACGGAGCCGCCGGATCGAACTGTCGGTTGGTTGCAAAGCTAACAGTGACAGTGTCGTAAGCGTTTGAGCCGTTTGAGCCGTTTGAGCCGTTTGAGCCGTTGGAGTTTGGGGTTTGCTCAATCACGATAGGTGCCTCGAGCATAATCGGTTCTGGCACGATCTCGACGGACTGTTCGGAACTTCCGACTGCGTTGCCCAAAAGCGGAGGGCTAGCCTCGGGCGTAAAAAGCCCGATTGCAAAATAGGCCGCGATACCTACGATGGTTATCGTCAAAGCCATCAAAACCTTGCGTGTCATCAGACACCCCCCAATAGGATGACCCTAGGGGAAGTCTGATGATCGGTCTAGTTTGTTAGCCTTGCAGCGCACGTACCTTGATATCGCTATCCACGCGGTCGACCATGGCCATAACAGCAGCTTGGGCGGCGGCGGCAGTGGTGTAGTACGGGATCTTGTCATTCAAGGTTACGGCCCGCATGGAACGTGAATCCTCGACGGCTGCGGATCCTTCGGTGCTGTTGAACACCAATGCGATGTGTCCGTCTTTCAGGCGGTCAACGATTGTCAGCCCACCCTCATAGCCTTTGTTCACATTCTCAACGGTCATGCCTGCATCCGAGAGGAATTTGGCAGTGCCTTTGGTCGCGATCAGGCTAAAGCCAAGTTTGGTCAGCGACTGTGCGGCTTCTAGCATCGCGGGTGTTTTATCCGCGTCGCGGATCGACATGAACACGAGGCCTTCGGTTGGCAACACAGTGCCTGCACCTAGCTGCGCTTTATAGAATGCGCGTGGGAATGACCGTGCCCAACCCATGACTTCACCAGTGGAGCGCATTTCTGGCCCAAGAATCGTATCGACGCCCGGGAAGCGGTTGAATGGCAGAACCGCCTCTTTCACGCTGAACCACGGGGTGTTTGGGTCGGCCAATGTGAACGGGTCGCCAAGCGGCATGACGTCCATCGGGTCTTTGGCTGCGGCGTATGGCGGGCGCAGTGGGAAGTTTGACAGGGGTTCGCCTGCCATCAAGCGTGCGGCGATGGACGCGATAGCTGAATCCGTTGCTTTGGCCACGAATGGAACGGTGCGGGATGCACGTGGGTTCACTTCGATCAAGTAGACTTCTTCGTCTTTGACCGCGAACTGGATGTTCATCAGGCCAACGACTTTAAGCGCCAAGGCAAGCTCTTTGGTCTGCTTGCGGATTTCAGCGATCATCGCGGCGGACAATGAATATGGCGGTAGGGAACACGCACTGTCGCCTGAATGCACGCCGGCTTCCTCAATATGCTGCATGATGCCCGCAACGTGGGTGTGGGTCCCGTCGCATAGGCAATCCACGTCAACTTCAACGGCGCCAGACAGGTAGCTGTCGAGCAAGACTGGGCTGTCGCCGGACACAACAACCGCCTCGGCGATATAGCGTTCAAGCTGCGCCTGATCGCGGACGATTTCCATCGCGCGGCCACCCAAAACATACGATGGGCGGATCACCAGAGGGAAGCCGATGTCTGCTGCGATTTTGAAGGCTTCTTGGTCGGTTGATGCGATGCCGTTCACAGGTTGTTTAAGGCCCAAACGGGTCACAAGGTCGGCAAACCGTTCGCGGTCTTCGGCCAGATCAATCGCGTCGGGGGAGGTGCCGAGGATCGGGATGCCAGCCTGCTCCAGCGCATTGGCGAGCTTGAGCGGGGTTTGCCCACCGAATTGGACGATCACACCGTGAAGTGTGCCATTTTCCAGCTCGACTCGCAGAATTTCCATGACGTGTTCATAGGTCAGCGGTTCGAAATACAAACGGTCAGATGTGTCGTAATCCGTGGACACTGTTTCAGGATTACAGTTAATCATGATCGTCTCGTAGCCCTGTTCTGTCAGGGCGTAACACGCGTGACAGCAGCAATAGTCAAACTCGATCCCTTGGCCGATCCGGTTTGGGCCACCACCCAAGATGACCACTTTCTTGCGATCAGACGGGCGTGCTTCGCATTCCACGTCGCCCATGACTGGGGCTTCATAGGTGGAATACATATAAGGTGTCTGGGCTTCAAATTCGGCAGCGCATGTGTCGATCCGTTTGAAGCATGCGACGACGCCAAGGTTTTGACGCGCACTGCGTACGTTGTCTTCATCGCGGCCAGTCAATTTGGCCAGACGGGCGTCGGTGAAGCCCATCATTTTCAATTTGCGCAGGCCGTGTTCGGTGACCGGCAGGCCGTCTTTGGCAACGATGGCTTCTGCGTCCATTATCTCGCGGATACGCGCAAGGAACCAAGGGTCAAATTTGGTAACGGCAAAGATGTCTTCGTCCGACAGGCCGTGACGCATCGCTTGGGCGATGACGCGGATCCGGTCTGGCGTCTGCTTGGCCAATTCTTTGGTGATGGCAGGGATCGCGGGCGCACCCGGAATGTCGATTTCGTCAAAGCCAGTCAGGCCAGTTTCCATCGACGCGAGCGCCTTTTGCATGGATTCGTGGAATGTCCGGCCAATCGCCATCACTTCGCCAACAGATTTCATGGCTGTGGTCAGATGTGGTTCAGACCCTGCGAATTTTTCAAACGCAAAGCGCGGGATTTTGGTGACGACATAGTCGATCGTTGGTTCAAACGACGCGGGGGTTACGCCTGTGATGTCGTTGTCCAATTCATCAAGCGTGTATCCAACGGCCAGTTTTGCTGCGATTTTTGCAATCGGGAAACCTGTGGCCTTGGATGCCAAAGCGGATGAACGGGACACGCGCGGGTTCATTTCGATGACAACCATGCGGCCGTCTTCTGGGTTGATCGCCCATTGTACGTTTGATCCGCCAGTTTCCACGCCAATTTCGCGCAGCACGTTGATCGATTGGGTCCGCATGATCTGGTATTCTTTGTCGGTCAGCGTCAGGGCAGGGGCCACTGTGATGCTGTCACCGGTGTGCACGCCCATTGGGTCGACGTTCTCAATCGCGCAAACGATGATGGCGTTGTCGGCCTTGTCACGCACGACCTCCATCTCGAATTCTTTCCAACCCAGAAGCGACTCGTCCACAAGGATTTGGGCCATTGGGGAGGCTTCCATGCCAGTCCGGCAGTAGAATTCGTATTCTTCGCGGTTATACGCCACGCCGCCACCAGTGCCGCCGAGGGTGAACGCAGGGCGGATGATCGCAGGCAGGCCAACATATTCGATTGCGTCAACGGCGATTTTCACGCCTGCATTATAATCGAACTTGCCGTTGTCCATTTTCGGCGCAGTAACAATAGTCGCCTTTGGGTTTTCGATGCCAAGGCGGTCCATCGCGTCGCGGAATAATTTGCGGTCCTCGGCCATCTCGATGGCTTCGCGTTTTGCGCCGATCAGTTCAACGTTGAATTTGTCCAGCACACCCATGTCAGCAAGCGCAAGAGATGTGTTCAAACCAGTTTGGCCACCCATTGTTGGCAGCAACGCGTCTGGGCGTTCTTTTTCAATAATCTTGGCGACAACTTCGGGAGTAATCGGCTCAATATATGTCGCATCAGCCAACCCGGGGTCGGTCATGATCGTCGCTGGGTTCGAGTTCACGAGGATAATGCGGTACCCTTCTTCGCGCAGCGCCTTGCAGGCTTGTGCACCAGAATAGTCGAACTCGCAGGCCTGCCCAATAATAATGGGACCTGCACCGATAATCATGATCGATTTGATATCATCACGTTTTGGCATGGCAGGGCCCCTATCTGAGTGTGTGCAAATTGTCCTGCGTTATAGGGATGGCACGTGTGGGTGCAAGCCGCCAAGGCTGATTCTTATCGAAAATCGACGCCTATGTGGGGCATATTTCGACTTGGGCGAAAGATCGGCGTCTGTTTGCTTGACTTCATGCGCGTGACAAGGTGTATCGGGGCGACCGTTTTACCCTTTGAGGACCTTAAAATGCACGCATACCGCTCCCATTCCTGTGCCGAACTGACTGCTGCCAATGTAGGCGATACCGTGCGTCTGTCTGGCTGGGTCAACCGTGTTCGTGACCACGGTGGCATCTTGTTCATCGATTTGCGCGACCATTACGGAATCACGCAAATTTT
Organism: Yoonia sp.; assembly: GCA_047629435.1. Lineage (GTDB taxonomy): Bacteria > Pseudomonadota > Alphaproteobacteria > Rhodobacterales > Rhodobacteraceae > Yoonia. The sequence goes on along the minus strand of JBLHXF010000005.1, from coordinate 21,442 downwards.
GTGTGACCCCGACAGCGCCGCATTTGCGGACGTCGAAAAGGTGCGCTCTGAATGGTGTATTCGCATCGACGGCGAAGTGAAGGCCCGTAACCCCGAGCTGGTGAACGCCAAACTGCCAACTGGCGAAGTCGAAGTGTTCATTCGTGAGATTGAAGTTTTGGGTTCTGCGGCCGAACTGCCGTTGCAGGTGTTTGGCGATCAGGAATACCCTGAAGAAACGCGGCTAAAGTACCGTTACCTCGATCTGCGCCGTGAAAAGATGCAGGACAACATGAAGCTGCGGTCTGACGTTGTGTCATCCATGCGCAAGCGGATGTGGGACAAAGGTTTCCGCGAATTCCAGACGCCGATCATCACATCATCATCGCCGGAAGGCGCGCGTGACTTTCTTATTCCGTCACGTCTGCACCCGGGTAAATTCTATGCGCTGCCACAGGCTCCACAGCAGTTTAAGCAGCTGATCATGGTATCAGGTTACGACAAGTATTTTCAGATTGCCCCATGTTTCCGCGACGAAGATCCGCGTGCAGACCGATCACCAACCGATTTTTACCAGCTTGATTTGGAAATGTCGTTTGTTGAGCAGCAGGACGTGTTCGACACTATCCAGCCTGTGATCACGGGCATCTTTGAAGAATTCGGCAAAGGCCGCAAGGTTGACCAAACTTGGGAGCAGATCAGCTACCGCGATGCGGCCAGCTGGTATGGATCCGACAAGCCCGATCTGCGTAACCCGATCAAAATGCAGGTCGTGTCCGAGCATTTTGCAGGCTCTGGCTTTGCAATCTTTGCTAAGCTGCTTGAGCAGGAAGGCACGGAAGTCCGTGCAATCCCCGCCCCAACAGGTGGTGGCCGCAAATTCTGTGACCGTATGAACGTGTTTGCCCAAAAAGAAGGTTTGCCCGGCATGGGTTACATCTTCTGGCGCGAAAAGACGGCTGATGCGGTGGCCCAAGAGCTGGGCATCACTGTCAAAGAAGCCCAAGCCAAGCTGAAATCTGGCGAAGTCGAAGGTGGCATGGAAGCCGCTGGACCGCTTGCCAAAAATATAGGCCCAGAGCGTACAGAAGCAATCCGTTTGCAGCTTGGTCTGACGATCGGCGATGCGGCGTTCTTCTTGGGCGGTAAGCCTAAGGCCTTTGAAGGTGTGGCTGGTAAAGCCCGCGACGTGATCGGCAAAGAGCTTGGTCTTACGGATCTGAACCGCTTCGCATTCGCTTGGATCGTGGATTTCCCGATCTACGAGCGTGACGCTGAAACTGGTAACATCGACTTTGAACACAACCCGTTCTCAATGCCACAAGGCGGAATGGAGGCGTTGGAAGGCAATCCAGAAGACGTGCTAGGGTACCAATATGACCTTGCGTGCAACGGGTATGAGCTGGTGTCTGGCGCCATTCGGAACCACCGCCCTGAAATCATGTTTAAGGCGTTTGAAATCGCAGGTTACGGCGCCGATGAAGTTGAAAAGCGGTTTGGCGGCATGGTGAATGCGTTCCAATACGGTGCTCCACCCCACGGTGGCTGTGCTGCTGGTGTTGACCGGATCGTGATGTTGCTTGCTGATGCGGACAACTTGCGCGATGTCATCATGTTCCCGATGAACCAACGCGCCGAAGACCTGATGATGGGTGCACCAAACCTGCCACAGAACGAGCAGTTGCGCGAATTGCACCTTCGTGTGCTGCCGCAAGACAGCAAATAAGCAAAAAATAGCGCGGGGATGCATTTCTCCGCGTATTTTTTCAGGCAATTGCGTATCATAGGGCATGATAACGCGGATGATTGACTGCCATGCCATTTGACCCAACACTAGCTGCCGTGCGATTTGGCAGCGGGCTGTCCCCGATCTTTGGGCCACCCGCAGATGCAGCCGCGCTTTTGGCTGATATCGATACCTCTTTTACATACTCTGTGCCAAATTTCGACGACGTCGTGCCATCGCAACGGGCGTTCCAACAAGCCAACAAAGCACGCAATAAGGCGCGCGGCACGGACCAAGCCGAAGCGGTAGAGCAAGCCTTTCGCGACCTGCGCCTTTTGGCAAATGGTGTCTTTGACCAATCCCTACGGTCCAGTCTTGCGCGGCAAGTCGGTGCCGATATTGGGTTTAAGGCGCGTCTAGGAACTTTTTTCGCGAACCATTTTACGGTAAAATCGCGCAACAGTGCCCAACGCCACCTTGTGACACCCTATGTCGAGGATGCAATTACGCCTCATCTGAATGGGCATTTTAGTGCCATGTTGCGGGCTGTGGTGACGCATCCGATGATGTTGCTTTACCTACAACAGGTGCAATCTGTTGGACCGCTTAGCCCCTTAGGAAAGCGCCGAAATCGTGGGATCAACGAAAACCTCGCAAGGGAGCTGCTGGAACTTCACACGCTTGGGGTAGACGGAACATACGCGCAGGCGGACGTGCGCGAATTAGCTGAATTGTTAACAGGTCTGACATATAATGGACAACGTGGGTTCTTTTATGATGGCCGCTTTGCAGAACCCGGTTCCGAGACGGTTCTGGGGATCACATATGATGCCGCAGACGGATTAGACAATATTTTACGTGCTGTCGATGACTTGGCGGTGCATCCGCAAACGGCGCGCCATATTGCCACAAAAATTGCGGTGGCTTTTGTCGCTGATACGCCAGATGTAGGTCTGGTTGATGCAATGGCGGCTGCTTTTGTTGCGACGGACGGGTTTCTGCCAGCCGTCTATGCATCCATGTTGGATCATCCTGCCGCGTGGGGGTCAGAACTGCAAAAAATTAAATCACCACAACGATTTATCACATCAGCCATGCGCGCCCTTGGGGTAACAGGCGACGAGATGGATCAAGCCAGTGGGCGCCACCTTCGTGGCCTGGTTGTCAGACCTTTGCGCGTAATGGGGCAGCCGTGGGAGCAACCGAATGGACCAGACGGCTGGCCTGATGACAGCACGGCTTGGATCAGTCCCCAAGGCATGGCTGGCCGGATCAGCTGGGCAATGACCGCGCCGCGCAAGTTGGTGCGAGACCGTATGTCCGACCCGCGTGATTTCGTACAAACAGCACTTGGCCCCCTTGCAAGCCAAGATGTGATTTTTGCGGCCAGCGCTGCCGAAGTCCGCGACGAAGGGGTCGGCGTCGTGCTCGCCTCTCCTGCGTTTCAAAGGAGTTAAGTCCATGGATAGACGTAAATTTTTAGTACGGGTAGCTGCCTTGGGGTGCTCTGCTGCGGCCAGCCCGCTTGTGACGCCAGTCGCATTGGCACAGGCGCCGTGGGATGCGCGTTTGGTCGTGATTATTCTGCGCGGTGCAATGGACGGGCTGGATGTATTTCGGCCTGTCGGTGACCCTGATTACGCAGGGCTGCGCCCCACGTTGCGCCAAGGCACGATGGATTTGACTGGGTTTTTCGGTATGAATGCAGCCTTGTCACCCCTGATTCCACTTTGGCAAACGGGTGAGATGGGGGCTGCGCATGCCGTGTCCACGCCGTACCGCGACAAGCGCAGCCATTTCGATGGCCAAGATATCCTTGAGGCGGGCCGTCCCGGTATTATTGGCGCGTCAAATGATGGCTGGTTGAACCGTATGTTACAGACCATTCCGGGCATCACTGGCGAGACCGCATTTGCAATTGGGCGTGATCAACAATTGATTATGTCAGGTGATGCGCCCGCCGCTCGCTGGTCTCCCGATGCAGATTTGACTTTATCGCCACAGGCCGAGCGATTGTTGGGCTTGATTTATGACGCAGACCCGATGTTCAAGACTGCTTCAGCCCAAGCGATCCGGATCGCCCAATCCATTGCGATGACAGCTGCGTCAGATGTGGAGAGAACCGATATGATGATGGCTGATCCGATGATGGCAGCGGTCAACGCAAACAAGGAACATGTGCAGCTTGCCGAATTCGCGGCTGCCCGTTTGCGCGGTGATACGCGGATTGCCAGTTTTTCGGTTTCAGGTTGGGATACGCATCTGAACCAAAAAGGCGGGATTACCAATGCGTTACGGCGGTTAAGCGATACGATTTTGACATTGCGAGCAGGCCTTGGGCCGGTTTGGGACAAAACAGCTGTGCTTTGCTTGACGGAGTTCGGGCGCACGGCGGCTGAAAATGGCACCAAGGGGACAGATCACGGCACTGGTGGCGCAATGATTTATGCAGGTGGCGCGCTGAACGGTGGGCGGATTTTAGGCGACTGGCCTGGATTGGCCGAGGCTGATTTGTATAACCGTCGTGACCTGATGCCGACCCGGGATGTGCGGGCCTATCCTGCATGGGTCATGCACGATCTGCTGGGTATTTCGCGCCGCGCGATCGAGATGTCTGTTTTCCCGGGGCTTCAGATGGGCTCCAATCCGGGTATCGTCGCCTAAAGCGCGCTGCCCGCAGTAAGCCGTGTCTGAACCATAGCACCCAAGGCGGTCAGATCGGCAGGCGTGCTGCTGCCAAGAGCGTGTTTTTCAGCCAATGCAGATACAGCCTGATCCAGATCATCATCCGCTACAGATCGTGCCAAACCGCCCAAAAACTGGGTAATATATCCGAGGGTTTCCGATCCTTCGTTACCGTCGATCACGGACGCCACGTGGCTTAAATCATCTTGGTAGGCGATCATGTCAGGGCTGATGATCTCGTCTGTAAGCAAACGTGGCCCAGGGGGTTGTCGATCTTGGGGCAGGTGGGCCAGAATTGCGGACTGAAACGCGCTAAGGCTCGCAATTGGCTTTGCGATAAATCCGTCCGCGCCTGCCGCGAGCACCGCAGATTCTACATCTGTATCGCCACTGGTGCCAAGGATGACATCAATCCGCGTTGCAGTGGCCGCGCAGCTTTGAATCAAGTCCAAGCCAGACCCATCCGGCAAACCAACATCAACGATCAAAACGGATGGCCGGTAAACGCCAAGATGTTTTGCCGCATGCTCTAAACTATCTGCCCGCCTGATCCGCGCGCCAGACCGCAAGCATAGCAGTCTGACCGCTTCACAAGCGAAACGGCTGTCTTCGACGACAAGCACGGTTAACCCTAACAATGGGCGTCTTGCCGTTGGCGGGCGCGTCATCATAAAGTCATCCACGGTATCCATCTTGCCGTTCCTTTTTTCAGTGATTCAGTTTCAGGGTCCAACAAATCATTACAAGGTGAACGATTGGTTAAGCCGTGCCGTTGCCAGCGTGCCGATTGCGCCGCATAAGACCCCCAAACTTGTTGATTGGAGAATTCCTATGATTGGACGCTTAAACCACGTGGCCATTGCCGTGCCGGACCTTGATGCGGCAATCAATCAGTATCGCAACACCTTGGGCGCTGACGTTGGTGCGCCGCAGGACGAGCCTGATCACGGTGTCACGGTGGTGTTTATCACATTGCCCAACACGAAGATCGAATTGCTGTACCCGCTGGGTGACGCATCCCCAATTCAAGGGTTCTTGGACAAAAATCCATCAGGTGGCATCCATCACATTTGTTATGAAGTTGATGACATTTTGGCAGCGCGTGATCATTTAATCGCTGAAGGCGCCCGTGTTCTGGGCACTGGTGATCCAAAAATAGGCGCACACGGCAAGCCAGTGCTGTTTTTACACCCTAAGGACTTTAACGGCTGCTTGGTCGAGCTAGAACAAGTCTAAGCTATTTTCCCAGAACCACTGGTGAAGATATTTGTTAAGCGAAAAACTGGGTCTCGTACCCGCATTGGAGAGCCCGCATGGCTATTACATCCGCGATCGTTTTGTTTGCCGTTATCTGGTTTATGGCGTTCTTGATTATTTTGCCCTTGGGTTTGCAGACGCAGGCAGAGGCAGGCGAAATCGTGCCCGGCACGCATGGGTCATCACCTGCTAATTTGCAGCTGCGCAGCAAAGTCCGTTTGACGACGATCTGGGCTGTCTGTCTTTGGATCGTAATTGCCGGAACAATTTTGTCTGGGGTCATTACCGTGCGCGATTTGGATTGGTTCAACCGGATGGCCACCCCGGAGGTTAGCTTAACCGATGGTACAGATGGGTAAACGTAGCGGCCCCTAAAATTGGGATCACGAGGTTCACCAGCGGAATAGAAAGTGGGAGAGCCATAAGGCATCCAGCAAGCCAGATTTTACCACTGTGTTTGCGGCGCAATTCCTTGGCGTTTTTACGACCAATGCGGCGCATGGCCACGATCTGGAAATACTCGCGGCCAAGCAGGTATCCATTCAGTCCAAAAAAGATTGGCAGTGCCAGAAATGGCAGCAGCGCATATAGCAAGAACGCCGCGACATTGGCCGCGATCAAGATGCCAAGGAAGTTGACGGTGTCCTTTAACCCTTCCCAAAAATTGCTGCGCGGGACTTGGGGCAGGTGCGGGTAATGCACGTCTTCGACGGCTTGCGCGACATCGTCTAGAAAAAGCGATGTGATCGCAGACGCCACAGGCACCATTAAAAAGACCGACAAGATGATCATCACGCCAAGCGACCCCCAGCTAAGCAGGTCACCAACCCAGCCGACTTGCCCAATCCACGGTATGCTGACGCCTTCTGCGGTGACGGTTTGGATCAACCACAAAAGCCCCGCGTAGGTCCCGACCAACAGGGCGACCGTCAGGCCAATTCCCAACCACAGCACCCGCCGAAATCGAGGATCAGGAAGCTGGGTGACCGCCTTGGTGAAGGCTGCAAAAATCATGTCCGTATCCATGTTGTGATCCGGTCAAGATCTGGGCGTGGCCGTTCTGGTGGTGGATTGGTCTCAGTGCCGATGTGGATGATACCTGCTACAGACTCGTCAGATGACAGCCCAAGGCATTGTTCCACAAATGTACGGTCGTGGGTTGCCCAACCCGATAGCCAATTGGCACCCCAGCCTGCCGCAAGTGCTGCGTTCAACATCGACAAGCAAACTGCGCCTGCGGAATAGACCTGTTCGATCAATGGGATTTTCTCGGACTGGACGGGCGAAGATACAACGACAACGGCAAGGTCTGCATTGGCGTATTGGGCGTGACCCTTGGCAACCTGCTCTGCGCTCAGGTCAAGGGCCGCGCCGCGCGCCGACACGTCGCTGGCGAGCCGTGTCAGCGCGGTTTTTTCCAGTACGATAAACCGCCACGGTTCCAGCTTGCCATGATCCGGCGCGCGTGCGGCAGCGGTCAAAATGGTTTGCAGCGCGTCCACGTCGGGCACAGGCCCTGTCAGCGTTTTGGCAGGGCGCGACCTGCGGGTCAGCAGGAAATCAAGGGCGGCTTGGTTCTTGGGCGGCATGTGGCATCCTTTTGCGCTGGTCTCAATTAGGTAATGGGTAAGGCCAGATCGAACAAGTGGTCAGGCGATAGCGGTAACCATCTTGTCCAAAATTCCGTCCACATAGGCGTCAAAGCTTGCGTCGGGCTGGCGGGCTAAGAACGGCACGGCAAACGGATCAGGCGCACTGATTTGACTACCAGACATCGTTTGTAAAACCGCATGGCCGCAAAACGGCACATAGTTTTCAGCGTATCCGCCTTCGTGCACCATAACCAATTTTCCACCGCAGACATCATCCGCAACATCCATGACCCGCGTGGTCATAGTGCCAAAGGTTTCTGCAGTAGCTAACATTCGACCCAGGGGATCATTTGCCCCGGCGTCAAACCCACAAGCAATGATCAGCACATCAGGGGCAAAGTCGCGGATCGTGGGTAGGGCGAGTTTATCCATCGCAGACAGATAGCCGACATGCCCCGTACCTGCTGGCAGTGGGATGTTCAGGTTTGTGCCAAGTCCCGCACCGCGCCCACGGTCTGCGGTAGACCCTGTATCAATCGGGTAATTGCGGTCTTGATGGATGCTGATCGTCAGCACATCAGGGTCATCATAGAACACTGCCTCTGTGCCGTTTCCGTGATGCACGTCCCAATCAAGCACGGCAAACCGTGTCGCGGCACCTTCTGCACGTGCGGCGTTGATTGCGATGCCGATATTGTTGAGCAGGCAAAATCCGTTCGGAAAATCTGGCAAGCTATGATGACCGGGCGGGCGGGACAAAGCATAAGCATTGTCGAGTTCACCAGTCAGCACGTCTATCAACGCAGCCTTCGCCAATCCTGCAGACAGGGCCGCAATATCATAGCCACCCGCACCAAACGGAGTGCGCAGGCCAAGCTCTCCACCGCCATTCGCGGACATTTCAGCAAATGCATCCAGATAGCTGGCGGGGTGGACGCGGGCCAGATCCTCGCGTGTTGCAGGCTGCCCCACGCGCATCTGCAAATCATTTGATAGCCCTGTGACATCAAGCAGGTTTTTCAAGCGGCGCTTGGTTTCCGGGCTTTCGGGCAGGCCGCCAGCCATCGGTTGCACCAACCCGCCAACAGGCATCAAGCCTGCGTAGTTTCCGCCAGAATGCCAAAAACAGCTTTCGTGCCAGTAAAACCCAGTGCGCATGATGATCCCCTTATTTTGCGATCAGCCTAGCGCAGCGGCAACACCCTGCCAATCGCGTGATTGTGCGCATGCAAGGGGTGGCCCTGTGTGGTTGGTATGCTACTGTTAAACCAACAAAAACGAGCGATGGTTACAGATGAGAATTGCCCCTTTTATCCTTTGCGCCGCTCTGGCGGGCTGTGCCATTGCACCGGCTGCTGTGCCTATCGACGGTCTTGATTTCGCAACGCCGACGCTGAGTGGGCGCATGGCTGTGCGCAATTTCATCAAAGTTGTCGAAACCGTCGAGCCCATCGTAGAGGCAACCTGCCGCGAACGCGCGCCTCAGCTAAATTGTGATTTTCAGATTGTGGTTGATGACCGTGAAGGCGCGCCGCCAAACGCGTTTCAAACACGCGACGATACTGGTCGGCCTATCATCGCATTCACGATTCCACTGATAGCAATCGCGCGAAATATTGACGAGCTGGCGTTCATCATGGCCCACGAGGCTGCACATCACATCCAAGGGCATATTGAACGGCAAAACCAAAGCGCGCTCGCTGGTGCGCGTCTTTTAGGTGGTCTTGCATCGGTAATTTCCGGCGGGTCCGAAGATACCGTGCGGGCGGGGGCGCAGCTTGGCGCGCGGATTGGGGCGCGCACCTATTCCAAGGATTTTGAGCTTGAGGCAGACGCGCTGGGCGCGGTGATGGCGGCCCAAGCAGGGTACGATCCATTGCGCGGCGCAGAGTTCTTTTTCCGCATCCCTGATCCGGGTAATAAGTTCCTTGGGACCCACCCTGCAAACGCCGATAGGCTGGCCACGGTCCAAGCCGTCGCGTCACAGCTTTAGCGGGTCGGAATTGGGGCTTGCGGGCTGCAAATCAATCATGCATCAATCGACGCAGTTCTCGGGGCGGGGTGAGATTCCCCACCGGCGGTAATTGGGTCTTGATCCATCAGCCCGCGAGCGCCTTTTGCGTACGTAAAAGGGTCAGCAGATCAGGTGCAATCCCTGAGCCGACGGTCATAGTCCGGATGAGAGAGAGCATGGGTCTTGCAGCACTTTCGGGTGCGGCCGGTTACGTGTGATTTCGCCTTTGAGTGACGTGTCGTGACTTAAAGGAGCAGACCTATGACACTCACCCGATATGCATTTATCAAAGCGGCTTGGCATAACCAGATTGTGGACCGTGCGCTTGATGGGTTTTGCGAAGTGATCGATCCGGCCCAAGTGGATGTATTTGACGTCCCCGGCGCATTTGAGATGCCGCTGCTGGCGCGCGAATTGGCGAACACAGGACGCTACGCGGCTGTTGCGGCTGCGGCCTTGGTCGTAGATGGCGGGATATACCGGCATGATTTCGTGGCAGGCGCTGTTGTCGACGGGTTGATGCGCGCGGGGCTCGACAGTGGTGTGCCAGTGCTCTCCGTGTCGCTAACCCCGCATCATTTCCAAGACACCGACCACCACAATGCGATCTATGCTGCGCATTTTATCGACAAAGGGCGCGAAGCTGCAAACGCGGCTCTGATGATCGGTCAAACCCGTGCGAGAGCCGCACAGGTCTAAGTTTTAACTGGGGCGGTATGGGAGAGATACCGCCCCGCACGGGCGTCATGCGAGGAGTTGCTGATCCTGCGATCTGCCGCGTAACCGTATGAAAATGGCGATGGTGGATATGGCGATCCAGAAAACTTGGATCATTGCCGACGCCAGATTGAATGACGTGAACAGGCTGGTCAAAACAAACGATGCTGCCAGCCAGTTTATGATAAAGTAATACACACTTTCCGATGACAGTTTTTTGAACGTCAGCAATGTGTAATTCATCACGTACATTGCAAACCCAACCACGCCTACAGCGTCAAAAACCTCGGGTGGCATCGTGTTCAATACGGTCAGCATAACTATCTCCCCAGTATTTATGCGGTGTGTGACGGCATTGCCTGCGTGGCGCTTGTCGTCTCTGCATTGATCCTAGGACAGGGGGCTGGTTGCCGTCAGGTAAGGCAAACCTGACCTGAGGCACAATAAGGGTAAGGATTGCCTTACCTTTTGGGGGAATTCAGGTCAGCGATGTTGCCCCAACGGCGATCGCGGCAAAGAAACACGCGGACGCTACGACGACAAAACCGTGCCAGATCGCGGTTGAGAACGACAGCCGCTTGGCCGCATAGATCGGGACGCCTGCGGTATATAGCAATCCGCCTGCTGCAATCAGCCAGACAACGGTGCTTGAGACGACGGGGATCAGTGCCCAGATCAAAAAGATGCTGAGCCAACCCATGACCAGATATAACGCAGGGCCAAATCGACCGGGTTTGCGCCAGAAGAACAATTTCAACGTGAGACCGATGAGGGCGAGTAGCCAGACGATTGTGAGAATGACGTAGCCCATTGTGGTGTCGAGGATAACGACGAGCGGTGTGTAGGTCCCTGCAATCAGGACATAAATCATCGCGTGGTCGATCCGGCGCAGCAGTGGGCGGGGGGCATCGTAAGGGACCATGTTGTAAACAGCAGAGGCGCTGAAGGCCGCTATCAGAGAGATACCATAGACGGCCAACGGTGCGGTTAAGGTGTTGATACTTAATAGGTAAATCGTCCCGAAGATCGCGCCGAAAACACCCAGAAAGTGCATGAAACCGTCGGCTATTCGTTCTGGGACTGTGGCGGTTGGATACATGGGTGTTCTCCTTTAGCTCTAGGTAGTGGGCCTGCGGGTCTGGTCAATATGAACCTAAGGTAACATCTGTCGTGCGTATTATTGAAAATGTGGTCAAGGATCGCGGGTCGAAATATGCCGTGTCGGGTGGGCCTTGCGGGTCCGCGGCGGAAGCGTCTGCGTTTATTAAGGCATTGTGCCGGAATAAGAAATTCGCAAAAGCCACGCATAATACATGGGGTGTGATTTTGCCTGATGGGACACCATTAAAGGCCGACGACGGCGAAAGCGGCGCAGGCTTGGTGATTTTGCGGATGCTGGAACGTGACGGAATTGTCGGGCAGATTGTGGTGGTCACGCGCTGGTACGGAGGCAAGCATCTGGGCGGCGACAGGTTCCGTCATTTGCAAGAATGTGTGCGGGTTTACCTCGACGCCTGACGCCGCAGGTGCCAACGGTAGATCAGCGGCGCCAAGATGTAATCATAGGTCAGACTGGCGATTTGCTTGATCACGGGCAGCCCGATGATCCGGCCCAGCCATGTGTAGCGCGGCATCTGCGCCCAAAGCACAAGGAATGCATCGATGCCCGAGGTCAGCGCGCCGTTGTGCACGACATAAAGCCTGCGGGCGGCTTGATCAGCGCTCAGGTCCCAAGCGGCCAGCGCGCCCGAGTTCAGATCGTCAAACCGGATCGGCAAGGCGTGTTTACTGGCATAATCCGCATAATGGCTGATCTCGAAGTTGCACACGGGGCAGTCAGCATTATAGAGGACGGCGGTTTTAGGATTTTCTGTCATGAGAGGGATGTAGGGCGGTTTTTGGGAGTTGGTAGGGAGAGCCGCGTCTTGTAAATGGTAGAGAACAGTTTGAGCAGCGAACGTGCGACAACGCAGGGGGGGGGCGTCTCGACGTGAAAGTTGGTTTGAGTATTTAGGAAAAAGCGAGATGGGTTGGATGCTTTAAAATTGATACCTAGTTCGAACTGATTTCGTCCAGTATATTAGATTTGTAAAAGCTCCAATTACCGTAGAATTTTTGCAAGTGTTCGCTATTCTTGAAGAGAGTTGTGTCATCAAAATGTTTGAGTATTTCATATTTCTTCATCAATGGCGCCATTTTGGTTTTTCCGTGAGCGCTAGCGCCATTGCAAACTAGTAAGCTCAACTCGCAGCTGGCCAGCTGCGCCCGTAAAAGGTTCGCATAGAACTTTTTATTTTGGACTCCAGAAAGATCGATAAACTTTAAAATATTATACATTTGCCGATAATAAGGTGCCAAGTCGTTTTTACGATTATTAAACTCGTACTCGTAGGATTTTTCGATTGAATGGGTCGTCGCGTATGAATAGTTTATGCCTCGGTACATCACTTCAAGTGCATCAGTTCCTTGATGAGATTTTGAAGCAATATTTATAGTCATTCCGCTAATAAATTGATTTAGCGAAGCCATCATTTGAAAAAAGCTGTTCTCGAACGTTTGCTTTCCCACGAAATCGCTCTGGCTTTTTAAATGATTTGCCTGCGCCTCTAAGTGCTGTTTTGTTTCTCGTGTTTCGGAAACAAGATGGGTCAGCTCTTCTCTTTGATACTGGAGTTCTTTCTTTTGAACAAAAAGTGTGAAGATCAACCCAGCGAATGCCAGACCGGAGAAAAGCGCTGTAATTCCTCCGAATTTATCGCCTGCTGGGCCGGAGGTTTCTGGACCCTCATACGCAGTGTAGGTAAAAAGTGCCCAAAGCAGCCAAAGTATGACGACGCTGAGTAGAAGAATGATTAAGCCAACGAAGGAGAGCCAAAAGCGTTCTCGACGGAAAAACCTTCTAGCAAGTCCTTTCTTGCTTCGAAACCGCTCAATCCATTTTTTTCGCGACTTCAAGCACTCAAAGCCCCCCACAAATCATACTCCCCAGCTTCATCCACCAGTACCTGCACAACATCCCCAACGCGCAACGCATCCGTTCCTTCGTCAATAAACAAGTTCCCGTCGATCTCTGGTGCGTCGGCCCATGTGCGGCAGGTGGCGATGCCGTCTTCGTCGATGTCGTCGATGATAACCTCGACGGTCGTGCCGACTTTGGCTTCCAGCTTGGCCGCCGAAATCGCTTGGGCTTTTTCCATGAACCGGTTCCAGCGGTCTTGTTTGACCTCGGCACTCACATGGTCGGGCAGGGCGTTTGACCGCGCCCCATCGACGTTCTCGTATTGGAAACACCCAACGCGGTCCAATTGCGCCTCGTCGAGCCAATCCAGCAGGTGTTGGAACTCTGCCTCAGTCTCACCCGGATAGCCCACGATGAACGTGGACCGGAGCGTGATATCAGGGCAAATCGTCCGCCACGCCCGAATTTCGTCAAGCGTTTTGGCCCCAGCGGCGGGGCGTGCCATGCGCCGCAGCACATCAGGGTGCGAGTGTTGGAACGGGATGTCGAGGTAAGGCAGGATGCCGTTTGCCGGATCAGCCATCAGCGGGATCAGGTCGCGCACGTGCGGGTAGGGGTAGACGTAGTGCAGGCGCACCCATGCCCCCAGTTTGCCCAGCTCGCGCGACAGGTCGAGGATATGGGAGCGCACTTCGCCGTCCGCCCACGGGTTCACGTCATATTTGCGGTCCAGCCCGTAGGCGGATGTGTCTTGGGAAATCACCAGCAGTTCTTTGACCCCAGCCTCGACCAGCTTTTGCGCCTCGCGCAGCACCGCATGTGCGGGCCTTGACGCCAGTTTGCCGCGCATGTCGGGGATGATGCAGAACTTGCACTTGTGGTTACAGCCCTCGGAAATCTTGAGGTAGCTGTAATGCCGCGGGGTCAGAGACACGCCTGTGGCTGGCAGCAGGTCGATGAACGGGTCGGGGGATGGCGGGACCGCAAGATGGACCGCGTCGAGCACCTGTTCGTATTGATGGGGGCCTGTGACGGCCAAAATCTGCGGGTGGTGTTCGCGGATGTAGTCGGGTTCAGCGCCCAAACAGCCTGTCACGATGACCTTGCCATTTTCCTTTAACGCTTCGCCGATGGCGTCCAAGGATTCTGCCTTGGCGCTGTCAAGAAACCCGCAGGTGTTGACGATGACGGCTTCTGCGCCGGTGTAATCAGGCGAAATTGCATAGCCCTCGGCGCGTAGGCGGGTGAGGATGCGCTCGCTGTCAACAAGCGCCTTGGGGCAGCCAAGCGACACCATGCCGATGGTCGGCTGGCCTGCGCGGCGGGTGTCGTTGATTTTGACAGCAGGGGCCAAATCGGGGCGGAGGGAAGGTGGGTTCTGGGTCATGTGGGTCGATATAGGCGAAAGCGGTGGGCGGGGGAAGGTGTGAAGGGTTGTGACGAATTTTGTGGCGGCTAAGGTGGTGGGGTATTTGAGGGAGTGATTTTATGAAGCGTGTTTATCAACCGACGATCAAAGAGGTGAAGGGCGACCAAGAGTGGTCTGCGCTTGAAATTGATTTGTTGCGTGAGTGTAAAGGGGGCTTCGTCGCCTTTTTGATAGGGCGTGATGACTTGCCTCACGATCAAAGCGACCCTGACCGGCGCATCCGTGCCGGGTTGATCCGATATTTAATGTTGGGAGGATGTGATTGCGGTCATCCTGATAGCTGTCGGCCAAATCCAGTGGGCGTAAGCCTCAAGGGAGGATGGATTGACGGTGAACTTGACATGCAAGGATGTACTTCGAGGTTAGATTTGTCGTTACATTCTTGTTTAGTTATGGAGCGGTTCGTCCTTCGGGACGCAAGTGTTGGTGCGCTATATATGGATGGGTGTCGTTGCGAGCAGACCGTTGATCTTCATCGGTTAAAAACAACGAAAAACGTTCATTTAAGACACGGATTCGTTGCAGAGGGAGGTGTTGATCTTGCTGCAGCTAAAATCGGATGGGCGTTAGATTTTATGAGAGCAAAAATTTCGACGCCATCCGGAGAAGCCTTAAATATCGAAGGCGCGCAGTTCGGTGGATCTGTTTTTATATTGGATGCAGTTATTGAAGGACGTGTTTTACTTTCTGACACCACTGTTGGTGGCAGTGTTCTTTGTTAACGTTTGAAACTTGATGGTAAATTGACCATGAAGGCGTGTCGTATCCAAAATGCATTGGTGTGGAGAGACATTCAAAGCGGCGTTCAAGAATTTGACTTAACCAGTGCCCAAGTTGGCACCTTAGACGACGATCGGGAAAGTTGGGATAAAGTTGATAAGGTTGGCTTAGGTGGTTTTCGCTATGGTCAGTTGCCAAACCCGATGAGCGTTCCACTTCGGCTCGCGTGGTTGCAGAAATCTGATAATCCACTAGTGGAGCGGGTTGAGCGTGGTTTGTCGTTGCTGTCCGATGATCCAGACAGCTTTGATCCACGACCATTTACCCAACTTGCAAAAGTTTTGCGCGAAGACGGGTTGGATGGCATGGCCGCGCAAATTCTTGAGGCACGCGAAGATTGTCAGCGGGACGCTGAATATAGCCGAATAAAAGCGAGGCTGCGGTACGGTCCGGATGGTGACAGAGCCCTGATCAAAGCTGGTCTGACGTATTGGGCTAAATGTGCGTTCAAAAGGTTGTTTGGCTATGGGCATGCCCCTGCAAGGGTTCTTATATGGATTGGAGCGATTTGGGCGTTTGGCTTTGTATTATATGGTACGGCTTATCAATATGGAGAGATGGCACCAAATTCGGATGTGTTGTTGAGCTCGGCTGATTGGATGAGTGGGGTGAAGGCGTATGCGGCGTGTGCGACGGATTGCGTCATGCCTTTGCGTGCGTGGGAGGCGACACCAGCCTATCAAGACTATGAGACGTTCCACCCGATCCTGTATGCGCTCGATCTTTTTGTACCGCTTGATGCATTGGGGCAAGAAAACGCATGGGCGCCGTCCAAGGATCGTGGATGGTGGGGGACAATTGGATATTACGCGAGAATGCCAATTCAAATGAGCGGCTGGATTATTACTGCAATGAGTGCCGCGGTTGTGACAGGTTTAGTCGGTCGCAAAGAATAATGGCCTCGCTCTGCGCAATCGGTTCCGGCTTCGTTAACCCAATTGCGCCATCAGGCGGTCTACTTTGCGGGTGCCGATGATGTTGCCGACGTTTTTGTATATGCGGCCTGACCGGATAAGCCGGGGCCTGACGGTGTCAGGGGTGGGGGATTGGCCTGCGGCTTGGGACTTTGCCAATCGCAAGTGGGCCGTGCAGTAAAAGAAATAGGCGATGTCGGTCATATTCCGTTCCCCGCTCATCAATGTGGCCGCGCGTTCTATGGCCATACGGGCCGCATCAAGGTCGCCTTTTTCCACGTAGAATTGTGATTGCAACAACGAGCATTGCGCGGTGTCTTTGCCGACATTGAAATGTTCACAGAACCAATAATTTATCTCGGACCCAAGGATTTTGAACGCGGGCGTCACTTGGTCGCTAAGTTCAAGACACGCGAGGATATTGAACAGGCTGGCTTGGATCAGATCGGGGTCGTTGAGCGTGACCGACATCACGCTGGCCAGTTGAAAGTCGCGCAAGGCCGCCGCATCGGTTTGCGCGCGCCGCGTGACGACGCCGCGTGTGTTCAGCGCGCGCGCCAGCCCTGCAATGTCCACGCCCGTGGTCACGTACCCATCAATGACGTCTGTCAGGGTCGCCTGCAACGCGCGGGCGTCGGCGCAGTCTTGGAACGCGTAAGCGACTTTAATCCGTGGGATATAGATTTGCGCGACAAGCCCTTGCAGGTCGCTGTGTTGCGCAAACTCCATCGCCGCGTCGCGCATGTCGTTGGCTAAATCACGGTCGGCGCGGTACGTAATCCGCGATATTTCGGCATAGGTCGCGGCGTTCAGCAGCGGGTCATTTGTGATTTTGAGCGCCGCACTGTGGTGGGCGAGCGATCCTGTCACGATCCCTTGGGCAAAGTCGACCTTTGCGCGCATCGTCTCAAACAACCATGCCAGATGGGCGCTAAGTGGCGCGGTCATGATGCTCGCCAAGTTGTTGGCAGGCTGCCCGCTAAGATGCTGGGCAAACGGGGTGTAATCGGGGATGCGCAGGGTCTTGAGATCAAACGCGAATGTCGGGCCATTGGGCCCGCGTGATTTGACAATACCAAGCCCGACTTCATTCATCTGCCTGCGGAAATTGTCGATCTCGACGCTGACGGTACGCGGCGATTTTGCCCCTTTACGACCCATATAAAACACAGGGTCCAACATAAGGGCGTCCAGGCGAACGGACCCGTTTGTTTGGGCTGCCAACGTGCATAGAAAGCGCACCCATTTGGGCGAGGTCACTTCCAGAACGTGTCGCACCTTGTCCATTAGGACGATGGTGCTGGCAGTTAAAGATAAAGTCAGCATCAAGCGAAAATCTTTATGTCAGTTTATGTAGTTTGAATTTGAAACAAACGAGTTGAGTGCGCAACCGATTTGTTTTGCTTTGTGGCGACATTGATATGCGGACTGTTTCGAAGAAATTGCTTTTTGTGTGAGTGGTTTTACAGGAACCTGTGTTTGAGGTTCCGTATTTTGCGCCATCGCCCTGGCCGGGGCGATGGCGCAATTTTTCGTTTATGTCGTTTCTTGCATATCGCGGACGAGCTTAAGTTTCATTTTGCGCGGCATGAAGGGCATGATCCATCCCAGCATGAACCGGAGTTTAGTGTCATTGATGACTGTCAGTTTCCCGCCCAGCATTGCGTCATAACCGATCTTTGCAACTGCATCCGCGCTTGCGTTATCCGCGCCTAGTTTGGTGCCTGTCAGGTTCGCGGTCTCGAAGAACTCAGTCGCGACCCCGCCGGGTTCGAGGGCTGTGACGGTGACGCCTGTGTCTTTCAGCTCTTCCGCGATTGCTTGGGAGAAGCTGGATACAAAGGCTTTGGTCGCGAAGTACGTGGCTTGCAGTGGGCCGGGCATATAGCTGGCCGTTGATGAGACATTCAGGATTTTGCCCGAGCCCTGTTTGACCATGTCGTTCCCTATCAGGTGGCACAGCGTCACAAGCGCGTTGATGTTCAGGTCGATCATGTCCAAGTCGGCGGACAGGTCTCGTTCCACGAATTTGCCGTGCCCGCCAAAGCCTGCGTTGTTGATCAGCACATCGATGCGTGTGCCGTTGAGGGCTGCGTAAAGCGTTTTGGCGTGGTCGGCCGATGACAGGTCTTGCGGGATCGTTGTGACGGACACGCCGTGAGCTGCCTCGAGTTCGGCTTTGAGCGCGCTCAGCGCGTCACCGCGACGGGCCGTGATGATCAGGTCACCGCCCTTTGCTGCGTGGTAACGCGCAAATTCGCGGCCAATGCCTGCGGATGCGCCAGTGATAAGGGCTGTGTTGGTCATGGAAGTGTCCTTGGTTTGTAGATGTCTTACATTTGGGCTGTTGGGCAAAATAAAAGGGGCCACGCAGCAGATGTGCGGGCCCCATATTGTAGGATGGGTTTTAACCCATCATTCTTTTACCGGCGACGGTCGCGCCGTGATGACATTGGCTGGAACGCCACGCCGACGTGTGCTTCGCAATATGGCTTGCCGGTTTGGGTGCCCAGACCGCAGAACCAGAAATCATCCGTCGCCGGATCACCTACTGGCCATTTGCAGGTCTTTTCGGTCAATTCCATCAGGCCGATACGCTTGGACCCTTTTTCGACTTCACTGACTTTGGCCAAAGCCTCGGGCGAAATCTCGTTGGCGGATGGCTGCGGTGGCAACGGTTGGCCGGCTGGGATAATCGCACGACGGGCTGCCGAAATCGGGATGCCGTTTTCATCCAGCTCAAGCACTTCAGGCTCAGCAGGCTTGGACGACGATGGCGCCGCCTTCGTTGACTGTGGCGCTGCCTTTGGCTTTGCGGGTGCCTTGGTGGCGACCTTTGCTGCCGGTTTTTCCTTTGGCGCAGCCTTTGCGGCGGCCCCACCGGAGCCCGCACGGTTAGAAAGGCCCAAACGGTGTACTTTACCGATCACAGCATTGCGCGTCACGCCGCCCAATTCTTTGGCGATCTGGCTCGCAGACTGTCCTTCGCCCCACATTTTTTTAAGCGTCTCAACGCGCTCATCTGTCCAGGACATAGATATTCCTTTGATTTATACGGCGGGATGTAGGTTGCCCACATCAGGCCTTGTCTATTCTCTTGATCCCCTATTCTAAGCACTGCAGACACGGATGTGAAGCACCATGGGTGCATTTGAAGAGGGAAAGCGGCAATGGACCAGCAAACAGACATGGGAGTGCGACGTTTTGGCCGCGTAAATTGGCTTGGAACCCGTACTTTGATGGGTCGCGAGGTGAAGCGGTTCATGAATGTTTGGTCCCAGACTGTCATGGCCCCGTTGATCAATGCTGGATTATTTCTCATGATTTTCACCATTGCCATTGGTCCGCAGCGTGGTGAGGTCATGGGTGTCGCGTTCATCACGTTCCTTGCGCCGGGCATTCTGACAATGACGGTCATTCAGAATGCGTTTGCAAATACATCGTCCAGCCTTGCGTCAGCAAAGGTGCAGGGCAATATAGTGGATACGCTGATGCCGCCCCTGTCTGCTGCCGAAATTGTTGTGGGGTATCTGTTTGGCGCTGTCGCCCGTGGTGCCTTGGTTGCCGTGGTGATCCTTGCGGGCAGCATGCTTTTCTTAGGTATCATTCCCGTGAACCCGTTGTGGATGATCGTGTTTGTATTTCTTGGATCTGTCTTGATGGGTGGGCTTGGCCTGATCGCGGGTATCTTTGCCAATAAGTTTGATCAGCTGTCTGCCATCTCAAATTTCCTGATCACCCCGCTCGCGTTTTTGTCGGGCACGTTTTATTCTATCGACGCGCTGCCTGCGTGGTTGCAAACGATGTCGCATGCCAATCCGTTCTTTTACATCATCGACGGGGTCCGTCGTGGCATGATCGGCGTGTCTGACAGCAGCCCTTGGATTGGTCTTTGCGTGGTCAGTGTGGCGTGCGTTCTGGTGGTTGGGATTTGCTGGCGCTGGATGAAGACTGGGTACCGACTGAAGGCCTAAGCCGTCCTTCGCGCCATGCTAGCAACGCTGCACCTGATAGGATCACACCCGCGCCGATCCAGCTGATTGCATCCGGCCAGACGTCGAAAATGATCAAGTCATACAGGCTGGCGAATATCAGGGCGATATAGCTGAACGGTGTTACAAAACTTGCGTCTGCACGGGCCATCGCATTGACGAAACAGGTTTGCGCCATAGCCATCAACACGCCAAGCCCAGCGAGTGCGACCCATTGTGCACCCGTCGGTGCGACCCAAACTGGCAGTACTGCTAGGGTCGCGATGCACAGTCCTAACGCATTGTTCACCAGCAAAATCTGGAACGGTGGTTCGCGGTCTGCGAGCTTTTTAATAAATATCAGCTCCATCCCCATCAACACAGCGGCCCCAAGTGCGAGCAATGCCGCGACTTGGAATGTGTCTGGTCCGGGGCGCAATAGAATGAGCGCGCCGCATATGGCCATAAATGCCGCCAACCAGCGCCAGCGCCCAACCCGTTCCCCAAGCAATGGGATTGCCAGCAGCATCCCAAACACAGGGTTCAGAAAGCTGATAGCGGTTGCGTCTGACAATGGGATGAATGCCACCGCGGCGAACATGCATGTCACGCCGCCCCAACCAAACAAGGTGCGTCCGATGTGGATGCGCATGTCCGGTCGGCCAAATTTGGGGCGCATGACCGCCGCCGCTGTCGAAAGTGCCATGAACGCAAAAAAGAACCGTCCGTGGCTAATTTGCAAAGGATGCAAAGGTTCGCCCAATGCCCCGCTGCCGATCAGTTTTGCGCAGAGCATTGTGCCTGCGATGAACGCCGTGGCAGTCAGCATCAACACGATGGCAAGGGCGGGGTTTTGAGGGCGCTTGGTCATGGCGTCGGTTTGCCTGTGGCCGCAAATTTTCACAAGGGGGTTTTCAGGGCCGAAACTATCGGCTACGTCTGTAAGCATGATGAAAAGCACAACATATGTGATCCGACGCCGACGCTAATTTTTGCGTCCGCTCGAGCTTGTCTTCTTTATCCGACAAAACCCACCCCAAAAAACATTGACATGACGCCCTGCCATTGGCACCAATCGGGCTTCGTTTATCCAGAAAAGGCTGATCCGCTATGATCGCTTCCGTCCTGCCGACCTATTCCCGTGCACCCCTGACGTTTGTCAAAGGTGAAGGCTCTTGGCTGACCGAGGCAGACGGGCGACAAATTTTGGATTTGGGCGCAGGGATTGCAGTGAACGTATTGGGTCATGCGCATCCTGCGTTGGTGAAGGCGTTGACGGATCAAGCGAATGCGCTGTGGCATGTATCGAACCTGTACAACATTCCAGCGCAGCAAAAGCTGGCGGATATGTTAGTTGAAAAAACCTTTGCGGACACCGTATTTTTCACGAACTCGGGGACCGAAGCCTGCGAATTGGCC
>JBLHXF010000004.1:0-159206 GCA_047629435.1 Yoonia sp. | reverse complement strand
CGTCTGGAATACCCGAAAATGCGATGGGACTTTCGGCGGCAACATCGGCCAGCGGGCCTGTCGTCGACAATGCAGACACAGCCAATACCATTGCAGTTTCAAATTGCACTCCCGTCAAGGACAACGCAATCATCACGCCTGCAATGCTGAGTGCAAACAGCATAAAGAAGACCCAAGAAATATACGCGCCCTGCCTCCGTATGCGGCGCGCATCGCGGCCACCGCCACCAACAGAAGATGGATGCACCAAGCGCTGTAATTCACGTTCAGAATGTCGGTACAACGCGTAGATCCGCAACAGCTTAACACCACCTGCCGTCGTCGCCACACCGCCGCCAATCAATGCAAGTCCAACAAGCAACAGGCCAGGTGTTTCAAGCCCCGACCAATCAGCAGCCCCAAGCCAGTAGCGCGATTCAAAACCTGTCGTGGTCAAGAATGACGTCACCGTAAATGCAGCTCCCCAAATCGCACGAAGCATTTGACCAAGCGTCGAGGGGCTATCCTCACCAATTGATCCAACAAAATGGCGCAAAAACAGCATACTTGTAACCGTAACAATTAACGCCAATCCCATCTTGAATTCGGGATCAGACACCAAGCCTTTGTCGTTTTCCCCAAGCAACCCAGGGCTAAAGCTTAACCGCGAAATCGCCAGCAGGAAAAACGCGAAAATCATCAATTCCCCCCAGAACCCGGCGACGGCATAATACAACCCGCCGATGGGGGTAATCCCCGATGTGGACAGCACGGCCATTGCATGGATCAACGCGATATATGGGACCTCGCCCAAACTGACCAAACCGATCCAAAGTAAAAAGGTTAATCCCAGATAAATTGGAAAAAGGCGGGCCGTGTAGCGGACCAGACGTGCAGATGGATCCGCGCCTTCAGAGAACTGGCTATAGGCTTGTGCGACAGCCCCTTTGCCTGCCGACGCGGTTGAACGCACCTCAAAGCCACCAAGGTTCAGGGGCGCAAATATAGAGACAGCGGTGATCCACACGAGCAGTCCACCCATCCAGCCAACCAAGCCGCGCCAAACATGAAGCGTCGGCGTGAGCCGCCCAGCATTGTCGTAAACAGTCGCTCCTGTGGTGGTGAAACAAGATACCATTTCAAACCATGCATCCAGAAAGCTGGTGTTGCCGACAGCCTCTTGGAACGGCACTGCAAACATAAGCGGCAACGCGGTAAAAGCCGATACCAGCGCGACCAGCTGGCTGCGCGCAACACTGAGTGGGGAATAGCCCGCAGTGGCCAAGCCAATAATCACCGTCAGGATTGAAAACAGAATGAACCCATAAAAGAACACGCGCATCGTTGTGAAATCAGACAGAATGAACCCATGCACAGCAGGCAACATCATCGATAGCGCCCCAAAGCCCATTAACACGACAAAGAACGGAAGGCGCTGCACCCACATCATCAGAAAAAGTCGATTGAAACCTGCAACAGACGCTCCACCTCGGACACATCATCAGCCATCGCAAAAATGGCAATCACATTGCCCTCGTCGATACGGGTATCGCCAGAAGGCTTAAATGTTTTGCCGTCTTTCATCACGGAACAAACGATTGTCCCTTCCGGAAAGTCGATATCCTTGATTTTATGGCCTGCGATGGGCGATGTGCCTAACACTTGAGCCTCGATCACCTCGGCCTCTGCATCACCAATCGAATACACGCTGCGCACACGGCCATGGCGAATATGGCGCAAGATCGAACTCACAGTCGTCGCACGCGGGTTAATATACGCATCAATATCGAGCGGGCCCATCAACGGCACCAACGTCGGATCGTTGATCAGGGTAATCGCCATCTTGCAGCCCATTTCCTTAGCGCGCACTGACGCCAACAAATTGGTTTTATCGTCGTCAGTTACAGCCAGAACCGCATCAGCGGATGTAATGTTAGCCTCTTCCAGCAGGCCACTGTCCAATCCGTCACCGTGCAATACAATGGTGCGGTCCAGCACATCAGCAGCGCTTTCTGCGATGTCACGGTTTTTCTCGATGACCTTGACGCGGACGCGTTCTGTGCGGGCCTCAAGGGCGCGGGCCACCGCCAGACCAACGTTACCGCCACCGATGATCACGATCCGCTCTTGTTTGTCATTTGTTTTGCCAAAAATCTCGAGCGTGCGGGTCATATCTTGGGTGTCTGTGAACAGATAACATTCATCGCCCACAAACAACTGATCACCAGCAGAGGGTACAAACAACGTGCCTTCGCGGCGTATACCGACGACCAGTGCGCGCAGTGTCGAAAACAAATCTGTTAGCTGGCGCAATGGCGTGTTCACCACAGGGCAGTCTTCATCAATGGTAATGCCCAACAACTGCGCCTTACCTTCTAGAAAGCTTTCGGTGTCAAACGCAGCCGGGGCCGCAAGCCGTTGTAACGCGGCCTCGGCGACTTCCTTTTCGGGGCTGATCACCACATCAATAGGCAAGTGATCGCGGCGGTACAGGTCCGAATAAATAGCAGTTAGATAACTGGTTGCGCGCAATCGGGCGATCTTACGCTGAATAGCAAACACTGAATGGGCCACTTGACAGGTGACCATATTGACCTCGTCTGAATGGGTCGCCGCAATGATCATATCGGCATCGCGCGCGCCAGCACGTTCCAAAATATCTGGATAGCTCGCAAAACCAGTAACGCCTTGTACATCAAGCGTATCGGTCGCACGGCGCACCAATTCAGGGTTGTTATCAACCACAGTGACATCATTCTTTTCGCCCGAAAGATGGCGGGCAATTTGCCAGCCCAC
This sequence comes from Yoonia sp., assembly GCA_047629435.1. Lineage (GTDB taxonomy): Bacteria > Pseudomonadota > Alphaproteobacteria > Rhodobacterales > Rhodobacteraceae > Yoonia. The sequence goes on along the minus strand of JBLHXF010000004.1, from coordinate 156,431 downwards.
CTGCCCTGCGCCGCAGATAATCACTTTCATGATGTCACTCCTTCATGTGCCGTCACTGGTGCCAGAGCGTTCGCCCGCAGTCAATTAGGGTGTCGTCAATTAGAGTGTCGTCAATTCAGGTTTCACCTTCAACATAGGCCACACGCCCGCCTGCTTTGTTCGTAGTGGCGACGCCAAGTGACTTGAGCTTACGGTGCAACGCAGACCGCTCCATACCGACAAACGACGCGGTACGGCTGATGTTGCCACCAAATCGGTTGATCTGCGTCAGCAGGTATTCACGCTCGAACAGCTCGCGAGCCTCGCGCAATGGCAAGGTCGCAAGTCCACCTGACAACACGATCCGGCCTTCATCAATAGCCGACGATTCATCTGATGCAGGCAATTCTTTTGCCGCGATATCTTCGGTGTTTTCTCCAAGAATAAGAACACGTTCCACGACATTCTTAAGCTGTCGGACGTTACCGGGCCATAACATGGTTTGCAGCAACGCACGGGCATCTTCTGCCAGTTTGCGCAGCGGAAGGCCTTGGGTTTTGTTCAGCATTTCAATGAAATACTCGGCCAACAGCGGGATATCTTCGCGACGTTCTTCCAAGCTAGGAACAGGGATCGGCACCACATTAAGACGGTGAAACAGTTCCTCGCGGAACGTGCCCGCATCAATGGCTGCAGCAAGATCACGGTTAGTCGATGAGATAACACGCAGATCGACTTGCACCTTTTCAGTGCCGCCAACGCGCTGGAACCTTTGATCTACCAATACCCGCAAAATTTTGGACTGCGTGCCAAGCGGCATATCTGCAATCTCTTCAAAATAGATCACACCGCCGTTTGCTTCTTCTAACAGGCCTTTTTCGACGCCGTTGCTACCGCCCTCGCGTCCAAACAGAACCTCTTCCATCCGGTCGGGCTCGATCGACGCCGAATTGACAGAAATGAACGGTGCAGACGCACGATTTGAATTGGCATGGATAAAACGGGCGGCAATTTCTTTACCCGCGCCAGCGGGACCCGTCAGCATGACGCGACCGTTCGATTTGGTGACTTTTTCCAACTGGGACTTCAGCATACGGAACGCAGCACTATCGCCTAGCATCTCGGTGTCAGACACCTCGCCGCGCTTTAGCTCAACGTTTTCACGGCGCAGCTTGGCAGTTTCCATCGCGCGACGCACTACAACGAGTAACTGTTCAATATTAAACGGCTTTTCGATGAAATCATACGCGCCCTGCTTAATCGCAGCGACGGCAATTTCGATGTTGCCGTGGCCAGAAATAATCACAATCGGAATGTCAGGATGATCGCGCTTGACGGTTTTCAGGATATCGATCCCGTCCATGTTGCTGTCTTTGAGCCAAATATCAAGGATCATCAGCGCAGGCGGTGCCTTGGCTATTTCGGCCATGCAATCGTCCGAGGTGCCTGCAAGGCGGGTCGTGAACCCTTCGTCTTGCAAGATATCAGAGATAAGTTCGCGAATGTCACGTTCATCGTCGGTAATCAGAATATCGCTCATGGGACCCTCTTAAGTTTTACTTTTGTCCCCTAAGGCCAGTGGCCCAAGGGGAAGTGTGATAACGGCAGCGGCGCCAAAATGGCCCGCCCCATCAAAATCTACGGCATCGGTTAAAACGAGCGTGCCGCCGTGTTCTTCGATGATTTTTTTGACAATTGGCAGTCCAAGACCGGTGCCGCTGTCACGTGTTGTGACATAGGGTTCAAACAGCCGCGCGCGGTCGGTTGGCAGCCCGATGCCATTGTCGCTGATCGAAATGCGTGCACCTGTGTCTTCATAGGTCATCTCGACCCTGACTTGTGGCTTGAAATCTACTGGGTCCTTCTTTTCAATATAAGTTTCCGTAGCTTCACCCGCGTTCTTAATCAAATTTGTCAATGCTTGGGATATCATCGTTGCATCCACATCGACCATCTTACCCGCACTGGGCAGGTCCGCAAAAATTGCAACATCAGGCTGGCCCGCATCCTGCAATGTCACAGCATCACGGACCAAAATCGCCAGATCGGTCGCCCGCAGTTCCGGTTCTGGCATACGTGCAAACTTTGAAAACTCATCAACAATACGCCGTAAGTCGTTGGTTTGGCGCACAATCACATCCGTTAGCTGTTCCAGCTTGTCGCTTTCATCCACTTCTTTGGAAAACTTACGCTTAATCCGTTCCGCAGACAGCTGAATTGGCGTCAGCGGGTTCTTAATCTCGTGGGCGATCCGGCGCGCCACATCACCCCACGCGGCCATACGCTGCGCGCTGACCAGATCAGTAACGTCATCAAAGGCCACAACATAGCCTTCCAATGCGCCTTCGGCATTCCGGCGCGGTGACATGCGCACAAGTAAACTTTCTTGTTGGCCATCGCGCACCAAATTGATCTGCTCTTGGGCAACATCGCGGCCATTACTGCGCATCTTGTCAAACAAGGTCCCGAATTCGGGGACCGCAACGGACAGTGCAGACATGGCCTGCTCTTCGGTGACCGACAATAAGCGTTGCGCGGACCGGTTGGCAAATGCCACACGGCCGTCTGCATCAAGGCCAACAACACCTGACGTGACTGACCCCAGCACACTGTCAAACAACCGGCGTCGGCGCTCTGATTGACGGTTTGTTTCTAGCAGCTCATCGCGCTGCCCCTTTAGCTGTGTGGTCATTTGGTTGAAATACGTGCCCAGCTGGGAAATTTCATCATCGCCATCGTCTTCAATGACGCGGACATCCAAGTCACCTGCGCCAACGCGCTGGGACGCTGTGACCAAGCGGCCCACAGGGCGCGATAGCCGTTCCGCAAACCAAAGCCCAAGCCAGATAGCCGCAAGGATCAAAATGACCGCAAAACCCAAGTAAATAAGTCCAAAGTTGAACAACAGCCGCCCACGGTCATTTTCCAATTGCTCATACAAAGCCACTGTTTCTGTCGTTTGGTCCAGTAGCGACAGAATTGCACCATCGACGACCCGCGTGACATAGACATATCGATCTTGGAACCGCGGCATTGCAATAAGCGCGCGAAATTCGTTGTTCGTCAGATCTTCAATCAGCTGCAGACCCAAACTATTCGCAATCGCAAAATCTTCAGGCGCAGGTTGTTCATAGTCAAAATCATACGACCCCGCTCCACGTGTCATGATTTCACCAGCGCCATTGATGAAATAGGCTTCGGTCAATCCGCGGTCGATCTGGTTTTGAACCCGCGCAATTGCTTGGCGCACATCGCCGTCGTCCATAAAGAAGTCGCGCAAGCGTTCGGTGTTCAAATAGGCCGCAAGCGCCTGCCCATCGCGCGTCAGCTCTAGCCGTTCCTCGGCTTCATAAGCTTGCGCCGTTGTCAGCGACGTCGATAGCACTGTCCGCACCCGCTCTGAAAACCAGCCTTCAAGCCCGACGTTCAGCGTGAGCATGGCAAAAATCGCAACAAGCACGGTCGGCGTCAACGCAAGCAATGCAAACACACCCGTCAGCCGCATGTGCAAAAGCGAGCCTGCGGATTTAGCTCGTCTTGCGGATATCATGCGTGCAACACGCTGCATCACCAACGCGGCCACCACCAAGACATAGACAAGATCGGCCAGCAAGATCAGGCGCAACAAAGGCGAGGTGGACGATTGCACAAGTGGGCCGAGCACGACGTATGTCAGGATAGCCAAAACCGGCCCTAAAAAGACCAAGCCAAGAACAGTTGCGTTCTGCACAGCACGCGTCCGCCGCCAGCGACTGAAACGTGAAAAACTAAAACGTTGAAGGCTACGCTGCACGCGCACTTGCCCCTTAAATTGGTAGGGTCTCCCCCACATACCACCACATGTCGTGACCTTCCCAAAATACGGCTGCGTCTTGGGGGCCACGGTATGTTGCGGTTTTACATCAATTTACGGCGGCGTGTCACGTGGATATCGAGTTCTGTGATCTTCTTACGCAAAGTATTTCGGTTTATCCCCAATAAATCAGCGCATTTCGCCTGATTTCCGCCTGTTGCATCCAGCGCTATTTCCAAAAGTGGGCCTTCGACCTCTCTTAGAATCCTGTTGTACAACCCGGGTGCCGGCAAATCACCACCGTGCAGATCAAAATATCGACGCAGGTGTTTGCCAACCGCTTCGGATAATTTGTCCGTCTCGGACGCATTATTGAGCGGTTCCATGGCAGGTTGATTTCCCAGAACCGTTTCAACTTCGGTCTTCGATATTTCTTCCTCGGTCGCAGTAAAAACCAAACGGCGGACCGCATTCTCCAACTGACGAACGTTACCCGGCCAGCTGTAGGAGCGGACCATTTCAAGAGCCGATTCGCTCATCCGGCGCAAGGGCGCTCCTTCGCGTTCAACACGGGCAAGAAAATGATCGGCAAGCAACGGAATGTCATCAACGCGTTCACGCAAAGATGGGACCGCGACGGTAACACCACCCAAACGGTAGAATAAATCTTGGCGAAACTGCCCCGTTTCCATGCGGGCAATCAAATCTGATTGGGATGTAGACATAATACGCGGGGCCGTATCGCCCAATGCGTCCAGCATACGCACGATCCGCCCTTGTGCGGTGTCCGACAAGTCACTGACCTCATCGAACAACAGCGATCCACCTTTGGCACGCGCCAATGCCGCCGATGGCCCGTCCATACCTTCAAGGTCGGCGCCCGATACGACAACGAACGGCAATGATCTTCGGTCCGAAAAGTCGTGGATCGCACGGGCTATTAATGATTTACCCGTCCCGCTTTCGCCCGTGATCAGCACTGGCAAAGATGTGTTCATCACACGCGCGACCAAACGGTAAAGACCCTGCATCGCAGGCGTGCGCCCCACCAATGGCAAATCGCTGCTTTCTTGCGTCGTACTGGCATCGCGTGGCTGCGGTGCACGGCGTTTGACCTCAAGGGCGCGGGCTGCCCGTTTCATAAGGTCCGGCAGATCAAATGGTTTGGGCAGATAATCATAGGCATCGGCTTCAGCGGCCTGAATGGCGGTCATGATGGTGTTCTGGGCGGAAATCACGATCACAGGCAACCCAGGACGGGCCGCTGCAATTTTGGGCAACTGTTCCAACCCATTGCCGTCCGGCATGACAACATCGGAAATCACCAGATCGCCTTTGCCCTCTTCGACCCACCGCATCAATGTCACCAGCGACGATGTGGCGTGCACCTTGCAGCCCGCGCGCGTTAACGCTTGGGTTAGAACCGTCCGAATGGTGCGATCATCGTCAGCAACAAGAATTGTGCCATCCATCAGTTATCTCCTGTTTGGTGTGGTGCAAGGGGTAGGGAAATGCGAAACACTGTACGGCCCGGTACGCTGTCGACCGAAATCCAGCCACCCGCATCGCCGATTAGCTTGGACACAAGCGCAAGGCCAAGGCCCGTCCCGTTTTCGCGGCCTGAAATAAACGGCTCAAAAACGTCGCCTGCAATGTCAGGCGGCAAGCCGGGACCATCATCAATTACTTCAATCTGCAAAGGCAGTCGGGCTTGTGTTCCATCAGCGCGGTGCACACGTAAAGATGGGTCATAAAACGTATGAAGCCGAATTGTGCCGCTGTCACCGCCCGCTTCTGAGGCATTCTTAAGTAGGTTCAAAAACACCTGCAAAAGCTGATCAGCGTCGGCCATCGTATGCGGCAAGGACGGATCATAATCTTCGACAAAAAACATATGCGCGCCAAAGCCAACAGACGCAGATCTGCGTGCCTGATCCAAAACGTCATGGAGGTTGATTGCACGTAGTTCTGGTGGACGCAGATTGCCAAATTGTTCGACCTGTTCCAGCAGCTTTACGATGCGGCGGCATTCATCAACGATCAGATCGGTCAGTTCCTGATCTTCGGGCGGCAGGCCCATCGACACTAATTGCGCAGCACCTGTGATCCCCGCAAGCGGGTTCTTAATCTCGTGGGCAAGCATCTCAGCCATACCAATCGCTGATTTGGCCGCCTTACCAGTATTGTGTGATTGGGTCATGCGGCTGGCAATTTCACGCGGGCTAATCATCATGATCATCACGCCATCAAACCCTTGATGCGGTGCAAACTGAATATTGCATTGCATAGGTGCACGTTCACCACTGCCGACATCCACATCATTGACGAAAAGTGGCGCACGATTGTCACGGGCACGCGCAAACGGTTCCTCCAAGGGGGCGTCAATCATAACGTTATCCCACAACGGCTTGCCGCGCAGCGACTTGGCCGACAGGTTCAAAAACGCCTCGGCGGCTGGGTTGCTGTCGATAATGTTGTCATCTGTGTCCAGCAACAGCGCAGGCACAGGCATCGACGCCCAAAGAGCGGTATCTGTCATCATGCGGGCACCTGTCCGGCTATAGCGTCACCTAAAAGACCAAGCACCGCTTTGGGTGTGGGCGCGGTCAACACTTCACGGCGAAGCGCAGATGGGCTGCCTGCACCATCCATGTACCAGCCAAGATGTTTGCGGGCGACCTTACGACCAAGCTCGATACCGTAAAAATCCAACATGGCCTCGTAATGCGCGCTGACCATAGTCACCAAATTGCCGCCTTCCGGAATACGCGGCGCAACTGTGCCGTGTAATGTGGCCGCAATTTCAGCCAATATCCAAGGCCGCCCCTGTGCACCACGCCCGATCATCACGCCGTCAGCACCCGAAAGGTCCAAGGCTTTGGTCGCTGTCTTTGCATCAACAATATCCCCGTTTGCGATCAACGGAATAGATACGGCCTGCTTAACCTTACCAATCGCGGCCCAATCAGCAGCCCCTTTGTAAAACTGACAACGTGTGCGGCCATGGATCGTAACAAGCTTAATGCCAGCAGATTCCGCGCGCGCGGCAACATCGGCCGCGTTCAGGCAATCATCGTCCCAACCAAGCCGCGTTTTCAGGGTAACGGGTACATCAACCGCATTCACGACAGCCTCGATTAAGGTCAGCGCATGATCAGGGTCGCGTAATAACGCAGACCCCGAATACCCGTTGGTCACCTTTTTGGCAGGACACCCCATGTTAATGTCAATCATCGCCGCACCGTTGGCCTCAACCATGCGGGCAGCCTCAGCCATCCAATACGCATCACGACCTGCAATCTGCACGGCGGTACCTGCTTGATCAAACCCCAGCTCTGCGCGGTCACGCACACCCGGCTTGGCTTGAACCATTTCTTGACTGGCCACCATTTCGCTTACGACCCAGCCTGCCCCAAAAGACGCAACAAGCTGCCGAAACGGAAGATCAGTGATCCCTGCCAAAGGCGCCAAGGCGACCGGAGGGCTCAACGTCACAGCAGCAAGAGGAAGAGAATCGACATGCACCAAAGAAAAATCACCAAATAAAGGGCCAAGTGTCATTAGGTTAGCGCCAACACACACATAGAACAACGGAAGGGCGCGCAAAAATGCGGCACCAAACGCCATTCGCCTAAATTTTAGGCGAAAAAGTTGGAATTGCCCCGCACAAGCAGAGCAACTACACCAACAGCAACGAAAAGGACGGCACGTTATGAAGATAGCTGCGATCATTGTCGCCGCTGGGCGCGGCACCCGCGCAGGCGGTGACATCCCCAAACAATGGCAAGACCTGAAAGGGACACCTGTCATTGCGCGGACGGTTGCGGCGTTGCGGCCCTATGTGGATACTATTGCTGTCGTTTTACACCCTGATGATGTCACGCGCTGGACCAAACTTAAGATAGACGTGGATCACGTCGTCATGGGGGCTGCGACGCGTGACGGGTCCGTGCATGCGGGTCTTGATGCATTTGCATCCGCACCGCCCCAATTGGTCCTGATTCACGATGCGGCGCGCCCACTTGTATCCGGTCAGATCATCAAAGACGTCATCACTGCATTAAAAACGCACAAAGCCGCCGCACCCGCATTGCCAGTCACAGACGCCTTGTGGACGGGCGTGTACGGCATGGTGAACGGCACCCAAGATCGCGATGGGCTGTACCGCGCGCAGACACCGCAGGGGTTTCACTACAACGCTATTGTCAAAGCTCATGCAGCCCTATCAGGACCGACAACCGATGATGTCGCCGTTGCCCGCGCTGCAGGTATTGACGTGGCCATCGTCGCAGGCGATGCCACCAACATTAAGATTACGACTGCGGATGATTTTTCACGCGCAACCAAAATGTTAGGAACCGACATGGATGTAAGATGCGGCAACGGATATGACGTGCATAGGTTTGGTGATGGTGACCATGTTTGGTTGTGCGGTGTGCAAATCCCACATGGGCGCGGCCTTCAAGGACACTCTGACGCTGACGTCGGTATGCACGCCGTGACTGACGCCATTTACGGGGCGCTGGGCATGGGCGACATCGGGCAACACTTCCCGCCGTCAGACCCGCAGTGGAAAGGCGCTGCCAGCCAGATTTTTCTGACCCATGCCGTCAATCTTGCACTAACCCACGGGTTCGCCATTAGTAATGTGGATTGCACACTCGTTTGCGAGTTCCCAAAAATTGGACCGCATCAAACAGCCATGAAATCCGCGCTTGCGACTATTATGAATATCGGTGCAGACCGGATCAGCGTCAAAGCAACCACATCCGAAAGGCTAGGGTTTACTGGCCGCGAAGAAGGCATCGCCGCAATCGCAACAACAACATTGGTGAAAACATGAGCCGGATTATCGCAACATTCTTTTACGTAGGCTACATGCGCCCCGCACCCGGCACATGGGGATCGCTCGCAGCCCTGCCCTTTGCATGGATCGTCATACAGTTCACTGGCTTTACTGGGCTGATTTTCAGCACGGTAATCGTCTTTGCACTTGGGCTTTTGGCCACAAAGGCGGAAACCGCTGGGCGAGATAACCATGATCCATCTGAAATCGTCATCGACGAGGTCGCGGGCCAATGGGTGGCGCTTTTCCCTGTTGCGTATGGGGCAAGTATGATGGGCATTGACGTCTTGGCGCTTTGGCCCGGATGGATCGCGGCATTTGCTCTGTTTCGGCTGTTTGATATCAGCAAACCTTGGCTCGTTGGCTGGGCTGACAGGCGCGACGACGCGATGGGCGTCATGCTTGACGACATAATCGCTGGGGTATTTGCAGGCGTTGGCGTTGTCATTCTGGGCGGTCTTTATCACGGGATCGCGATGTGATCCAAGCTGCAGCACTTTTTCAGGCGGCCCGCGATGCTCGCGTCGTCATCGCCACCGCCGAAAGCTGTACGGGCGGCATGGTCGCAGTGGCAATAACCGACATCGCAGGCAGCTCGGCAATATTTGACCGCGGGTTCGTCACCTACACAAATGATGCCAAAATCGACATGCTTGGGGTCAAACAACCAACGCTTGATGTTTTTGGGGCCGTTTCCGAACAAGTTGCCAACGAAATGGCATCTGGTGCTGTCAGCAATTCAAACGCGACAATCGCCGTATCCATCACAGGCATCGCAGGACCGGGCGGATCAGACCACAAACCAGAGGGCCGCGTTTGCTTTGGCCTTTGCTATCAAAGCAAGACCGAGACCCAAACAGTCGAATTTGGCGCGTTGGGGCGTAGCCGCGTGCGTGATGCGGCGCGCGATCATGCATTAAGCATGCTTTTAGAAGCCATCAATGCTTCGCGTAAATAATAAACAGCGAAGCCAGCATTTCGCACAATAAATAAGCAATCAATAAACCGCACCCTATTTATGCAGCGACACGCTTACCTGCTGCTTTTATCATCATAAAACACTCCTTATGCCGAACCCCTAATTAAAGACAAAAGGGGCATCCGGTATGAACGGAGCAGATACAGCATGGATCATCGTCGCCACGGCGTTGGTTCTTTTCATGACATTGCCGGGCTTGGCGCTGTTTTACGGCGGGCTCGTGCGATCGCGCAACGTTCTCAGCGTGTTTATGCACTGCTATGCCATTGCATGTTTGATGAGCCTGCTTTGGTTCGGTTTCGGATATTCCATTGCGTTCGGGAGCGGCACATCAGGATATTGGGGCGGGTTCGATAAACTGTTCCTGAATGGCGTGACAGTAGACAGCCTAACAGGCACCCTGCCCGAGGTTCTGTTCTTTGCCTTCCAAATGACATTTGCGATCATCACGCCAGCTCTGATCGTCGGCGCATATGTGGAACGGATCGGCTTTGGGTTTGTGCTGCTGTTCTCCAGCCTCTGGATGCTGCTTTGCTATGCACCTGTTGTGCATTGGGTCTGGGGCGGCGGTTTCTTGGCTGACGGCGGGATCTTTGGCGAAACTGGCGTACGGGACTTTGCAGGCGGGATCGTTGTGCATGAAACGGCTGGCTTAGCCGCACTTATCCTTGCAATCTTCCTTGGGGCACGGCGTGATGCATCCAAACCACCACACAATCCGGGCATGGTCATGATCGGGGCCGCGATGCTTTGGGTTGGCTGGTTCGGCTTTAACGGTGGATCACAGCTGGCTGCAGACGGTGGTGCCGCAATGGCAATCACGGTCACACATATCTCTGCTGCGGCGGGGTCACTGACGTGGGCACTTTGGGAACGCATCAAATTCGGCAAAGCATCACTTGTTGGCTTGGTCACAGGCACAATCGCGGGTCTGGCATCAATCACACCAGCATCCGGTTTTGTGACTCCGCTTGAGGCCCTAGCTATCGGGTCCATCGCAGGCATCTTGTGCCAAGAAGCCGTCACTCTGATCCGTAACAAGGTTAAGATCGACGACACACTGGACGTTTTCGCGGTGCACGGTGTTGGAGGTATATTCGGAACAATCATGATTGCCGTGTTTGGCGCGGGCACATGGGTAGCCCAGCTTGGGTCATTGGCCATCGTCGGCGTTTATACCACAGTCGTAACAGTCGCGTTGATCTATATTTGCAAGGCATTCACGCCGATGCGGGTTGATCATGAGACCGAAGTGAACGGCCTTGATCTGGCGGTCCACGGTGAACGCGCCTACGACATCACTAGCTAAGTCTAGGTTCATACAAAATCACGGGCCGTCCCACAAAAGGGCGGCCCGTTTTTGTAAGTATGGAATGAAAGAGTATTACGACGAATTTGAGTGTGACCGCTGTGCAGAAATGAATACCGTTTTCATACTAACCCGCACACGTGGTAATGGCCCAGTAGATACACCCCAAAGGCACCAATATCGTCGTCACACTAAGGATATTAATAAGGAAAACCTATCAAACTTCTTTACGCCAACGGCGGCGAGAATGGCGTCCTTGATGCCAAATTGATTATGTTTTGCAACAACGTACGTAGAAACAACCGCCAAACACCAAAAAAGTTTAAACGGCCACGGCGCGGCTTGTAGGCATTCCATCTTATTCAGTCGTTATAGTTATTTTACTCCGACATGAAGACGAGCAAATCTTAGCGCAGCGCGTCAACTTGGGTTCTAAGCGGACACACCAAGATCATCAAGATCAGCAATAAATCTCCGCCGCGCGTGCCTCAAACGATCGCACGACACGCTGCATTGCCTCATAAAAAAACAAACCAGCCGCGCCTTGCAACAGTCTGTTTTTAAATTCAAAGTCCACATTGAACGATACATCGCACCCACCGTCCACATCAACAAATTGCCATTGGCTTTGCATGTGTTTGAACGGGCCGTCCAGATAGGCAGTGTCGATCTTTTTGTCCGCGGGCCACAGCAAAACACGACTGCCAAACATCTCTCGGAACACCTTAAACGAGATCACCAAATCTGCGCGCATTTCCACATGATCACCCTGATCGGTCGTTGACCGAATACGTGCGGCAGCCGTCCAAGGCAAAAACTTAGGGTAACTGGCCACATCTGACACAAGGTCATACATCTGCTGGGCGGTATACGGCAGGAACTTTGTCTCAGAATGAGTTGTCATAAGGCGTCTTTCGCGGGTGACTTCACCATCTGATGTCGTAGAATAGACGTGATAAATCAACCCTTCTCTCAAATTCGGGGACGTCATGACGCACAAACCATATGTGATCGACACAATGATCAGCGCCAAATCCATCGCTGCGCGTATCGAAGACCTATCTCGCGAAATCTACGATGAATTTAGTGGAACTGACAAATTGGTGGTCGTGGGCTTACTGCGCGGTAGCTTCGTGTTCATCGCTGATCTCGTCCGCGAATTGGACCTACCCGTCGAAGTCGACTTCCTTGAAGCATCGTCATATGGCGACGGCATGGAAAGCAGCCGAGAAGTCCGCATTTTCAAGGACTTACGCGGCGCAATTGAAGGCCGCGATGTGCTTGTTGTAGAAGACATCATCGATACGGGTCACACGCTGGCCCATGTGCATGACTATCTGATGACCAAGAAACCATCCAAGATGAAATCCATCGCATTGCTCGACAAACCGGCACGCCGCGAGGTTGATTACAAACCTGACTGGATCGGTTTTGAAATCCCTGATGAATTTGTCGTGGGCTACGGTATCGACTTCGCCCAACGTAACCGCAACTTGCCCTATGTTGGCAAAGTCCGGTTCACCGAAGAATGAATCCACGCTGGCTTTTGATGGCGAAACGCTGGTCGCAAAACCCGCCCAGCATGGGGCGGGTTAAGTTTGTTGCTGCAATCGCACTGTTCTGCATCGCGCTTTACGCTGTTGAACAGGTATGGGGCTGGCCTGAATGGTTAACGCCTAACACCACACAGGTACGTATCCGCTAAGCGTTTCCGAATTTTGCCAAACGTGCTGCACGTAAGCGCGCGAAATCATCGCCCGCATGGTAAGATGACCGCGTCAACGGCGACGCAGATACCATCAAAAACCCTTTGCTAAAGGCGATCTTTTCATACGATGCAAACTCATCGGGCGTGACAAAGCGGTCAACGGCGTGGTGTTTTGGTGTGGGTTGCAAATACTGGCCAACAGTCAAGAAATCGATGTCGGCGGCGCGCATATCTTCCATAACTTGCACAACAGATTGACGATCTTCGCCCAAACCAACCATGATCCCCGATTTGGTAAACATCGTGGGATCAAGCTCTTTGACGCGCTGAAGCAACCGCAAAGAATGGAAATACCGCGCACCGGGGCGAACCTCCGGGTACAATCCAGGAACGGTTTCAAGGTTATGATTGAACACGTCCGGTTTGGCCTCAACAACAATGCGCAACACATCCGGATCACAGCGAATGAAATCCGGTGTCAAAATCTCAATCGTAGTGTTGGGGGATTGGCGACGAATGGCGCGAATAGTTTGGGCAAAATGCTCTGCACCGCCATCCTCAATATCGTCACGGTCCACGGATGTAATAACAACGTGGTTCAAGCCCAGCTTTTTCACCGCATCAGCCACACGGCCCGGTTCAAACACATCGAGATCTTCAGGCGGTTTACCCGTCGCAATATTGCAGAACGTGCAAGCCCGCGTGCAAACTTCACCCATAATCATCATCGTGGCGTGGCCTTGCGACCAACATTCACCGACATTGGGACAGCCCGCTTCTTCACAGACTGTAACCAGATTGTTTTCACGCAAGATGTCGCGGGTTTTCTTATACCCTTCGGACATCGGCGCCTTAACCCTGATCCAATCAGGCTTCTTTGGCTGCACGTTGTCAGGACGGCGCGCCTTTTCAGGGTGGCGCTGCGCCGGGATTTTCAGGTCACGCAAAGGGTGTTCCGATCATTGTCATTTGACAACAACCTAGCCCGTCCAACGCGGGCCTTCAACCAATGCTCGCACAATACGGACATGTGCGACTTGCATTACCCAATCATTTGTCCAGGATTGCCGAGATCATCGTAGTGGCGCTTCAGACGTTGTAGCGCGATGCGCATGACAATTTTGCCAGACCTTGCTGACCATCCCATTGATTTTTCTGTGTTTTCAAGACCTTCCAGCTTACAGCAACAATGGAATGCAACATCAGACAAACCCGGCCCAAGATCGTTCATGGCGGCCTGCACACGCAAATGGCCCGCGCTGGAACCCTTGGGGCCATTTGACACAGGAACAGATGCCAAAAATGTCGCAGCATCAGCAGCGATCCGGCTACCCATCTTAGCAAGCTCAAATTCTTCGCGAAGCCGTTCACCAGCTGCAACCAGATCACGGCTTAAGAACGGCTGCCCATCACGGTCACGCCTGCGAGACAACCCAATCAAGGGGCTCTCAAACGCCTGATACCTGCTGCTTCTGCCTGCCTCGCCTTCAATTGCATTGATATCCCACGCATTATCCGGCACCAAAGTGGCGCGGGGTTGTACAAAACCGGAAGCTGCATTTTCATCATTGGCCGTAAGACGGCGCAACGCAGCACGACCCGCATTCGTCACGAAATATCGTGCAATACGGCCCGACGCATCGGGGCAGGTAATCCATTCTTTCAACGCCATTGCTTGCGCTATCTCACGGTCCACCACGGCTGTACGCAACTGATCACCTTCTGGCGTTTCACGCACAACAACGGCAGTTTCCATCTCGCGGGCAACTGCCATCACGGCGCCAGATTCGCACAAGCGACGCAAGACGCGCTTGGCCTCTCGATCAATGCGGGCTTGGGTCAATCCTTCGTTTGGGTCGGCCTGCCCCTTCCATCGGTCCATCTTCATATTTTTGGTTTCTTTTGCCGGCACATCGCAAAGCATTGTATTCTCGGCCAAAGCCCGCAGTGCGTCATCAACCAGCGGGTCGTCGCGTCGTTGTTCAAACCTGCGGACTTGCCGCAAAATTGTTGACGGATGGCAATCATTTTCGCGCGCCAATGCCCGAATTGATTGCCCCCGCTCTGTATGCGCAAGGTAATGCGCGGCGGCGGGCGGTACCCAGATTGGGAGATGGGGATTGAAAGCTGACCCATGAGCGTCTCGCATAGAACTTACCTCTTCATCATATGATTGTAGCAGCCGCACTTTTTAGCGGTTTCGATTAATCACCGATTCAACCTAGGAGCGCATGATTACCTATTCGTTAATTGTTTCCAATCCGGTTCACTATTGTTTCCAAATCATAAATAATCGTAAGCCGACCGTGCGCACGGTGGCAGCCTGCCGCAACACCCCTGACGCCTATGCAAATGTAATGGAAGTTAAACATCTGGGAACATAAAATGCTTGATATTCAAACACGTATTGCACAACTGCGCCGCCCTGACCTGCTAATCAAAGCCGCCCGTTTTGGGTTAGATGACTATTCCCGCACCGTACATTTGCGCCGCGTCTTGCGCAGCGATCCTCCGGCCAGACCTGCTGCTGCATTGGTTCAACTGCTCGAAGCCGAAGCCATCATGAATGATGATCGCATAAAAAAGCAGACAACCTATTCAGTGGCCCGCCATGTTGAAGCATTGGTCGCAATAATGGCAGAGGCGCAGACATTGCACGCCACCAGACCCTCTACATAAAGGCGTCTGGCATACTCGCTTTTTTATCCGCTACATAGGCGCGTAAACGTGCCTCTATCTCGGGATCAAGCGTCGGTTGCTGATAGGTATCAACCATTTTTTGCACACGAATGGAGGCAAGGGCCTGCGTATCGCGCGCGCCCTCTTCGTCCCATGTCTCGAATGGTTTGTAGTCAAACAGATCAGATCGCCAGAATGCCGTTTTGAAATTCGCTTGGGTATGTTCGCAGCCCAAGTAATGCCCACCAGGGCCAACTTCAGCGATTGCGCCCATGGCTTGCGCGTCCTCGGACATGTCAACACCGCGCGCAAAATGATGCAATGTGCCAAGCTGATCGGCATCCATCACGAATTTCTCGAACGACGCAACCAACCCACCTTCAAGCCAACCACATGAGTGCAGCATGAAGTTAACACCAGACAACAGCCCCATCTGAAGGCTATTTGAGGTCTCATACGCAGCCTGCGCATCAGGCAGTTTGGACCCACAGAACGACCCAGCAGACCGGTAAGGTACACCCAAACGGCGGGCCAACTGCCCTGCCCCATATGTAATGTGCGCGGCTTCCGGCGTGCCAAATGTCGGCGCGCCAGAGTTCATATCGATCGACGTCACAAACGTCCCCATGATCACGGGTGCGCCGGGGCGCAGGATCTGGGAATATGCAATGCCAGCCAAAACCTCGGCCATCACTTGGGTCAGCGTACCGGCGACGGACACAGGCGCCATTGCGCCGCCCACGATAAACGGCGAGATAATCGATGCTTGGTTGTTCGTTGCGAACACTTCCAAGGCACCCATCATGATGCTGTCAAATGTCAGCGGACTGTTGATGTTAATCAACGACGTCATGACGGTGTTATTTTGAACGAACTCTTTGCCGAACAAGATGTTGCACATATCAACGCTGTCTTGGGCGCGGCTAGGTTCAGTCACGGACCCCATAAACGGTTTGTCGGATAGGGTCATATGCGCAAGCAACATATCAAGGTGGCGTTTGTTCACAGGCACATCTGTTGGTTCGCAAACAGTGCCACCCGAATGATGCAACCACTTGGACATATAGCCCAGTTTCACGAATTTTTCAAAATCAGCCATGGTTGCATACCGACGACCGCCTTCTGCATCGCGTACAAACGGCGGGCCATAAACGGGCGCCAGCACAAGGTTCTTGCCGCCAATCTCAACATTACGCTCAGGATTGCGGGCGCACTGCGTAAATTGGGACGGCGCAGTGGAACACAACTTGCGGGCCAAACCACGTGGAATACGGACACGCTCTCCGTCGATCTCGGCACCGGCAGCCTTCCAACGCGCAAGCGCCTCGGGGTTATCAACGAACATGACACCAATCTCGGCCAAAACCGTCTCGGCGTTCTTCTCAATCAAATCCAACGCAGCCTCATCCAAAACTTCATAGTTTGGGATATTGCGCTCGATATATTTGGCGGTCTCAACGCTGACGGCTGTGCGCTCTGCTCTGCGGGCGGCACCGCCGCCTCCACGTGTACGACGGGCTGGTGTTGATGCTGTGTCTGACATGAAATGCCCCCAAGAAATGATGTGCTTGTGCGTGTTGTAACCGCACTGCAATCCGCACCACCCATAATTAACGTCGCCTCCGACGCAAAAGCGACATCTGGCAGACTTGCACACCCATGCCTGTCGGGGTTAAACCGCCGTTATGGATATACAGACACATGAACGCCTATTGATCATCGACTTCGGCAGCCAAGTGACGCAGCTTATTGCGCGCCGCTTGCGGGAACTGAATGTCTATTGCGAAATTCACCCGTACCAAGTGGTGGACAACGCGTTTCTGACCGCCTTTGCACCCAAAGCAGTCATTCTTTCAGGTGGCCCCGACAGCGTAACACGCGAAGGATCACCACGCGCGCCGCAGTCCGTTTTCGACATGGGCGTCCCAATCTTAGGCATCTGTTACGGTCAACAAACCATGATGCAGCAGCTTGGTGGTCAAGTTGACCGCGGGCATGGCACTGCCGAATTTGGTCGTGCATTTGTGACGCCAATGAATGAACTTTCCTTGCTCAACGGCTGGTTTGCATCGGAAAAAGAGCAAGTCTGGATGAGCCACGGCGACCATGTTTCTGAAATCGCACCCGGCTTCGAAGTCTTTGGCACATCCCCCAACGCGCCATTCGCGATCACAGCCGATGTGTCGCGCAACTTTTACGCCGTGCAATTCCACCCAGAGGTGCACCACACGCCAAACGGCGCTATGTTATACGAAAATTTCGTGAAACTCGCTGGCTTCACAGGCGACTGGACCATGGGCGCGTACCGCGAACAGGCAATCCAAGCCATCCGCGACCAAGTCGGTGACAAACAAGTCATCTGCGGCCTGTCCGGTGGCGTTGATTCGTCTGTGGCCGCGGTGCTGATCCACGAAGCCATCGGCGATCAGTTAACCTGCGTTTTCGTAAACAACGGGTTGTTACGGCAAAACGAGGCCGAAGACGTTCTTAAAATGTTCCGCGAAAACTATAACATCCCTCTGATCTATGCGGACGAACAAGAACTGTTTTTGGGCGAACTTGACGGACAATCCGACCCTGAAACCAAGCGTAAGATCATTGGGAAGCTGTTCATCGACGTGTTCCAGAAACACGCGAACACAATCGACGGTGCTGAATTCTTGGCGCAAGGCACACTTTATCCTGACGTTATCGAATCTGTATCGTTCAGCGGCGGACCATCCGTCACAATCAAAAGCCACCACAACGTCGGCGGCTTGCCTGAAAAAATGGGCCTTAAACTGGTCGAACCCCTTCGCGAATTGTTCAAAGACGAAGTGCGCGCCTTAGGTGTCGAACTTGGCCTACCCGCATCGTTCATCGGCCGGCACCCGTTCCCTGGCCCTGGCCTTGCGATCCGCTGCCCCGGCGAAATCACCCGCGAAAAGCTGGAAATCCTGCGCAAGGCAGACGCGGTCTATATCGACCAAATCCGCAAGCACGGGCTGTATGATGAAATCTGGCAAGCCTTCGTGGCCATCCTGCCCGTGCGCACAGTTGGCGTCATGGGCGACGACCGGACGTATGATTTCGCCTGCGCCTTGCGCGCAGTGACATCAGTTGATGGCATGACAGCAGATTACTACCCATTCACCCACGAATTCCTTGGCGAGACCGCCACGCGGATCATCAACGAAGTCCAAGGGATCAACCGCGTGACGCTCGACATTACGTCGAAACCACCTGGCACCATTGAATGGGAATAAGGTTATATATCATACTCTTATGCGCCCTTCCTCATGTTGGATGGGCGCAAAATCTGTCATGTTCAGGTCAAGATCCTACATGGGTTCTGTCGACCAACAACACAACGGCGACATTCACGTTTGAACGCAAATCAGACATGAACATCATGCAAGATGACACCGCAATCGGCGCAGATCACACGCGGGCAATGACCCTTGTTGGGCCGCGCGATTCCGCGATTGTTGTGACAACGACGGCAGCTTGCGAAAACCAAGGTCTACAAGCAACGATCCTTACCCAACGCGGTCAATCGCCGATCGTCCTGACCGGCTGCTGCCAAATTCAACCTTGATAGGCCTCTATCAGTAAATCCGCGCCAAATTCACCCACCGCACAAGCCGCCAAATCACCCGATTGACCGCGCCTGAACCAAATATCACGATCTAAAAGCGGAACAGGCATGACTGGCCCGACTTTCAACGGATTCCGCCCCCAATGGATGTCATCAAACGGATCGGCAGACATCCAAGTGGCCAGTGACGCGGGCGCAAAGCCTGCTTTGGCAAATAGAAACCCCGCAATGCAGTCGACTTGGCGGTCAACAAAGCCGCGCAAGACGACCTCGTCCTGAGGGCGCGCACGAATTGTCTGCAACGCAACATCAGCCACACCATGCTGAACTTGGACCGCGTGACCAAACGCATGCCCCAATAAATAAGGCACCTCTGGCACCAAAACCTGATCTTTAGCCAGTAAAATTTCGTTTGTGGTGGTGCAATAAGCGACGCGCATAGAAACGGCCTCATCAGCCCCACAGACACCAGAAATTTGATCAACGACACGCACATCTGGCATGGCTAAAAAAGCGGCCCTTGCCGCAACTTCCATACGTGAAACAGCATCTTGGGCGACAGCTTGACTGCCTACCAGACTTAAAACTGCCAAGATTAGTTTTTGCATTCAGCCACCCATTTACCAACGCTGCACTTTGGCGGGTGCTAAGTCACGCAACTATTCGGGGCCAAAGCGTACAATCCAGTTGAATAAACCCATAATGACGTGACAATTGGTGCAAACCTGCAGCCCAAGGAAACCCCATGCAACCAACACTCCGCGCTGCGCTCTGGATGGTGGGTGCAATTTTTGCATTCACGTCGATGGCAATTGCTGGCCGCGCAGCATCCTTGGAACTCGATACTTTTGAAATCATGCTTTACCGGTCCTGTGTGGGGTTCACGATCGTACTTGTTGTGGGAAAGGCATTTGGCACATTGGGACAAGTCAGGCTGGCCCATATAGGTCTTCATACAGCCCGTAATTTGGCACATTTTTCGGGTCAGAACCTTTGGTTCTTTGCCATCACAGTGATCCCATTGGCCCAAGTTTTTGCGCTTGAATTCACCACACCCATTTGGGTGATCATGCTGTCACCACTAATTTTACGCGAAAGAATCACACCACTTGGTGCTATCTCTGCTGTTATTGGCTTTGTCGGTATATTGATCGTCGCGCGGCCAGGTGCCACAACAATCAGCCCCGGCATTATCGCAGCAGCGCTTTGCGCGATCGCATTTGCGTTCACGGCTATCTTCACGCGAAAATTGACACGGACAGAGACGATCACTTGCATCTTATTCTTTTTGACGGGCATGCAGGCGATCTTTGGACTGGTCGCCGCGGGATATGACGGTGACATAGCACTACCGTCGCTGGCGACGCTGCCGTGGGTGATCGCAATCGGGTTCGCGGGGCTCATTGCGCATTTTTGCCTGACAACCGCGTTATCAATTGCACCGGCGACAGTCGTGATGCCAATGGACTTTGCGCGGCTTCCGATCATCGCGGTGGTGGGAATCATGCTCTATGCGGAACCAATCGACGCATTTGTAATACTTGGGGGCGTGCTCATTTTTGGGGCCAACTATGTCAACATTCGATTCGGGCAAAGCAAAACAACCAAATAGCAGTGTGTTTTTGTTACGTTTTGGCCTGAAAAAGGCACCAACGTAGCGTCAGAAATAATACTGACGTGGCGTCAATAATTGACGCAAAGTGTCACACCTTTCTAACCTATACCAATCGTAACGTTTCATGACGGGGATGGAGACATGAAAAATATTCTAACAGTAGGCGCAGCTTTGATGCTGACGACAACCGCAGCAATGGCTGGCGGCCTTGATCGTTCGGGCCAAGGCATCGGTGCCATTTTTGAAAGTGGCAGCTATGTTGAGTTGTCATATGGCAGCGTTATGCCAAGCGTCAGTGGCAGTGCTGCCGGAGGTGTGTTTAATTCTGGCAACGTCGGTGTCGACTATGGCAACCTCGGTGGCGCATTGAAGTTCGACGTTAACGAAAAAGTATCTGTCGCAATTATCTTCGATCAACCGTTCGGTGCGAATGTAGATTATGCTGCTGGTACTGGTTACCCACTTGCTGGTTCAAACGCTGAAATCGAAAGCAAGTCTTTGACCGTTGTTGGACGCTACAAAATCAACGAAAATGTCAGCGTTCACTTTGGTCCGCGCGTCGTATCAATGGAAGGCTTCGCGAAAGTCGTCAGCTCTGCTGGTACTTATGATGCGACATTCGCCAGCGATACAGCAACCGGTTATGTGGTTGGTGCGGCATACGAGCGTCCAGACATCGCATTGCGCGTTGCTTTGACATACAGCTCTGAGCTGTCTTTTTCGCATGACACGACACTTCAGGTCGCACCTGGCGTTTTCGCGCCAGTACCGTCGACTGATTATACGACACCGCAGTCGCTCAACCTTGATTTCCAATCGGGCGTTGCTGAAAACACCTTGGTGTTTGGTTCAATCCGGTGGTCTGAATGGACCACGACTGAAATCAACAGCTTTGGGTATCCGGGCAACCCACTTGTAGGCTACGACAACGATTCAGTCGCATACACGTTGGGCGTCGGTCGTAAGTTCTCTGACACCTTCTCTGGCGCTGTTTCCGTTGGCTTTGAAAAGGCCAATGGCGGTATTGCTGATAACTTGGCACCGACAGATGGCAACACAAGCCTTTCAGTTGGCGGCACGTACACAATGGCCAGCGGAATTGAGTTGACTGGTGGCGTTCGCTATATCTGGGTTGGCGATGCGACGACTGCGCTTGGTCCACTTTCACCAGAGTTCACAGACAACTCTGCAGTGGCTATCGGCCTCAAGGTTGCTTACAATTTCTAAGCTTTCCACATAGATCTAACAAAAGCCCTGCCCTTACCGGTGGGGCTTTTTGTTGCGCAAGATACGGGTTGCGCTGGCGCCCTGCGCAAGCGACTAAGCCCACATGACCCAAACCCAAAAAACCATCTCGCCTCAAGCATGGCTGGAACTGCTGATCCTCGCGTTTATCTGGGGCGGATCATTCCTATCTGTACGCGTTGCTTTGGATGAAATCGGCCCGCTGACGGCCGTGGCGCACCGCACAGGCTGGGCGATGCTGATCCTATGGATCTATATTATCATCCGCCGCCTGCCAGTCCCGCGCGACCTACGCATCTGGGGCGCATTCCTTCTTATGGGTATCCTCAACAACGTGATCCCATTCTCGTTGATGGCATGGGGACAGTTGCACATTGAAACGGGTCTCACATCGATCCTGAATGCAGCCACAGCCATCTTTGGGGTCATCGCGGCCGCGATATTCTTTGCGGACGAACGCTTGTCCCTGCGCAAAGCGATCGGCGTCACGCTAGGTTTTTTCGGCGTGGCAACTGCGATCGGCCTGTCATCACTGGCAAACTTTGATCTGCGCAGCCTTGGGCAGCTTGCCGTGATCGGCGGCACAATTTCTTATGCACTTGCTGGGGTTTGGGCACGCAAAACGCTTGGGCACCTGCCGCCTCAGATCGCAGCGGCTGGCATGGTCACAGGCTCTAGCCTTGTGATGATCCCGTTGGCGTGGATGATTGAGGGACCAATCAGCCTAGCACTACAGCCGGCCACATGGGCCGCCATCGGATACTATGCGGTCATCGCCACGGCCTTGGCCTATCTGTTGTACTACCGTGTGCTTGGCATGGCGGGCTCTGGTAATCTAATGCTCTGCACACTCATGGTCGCCCCCGTAGCGATCATTCTAGGGGCAGTTGTCTTGGATGAAGCGCTACCGCTGCGTGCCTACACAGGGTTCGGGTTGCTGGCTCTTGGGTTGATCATCCTCGACGGGCGTCTGCTAACCCGTCTAAAACGGCCTTAGCGGCCCGTAGACCGGGCGCCTCTCCACCAAGGCCCAGCTTAACCATCGTGTCAGCCATAGCGACGTGCTGGGCCGTCGGGTCATCCAGTACACGTAACACGGCATCAGCAATTGGCGCGGGAACGCAGTTCTTTCCAACAAATTCCGGAATGACGCGCGTGTCGCTGACCAAATTGACCAAAGTGACCGTATCGACCAGCAACATGCGACTGATAATGATCCGACTAAGCCATGCCATATCATAGGCGATGATCATCGGCGTATCGTTTGCCGCCAATTCCAAAGACACCGTGCCAGACGCAGCAAGCGCGACATCAGCGGCAGCAAACAGCCCGCGCTTCTCCGCCTTTTGATCAGTCGTCAACACCTGAACAGGCACGTCCCAATCAGCAACCCCCATCACAACGGCACTGTAAACATTCGCAGTGGTCGGCAACGCAAACCGGACATCAGGACGCGCCTGCGCAATTATTGCCGCCGCTTGCCCAAAACGAGGCAACAGGCGCGCAATTTCACCATGACGACTACCAGGAAGCAGCATGACAAGCGGGCTATCACCATCCCACATCGCAACATCGGCAGCATTCGCAATCGGGTCCGTTACGACCGGATGCCCAACAAAATCGCAGCGCATGCCTGCCGCTTGCATCAATTGTGGCTCGAACGGGAACAGGGCCAAGACCTGATCAATATGTTTGGCCATCTTTGCGGCACGTTTCGGACGCCACGCCCACACGGTCGGGGCCACATAATGCACACAACGAATATTTGACTGGGCTTTGACCAGCTTGGCCACACGCAAGCAAAAATCTGGGCTATCAATGGTAATCAACACGTCAGGCTTCGTGTCCAAAACGGCTTTGGCCATCTGGTGCACACGGGCCTTGAGCGCGCGGTATTTTGGTAGAATCTCGGCCAGCCCCATGACTGACAGCTCATCCATGGGGAAACGGCTGACCAGCCCTTGGTTGGCCATGAGCGCACCGCCGACACCGTCAAAGGTGACATCAGTCAAACCTGACAAGCCCGCCATCAAGGCCGCGCCCAGCTTATCGCCCGACGCCTCGCCTGCGATGACAAAAACCCGCATCAGTCCTCTGTCTCGGGGCGCACCCAAAGAACTTTGCCTGCCGCGTCCAATGCAGAAACTACGGCATCACAGTCCAAAACCATCACGCCACCCGCAGTCACAACGATCCCGTCCAATCCTGCTGCGATCACCGCATTGGCGGTGCCAAGCCCAATCACTGGCAAATCGGCACGGCGATCTTGGGTCGGCTTGGGCGCTTTGTATAAAATACCGCCGGCCGCCGCGACACCAGTCAACATGGCGTCGGTCCCATCAACGCCTTCCTCAGCAAGCAACTTAGCCCCGGACACGACACAAGCCTGCCCACGATCCAAATCACCCAGCTTGGCAACCACGCGCTCGCCCAAAACGGCCTCTGCCATCATGACCGAAGTGGGTTTTGCCAATGTAAGAACACCCGCAACAGGTAACAAAGAAGGAACCAAATCATGGGCCGCGACCATTTGCATCCCGTGGGCCTCGAACAACTGCATAATGGCACGCAACGCACCATCATCCCCCTTGGACATCGCGGCCTTAATCACTGGTACTAGCGGCACCGTTGCGGCATCGACTTGGGTTGGATCAACAGTTGGACGACGGACCGCACCCGCAAAACACACTTGGGTCACACCGCGCCCGGTCAACTGGGCCAAAAAGCTGCCCAAATGTTCCAACCGAAATGTCAGGTCCACAGGGATGTCAGGGCTAAAGCCATCTAACGCACAAACCAATGCGCCAGGCACAGCTGATACAATCGCGGGCGGCAATGCCCCCGTGCCGGCAACTAGCGCCAACATCAGCTTGGGGTCAAAAAGTTGCGGTCGGTTTCACCCATAATGAACGCGACCATCTGCTGTACATACGCACTATCAGATTCGTCAGCCAAGCGGGCAGCGCGGTCATGAAACGTCCCCTCACCGTCTTTAAGCATCTGAAATGCAGCGCGTAAGGCAGTGATATCCGTGCGGGCCACGCCTTTGCGTTTTAAACCCACAAGGTTCAAACCATCCAGCTTGCCGCGTGGGCCCATGACCAAACCATGCGGAACCACATCGTTCGTGACCATAGACAGTGCTCCAATAATGGCGCCTTGCCCGATACGCACCCACTGATGAATGCCACATAGGCCGCCAATAATGACGTCATCCTCGATAACACAGTGCCCAGCAATTGCGCTTGAATTCACCACAATCACACGGTCCCCAATCTGAGCATCATGGGCAACATGACAGCCAGCCATGAACAATCCATCGTCACCGATGCTAGTTTGAGCACCGCCACCAGCGGTGCCTGTGTTCATCGTGACATGTTCGCGGATACGGTTACGTTTGCCGATGCGCAAACGCGTTTTTTCACCACCAAATTTCAAATCCTGCGGAATTTCACCGATAACGGAGAACGGAAAAATCAATGTGCCGTCGCCGACATGAGTATCACCGGTCACGACCACGTGGGACTTTAGTTCAACACCGGCGCCCAGCACAACATCCGCGCCAATGACGCAAAAAGGACCAATCTGGCAACCATCACCAATGATGGCCCCATCTTCGATCACAGCAGACTGGTGGATCATTCCCATTAGGTTTTCAAATCCATCATGGCAGTAAATTCGGCCTCAGCAGCGAGTTCACCATCGACAGTCGCAACGCCTTTGAATTTCCAGACTTTGCCACCCGCCTTACCGCGCGTGGTTGTCAGCTGCATTTCCAGCACATCACCTGGCACAACCATCCGGCGGAATTTGCAGTTATCAATCGCCATGAAATAAACGTTCAAATTGCCGTCTGTCAAACCAAGGCTGGTCCCGATCATGACGGCTGCTGTCTGCGCCATTGCCTCGACAATTGTGACACCGGGCATAATCGGATTACCCGGAAAGTGCCCCTGAAAATGCGGCTCGTTCATGGTAACATTCTTGATGCCAACGGCAGATTTCAGACCATCAATATCGCGGACCTTATCGACCAGCAAAAACGGATAGCGATGCGGGATAATCTTTTGGATCAGCTTGATGTCAGCGGTAGTTGGCGTGTCGGTCATGTGGTCTGGTCCATTGATAAACTCTATGCACCACCTCTACCAAAACGTCAGGGACGCGGCAAGGATCAGCTATTGCGGAGGCAACCCACCGCCATCGCCAAAGGTATCATCGATACGCACGATCGCATCTTGGGTAATATCAACAGTGCTTAGGCTTAGAAACACAATGCGTTGATCCAAGACTGCGACTGCGCCCCGTTCCAACATCAGCTCGCCTAAAACATTGCGGACCAGCTCCAGAAACTGACGAGGGGCCGCGTCGCGGTCTGCCTCGAATGTGGCAATGGCCGCATCGCGCGTCCGCCGGATGCCTTGAACGCGGACGTCAAATTCAGCGGCTTGTGCGCGAAACACCTCAGGGGCCAGCGTCGGACGTCGGTCCGTCAATGACCGCTCTTCCGCAGTAAGCGCCTGCGTGATCTCGTCATTCTCGGACTGTAAGGCGCGGGCGCGCTCCTCAAGATCGGCAGCAGTGCGTTGTCCCATGCGCGTGGCACGGTACAACTCGTCCGTGTCGACGACAACGACCCCTGTCACCGGCACACCCAATGGTGTGTTGTTTTGCGCCTGCGCATTGCTTGCAAGCCCAATCAACACACAACAAACGGACAGTAATCGCCGCATCAGAAGCTGGTCGAAATCGTCACGTCAAAGGCTTTGGTATTGTCGAATTCCTGCGCATCCAAAGCTTCGGTAAAGTTGAAACGCAGTGGGCCAATTGGAGTGTCCCAGAACACTGACAAACCAGCAACCGTACGGCCTATGAATTCATCGTAGAAAACGTCGCTATTATCCGGGGTCTCGCGGCCAATGTCCCAAACCGAGCCATAGTCGATGAATGCACCACCCGAGATACCGTATTCGCTTGGTAATCCGATCGGAAATTCAGCTTCCAAACGGGCGACAGCAAAAACGTTGCCGCCAAGCGCATCGTCGTTCCCCTCAAAACGGTCACGTGGACCAATACCGCCGGCCTCAAATCCGCGCATCAATCGGCTTCCTAAGAAAAAGCGATCTGTGATCCGGCTTTGCCCTTTGGAGTAATCCAAATAGCCACCTTCAATCGTTGCACGCAATGTGACTTCTTCATTTAGCACTTTTGTTTCTGCAGCAGCCAACGCCGTTGTCTTAATGTACTGTGCGTCACCGAAACCAAATTCCTGACCAAAACGGAATACAACACCAGCATTCGGATTCAGACCCGTGCGGCGTGTGTCAAAGCTATAGCCATAACCAACAGAGGATGCTCCAATACCACCGAGCTCTGAATCTTCAAAGATCAGCGCACTGGCGTTATCGCCAACATCCGTAATGTCGTTATATTTATAGGCATAGAACAACTGCAAACGGCCATTTTCGCTCACTGGGAAGGTCAAAGACGGTCTAAACCGGAATGTCTCTGTGTCGTAAAGCGCGTTTTCATTGTCCGTTGTGCTGTAATCCAGATCAAGCCCAAACCCAAGATCACGGCCTAAGAACTGCGGCTCTTGAAAACTGAAAGAAAACACGCGGTTAGATTCAGCCGTCGACAACTGAAAATTCACGCTTTGGCCACGACCAAGGAAATTACTTTGACGGAACGAAGCGATGAGACCAACGCCCGTGTCTGAATTGTAGTTGGCACCAAACGAAAGTGACCCCGTGTTGGCCTCTTCGACGTCGACATCAATGATCACCTGATTGGCTGTGGACCCTTCACGGGCCTCGACGTTGGCGTTGCTAAAGAAGCCGAGCGCACGAATACGCTCCGCACTTTCGCGAATGGCCCTCGGGTTAAACGGATCACCTTCAACGACACGAAACTGATTGCGCACAATACGGTCAAGCGTCGTATTGTTACCTTCAATATCGATCCGTTCAACAAAAATACGCTGACCACGGACAAGCGCAAACTCAATATCTAATGACAGATCACGGTCATTGCGTGTGATACGCGGATCAACTTGCACAAAGTTCAGGCCAAGGCGCAAAGCCAATCGTTCCAAACGCGCGATCTCACGATCAACGAGGAGTGGTGAATAAACGACCCCTGCCCGTAAATTCAACGCTGCTTGAAATTCCTGAGCGTCAGCCTCGGTAATTTCACTTGTGACCGTAACGTTGCCGAATGTGAATTTCTGACCTTCTTGCACATTGAACGTCACCAAATAGGCGTCCCGCTCGCGTGTTAATGCCACATCAACGTTCTGGACCTGAAAGTCGACATAGCCACGAGACTGATAAAAATCGGTCAATGCGCGGCGGTCAAATGCAATGCGGTCTTCGACAAACGTATCACGTCCGATGATGGCACGCAGAATACCCGCTTGCTTGGTCTGAAGAATACGGCGCAGACGGCCTTCGGAATATGTACGGTTACCGATGAACGAAATCCGTTCAATTTCAGTCACGCCTGCCTCTACGACAGTGAACACAAGATCAACGCGGTTGTCTGAACGGCGGATAATGCTTGGGCGCACAATGGCGTTTATCCGGCCCTTACTTGCGTAAACCTGCGAAATGGCAGCGGTGTCACGCTCTGCCTGTTCGGGAGAATACACGCGGCGGACTTGGGATTGAACAACACCTAACAAATCGGCGTCGCGAACTTTACTATTCCCTTCAACGCTGATGCGGTTAACCGTTGGCCATTCGGTCACGATAATCACCAAAGTGCTACCACTTGGGGTAACATTCACGGTTTCAAACAGACCAGAATTGCGAATTCGCTGGGCAGCGTCGTTCAATTCGCCCGCACTGATAGGGACGCCGCGACTGATTCCCGCGAACGATAGGATCGTTCCGTCCTCGACCCGTTGGTTCCCGTCGATCTGGACGGCATTAAAAACAAATGATTGAGCGCTCGCGTGGGTGGCGAAAATGGCCCCAAACCCTAGAAACAAAACGAATAAAAGGCGCTGCATGAGCGGAGCGGTATGCGCGGCAGCGCGTGTTTGGACACGGTTCATTTTTATCGCCTGTTTTGACATCTCAGTTACCCTAAGGGATTACCCATTCTGGCGGGCGATGTCAAAACGAACAAACGCGCCACAATGGGCGCGTTCTTGCTTGTATCTGTAAGACTGAAACAGATCTTAGATCAATGCGATGTATGACCCTGCATAAAGTGCGCCAACAAGTGCAGCAACCATCAGCAAACGATCAGCGTTCAGGCTGACAAGAAAAGATAGGCCTTTGTAGCCACTGCTAAGTGTTTGCATCTCGTATCACTCCTTTTGCGATACGATTGGTGTACCCGCAAATCATGGCGCGATTGTGGCAACCCTATGTCCCTATCAAGGGCACAGGATCAAATCATTGAGCAAAGCAAAGACCATCATGGTCCCAATAAGTGCTACTCCCATCATCATCAGCACATTAAATGCCTTTTCAGACGGCTTGCGGCGGAACACAGCTTCGTAGGCGTGAAACACAAGATGTCCCCCATCCAAAACTGGGATCGGGAACAGATTGATCATTCCAACGGCCGCCGACAACATGCCAAGAAACCAGATAAAGTCCGTGGCACCTTGCGACGCCATTGACCCGCTGGTCTGAGCAATCGCCACAGGGCCAGACAAATTACACGTAGAAATTTTGCCTGACGCAATATGCCACATACCCGACAATGATGACGCCAAAATGCGGTTCAACATCGACACGCCATTGGTCAGCGAATCCCACGGGCCAAGCGTTTCTGTCGCAGCTGTAAAGAAAGGCTCGCCCGACACGCCAATCAACCAACGGGTTTCAAACCCGCCTTCGGGCAATGGCAAATCAACGCGGCGCGGGGATAGCGTAACCGCAACGATCTCGCCTGCGCGCCAAACTTCAAGATCCAAGGGCGCACCATCAGCCGCTTTAACAGCCACGATCAGCTCGTCGAACGCGACAACAGGCATGTCATCAACAGAGACGATCACATCGTCCTTGCGCAGGCCTGCATCATCCGCAGCAGACCGTGGCGTGATACCTGACGCCGCTGGCGGCATCAAATACGGACCTTTGACCGTCAATGACTGACCATCACGGATAATGTCGTAGTCCAATGTCGCTTGGATAGGCAATTGATCAATAATCGGGTCTTCGCCGCCAAACATAACGCCCTGCACCGCAATAAGTTGATCTCCAGCTTGAAGTTCAGACATAAACGGTGCGGGCAAATCGCGGCCCTCTTCAAACGTAAGTGGATCAGTCAGGCTGCCATTAAACATGGACCCGCCTGCAAAAATGAACACTGCGAGGATAAAGTTAAACACTGGGCCCGCCAAAACGGTCAGAACACGTGCCCAAAGCGGCGCACCGTGCATCGACCGACGTTGATCAGCCGCAGTTACCTCGCCGGTTTCACCGACACCGGCCGCATTCGCATCCCCCAAAAACCGGACATAGCCGCCAAACGGTAATGCCGCTATTTGCCATTTTGTGCCGTGCTTATCCGTGCGCGATGCCAGCACAGGGCCAAAGCCAAGACTGAACACCTCTGCATGAATGCCGCACCAACGGCCAACGATATAATGACCATACTCGTGGATCGCCACGATGATCGACAAAGCGACCACAAATGCGATCAACGTAAAGGCAGAGCCGCCAAGCGACGGCAATACTTGCGAAAAATCCAACTTATTATCCCAGTTTAACGACGGCTTCATCGGCACGCACACGTGCCAAAGCATCAATTTGAATTACATCATCTAAGCTAATCGGGGCGATTTGCAGCCCCTCAGTGGTCAACATTTTGTCAATTGTCATCTCAACGATGCTGGCCATGTCCAAAAATCCAATGCGGCCATCAATAAAGTGGTCCAACGCACGCTCTTTTGCAGCATTAAACACCGCCCCCGCAAGGCCGCCCATTTCCATGACATCGGCAGCCAATCGCAACGCCGGAAACCGAACCGGATCAGGGTTTTCAAAGCTCAGGGATCCAATTTTGGCCAGATCAAGCCGCTCTACTGGCACATGCCCACGCGCAGGCCAATGCAACGCATAGCCAATCGCATGGCGCATGTCAGGCGGGCCTACATGGGCCATCAGCGCGCCATCAGTGAAGCCAACAAGCGCGTGGATAAGACTTTCGCGGTGAACAAGCACCTCGATCCTTGCCGGGTCAACGCCAAAAAACTCTTTAGTTTCAATTAATTCCATGCCTTTGTTAAACATGGATGCGCTATCAACCGTGATCCGCTGGCCCATATCCCAATTGGGATGCGCCGATGCTTGGGCCAATGTGGCTGTTTTCAGATCATCCAACGACCAATCGCGAAATGCGCCACCAGATGCCGTGATGATAATCCGTTCAACCGCAACCATGTCTTCTCCAACAAGCGCTTGGAAAACGGCGGAATGTTCACTGTCGACAGGTAGAATTGTGGCACCATTGGACGCTGCAGTTTCCAACAACAACGGGCCTGCAGTCACCAAGGACTCCTTATTGGCCAGCGCCAATGTCTGGCCCTGTTCCAACGCCTTAAGCCCTGGAGCAAGACCAGCAGCCCCCACAATCGCAGATAACGTCCAATCGGCAGGCCTGGTTGCAGCCTCGGCAATTGCCGCATCACCGCTCGCAACTTCAACATCTGTTCCAGCCAGCAAGTCTTTCAGATCATTATGTAATTCAGCATGGCAAGTCACAGCTAAATCAGCGTTCAAGGCAATTGCATCCTTGGCAAGCTGAGCAATATTGCGACCACCGGTCAATGCGACGACGTCATAATCATCAGGCGCACGCGCGATCAGATCAAGGGCGCTTTGCCCGACAGATCCAGTTGCGCCGAAAACAGTAACGCGTCTCAAAAATTGACACCGGGGATGCTAAACAAATCAACCGCGACCAACATAAACAATGCGCCTCCAAGCAGGGCATCAAAGCGATCAAACAACCCACCATGACCAGGGATCAAGGTCGAACTGTCTTTGACATTCACTCTGCGTTTTAACGCACTTTCAGCAATGTCACCCATCTGACTTGCAAACGACAATATTATCGACATCACAATGATCGAAAAACCCGCGTTGGTGAACAAGGTAAAGACAAAACCCACAATTCCTGCCCCCACCCAACCCGCGGTCGTGCCAGACCACGTTTTCTTCGGGCTGATCGACGGCCAAAATTTCGGACCACCGAAGGTGCGACCAGCAAAATATCCGAAAACATCGGTAACAATGACCACTGTCATCAACCAAAGCAGCCAAACAAACCCGTAATCAACGCGGAAATGGATCAATCCGTATCCGGCCACAGGAATAGCCAATGCGAACAAGAAAAATGCGCGGCGTTCGACCTTAATCTGGCTGGCACCGACAATGGGCACGATCAAGAACAAGGCAAATGCCCACAGACCCGTGAGCGTTAACTGTCCAGACATCACAGAAGCGGTCAATGCGGCCATCAACATACCCGGTGTAGGGCGATCAGGAGCGATCATCATCCAAAGTTCCCAGATCATTACGGCAGTGACAAACACCACCAACATCTGAAACCAAACGCCGCCAAGCAAAATGCCAATGGCACCAACCGCAGTCATCGCAAAACTCGATACAATCCGAACAGTCAGATCGTCCCAGCTGCTCGTTTTCAAAGGGTCAGCCACGAATTACACCGTCACCGCGCCAAAACGACGCTCGCGGTTGCTATAATTTGACAGGATCTTACCAAACTCTTCTGCCGTGAAATCCGGCCAAAGCGTGTCGATAAATTCGTATTCGGCATAAGCCGACTGCCAAAGCAGGAAATTACTGATGCGAGCTTCGCCACTGGTGCGAATGACCAGATCAGGATCAGGCAAGAACCGTGTATCAAGGAACTTCGACAGCGTTTCCGCATCGACATCTTTGTGGGACAAACGGCCCTGCTCAACCTCAAACGCCAAACGTTGGGCAGCGCGGGTCACTTCATCTCGGCCCCCGTAGTTCAACGCAATCGTCAGGTGAACCTTGTCATTGCCAGATGTGTAAAGCTCGAGGTTGTCCATCAAAGACACCAGTTTATCATCTAACTTTTGACGGTCCCCGATAAAACGAACCCGCACACCGTCTTGGAACAACGCTTTGGCTTCACGTTCAATATAGCGGCGGAAAAGCTTCATCAATCCCGCGACTTCGGATTGCGTGCGTTTCCAGTTTTCAGTCGAAAAAGCAAATATTGTCAGATACTTAACGCCTAAATCAGGACAGGCTTCAACCATCTCGCGCACGCGGCGCGCACCAGCGTGGTGGCCAAACAAACGCGGACGACCGCGCTGCGTAGCCCAACGGCCATTGCCATCCATAATGATGGCCACATGATCGGGGCCGCCTTGAATCTCGTTGATGTCCTTGGCCATAATTGCGGCCTCCCTTTGGGTCAGACTTGCATGATCTCGGCTTGTTTATTCTCAAGGGTCTCATCGACCTTCTTGATATGCGCGTCGGTGATTTCCTGAACAGCACTTTCCCAGAACTTCTGGTCGTCTTCGCCCAAACCGTCGTTTTTCGCTTTTTTGATCTGGTCCATACCGTCACGGCGCAGGTTACGTACTGAAACACGCCCGCTTTCGGCATATTGGGCTGCAACTTTGGTCAGCTCGCGGCGGCGTTCTTCGTTCAATTCGGGGATCGGCAACATAATGATTGTACCATTTAGCTGCGGGTTGATGCCCAAACCGCTTTCGCGAATGGCCTTTTCAACCTTACCAACAAGACCTTTGTCCCACACGTTAATCGTGACCATGCGGGGCTCTGGCACGTTGACCGTTCCCACTTGGTTGATCGGTGTCATAGACCCATATGCATCCACCATGATCGGCTCCAACATGGAACCAGAACCGCGACCGGTGCGCAAAGACGCCAGTTCAACACGTAGGTTTGCAATGGCACCGCCCATGCGGCGTTCAAGATCGTCTGTATCAAGCATAAAATCGTCGGACATAGGTATCTGCTCTCCCCTTAGCGGGATCAAATTGATTTTGCCCGCTATAACGCAGGTATTGATTGAATGTATAGTCAGTTCACCGACAACTCCAAAGGGAAGTTATGCAGATTTTCGGCATTTTAGCGAATGCGCGCCGAACCGGACACACGTGTATATGTTCCCTCGCCCGCAAGAATGCCCTTAAACCCGCCAGGCTCGTCTAGGCTAAAGACGATAATCGGGAGGTTGTTGTCACGCGCCAAAGCGATGGCAGACGCATCCATCACTCCCAGATGCTTTTGTAGCACTTCGTCATAAGTAACTTCATCATACCGGACCGCATCCGCGTGTTTTGCAGGATCTTTGTCATAGACACCGTCAACCTTAGTACCTTTCAGGATCGCTTCGCAGGCCATTTCATTGGCGCGCAGCGTCGCGGCGGTATCTGTTGTGAAATACGGATTGCCCGTACCAGCGGCAAAAATGCAAACGCGCTTTTTCTCAAGGTGGCGCACGGCACGGCGGCGAATATAAGGTTCGGCAATTTCGTTCATCGTAATCGCAGAAATAACACGGGTATGGATATTCAGCTCTTCAAGCGCGGACTGCATCGCGAGTGCGTTCATTACAGTAGCAAGCATACCCATGTAGTCAGCCGTCGTGCGCTCCATGCCTTGGGCAGAGCCCTGAAGCCCACGAAAAATGTTACCGCCACCGATAACCATACAAATCTCAACGCCCATATCGTGCACGATTTTCACTTCGCGTGCGATGCGTTGCACAGTTGGGGGATGCAAGCCGTAGGCTGTGTCGCCCATCAGCGCCTCACCTGAAATCTTTAACATTACCCGTTTATATGATTTCTGTTCGGTCTCGGCCATGTGCTGCCCCTTTGCGCATTGAGATGTGAACCTGCGCTAAATTGGCTGAATTCCGCCCCAGATACAATCGGGCATCGGCAGGGTTTTGCGCAAAAAATCTAGATTACACCAGACGATAAAGGTAAGAGCACCTTCATGATCGCAATTTCCCCCACCACTCCCGTCTTGATTGCAGGGCCAACCGCGTCTGGCAAATCCGCGCTGGCGCTACATATCGCAAAATCTCAGGGCGGCGTTGTGGTGAACGCGGACGCGCTGCAGGTCTTTGGCGGTTGGCAGATACTAACAGCGCGCCCCGATGACCACGAGCTGGCCCAAGCCGATCACGCGCTTTACGGGCATGTTCCATTTGATGCGCCCTACTCCACTGGTCACTGGCTGCGCGACGTTGCCCCCTTGCTGACAGGCACGCGACCGATCATCGTTGGCGGCACGGGGCTTAATTTTCAGGCACTGACCCAAGGGTTGGCAGACATTCCACAAACGCCATCTGAATTGCGTATCACAGCTAATGAAATTCCACTTTATAAGCTATTACAACAACTTGACGACAAAACAACAGCGCGGATCGACACCAAAAACCGGATGCGTGTGCAACGCGCTTGGGAAGTATTACGGTCGACAGGACGTAGTATGGCGGATTGGCAAGACGCCACACCGCCACCGCTTTTGCCACCGCAAGACGCTGTGCGGATCACGCTTGATGTGCCTGTTGATTGGCTAAACGACCGGATCGCGCGACGCTTTGACCAGATGTTAAATCTCGGTGCATTGGCTGAAACAGAGGCCATGTTACCCACTTGGGACCCATCGCATCAATCATCCAAAGCCATCGGCGCACCTGAATTAATCGCCCATCTGCAAGGCACCATGACACTGGGTGCAGCCCGTGAAACGGCCATAACTGCATCACGGCAATACGCCAAACGGCAGCGCACTTGGTTCAGGTCCAAGCACAAAGATTGGGCAAAACTGGACGTTTCATCCACAGACCTATCCACAGCAATCACTTTCAGGTCCTAAAATTACCATTGTTTATTGCGACGAGGCAGGTCAGTCTGTTGACCAGCCTTACCGTTTAGGACACCTGATGCACTTGGCCACCGAACAGCAAACGACTGCGTTGAACCTGACATCCATCGCCCAGAACCCGGGCGTCGGGCGTTGGCGGACTGAAGCCATGCGCAGCCATGCAACGCCACGGCTTATTTATATCACCAAAGGGCAAGGGCGGATTACCGTCGCGGGGCTGACCAGCGGATACGGTCCCAACAATCTTGTCTATATTCCGGCACATACAATGTACGGGTTTGACGTGGGGCCAACTGTATTCGGCTATATGCTGACGATCCCTGCGGCAATGGCGCCTGAATGGCCAGACGAAGCCGTGCACCTGCGGCTTCGTGATGTGATCGCTCAGAAAGAATTTGCGCATATGATCGAAGCACTGGAACGCGAGATGAAAAGCGCGGGCCAGACGCATTCGCGTGCAGCACATTATCATCTTGGGCTTTTGTCCGTTTTCTTTGACCGGCAATTGGATCAAACGGCTGTCGACACGCACACAGCACGGACGAAAACCAGTGCCGCACGGCTTGTGGCCGCGTTCACCGATCTTATTGAACGTGATTACCGCAAGGACAGTGGCGTTTCCGACTATGCGACCGCCCTTGGGGTGACCGCAACGCACCTGACGCGCTGCTGCAACCAGACATGCGGAAAATCAGCGCTCGCGCTATTGCGAGACCGCGTAAACTATGAGGCCTGTGTGCTGTTGCGCGAAACTCGTACCCCTGTGAACGAAATTGCCACGCAGTTGGGATTCACCAGTGCGGCCTATTTTGCACGTAGTTTTGCTGCGCAAACAGGTACATCTCCGAGTGCCTTTCGCAAGCGCGGTGCTGCATTGCAGCAAAGTGGATTTCGGTCATAACGCTTTGAAGCGCCGGATACCTGACAGCTTCAGATGTCGCAAAAGACACGCGAATGCGTCGCAAAAGTGATCAATTCAGCAAAAGGTTCCATTGACCTAGGGCGCAAAACAATGCGCTATGACAGAGATGGGAACCGCTTTGGGAGGAGCGCGCGCCAAACTGGCGCAACAATCATCCCAAATGCACCTTTCAAAAATAATAATCGTTCTTAGGGAGAAACGAATGACGCAAGTTGCAAAGACACAGATACACCCCGCAGCAGTGATGTACGCGAATGAGGAAAAGGCAGGCAAACTCAGCCGCCGTGAATTCCTGTCACGCACCACATCCCTTGGCCTGACGGCAACTGCAGCCTACGGCCTGCTTGGCTTAGCAACTCCTGCAAAAGCCGCAGCACACGCACAGCAAGGCGGCGAAGTTCGCATTGCGATGACCGTTTACGCACCAAAAGACCCACGCACATATGACTGGACAGAGTTCGCATATGTTTCCTCTGGTTGGCTGGAATATCTCGTTGAGTACAACAATGATGGTTCTTTCTTACCGATGTTGCTTGAAGGCTGGTCCATCAACGACGATTCCACTGAGTACACACTCAATGTGCGCCAAGGCGTTAAGTGGAACAATGGCGACGATTTTACAGCAGAAGACGTTGCGCGCAACATCGCTGGTTGGTGTGATAAAGCAGTTGAAGGTAACTCCATGGCGGGGCGCTTTGCCGTTCTTATTGATGAAGCCACAGGCCAAGCAACTGAAGGCTCTATCGAAGTTGTTGATAGCCACACAGTTAAGCTGAACTTGCCTGCGCCAGATATCTCGCTGATTGCCGGCATGTCCGACTATCCAGCAGCTATCACACACGCAGACACCAACGTCGAAGACATGCTGACCAACCAACTCGGCACCGGTCCTTACTTGTCCGAAGTCAACGAAGCTGGCGTAAAAGCCGTTCTCGTACGTAATACAGACCACGACTGGTGGGGCTATGCCGCCGGTAAAGGCGCGTACATGGACAAGATCACCTATATCGATCTTGGCACTGACCCATCTGCGTTGGCTGCAGCTGCGGCCTCTGAAGATGTCGACATGCTCTATGAAACAACCGGTGACTTTGTTGACGTCATCGACGGCCTTGGCTGGGATAAGTCTGAAATCTCATCCGGTGCGACCGTTTCCGTGCGGACAAATCAGGTGACCGAAGTTGACGGCAAGGCGCCATACGCTGACAAGCGTGTTCGTCAGGCGATTGCATTGTCCGTGGATAACGCTGTTTGCCTCGAGCTAGGTGTTGCCGGTCTTGGGTCGGTTGCACGCAACCACCACGTAGGTCCAATGCACCCTGAATGGGCTGACGTGCCATCCCTTGGTTTCGATCCTGCTCGTGCAATGGAACTGATGACCGAAGCTGGCATGCAGGACTATGAGTTCGAATTGATCTCTGTTGATGACGATTGGCTGAAGAACACCAACGACGTTGTTGCGGCACAAATGCGTGACGCAGGCTTTAACGTGAAGCGTACAGTGATCCCGGGCTCGACATTCTGGAACGACTGGACGAAATATCCGTTCTCCTCGACAAACTGGAACCACCGCCCTCTTGGCACGCAAGTGCTGGCGCTGGCTTATAAGTCTGGCGAAGCATGGAACGAATCCGGTTTTGCGAATGCAGAATTCGATGCGCTTCTAGGCGAAGCTAACAGCCTTGCAGATGCTGATGCGCGTCGTGAAGTGATGGCGAAGCTGCAGACAATCATGTCTGAAGAAGGTGTGACCGTTCAGCCGTACTGGCGCTCGATCTTCCGTCACGCCAAGCCGGGTCTGGTTGGCTGGGACATGCATGTCGCATACCTGCCGCAGATCTATAAGATCGGCTACGCAGCCTAAAGACAATTGGCCGCTCCCAACCTTGGGGGCGGCCTTTTTCGACCTACCACCATATTCGATCTACCAATAAAAACGAGCGTTTAACTCGACAATAATCAACGAGCATTCATGCTCGATAAATCCTGATAACAGGGGTCTACATGGGACTATTCATTCTAAAGCGCCTTGGGGTTATGATCCTCACGGCAATCTGCCTGACGTTTGTCGTCTTTTGGCTGACAAACCTTTCACCCAACCTCGAAAAACTGGCCAAAACGCAAGGTAACGCGCGTATGTCAGACGATGCTGTGGTGAGCTATCTTGCCAACCGAGGCTATGCACAACCATTGCCTATCAAATACGGGCAATGGATTGGGATACTGCCAGGTTACGTGATCGAAGGATCCGATGGCGAGTTACGCGGACGCTGTGCGGAACGGGGCCAAGACCCAACAGATGCCCCTACATTCTGCGGCGTTATTCAAGGACAGTGGGGGTTCTCAACCCGCTTTAAGGATGACGTAAGCACAATCATCTCTGTACGACTTGGACTGACTGCCAAACTGATGGGGCTTGTGATGCTCGTCATGATACCGGGCGCCCTCATCATCGGGGTTCTTGCAGGTATGCGCGAAGGATCGCGAACCGACCGGACGCTTTCGACCTTCTCCATTCTTTCGACGGCCACGCCCGAATACGTTTCAGGTGTTGTGCTCATCGCGCTCTTTGGGACGGCCACCTTCGGGATGAAAATATTCAAAGGCAACGCCAACTCGGCCATGGATGACGCCACCTTCGAGAACTTCACCTTGCCGGTGCTGACCATCGCCCTTTACGGCATGGGCTATATCGCACGGATGACGCGGGCCTCGATGACCGAGGTTATGACTGCGCAGTATATCCGCACCGCACGGCTTAAGGGCGTCGCGTTCCGCACAATCGTGCTCAAACACGCCTTGCGCAACGCATTGATCGCCCCGTTCACCGTGATCATGCTGCAGTTCCCGTGGCTGCTTAACGGCGTCGTCATCGTAGAAAGCCTGTTTAGTTACAAAGGCTTTGGCTGGACCCTCGTCGAGGCCGCCTCCACCAATGACATTGAACTGCTTTTGGGTGTTTCAGTCGTTTCCGTCTTCGTGGTTCTTGCGACACAGCTGATTTCTGACATCGGTTATGTGCTTTTGAACCCACGCATTCGTATTTCTTAAAGGAGCTTTGCTATGGACCCTCTCAACTGGACCGGCGCAATAGGCGCCTTCTTGAACCCGATTTGGACGATTACACTGGCCTGCTTTGCGCTTGCTGTTGTGCTGCAAATCGCCCTGTCATTCTTTGCACCCGCCATGACGCTGCAATCTAACGCGGACGGCACACTTGCGTCTCGCGGTGGACACTTGGGTGGCATGGAACGCATTACCAAGATTGCGTTCTTCACGCTTCTTTTCCTCTCACTTGCCTATGCTGTTTTGGGTGCTCTGATGCCCTATGGCACTGGCGGGATCGTCGGCGCGATGTTCAAACGGTTTATTCCCGTCTGGATCGCCCTGATCGCAACCTATGCGATATCGATCTACTATAAACGGAGCCTTGGACTTTACGGCAAACTGTTCGACAGCACCGTTGGCATGATTGGCTTTGGCCTTGTTATGTTTTGGGTTTTCACCGCCGTGTTTGCGGGTGGTTTCGACATGCTCGTGACGCATGATCCGTTGGCGCAAATCTCTGGCCTTAAGAACAAAGTGCCAGGTGTAACTATCCCTGATGGCAATAGCGTCATCTGGCCGCACTACTTGCTTGGTGGCGACAACCTTGCGCGCGACATTTTTAGCCGCGTGGTCAAAGGATCCGTCATCGTGATTGCAATCGCGCCATTGGCAACGATGTTCGCATTTATGGTCGGCATCACGCTTGGCCTTCCTGCGGGCTATTTTGGCGGCCGGCTCGACACGATCTTGTCGTTCCTTGCAAACCTGATCCTCGCCTTCCCTGTTATCTTGCTGTTCTACCTGCTTGTGACACCGGAAATCGTGGCAACAGGTATCCCGTCATTCATGGCAGCCTTCTTGTTTGTGTTCCCAATCGTGTTCTTTGGGGTGCTGCTGAATTCGCGCTATTACACACAGCCGTCCAAACGCACACCGATGCTGATTGTTATTCTTGGCGTGCTCGGTTGGCTCTACCTATCGCTCATCTCGCAATCAGGCACCGTGTTCAACTTCATGCCAGATTGGCTGGACGGCTTTGATATCAACCCCGGCATCCTCGTGGTGTTTGTCTCGGTGGTCTTTGTGAACTCGCCCACTGTGTTCCGTATCGTGCGCGGCTTGGCGCTTGATCTGCGCACCCGTGACTATGTGGCTGCCGCCCAAACACGCGGCGAAGGGGCATGGTACATCATGCTTTGGGAAATTTTACCCAACGCCCGTGGACCGCTGATCGTCGATTTCTGCCTGCGAATTGGCTACACCACGATCCTTTTGGGGACACTTGGCTTCTTTGGTCTCGGACTGCCGCCAGAATCACCTGATTGGGGGTCCACCATCAACGAAGGGCGCAAGCTATTGTTGATCGTCGCACACCCTGCCCTGCCACCAGCGATTGCACTTTTATCGCTTGTGTTGGGTTTGAACCTGCTGGCCGATGGCCTGCGCGAAGAAAGCTTGAAGGATTAATCAGATGGAAAATCAAGACTACGACGGCCCCATCCTTGAGATCGACAAACTGTCCATCTCATTCTTTACGCGCTTGCGCGAAATCCCTGCTGTGATGGACTTTTCCGCCACGATCAGGCCCGGTGAAGCCCTCGGGCTTGTGGGCGAAAGCGGCTGCGGTAAATCCACTGTGGCACTTGGTGTCATGCAGGATTTGGGTGTCAACGGACGCATCGTTGGTGGGTCGATTAAGTTTAAAGGCGAAGAGCTGAACACCATGTCACCGGAACGGCTCCGCGATATTCGCGGGTCCGAAATTGCGATGATCTATCAAGAACCGATGGCATCCCTGAACCCCGCCATGAAGATCGACCGTCAGCTCATGGAAGTCCCCATGATCCACGAAGGTCTGTCAGAAAAAGCAGCTTACGCGCGGGCCTTAGAAGTCGTCACAGATGTGAAACTGCCCGACCCCGAACGCATCCTAAAATCCTATCCGCACCAGCTTTCTGGCGGTCAACAACAGCGCATCGTAATCGCGATGGCGTTAATGTCGAAACCCGCTTTGCTGATCTTAGACGAACCGACAACCGCGCTTGATGTAACAGTTGAAGCAGCAGTCGTCGAACTGGTCAAAGACTTGGGTAAAAAATACGGCACCTCCATGCTGTTCATCAGTCATAACCTTGGGTTAATCTTGGAAACCTGTGACCGTGTTTGCGTGATGTATTCCGGCGAAGCCGTTGAACGTGGGTCCATCGAAGACGTCTTTGACGAGATGCAGCATCCGTACACACAGGCGCTTTTCCGGTCGATCCCC
This sequence comes from Yoonia sp., assembly GCA_047629435.1. GTDB lineage: Bacteria > Pseudomonadota > Alphaproteobacteria > Rhodobacterales > Rhodobacteraceae > Yoonia. The sequence continues at coordinate 114,573 of JBLHXF010000004.1, read as the reverse complement.
CTGCCCGGTGCCGACAAAAACGCACGGCCTCTGGTCGCAATTCCTGGCAATTTTCCATTGCCGCATGAGCGGCCCAATGGCTGTAACTTTGGCCCGCGTTGCGACTATTTCGAAGAAGGTCGCTGTGACAGCGGGGCGATCAGTATGACGCAGGTCCACGGCGACGACCGGCATCAAACCCGTTGTCTCCGTCATGAAGAAATCGATTGGAGTGCGCCAATTGTTCTTGGCGAACAAAAAGAGAAAAACCCACCCGGTGACGTGGTTCTAAAGATCGATAACCTCAAGAAATACTATGAGGTTGCAGCAAACGCGCTGTTTGGTGGTGGCGACAAAAAAGTCGTTAAGGCCAATGAAACGCTCTCGTTCGAGGCCCGCGAGTCAGAAACGCTTGCGATTGTTGGCGAATCCGGTTGCGGAAAATCCACCTTTGCCAAGGTGCTGATGGGTTTGGAGACAGCCACCGAAGGGTCGATCACGCTCGATGGACGCGATATCGGCAACACAGCCATTGAAGACCGCGATACCAAAACTGTTGCAGATATCCAGATGGTATTCCAAAACCCGTTTGATACGCTCAACCCATCGATGACGGTGGGCCGCCAAATCATGCGCGCGCTGGAAATCTTTAAGATTGGCAATAACGATGCCGAGCGCCGTGACCGCATGCTCACACTGCTTGATCTCGTGAAATTGCCGCGCGCTTTTGCCGACCGAATGCCCCGTCAGCTGTCTGGCGGACAAAAGCAACGTGTTGGTATTGCTCGCGCCTTTGCGGGTGATGCACGTATTGTTGTAGCTGATGAACCTGTCTCAGCACTTGATGTATCGGTCCAAGCGGCTGTCACCGACTTGCTGATGGAAATTCAGCGTGAACACAAAACTACGCTGCTTTTCATCAGCCATGATCTATCGATTGTGCGCTACTTGGCGGACCGTGTGATGGTGATGTATCTGGGCCATGTGGTCGAACTGGGATCCACCGATCAGGTGTTCTCGCCGCCATACCACCCCTATACAGAGGCGTTGCTGTCGGCCGTTCCAATCGCGGACACAAGCGTGCAGAAAAAACACATCGTGCTTGAGGGCGATATTCCATCTGCAATGAACCCGCCATCCGGTTGCCCATTCCAAACACGCTGTGGTTGGAAATCGAAAGTCGCTCGCGGCTTGTGCGAAAAAGAAGTCCCACCGCTGCGGATTTTGGCCGAGGGCCATCAAGTCAAATGCCATCTGTCCGACGCAGATTTGGCAGGCATGGAACCTGTCATCAAAATCGCGGCAGAATAGCAAAAGCGCGCCTCATCACTGGGGCGCGCTTCTACCATATAGATTACAAAATCAATTACCCCAGATAACCCGCACATAATTCTGAGTTTCTTTGTAAGGCGGCACACCGTTGTACCGTTCAACGGCTCCCGGACCAGCATTGTAAGCCGCAAGCGCCAGCCGCCATGTCCCAAATTTCTCGTACTGACGACGCAGATACCGCGCACCACCCTCAAGGTTTTGCGTTGGATTAGATGCGTTCACACCAAGTGCGCGGGCCGTCTGTGGCATCAACTGGGCCAATCCCATTGCGCCCTTTACTGATCGCGCTTGGGCGTTCCAGCCGCTTTCTTGTTGAACAAGACGCAGAAATAAATCCTCAGGAATATTATTTCTACGGGCCGCAGCCCGCGCGATGCCAATATATGGCCCAGCATATCGCCCGCGATAGCTTGGCGATTTGCTGGCAATTGTTGGCACAACCGCGCGCGGAGGTTGCAGCCTGACAGAGTTGTTATACTGCAAAGCAGAGCGGTTATCCAAGACGGATAACTGGTTTTGAAACAACGCGGTACGCGATAAACTTCCTTCTGCAAGCACACCAAACGGTGCCCCGATTACGGCCGTAGCGACAGCCATGCGAACCCATTGCATCAAGATACCCCCCAAAGGATTTCAGTTCACTATATATAGCGGATATTGTAAAAACTGCTAGTCCTAGACGCATGATAACAGCTCGCCTACCTTGTTCGCGCAAACGGGGTCTGTCACAACACATCAGGCACAGAATCTACGAGGAGAATACCAATGGCTGGCAGCGTGAACAAAGTGATCTTAATAGGCAATCTGGGGCGTGACCCAGAGGTGCGGACATTTGGCAACGGCGGCAAGGTTTGTAACCTGCGCATCGCCACCTCTGAAAACTGGAAAGACAAAAATACTGGCGAACGTCGCGAGAAAACAGAATGGCATTCTGTCGCGATCTTTAACGACGGCCTCGTCCGTATTGCGGAACAATATTTGAAAAAAGGCTCCAAGGTTTACCTTGAAGGCGCATTGCAGACCCGTAAATACCAAGCCCAAGACGGCTCCGACCGTTACAGCACAGAAGTTGTGCTGCAAGGCTTTGGTGGCACGCTCACTATGCTTGATGGTCGCAGTGAAGGCGGTCAAGGTGGAGGCGGTTACGGCGGTGGCCAAGGCGGAAATGACCCACAAGGTGGCGGCGATAGCGGTGGCTACGGCGGCGGAAATCCCGGTGGCGGTAACTCTGGTGGTGGCTACGACGGTGGCGGGTCATCCGGCGGCGGTCGCTCCGACATGGACGACGAAATCCCGTTTTAAATCAGCATCGTAGGATGGATTTTAATCCATCCTACCTTTGTGCAAGCGCGTCATCCAAGACAGATAGCACAGCATCAGCAGGCACATCGCTTGTGATAAACGCATCACCAATGTCGCGCGCCAGTATAAACCTGAGCTGGCCCGCGACGACCTTTTTGTCTTGTCCCATCAGTTCAAGCAAAGCGGCCGCATCAGGCAAATAACCCTCAATGTCGGACAAATCCGTTTTCATACCCATGGCACGTAAATGCGCGCGGACGCGGCTTGGGTTTTCTTGACTACACAGGCCCAATCGCGACGACAGCTCAAATGCCAAAGCGCACCCAATGGCCACACCTTCGCCGTGCAACAATCGGTCTGAATATCCAGTCGCGGCTTCAAGCGCATGACAGAACGTATGACCAAGGTTCAGCAATGCGCGATCTCCCTGCTCTGTCTCGTCGCGCTGCACAATATCAGCCTTCATTTCACACGCTCGGGTCACAGCACGCACCCGCGCTGTCATATCCCCAGCGGCCATCGCGGGCCCCATATCTTCGAGCCAATCAAAGAACGCCGCATCGCCCAGCAATCCGTATTTCACGACCTCGCCGTATCCCGCCAAAAAATCGCGGGGGGCTAATGTGCCTAACAATCCAGTATCAGCCAGAACCAATGACGGTTGATGGAATGCGCCAATCAGGTTTTTACCATGCGGTGCGTTAATACCTGTTTTACCCCCAACAGAGCTGTCGACTTGCGCCAACAACGTCGTTGGAATTTGGACAAACCGCACGCCACGGCGCAAAATTGCCGCCGCAAAACCGACCAAGTCACCAACCACACCGCCACCAAAGGCAATCACAATATCACCACGTTCAACTTTTTGATCAAGCAACCATTCGACAGTCCGTTGCAACTGCGGCCAGCCTTTGGTTGCTTCGCCCGCAGGCAAGGACAACGCCGCACTGGTAAATCCCGCTTCCGTCAATCCGGCCTGTAGGTCAGCCAAGTGAAGGCTTGCGACCGTCTCGTCAGTCACAATCGCCAAATGTTTGCGTCCACCAAACGGCGCAATCGCGGCACCAGCGCCCGCTAGTAAACCAGGCCCGATATGAATGTCATATGCGCGTCCTGGCAGGTCAACATGCACGGTAGCAGCAGGGCTGGTCATGACGTAGGCTCCATTATGGTGGGGTCTTTGGCCAATGCGTCAATAACGCCTTGGGTCGTTTTCTCGATGCTGGCAGTTGGCGCAATCACAACACGTTTGGCAGCCTGCGCATAAATCGGAGTCCGCGTTTCCATCAACGCAGTCAACGTCGCAAGCGGATCAGCGGTGCGCAATAATGGACGTGTATCCTTGTGCCGCACCCGTTCCCACAATGTATCAAGATCGGCGTCAAGCCAGACCGCAACACCTTTTTCCGCAATCAAATCACGGGTCCGGTCGGCCAGAAACGCACCACCGCCCGTCGATAAAACTGCAGGTGGGCCAGACAGTAACCGATCGATGACTTCAACTTCACGGTCACGAAAGAATGCCTCGCCGTCACGCGCAAAAATCTCGGCAATAGATATGGTCGCAGCTTCTTCGATCGCGGCGTCACTATCAAGGAAAGGCACGTCTAACCGCATCGCAAGCGCGCGCCCGATTGCAGTCTTGCCAGACCCCATCATACCAACAAGCACAACCGTCCGGTGCAAAGTCAGGCCATTTGCGTCATTTGTCATCGTGCAAAGCCCCTTTTTACGCATTTCCTATCGGCTATCTGCCGCTTAATTGAAAATTGTGCAACTCAATGGCGTGATCTTGCACAAAAGCCGATGTATAAACAATGCAACAAGCGGCGTTTGAACCGCGACAGGCACTTATAAGGGCACGGCACATATGCTTTGGCGATTGATCAAATTCCTTTTGCTTCTGGTTATTTTGGGTGGCTTGGCCCTTGTGGCTTATGCCTACGTCGGTCCCGTGCTGTTCCCAGCTGATTTTGCGGCCCCTGCAGCGGTTATCTCGGAACCCATCACGCTGGAAGTAAACTAAGATATGCGGTTGCTTTTGCCCTTGGTCATCGGCTTGGGGCTCGACAGTCCTGCAATTGCACAAGATGCAAACCCGCTGTCCGCAATCGACTGGCTTTCGCAAAGCGTGGAACAAACGGATACGGGCGCTTTGACCGTGACCGGACCAACTTTGTCAGAACCTGCCACCAGCACGAATGCTGACGTCTCGCGCGTCACAGTAACAGCACTTGATGCGCCCTCGCCCGATCCGATCGGCTTACTCCCTCCCGAGGTGACAGGACTGCCCCGTGATTTATGGTCTAAAAGCAATAGCGCGACACTGATCGGTTTGATGCAGGATGCGCGGCTTGATACCTTGCCCGCAATCCATGATCTGATGATGACACTTTTGCTAGCAGAGGCTGATCCGCCCTTGGGCGCTGGTCCAGATGGTGGTCTATTTCTGGCGCGGATTGATAAGCTGCTCGATATTGGGGCGCTTGATCCTGCTCTCGCCCTGCTTGAACAGGTTGATGCTGAAACACCTGCCTTGTTCCGCCGATTGTTTGACGTCACCTTGTTGACAGGAGCAGAGGATGACGCTTGCGATGTCATGCGCGCCACACCCAGCGTGGCCCCCACATTTCCAGCCCGCATATTTTGCCTTGCGCGTGGCGGTGATTGGACTGCAGCGGCGCTTACGCTGAACACACACCGCGTTTTGGGTGATATCACCCCTCAGGAAGAAGCGCTGATCTCTCGGTTCCTTGATCCTGAACTTTATGAAGACGAGGCCCCTTTGCCCGTCCCTGACCGGATCAGCCCGCTTGTGTTTCGGATGCACGAGGCGATTGGTGAGCCATTGCCAACAACACGTCTGCCCAACGCATTTGCCCACGCTGATTTGCGCACCACGACAGGCTGGAAAAGCCAACTTGAAGCAGCCGAACGGCTTGCCCGCAATGGCGCTGTTTCCGAAAATATCTTGCACGGCGCATACCTTGCCCATCAAGCCGCCGCATCGGGTGGTGTTTGGGATCGGGTCGCAATTATCAAACGCCTCGATGCCGCAATTCTTGCCGCCGACGCCTCTGATATCGCCAAACATCTGCCACAAGCATGGGCTGCGATGGCATCCGTAAAACTTGAAATGCCGTTTGCCCGTCTTTATGCGCCTGCATTGGCCACCATCGCGCTGTCAGGGGACGCCGCTGATATCACCCTCACGCTTGGGCTTTTGTCGCATGACTATGAACTGGCCGCACTAGATGCTGCACCGAGCTTCCTGACAAACCTTGCCGCGGGTGCGCCGACTGCCCCCCAAAACCCTGTTGAGACGGCTATTTTTGCGGCCTTCACCGATGCCACCCCAGCGCCCGAACTTGAAGCATTGGCGCGCAATGGCAACTTGGGTGAAGCTTTGTTGCAATCCATCACAACATTCAATGCGGGCTTTGCTGGTGATCCGGTGGCATTGACCGATGCGCTTGCGTTTTGGCGGTTTGTTGGGCTCGAAGATGTGGCCCGTAAAGCAGCACTGCAAATCCTGATCCTTGATCGCACGTCATGACCCCATCAGATCAACCCATGACCCATTGGATCCAAGCATTCCTTGAGGCCCAAGCCGCCGAACTTGATGCAGCCACCAATACACAACTGGCTTATGCGCGCGATTTAGCTGATTTTTCCGGTTGGCTCACGCCTAAGAAACTTCACTTTGCCACAGCAACCCAAGACGACGTCGAAGGGTATCTGGTTGATTGCGATACCCAAGGACTGGCTGCGTCAACCCGTGCGCGACGGCTGTCGGCGATCAAACAAATTTACCGTTTTGCATTTGAAGAAGGCTGGCGCGACGAAAACCCGGCAATCCGGATCAAAGGGCCAGGTAAATCCAAAGCATTGCCCAAAACGTTGTCAGTAGAAGAAGTCGACCGCCTGATTAATGCCGCGAACGACAGCCGCGACGGGCTGCGCAATGGCTGCATGATGGAATTGCTTTATGCCACGGGTATGCGGGTGACCGAACTCGTCACCCTGCCTGTCAGTGCTGCACGCGGTAATCCAGCCATGCTTTTGGTGCGCGGCAAAGGCGGCAAAGAACGCATGGTGCCATTGTCGCCGTCTGCGAAAACAGCAATGGCAGACTGGCTAATAGAACGAGATTCCGGCGAAGAAACGGGGCGCTTGGCCGGCAAACCGCTGTCCAAGTTCCTGTTTCCATCACGCGGCAAAGATGGGCATCTGACGCGGCACAGGTTTTTTGGGCTGATCAAAGAATTCGCCGTCGCGGGCGGTGTGTCCCCCGCCAAAGTCACGCCCCACACATTGCGACACGCATTTGCCACCCACCTACTGGCTGGCGGGGCGGATTTACGATCAATCCAAACCATGTTGGGCCATGCAGATGTCGCCACAACCGAGATTTACACGCATGTTTTGGATGAACGGCTGACCGAACTTGTGATGCAGCATCACCCATTGGCACGTAAATCCGACGACTGATCTTGATCGCCCCCTGACAAGCCCCCATAACAAGTACAGTTTTAATGAAAGTGAATGATGGATTCCTCCCTATTTGACGGTGTGTTTTGGATCACCGCCGGCGCGATTTTGGTGCTGCTTGTGCTCTCTGGGTTTTTCTCGGGTTCTGAAACCGCACTGACGGCAGCGTCACGCGGCAAGTTGCGGTCTGCGGCAGATAAAGGATCGCGGGGGGCAAAACGCGCCTTAGAGATCACCAACGATAACGAGCGGCTGATCGGCTCGGTCCTTTTGGGTAATAACGTCGTCAATATTTTGGCAACGTCGCTTGCTACTGCATTGCTTACAAAGGTTTTTGGCCAAAATGGTGTTGCAGCTGCGACGCTTATTATGACGCTGTTGGTGCTTGTCTTTGCCGAAGTGCTGCCAAAAACTGTGGCCATCACGAACCCTGAAAAAGTGGCTGCCATGGTCGCGGCTCCCATCGGGGTTATCGTCCGTGTTTTCTCTCCTATTGTGTATGCCGTCCGGTTTTTCGTGCGTGGTGTCTTACTTTTGTTTGGTATTCGCACCGACCCAGACAGCCAGATTTTGGCTGTACGCGAAGAAATCGCAGGCGCGCTCCAACTTGGCCATTCCGAGGGAATCGTCGAAAAAGAAGACCGTGATCGAATTTTGGGCGCGCTTGATTTGAATGAACGCACGGTCGAGGAAATCATGCTTCACCGCTCAGGGATCGAAGTCATAGACGCCGACTTACCTGCGCAAGAAATCCTTGCGAGATGCCTACAAAGCCAGCACACCCGCCTGCCCCTTTACAAAGACGATCCAGAAAACATCGTCGGTGTCATCCATGCAAAGGACCTTTTGCGCGCGATGCACAAGCTGCTTTTAGGCGGGACCGTTGATGCAAAAGCCCTTGCCGATTTTGACATTCTATCTGTTGCGATGGATGCATATTTCGTGCCTGAAACCACAACGCTTGGCGATCAAATGCGTGAATTCTTGCGCCGTAAAATCCACTTTGCGCTCGTTGTTGACGAATACGGCGGCCTTCAGGGTCTCATCACGCTCGAAGATATCCTCGAGGAAATCGTGGGCGAAATTGCTGACGAATTCGACGAAGATGAAACCGATCAGATCGAAGCCACGTCAGACGGTGCCTTTATCGTTGAAGGCGGCATGACATTGCGCGATCTTAACCGCGCCCACGACTGGTCTTTGCCGGATGAAGAGGCAAACACCGTCGCAGGTCTGGTCATTCACGAGGCCCAGATGATCCCCGTCGAAGGCCAGGTGTTTTCCTTCCACGGATTCCGGTTCGAAGTCTTGGAAAAAGCAGAAAACCGGATCGCCGCACTAAAAATCCGGCCTCTATAATCAGCGCCCTTTGAAGAAGCCACCAAGGATGCCGCGCACAATGCGGCGCCCTGTTGTGCCTTTCAGTTCTTTCATAACGATCTTGGTCAGTGATCCGCCAAAGCTATCGGTTTTGGTCGACCGGCGGGATGTGCTGCGCGACGAGGTGCCACCGCCGTCGTAACGGCGCGCCTTTTTGAATTCGCGTTCTTTTTCATCCGCGGCCTCTTCGGCGGCTTCTGCGGCTTCGGCTTCTTTTGCCGCTGCGTCAGCGCGTGTCGCAAGCATCTCTGACGCACTTTCGCGGTCCAATGTGATGTCGTATTTACCAGCCATGTCGGACCCAGCCATGATAGCCGCACGGGTCTGCTTACTTATCGGACCAAGCTGCGACGACGGCGGACGGATCAATGTGCGCTGCACCACTTCTGGAATACCTTTGCGATCTAGAAACGATGTCACCGCCTCGCCTGTTCCAACCTGCTGAATGGCCTCTGCTGTGTCGAAATCAGGGTTATCGCGATAGGTTTCAGACGCTGTTTTCAGCTCCTTGCGGTCCTTGGCTGTAAACGCGCGAAGTGCGTGCTGCACACGGTTACCAAGCTGACCCAACACATCATCAGGAATGTCTGCTGGGTTCTGGGTGACAAAGTACACGCCAACGCCTTTGGACCGGATCAAACGAGCGACCTGTTCGACCTTATCGACCAAAGCTTTGGGCGCGTCGTCAAACAATAAATGTGCTTCATCGAAGAAGAACACCAATTTCGGTTTGTCTGGGTTGCCAACCTCTGGCAATTCCTCGAACAATTCAGATAACAACCACAACAAGAATGTCGCGTACAAACGCGGGCTGCCCATCAGCTGATCGGCCGCCAAAATATTAATCTCGCCACGGCCGTCAGCGGTCACGCGCATCAAATCAGACAAATCAAGGGCGGGTTCCCCGAACAAAGCAGCACCACCTTGGTTTTCCAGCACCAGCAACTGACGCTGGATCGCACCAACAGATGACGACGCAACATTGCCGTACCGCAAGGACAAGTCTTTGGCGTTTTGACCAACCCAAAGCATCAACGCTTGCAGGTCTTTTAGATCTAGCAATGGCAAGCCGTCTTCGTCTGCGACGCGGAAGGCCACGTTCAACACACCTTCTTGGACGTCCGTCAGTTCCATCAATCGCGACAACAGCAATGGACCCATTTCGGCGACTGTGGCGCGGATCGGGTGACCCTGCTTGCCGAACAAATCCCAGAATGTGACCGGAAAGTTATCGTATTGCAGGTCAAGCCCGATGGTTGCAGCACGTTTCATAAACGGATCATGGAGCTTGTGATCAGGGGTCCCTGCCAAGGCCAAGCCAGATAGATCGCCTTTCACGTCGGAAAGAAAAACAGGCACGCCAGCGGCAGAAAACCCTTCTGCCATAATCTGCAACGTCACAGTTTTGCCTGTACCGGTTGCTCCTGCGACCAAACCGTGGCGGTTGGATTTATCCAAAAGCATGACCTGTGGATCGCCATATGCAGGCCCGCCGCCGCCAATAAAGATGTCGTTTGCCATGTGCTTGGCCCCTTTGGGAATAATTCTGTTAGCCTAAAATACATTCTTAATACTTATCTGCCAGTATAAACGCACGGGTTGCGGCTCCTACATGTCCCCAGGGGCTGCACCCGCTCCTCCTTGTTAGACTTGCCGTGCCTTTGGGCACGGCTTTTTTATGGCTAACCTAAGCTGCAAACCCTTGTAGATCTGGTTGCTGCTGACCGGTTTTCAATCTTTTAGCAAAACTCGCATTCACAGTCGGCAAAGTCCGAGAGGGAGACAACGAAAAAGGGCCCCGACAACGCCCCCTTTTCTATTGAAAACGCTTGCGCGAAACACCGCCCAATCCAGCGTTTTTGCCGCTGACATCGTATTTATCCCATGATACATCACCGACAACACGAATTTCTAGGAATGATAGAATGTTGCACTTATTAAAGCCACTCGCCATCGGCGCATTGATCCTTGTTAATGCCCCAGCCTTCGCGCAAGAGACGACCACAGATGTGGAAACCGAGGCACCAGCAGCTGAAACAGATCCGGCAGCTGAACTTGACATGGGCACCGAAGTGACCGATGCGGCAGCCGTTGGCACCCCTTATATTCGCGAAGTATTTGGCGATTGGGCGCTCCGGTGTTTGGTTGCCGAAGAAGGTGCCGCCGATCCTTGTCAGCTTTATCAACTTTTGAATGACAAAGATGGTAACTCTGTCGCGGAGATCAGCTTATTCCCGCTTCCAAGTGGTAACCGTGCTGCGGCAGGTGCAACAATTGTTGTTCCGCTTGAAACTCTGCTGACTGAACAGCTGCTCATCTCAGTCGATGGATCGGCGACGCGTCGTTATCCGTTCACATTTTGCAACCGCGCAGGCTGTGTTGCACGGGTTGGATTTACAGCTGACGAAATCGACCAGTTTAAGCGCGGGAGTGCTGCAACCATGCGTATGGTGCCTGCTGCAGCCCCAGAAGATGAGGTCATCTTGAATATCTCGCTGTCTGGCTTCACTGCAGGTTATGACGGCTCTGGCCAATAACACATAGCAAAAAAACGATATAAAGCCGCCCCTGCACCCGCAGTGGGTGGCTTTTTTTAGAACGACTGTCTGCCATAAAATGCACCGCTTATGCCATGTTTCGTCCACAATCTGTTGCTAGAACGGCAACAATGCAGTGCGACAAAAGGCAAATTTGATGGAAATTCTCAATAGCATACAAGCGGAAGCGATCCAGTATTTCTGGAACATGAACTCGCGTTTGGCGATCCTTTATCTTGCGATGACCGTTGTGCTAGCAAACATCATTTGGCGTTTTCGGGGCCAACCCGAAACCTTTGCGACATGGCTTTTGCCTGCCGCTGTTTATCGCCACAAATCCAACTTTGTGGACATCAAGATTTTCCTGTTTAATGCAGCTCTCTCTATTGGTGGTCTGTTTGCGACACTCACATTTGGTCCCTTGATTACAGCAAACCTGCTGGATTTCTTTGTCTCCCTTTCAAATGCCCCCTATACACCGCACGCATTCTCATTGGGTCGCAGCGCCTTGGCGACTGTCATCATGATCCTGACATTGGATTTCTGCAAATATTGGGCGCATTACATCCACCACGAAGCACGTATTTTGTGGCCTTTCCACGCCGTACACCATTCTGCAGAAGTTCTCACGCCGCTGACCGCAAACCGCAACCATCCTGTCTTTTTGATCATCCGCACTGTGATCTACGGGGTAATCGTGGGGGCTGTGCAGGCTCTGATGCTTTGGCTTTTGCTGGGCAAGATTGACATTATCACAATCGGGACAGCAAACGCAGGCTATGTCATCTTTAACGCCGCTGGGTCCAACCTGCGCCATAGCCACATCTGGCTGTCATACGGACCGCGCTGGGAACATATCTTTATATCACCGGCCCAACACCATATTCACCATTCCAGCGATAAAAAGCATTTCAACAAAAACTATGGTGAAGTCTTTGCATTCTGGGATTGGATGTTTGGCACGCTTTACGTCACCGATGGCCAAGAGCACCTGACATTTGGTGTGGCCGACGGCGACGGCAACCTGATTGAGCAGCCCCACCCGACTTTGCGTGCCGCAATCCTTCACCCGTTTGTCGAAAGCTGGGAAGCGCTGCGCGGTCCAAAAACCGCACCGTCCCCAAAGGTGAATACCCAATGAACCGCGGTTTTTCTGTTTGGCTCGATGTCTTGCGTGCAGGGGCAACGTTGTTGGTTGTCTTTTCCCACTTTGCTTATCCGCGCTTTACGGACGGTACGTATCAATGGATGCGCGACTATAATCTAGGCAGTGACGCCGTCGTCGTTTTCTTTGTCGTGTCGGGGCTTGTGATCGCATTTGCTGCCAACCGCGATGGCAACGGCGGCACATATGCGTTTAACCGATTGACCCGTTTGTGGTCCGTTTTAATACCGGCGTTAATTTTGACGATCATCTTTGACCGCATAGGTATTCAAGCGAACCCAGCGTCCTACCCAACGGGCTTCTTCGAGCCACATTCCACGACGGAATTTATGCTGCGCGGTATTTCGTTTTCAAATGAATTCCGGGCGTTGGACCGTTTGCGCCTTGGTACCAACGGTCCCCTCTGGAGCCTCAGCTACGAGGCCGCATATTACGCGCTGTTTGGCATCGCGATCTTCATGTCAGGCGCAAAACGCACTGTTTTGTTGGTGGCAGTTGCCGCTTTTGTTGGTTTGCCAATCCTTATGCTTATGCCTGCATGGCTCATGGGTGTTTGGGCATGGAAGCTGATTAAATCAAACCGCGTTGACGCTCTGCCCGTGTCCACCGCCCTTATTTATGCCATCGGTGCACCTGTTGCCTACGTCGTCATGCAATGGGCTGACACCCCATCCCTGTTGCTCGCGCTTAGCACACAGGCCTTTGGGGTGAACATGAACGCAACATACGGTTTCTCAGATGAATTCGTGTGGAATGCGCTTATTGGCGGGCTTTGCGTGGCCCATCTTATTGGCATGGCGCGACTGTTGCAGACGTCCAAGCTTGATTTGCCATTCACACGTTGGATCGCAGGTGGCAGCTTTTCGCTTTATGTGACCCATTACCCAAGCTTGCATCTACTTGATGCGGTCTTACCCGATCTTCCTGGCCGCGAGCCTATGCTTTTGATCGGCACGCTCATCATCGGCCTTGCGTTCGCAGAATTGTTCGAGCGGCGGATCAAAAGCCTGCGTCACATTTTGCGCAAGGCAATCACGGCATTCAGCCCACCAAAGGCAAACGCGTTGGACAGCACAACATCAACTGACGCATCGCGGGCCTCGTTGGGGACCACATCAAGCGCGCATTCAGGGTCAGGCTCTTCGTAACCAATCGTGGGGGCGATCACGCCCTCGCAAAGCGCCATCAGGCAAGCAAGCAGCTCGACTGCACCCGTCCCGCCGATCAAATGACCGTGCATCGACTTGGTGGATGAGATCAGCAGTTTGTCGGCATGTGCCCCGAACACATCCGCCACAGCGGCGCATTCGGTTTTGTCATTCGCAGCCGTTCCCGTGCCATGCGCATTGATATAGCCAATTTGATCAGGGTTCACTTTGGCATCCTTCAGCGCGCCGGCAATCGCCCGCGCGGCCCCTTGCTTGGACGGCATGACGATGTCTGACGCGTCCGACGACATGGCAAAGCCTGCGACTTCGCACAGAATATTCGCGCCCCGTGCCTTGGCGTGATCGTAATCTTCAAACACAAAAACGCCGGCGCCTTCGCCTTGTACCATACCGTTGCGGGTGGCTGAGAACGGGCGACACGCATCGCGCGACATCACGCGCAGACCTTCCCACGCTTTGATCCCGCCAAAGCACAGCATCGATTCAGATCCGCCCGTCACCATAACCTTTGCCATGCCTGACCGAACCATATTAAACGCCTGCCCCATCGCGTGGTTTGACGATGCACAGGCAGTCGCGACCGTAAATGACGGGCCGCGCAAGTTAAATTCCATTGATACTTGGGACACTGCAGCATTGTTCATAAGCTTGGGCACGATGAACGGATGCACGCGATTTTTGCCCTCTTCATAGACGACACGGTAGTTTTCATCTTGGGTGTTCAATCCCCCGCCAGAGGTACCCAGAATGACACCGGATTGGTCGGCCAAATCGCCTGCAAATATCAGTCCTGCTTGGGAAATTGCCTGCCTTGCAGCCAGCAACGTAAACTGCGTGAACCGGTCATAAAGCGCTATTTGCTGGCGGTTAAAATGCGTTGTCTCATCATAGTCACGCACCTGACCGCCGATCTGGATCGACAAGCGGTCCACATCGCGGATGTCCAGCGGGCCGATGCCACAGCGACCATTCTTCATCGCATCAAACGTGGTGGCCACATCGTGGCCCAACGGGTTGATCGTCCCCGCACCTGTGATGACGACGCGGCGGGTCATACTAGGTTTGCTCCGCTTTTAACTTATCCACGGCCATAATAATCGATGCCACTGTCGAGATATCAAACGCGCTTTCGGTTGGGTTGTTGGCATTGAATGGCACCGTAATATCAAACGCCTCTTCAATCGCAAAAATGCTTTCCACAAGGGACATGCTGTCGATCCCTAAGTCATCAAGAGAGTTATCCAACGCCACATCTGATGTGTCCAGCATGGCCTGTTCAGCCAAAATCGCGATCACTTGGTCTTGGGTCGTCATATTTTAAATCCTGCAAGCTGTTGATGCTGATTTAGTATCTCTAGACGGGTTTTAAAACCGCCTTGTGACGAATATTCGCCTGTCGCAAATGCCGTTCACGCGCGCGATATGTCAGCATTGGTTGTGCGGGGTATCCCATCATAAAGCTACCAGATGGCACATCAGACAGTACAATCGCAGCCCCGCCAATAACGCAGTCCGTCCCCACAGTCAGGTTATCGCCAACGCCTGATTTACCACCAAGCACTGTCCGGTCGCCAATGCGCGCAGATCCAGCCACAGCCGTTTGCGCGCACAGCAGACAGTGATCGCCGATCTGAACATTATGACCAACCTGAACAAGGTTATCGATCTTGGTGCCATGCCCAACAGACGTGGCACGGATTGTACCCGCGTCCACGGTGCTGTTCGCACCAATCTCAACATCGTCACCAATCACCACACCACCCAGCGAATGAATGCGGTGTTGGACCGGATCATCAGGGGCCGTGAATGGTGTTTTCCCCAAAGTCTTGCGACCAGTTTCCGCATTAGAAGGCGTCGCGGTGACAAAAGAAAACCCATCTGCGCCAAGTATAGAATTTGGCTGCAAGACAACGCGCGCACCGATACGCACGCGGCGCATGATACGCACACCAGCATGGATTTGCGTATTGTCGCCAATAATTACGCCTGCACCGATACTGATATGCTCGGCGATCTGGCATCCATCGCCGATAACAGCACCTGCGCCGATGACGGTGAAATGGTCAATGGACACGCCCTGCCCAATTTGGGCAGTGGGTGCTACCACAGCATGTGGACTGACGCCTGTTCCAGCTGGGGTAACATCCATCATCTTGGTCAGACCAGACATTGCCAAACGTGCGCGCGGGGCTTCAATCGCGGCCTCGAGGCCCAAAGCCTGCCAATCTGCACCAGCCCAAACAACAGCGGCGCGGGCTTGGCCCTGTGCCAAGGCGTCGCCATACGCAGGTGACATCGCAAGCGCCAGATCATCTGGTCCCGCACTGGCGGGTTCCGACAAGCCAGAGACAGACAAGTTAACGGCGCCGTAAGCCTTTGCCCCCAGCGCCGCTGCAATATCTTTAACAGTCTGTGTCATCAATCAACCCCGAGTTCGGGATCAGACTTAGCCTTGAACGGCGCGAACTGCTACCCCTTCGCGGGCCAGAGCGTTCCAGATGCGTGCATCGCGGTTATAGATGTCCGGACGGAACTGCAGGCTACCTGTCACATTTGTAAACGCGGTGCGGTACACAATGTGAACTGGGACTGGTTCGTTCAGGTTGACCCGTGCTTCACGACCCGTGGACAAACGCGACTGAAAGAAACCCTGTGGGTCGCTTTCTTGCTTGGCCAACAGCGCATAGGCAAAATCAAACGGATCGTTCAGACGAATACAACCATGGCTAAATGCGCGGACTTGACGGCCAAACAATGACTTGGACGGGGTGTCGTGCAGGTAGATGTTGTATTTGTTTGGAAAGATAAACTTGACCAATCCAAGCGCATTGCCCTCGGACGGCCCCTGACGCATGGAATACGGAAACGTCTTTTCGTTATACTGATTGAAGTTGACTGACCCACGCGACACGATGCGGCCCTTACTGTCGGTAACATCCAACTGACGAACAGCGTTCGCGTTGCGTTGCAACATCGGCAGGTATTCTTTGGTCACGATAGACCGCGGCACATACCAGCTTGGGTTAATGACCATAAATTCCATGACGTCGGAAAATTCTGGTGTCTCGCGGTCCGCAGGAAGCGCACCAATCACCGAACGAGTAGAGAAAGTCACACGATCATTGTCGACGATAGACGCTGTGAAATCAGTCAAGTTAACCCAAACATGGCGCGAACCACGTGGACGGTTGTTCCAACGCTCACGTTCCATCGCCACAATGACTGACTGTAAACGGCTGGCCATGGGCACATTCAGTGCGCGCATAGTGCCTGCACCGGCATCGCCATCCACAGCCAAACCGTGGGCTTGTTGGAACCGCTGAACACCCGCTTGGATTGCCGCGTCATAGGTCTGCGTCGCTGTCCGCTCTAGAAAGTTCATCGCGATCAAACGGTTGCGCAAATTGACAACGGCATCACCAGATGCACCTGGCGCCAATGAATTCGCATTTACACTTGGACCCCAACCACCGTTGCCAAGCATCCGCTCAAGCCGCAGCTTTTCACGCATCAGGCGGGTGTATTCAGGCGAGCTCGGAGGTAAAGACCGTAAGAAACCAGCAGGGTTCGACTGCGCAAATGCCTGCAGTGTACCAAGACGAGACCGGTATGGTACTTCGCGTTTGATAGCACTGACGACAGACGATGGGCGCAACATGCCCGTTTGGACGTCGCGGGCGTAAGACATGAACAATCGGCTAAGCTCGACTTCCATGCGGCCCTGATCAGCAGGCGTTGACGCTGCGCGCAACTGCGCCATCAATGCGTTTGCATCATATTTTGCGGCTGGCAGGCCATGATTTGATGCATCGGCAAACGCAGCCATCAGAGCATTGCGACGGGACCGATCACTATTTCCGCTCCAAATGCCCTGAAATTCACGGGCGCGGTAAAATGCAGCAAGTTCCTCGTCACGGGCAGCCGCTTCCGCGACAGCTTGACGAAATGCGGTGACTTGTGCCGCAGCAGGCACGGTAAAAACAGTTAACAAAAGGCTGGCAGCCAATAAAAGTCGCATAATACGCGACGACAATGATACGAACATAAGTCCCCCACAGAACAAAATTGGTTGTCACCACGCGGACGTGGCACACAAGATGGTGGAGTATCGGAATCCTTGCCCGCAAAAGTCCATTCACAAACCCGACAGGGATGGTTGGTTTCTAAAGGTTGTTGCGCAAGCGCACATGCAAATGAGCAACAACGCAAAAATACCTTAAGGATTGCGCAAAAAATCGCCTATTTCCCTCTTGTTTACCATGACCGGCCTAAACAGGGCTTGGTCAACGAATCATCTTATGCCATAAGGCAGGTGCATCTGGGGATGAGATGGAAACGCCGCGATAACGCGGGAAAATATTGAGCGACGGGACAGGCGCTAATAATATGAATACACTCAACTCTACGGGCATGACCCGGCGTGGAATTTTGGGCGCGTTTGCGGCCAGCGCTGTGATTGCAGCCCCCACATATTCAAATGCAGCAGGTTTCCTGCGCGGCGGCGGCGATGTACGCCGTATCCAGATGTTCTCTGGCCGGACGGGCGAGCGGCTCGATACGATCTATTGGATTGAAGGCAAGTACATCGGCGAAGCAATCCGCGAAGTGAACTCGTTCATGCGCGATTGGCGAACTGGGACAGCGATTGAAATCGATACCCGCACAATCGACATCATGGCCGCATCGCACAGGTTGATGGATACAAACCAACCTTACATGCTGTTGTCCGGTTACCGGTCCCCACAGACGAATGCCATGTTGCGTAGCCGGTCTGGTGGCGTCGCGAAAAGATCGCTTCATATGGTTGGACAAGCCGCCGATTTACGTCTTGATGGACGATCCACTGCGCAAATGTCACGCGCAGCACAATCCTGCCGCGCCGGTGGTGTTGGTCGTTATAGCGGATCAAACTTCGTGCACATGGATTGCGGTCCGGTACGTAGCTGGGGCGGTTAAAAAATCGATCTAAATAATAAAATAGACGCCCTATGGGGCGTTTTTTTATGCGCAATAGTAAAGTGAGTGGTGCACCCAGCAGGCACTTGGCAACGAGGTATGGCAGGGATAGTTTTTGGCCCAGTGACATGACGAGACGGGCTGACGTTGATCGGTGGGCCGAGTGGGCCAAACTCAATGTTGCTATGGCATTCACAGTTCCAGTCTTTTGGCGTTTGGTCAGAACTCCAAAGGCGCAATGCGACAAAAAGGCTATAGAGGCTGCGGTCGAAGTTTTGGAAAAAAGCTTGGAATTGCGAACGAAAGCCTTGCCAAGAATCGCTTTCTCGCTGGTAAAAACTTTACACTTGCTGACATCCAGTTCGGTCACGTTCTTTTTCGGTATTACGACATTGAGTTACGACGTGCCGAATTCCCGAATGTGCGAGCTTATTACAATAGCCGTACTGAGCGGCCTGCCTACCGCGAACACGTCATGGTGTCCTACGACGAACTGAGGGTCGATTGAATTTGCCTTTCGTTTGCGCGCCCCACTCCGGGTTCAGGCAGATTACTTTTGCGTCGCTCTGGGCTCCTTGCCGACCTTCGCTGCGGTCTGCACAGAGGTCCGCACTGCGGATGGGGTGGATGGTTCCTGCACCATCGGCGTCCTAATGCGCCATACTGCAGTTGTCGTAAACTGTTTGAAAGGAGCCGCCCCATGCAAGTTACAACTATTGGCCTTGATTTAGCTAAGAACGTTTTCCAAGTCCACGGCATCGCCGTCAATGGAGATGTAGCGTTCAACCGTGCTTTAAGAAGATCGCAAATGTTGCCGTTCTTTGCACGTTTAGATCCCTGCCATTGGTATCGAAGCTTGTGGGACCAGTCATCACTGGGCGCGCGAACTGATCAAGCTGGGTCATAACGTCAAGCTGATCCCGCCAGTTTACATGAAGCCTTATGTCAAACGCGGCAAATCAGATGCTGTTGATGCAGCAGCCATATGCGAAGCATTCACTCGCCCTACAATGCGGTTTGTCGAAGTGAAGACACCTGAACAACAGGCAATACTTGCGGTTCATCGGACCCGTGACCTTATTGTCCGGCAGCGAACGCAAACGATCAACATGCTGCGGGCGCAATTGGCCGAGTTTGGCGTTATCCTTCCCCAGGGCGTTGGTCATGCCATTCAATTTGCGAAGGATTATCTTGACGGAGAACAGCCAGACCTTCCTGAAGTTGCTGGTAATGTGGTCGTCGAGCTTGGTGACCAATTGCTGTTTTTACATGGAAAAATTCAACGTTGTTCCCGCGAGATGATCCAGATTGCCAAACGTGAGAAACGCGTTGCACTGCTTCAAACAATTCCGGGTGTCGGCCCGATTACTGCTTCGGCAATTGTAGCAACGATTGGAAGCGGCAAACAGTTCAACAATGGTCGAGAGTTTGCTGCATGGTTAGGACTGACGCCAATCAACAAATCAAGCGGTGGAAAAGAACGCCTGGGACGCATCTCAACCCTCTCGTGACATTGCTGTGCAATGCCCTGCCGGGCAGTGGATGGGAGACCAGTACATTCGACGCTTACTATATTTAGGCATGGTGTCTCGAGTACGGCAAATTGCCAAGACGCCAGAAGCCTTTGATCCATGGTTTGCAGATATACTGGCACGAAAACCAACCAAGTTGGCAGCGGTTGCAATGGCAAACAAAACCGCGCGAATAATCTGGGCAGTTCTAACCCGAAATGAACCTTACAAAGTGAGAACTACCTAACCCCGCCAACTAAGAACAAGAGATTGCAAGACCAACGAAGTGATGGAAAAATTGTCAGCCCTAAAACCAAGATACCCCGTGTTTTGTCCTGAACGCTTGCTGTTCGTACTGCGGAATGGGGCTTGGTTCGTGGAAACCATCAGGGCCAGCGGTCAAATGTGCCGCGCTAACAGGCCGGACACAAGACTGCATCTGACAATGTATCGATCACCGAAAAGGGCTTGCAAAGCAGGAGACATCCACACAGGACAAAACTGTCGTTGAGGAACATTTTGGGATAATCGCTGGTTAGACTTCCTATGACCCTAGTCACAGTCCTGATAATTCGACGTCAGACAGTTAACGGCGCGATCAATTCCCTCAGCGAAAGCCTCAGGGCTGAGCGTGTCTCGCATTAGCTCAACGTTGCTTTGGGCATCTGTGTCGCCTTGGGCGGCAGCAATTCGCCACCACAGCAGGGCCGAAATATCGTTTTGCTGCACTCCTGTTCCCGTAGAATAGTAATTACCAAGGTTGAATTGCGCGAATCTGTCACCTTGTTCAGCGGCGAGGCGATACCAACGTGCCGCTTCCACATAATCCTGAGGGACACCGTTGCCGCTTTCGTGCATCCAACCAAAGTTGCTCTGGGAGAAGGCGTGACCCTGTTCAGCAGCTAGGCGATACAAGCGTGCCGCCTCAACGTAGTCCTGTGGAAGGCCTTCGCCTTTTCGGTACAAGTTGCCAAGATTATATTGGGCGAAAGCGTCACCTTGCTCAGCCGCCAAGCGAAACCAACGGGCCGCCTCTGCATAGCCTTGCGCAACGCCGTCGCCGTTTCCGTACGTCATGCCGAGACTGTTCTGTGCAAATGCGTCACCTTGTTCGGCAGCCAAGCGATACCAGCGCAGCGCCTCGCTGTAATCTTGCGGCACTCCATCGCCATTCTCGTACATCCGACCGAGATTACTCTGGGCAGTGGGATTGCCTTGTTCAGCTAAAGGTTTCCATTCCTTAATAGCCGTTGCAAAATCTCCGGAATGCGCAGCTTTCAATCCTGCATCGAAATCCTGGGCAAGCGATGCTGAAGGCAGTGCCAGCGAAACCAAAACAAGGGCAATTTTATAATACTTAACCATGATAAATCCACATAAATTGAGAGAACCATGCTCGGGACATGACTATAACACAACATAAACTTATGATTGAAAAGCTGGGAGTAGCTATACGTGCGCGACTGTTGCAGAGCGCTTTGCCACCGTTTGAATTTACCGCAGCATCGGGCACTTTGGGCTCGAAGCGGACATTGTTGTCGATCTGCCGCGTTATCATCTATTCCCACTAGACCATCCGCCCGTCCCGCTTTACCTCTATCCTCATGATTTACAAAACCGCATCTGATTGGCGCAGCGCCCCGCATAAACGTGTACTTTTGTTTGCAATGTCAGGCTTGGGCAAAACATATTTGTCTTCCATGTTGCGCGATACGGGCGATTGGTTTCATTATTCCATCGATTACCGGATCGGGACCCAATATATGTCGCCGCATATTGTGGACATGGCATTAAAAGAAGCGATGAAATCGCCGATACTCAAAGACTTATTGATGTCTGATAGTATCTATATCGCGCCTAATGTTCACACCACAGACCTAAAAGCGATATCAAAGTACCTTGGTAAGCCGGGCAATACGTCCAAGGCTGGCTTGGACTGGGATGAATATACCCGCCGCCAAGACCAGTTTCAGCAAGCCGAGATTGCCGCACTTTATGACACCGGTCATTTCATTGAACGTTCAAATGCGCTTTATCAGTATCCGCATTTCATCTGCGATACGGGTGGGTCGATTTGTGAATGGGTTGATGTGGATGATCCCGATGATCCACTGATGACCGATCTTGCGGCCAAAACCCTGATGATCTGGATCGAAGGATCAGACGACCACACAGCCGAACTTGTCCGCCGGTTTGACCGTGAACCTAAACCCATGTCTTATGATCCGGTATTTTTGCTGAAAACGTGGACCGCCTATTTGGCTGAATTCAACGTGGCCCCTGATAAGGTGAACCCTGACGATTTCATCCGCTGGGCGTTTGCAAAGGCACTTGCGCACCGTCAGCCGCGTTATAAGGCGATGGCGGACCGTTGGGGCCTGACCATTTCAATGGATGTCGTGGCGCAGGTGAAAGATGCGGACGGGTTTGAGCGCATGGTCGCTGATGCCCTTGAGATGCGCAGCTAAGCCGCCTATCTCAACTCCCTGCCCGTAAGGATCAATCACATGCCGATTAAACTGCCATCCGCCCTGCCCGCCTTTGACGTTCTTCGCAACGAAGGCGTCATGGTGCTTGATGAAGATGCAGCCGCGCGCCAAGACATTCGGCCCTTGCGGATTGCATTGCTGAACCTGATGCCCAAGAAAATCCAAACCGAGAACCAGTTTGCGCGCCTAATTGGAGCGACCCCATTGCAGATTGAACTGACCTTGATCCGTATGTCCGAGCATAAGACAAAAAATACGGCTGCTGAGCATATGGAGGAATTCTATGTGCCGTTCAGCGAGGTCCGCGACCAGAAATTCGATGGGCTCATCATCACAGGCGCGCCGATCGAGCATTTGGATTTCAACGATGTGACCTATTGGAATGAAATTAGCCAAGTTTTTGAGTGGACCCAAACAAACGTACATTCCACATTTGGGGTGTGTTGGGGCGGCATGGCGATGATCAACTATTTCCACGGCGTGCCCAAACATCTGACCGAAGCCAAGGTTTTCGGCTGCTACCGACATCGTGTGACAGATGCATCCTCGCCATTCTTGCGCGGGTTCTCTGACGATTGTGTAATTCCTGTCAGCCGTTGGACAGAAATGCGTGAAAATGACATTGCGGCGGCTGATGGCCTAAAGACGCTGATCACAAGCGATACGTCTGGCCCTTGTTTGGTTGAGGATACGGCACACCGTGCGCTGTATATTTTTAACCATTTTGAATATGACAGTGGCACGCTCAAGCAAGAATATGATCGCGATATCGCTGAAGGGACCGAAATCCATGTCCCTCAGAACTATTATCCAGACGATGATCCAAGCAACCCGCCAATGAATAAGTGGCGAAGCCATGCGCACCTTCTATATGGTAATTGGATCAACCAAATTTACCAAACAACGAAGTTTAATCTTGATGATATCGGCTCTTAAAATGCTAATCTATAACGTCGCCCTGATAGTGGGCGTTGGCGCGACCGTGACGGGATGCACGTCAGTCCAACGTGCCGCATCGGCAGAAAAGGCATATCCGCCCGTCGGTCAGTTCGTAGAAGTGACTGGTGGCGAAGTGCACTATATCCGTGCCGGATCTGGACCAGAGTTAATTCTGCTCCATGGTGCTGGTGGGAACCTGCGCGATTGGACGTTTAACGGCCTATTTGAAAGCCTGACCGACGACTATACCGTCACGGCGTTTGACCGCCCAGGTTTGGGGTATACTGACCGCGTGCCAGACATCCCAACTGGTCCGTTCGCAACCCAAGGCGACAGCCCGCAAGCTCAAGCCAAAATGTTGCGCGAAGCCGCTGGTAAATTGGGGATCAACGACCCAATTGTTGCCGGCCACAGTTTTGGTGGAACTGTTGCCATTGCTTGGGCCGTTGCCGGATTGGATTTGGATGTACCGCACAACGCGCGCGCCATCACGTCTTTTGCGGGTGTTGCAATGCCGTGGCCCGGCGATCTGGGAACTTACTATACCGTCAATGGCAGCGCGCTTGGTGGGGCTTTTGTGATTCCAATAATCTCAAGCTTTGCGACTGACGCCCAGATTGAAAAAGCTATTGTGGGTGTTTTCGCGCCACAACCAGCACCGGCTGGCTACGGCGAACATGTGGGTGCGCGACTGACGCTGCGCCCTGATAACTTTCGTGCTAATGTGCGGCAGGTCAATACCCTTTACCCAAATGTGGTCGCGTTAAAGACGCGCTATCCAGAGTTGACGCTGCCAATTGAAATTCTGCATGGCACCGCAGACACAACTGTTCCCATCGATGTTCACGCCCGCGAAATCGTAAAAATTGTCCCCTCGGTGCGGGTCCGTGAATTAGAAGGCATTGGTCACATGCCGCATCATATTGCGCCAATAGAAGCCGTCGACGCGATTGCACGTGCAGCAACCCGCGCCGGATTGCGCTAGGGCGTTCCATTGCCCATAGTGGGCCCAACAGGCCAAGGAATAACCCAATGGATTTGCCATTTGATGGCGGCATTAGCCGCTTTTTTGCGGACGGTGCGCCCGACGCGGTGCGTGACGCGATTAACGACGCAAAAAAGAACCAAATCCTGAATTCGGACTACCCTTATACAAAGCGGATGGGTCGTGATGCGTATGAGGATGAGATTGACGCGTTGCAAATTGAACTGGTCCGGCTTCAGGCATGGGCACGCACAACTGGCGAACGGATCGTCGTTGTGTTTGAAGGCCGCGATGCCGCTGGCAAAGGCGGGACGATTTCCCGGTTCCGTGAAAACCTGAACCCGCGTCATGCGCGTGTGGTGGCCTTGTCAAAACCGTCCGATGTGGAAGCAGGCCAGTGGTATTTTCAACGGTATATCGATCACATGCCATCAGCGGGTGAAGTCGTGCTGTTTGACCGCAGCTGGTACAACCGCGGCGTTGTGGAACACGTGTTTGAGTTTTGCACACCCGAGGCCCGTGAAAAGTGGTTTGGGCAGGTAAGCACCTTTGAAAATATGCTTGTCGATGAAGGCATAAAGCTATTCAAAATTTGGCTTAACGTCGGGCAAGCCACGCAATTAAAAAGATTTTTGGACCGTGAGGCTGATCCACTTAAGCAGTGGAAACTATCATGGATCGATGTCGAAGGATTGAACCGTTGGGATGCCTATACAAAAGCGATCGACGAGACAATTACACGCACACACACGGACGCCGCCCCTTGGGTGGTTGTGCGATCAGATGACAAGCGACGGGCCCGTTTAAACGCAATCCGGTCAGTGCTGACATCTTTGGACTACACAGGGCGCGACGATAACCGGCTAGGCGCCGTCGATCCAGTGGTCGCTGGTGGACCCGATCTCTGGCATGGTTAAACGCGGGTATCATCACGGAAACCTGCGCCAAACATTGGTTGCTGGCTGCCTGTCCTTGATTGAAAAAAAGGGCCCGACTGGTTTCAGCCTATCTGAGGCCGCCCGCGAAGCAGGTGTGACACCTGCAGCCGTCTACCGTCATTTTGAAGGCCGCGAAGACCTGATTGCAGAAGCCGCTTTGCAAGGTTACGGAATTTTTGCCGAGCTGATGGAACAAGCATACGCAGGTGGGCAACCGTCCGACCTTGCCGCGTTTGAGGCCACTGGACGCGCCTACCTTGCGTTTGCGCGCAAATACCCTGGACATTATGTGGCGATGTTCGAAAGCGGCATTTCGATACAGCGGACGCCCGAATTGAATGCTGCTGCAACCCGCGCGATGGGGGTTCTTGAAACGGCCGCAATCGCGTTAAGCCAGCACATCCCAGACCATATGCGTCCACCACCACAGATGTTTTCGGCGCATATTTGGGCGATGAGCCACGGCGTTGTTGAATTATTTGCACGCGGCAGTCCCGGAACCATATCGCCGTTTCCGCCCGAAGACCTTTTGGAAACGGGCATTGGCATTTATTTACGCGGATTGGGCCTCGTGGCCCCCGACCGCTAGGAGACACACGTATGGACGGCACACTGGCAGCAGTATTTTTAATCGCAAGCCTTACTGATATGGCGCTAACTGATTGCCCAACAGGATGTTTGGCCCAAGGCGATGCGACATCACGTCTGTCATTTCAGGCGGCAAAAGTTGAATTTCAAGAAAACATTATCGGCAACGAAATTTACGTCGGATACGATTTTGGCACCACTTACGGTCCTTTTCAACCAACGATTGGCGCATCGGTCACAGACCTTGGTGACGTTTGGGTTGGTGCGGGCGCAAAATGGACGACACAATCCTTGATTGATGGACCATTTTTTATCGAGGCGTCCCTAATGCCCGGATATTATACGCAAGGCGACGGCCCTCACATCGGCGGATCGTTGCAGTTCCGGTCGTCATTGGGTGCGGGTTTTGCGTTTGATAATGGCATGACTTTGCTTGCTTCGTATGATCATAGGTCAAATGCAGACACGCAAGATATCAATCCAGGGCTCGAGACGATTGCCTTGCGGGTGGCATTTCCGTTCTAGAAAGATGGGTTAAAACCCATCCTACGGCAATAAAACAAGCGACCGGGCGTCCCACACCACGGTTGTTGGCTCGCCGACATCCAGAACAGGTCGGCCGATCAGGTTCTTCATTGCGATGTTCAATGGTGTATCCACGCCAGCGATGCGGACGTCATAATACGTCATATCACCGTAATAGACGACCTCGTCAACAACGCCGCTGATCGTTTCGCGGGCCGTTGTTTCGCCGTCAAACAAGATTGCAAGCGTTTCGGGGCGTATACCTACCTTTGCCAGGCCAACATCAATGCCAACTGGGGCTTGTTCGGCATCAACCGTGCAGGTGCCCAACCCGTCAACACTAACGTCGATCTGAGCGGCAGAGCGGATCACGCGGGCGTCCATAAAGTTCATCTTACCGATGAATTCAGCGACGCGCCTGCTGTTGGGGCGGCGGTACAGCGTTTCAGGATCGTCCATCTGGCCAATTTCACCATCAAACATGACGGCAATGCGGTCAGACATCACCAAGGCTTCTTCTTGATCGTGGGTCACAAGGATGAACGTAATGCCGACGTGCCGCTGAAGCTGCATCAACTCGACCTGCATCTGTTCACGCATTTTCTTATCAAGCGCCGAAAGAGGCTCGTCGAGCAGCAGCACCTTAGGTTTCAATATCAGGGCCCGCGCAAGAGCGACCCGCTGCCGCTGCCCACCCGAAAGCTCGTGCGCCGAGCGGTGGCCAAAGCCAGTAAGACCGACCATATCCAAAGCAGCATCAACAGCGGTGGATTTATCAATGTCAGGTCGTTTGCGCAGCCCAAATGCGACGTTTTCTGCAACCGTCAGATGTGGAAAGATGGCATATGATTGAAACACCATATTTGTGGGGCGTTGGTTCGCAGGTACGCCAGCCATATTCCGGTCGCTGATCATCACAACGCCGCTGGAGACACCTTCAAAGCCAGCGATTGTGCGCAGCAAAGTTGTTTTACCGCAGCCCGATGGCCCCAACAAAGAGAAAAACTCGCCTTCGTTGATCGTCAGATTGATATCGCGCAACGCGTGATAATCGCCGAAGTATTTATTCACACCGGAAAGCGAAATGAGGCCAGTCATAAAAAGCCACCTTTGTCTTTGACGCCAACACGGGCCATGCCGCGTCTGCGTAGGATTTCAGCGATGGTCAGCAATACAATCGACAGGCTTACAAGAATTGTACCCAACGCCATCACAACAGGCAGCGACGCTGGGAACCGCAACAGCCCCCAAATATACACAGGCATCGTCGGGTTCGCGCCAGTTAGGAAAAACGCGATGATGAATTCGTCCAGACTGATCGTGAAGGCGATTAACATCGACGAAATGATCCCTGGCATGACCAGCGGCAACGTCACCAGCCGGAATGCCGACCAGCGGCTTTCGCCGAGATCCATCGCGGCCTCTTCCATGGACGGATCAAGATTTTGGAAGGCACCGTTCAGGATCGCAATTGAAAACGGGGTGCAGATCAGAACGTGTGCCGCGATGACCGTCCAATTGGATAGCCCCATATCTAGAATTTGAATGGCCACGACCAACAAGGATACTGCCACGATGATCTCAGGCAGGACCAGCGGGATCATCACAAGCCCAATGATGCTGCGCTTGAATGGAAAGTGATACATCGCTCCTGCGCGCGCGGCACAAACGCCAAGGATTGTGGACAGCAACGCTGTGATCCCCGCAATATACAACGAGTTTTGAACAGACCGGTGCAAGGCTTGGGTGGTCAAAAGTTGTGAAAACCAGTCGGTTGTGAATCCTGACAGCGGAAACGCAATAATCGTCGCATCATTAAATGCAAAAACCGGCAGCAGCACGATGGGTGCATAAAGAAAGATCAAATAGGCGATGGCGTAGACGCGCAATGTCATGATCTGCCTCGCAACCAGCGGCGATTAAGAAAAACAAACATCAGACTGATCGCAGTCACGCAAAGCATGGCGACAATCGCAAGAGCGGCCCCAAGTGGCGCGTTGTTAAGCGCCAGAAATTGCGTTTGGATCATGTTCGCGACCAGCTTACCACCAGCGCCCCCCATCAGCTCCGGCGTGACGTAATCCCCGATTGTCGGGATGAAAACGATCAAAACTGCGGCCACAACACCGGGCATTGCCAAAGGCAGCGTGACACGGAAAAACGTACTAAATTTGCTTTCGCCAAGGTCTTGGGATGCTTCTAACAGCGAGCGGTCAATCTTTTCCAAGGCCACGAAGATCGGCAGAATGGCAAATGGCGCAAACGCGTGCGCCAAAGTGATGATGACCGCGTTGACGTTATACAAGATAAACGTCAGTGGCTCGTCGATCACGCCGATACCCATCAGGCCGCTGTTCACCACGCCGTTGTAGCCCAAGATGACTTTCCACAAGAAAACACGGATCAGGTAACTGGTCCAAAACGGAATGGTGATCATGAACAACCAAAGCGATTTGCGCGACGGTTTCACATGAAAAGACACAAAGTAAGCCACTGGAAACGCGAGAATAACAGTTACGGCCGTCACACAGCCAGATACGTACAACGACCGCTTTAACAGCGCGCCAAAGATAGGTTGTTCCCAAATTTCGCGATAGTTTTGCAAGGTGAATGTTGTGTCCAAGGTCATGAAATCTTGGGTCCAGAAACTGAACAAAACAATCGCGCCAATAGGGAATGCAAGCATGATCAACACATAGATCAACGGCGGACTGATCATCAGTAACCCGCGACGTGCCTCTGTTGCTGTTAGCTTTGCCCACATAGGTTTGATTTTCACAGCACGGGGGAAAAGTGCAAGCGGCAATTCTAGTTCTTTGCCGGGTTCTTCATCTGAGCGGCGAGTAAAGACGGCTCCAAAGCCTCTGCGGCGCCAAGCCGGTCTGCATCTGATTTGTTCTGGCTTAGCTTTGATTTTCCCAAAATGGGTGTTGGCACAATTTCAAACGCAACAATACCGTTCAACTTTTCTTCCATAAAATCAGCAGGCATGTCAGACATCCGCCATGCCGCATCCCCGTTTGTGCGGGTCTCAAATACTTTGGTGAGTTGACCAACAACCGCCAATTTTGATCTACGGTCATTGCTGAACCTGATCCGGCCATACACATGCACCACCTCATAGTTCCACGTCGGCACGACCTTATGGGTGTCTGCCTTGCTTGGATACCAATTGGGAGAAATATTGGCGTTTTCACCGCAAAAAATTGCTAAGATGTCATGGTCTACGTCAAGAATTTGGTGAAGATCGTTTGCCAAAGCAACATGACCAATCAACTTATCCTTGATCATCATCAAAGGAATATGATCCGCGCGCAGCCCCGCCGCAGTATGCGTCACAAGTGTCGCCAAAGGTGCCGCATCAATAAGCCCCTGCACCGACGCTATATCAGTTTGCTTAAAGTCTTGTAGTAAGTAAATGGCGTAAACCTTTAACTTAAACGAAAAAGGGCGACCCTATTGGGCCGCCCGTTTCCAAAACCATGTCCAGAAGCTTAACGCTTGGAGAACTGGAAGCTCTTACGGGCTTTTGCTTTACCGTATTTCTTACGCTCAACAACACGGCTATCACGTGTAAGGAAGCCTGCGGCTTTCAACGCGGGACGCAATGTTGGGTCAAACAACTGCAGTGCTTTGGACACGCCGTGCTTAACCGCACCAGCTTGACCGGACAAACCGCCGCCTTTGACAGTTGCGACAACGTCGAACTGACCAGTTACACCAGCAATCGAGAACGGCTGCGCAAGGATCATCTGCAGAACTGGACGTGCAAAATACACTTTCATTTCTTGACCGTTTACGGTGACTTTACCGGAACCAGGCTTAATCCAAACGCGGGCAACCGCATCTTTACGCTTACCAGTTGCATAGGAACGACCCAGTGCGTCTTTTACAGACTCGCGGGTGATGACTGGGGCTTCAACAGCAACAGGCGCATCAACGCCTTCAGCAACTTGGCCCAGCTCTTCAAGAGAGTTCACTTGATCGACCATTATGAAGTCCTCGTGTTCTTAGGGTTCATGGATGCAACATCCAGAACTTCAGGTTTCTGAGCTTCCATACCGTGCTCAGTGCCTGGGAAAACGCGCAGGTGCGTCATTTGCTGGCGGGACAACTTGCCACCGGGCAGCATACGCTGAACGGCTTTCATGATGATACGCTCTGGGTGCTTGCCTTCAAGGATCTCGGCTTTCGTCTTTTCCTTGATCCCACCGGGATGGCCTGTGTGCCAGTAATAGTTTTCATCACGCTTGTTACCGGTCATCTGGATTTTCTCACAGTTGATTACGATAATGTTGTCGCCCATATCCATGGACGGCGTGAAGGTTGGTTTGTGCTTGCCGCGCAAGCGCATCGCGATAACCGACGCCAGACGACCCAAAACGATGCCTTCAGCATCAATAATGAACCATTTCTTGTCGATATCTCCCGGAGTAGCGGAGAAGGTTTTCATAAATCACCAATTCTTAAGGGGCCATAAGCGACCCACGTGTGTCATGGGAGGCTTATAAACAGGCGGTGTGACAGGTCAAGCGTGGTTTGTTCTATTTAATCGTTCAAATTCAAATGCTTATAAATTAGGTATCAAAATACCCCACTATCCATCGATGGATGGGACCGGATTTTCCAATAGGTCGTTCATATCATGCAGCGCTTGAATGAACAGGTCCTCGGACACGCAAGTATTCACCGCTAAGCGCACTGCATTAGGCGCGCGCGCATTGGATAGTCCAAATTCATCTGCAGGCCGGATCGTAACACCGCGACGTTCGCACGCAATTGCAAAACTAGATGCACGCCATCCGCTGGGCAATTTGAGCCAGACAAACGGCGCATCTGCGCGCGAATGCAGATCCCAATGACCCAAAACATCATTGGCTAAACCAACGCGGTAAGCCGTCCGTTCAATAACTTTGTTGCGGATCTGCGCTGCTGTGCCTGAACTCAGCAAATCAGCGCACACGTCTAATATGGGTTGAGCCACACCGTAAAAAGAACTCTGCGCAACCTGCCGCAGTGATTTACCTTGTCCTTCAGGTGCGACGGCAAAGCCAAAACGCAGCGCGCCGCTGACAGACTTCGTCAATGACGATACCAGATACGATTGCTCAGGCAGCATTTCCCGATATGCCGGAACGCCGGTAGGTGAGATAGTATAACAATCATCCTCGATAATCACCAAACCAATTTGCTTTGCCAGCGCTGCCAGCTCTTTTTTTCGGGTCAAACTGGTCCTAACGGTTGTAGGGCTGTGTACCTCTGCGGCGGTTAACAAAACTTGCCCACCATGGGTTTTGCAGGCTTCAGCGAGTGCTGCCGGTATGATCCCCTCGTTGTCCATCGCAACACCGACCACCTTGGCCCGCAACAGTTGAGCTGCGTGGCGTGCGCCAGGATAAGCCAGTTCTTCGGTCAAGATAACCGGGTTTGGCCCTGTCAAAACATTCATCAAGGACAGAATACAGCAGTGCTGCGCGCCATTGCCAAGGACAATATCGTCAGGTCCAAAATCGCCCAAACGGCGCGGGGCCAACCATTGCACGACTGCCTGCCGTGCGCTGAGGTCAGTTTGCTGGGTGGGGTAATTGATATGTCGCCTGCTATGCGCCTGCCCCAACCGAATAATCGCGTCATCAATCAGCTGCCCTTGCCCAACATCTGGCACACGACTGCTGCGAAAATCAGCAGTTTCTTCATCAACCTGCGTGATCATTGGGTCCATTTGCGCGTGGGTGCTTTCGCCAATCTTTGCCACAAACGTGCCGCGCCCCACTTCTGCAACCAACAGGCCATCATCGGTCAATAAGCCGTAAGCCCGCGCAACGGTTCCCGGCGTGACGCCAAGACGAAACGCCAAGTCACGCACCGGCGGCAGTTTTTCTCCGCGCGGCAATGCACCCGCGTTCACCCCATTGCGAATGGCAAGCGCGAGCGCCTTATATTTGGAACGACCCGCATTGGATAAGTCGGGCAACCACTTTGTATCGGATACAATCAATTTATAGACCTACAGTTTCGAATATTGTATCTGTAAATTACAGCCTATCGCTGTATTGTGTCAATACAATTTAGGAGATGTACCATGTCACACGCGCTTCACCCTGCGCATATCGCAGCGTTAAACCAACAAGCTCAATTGCCTTTGCTGGCAAATTTTGCGGTCCGTTTTGCTGTGGTCGTGACGAAATGGGACATGCGCAGTAAAACGCGCTGCGCACTTAAACATCTCGACGAGCATCTGCTTGTTGATATCGGCGTGGATCAATCGGCGGCTGACGCCGAGGCATCTAAGCCGTTCTGGCAGGACTAATATCCCTGCATCTTCCTGAACTGGGCCGGTTCATACCGGCCCCTTTTTTTCATTTCGGCGGAATCGCATACGTCAGGGATGCGCGCGCTACTGGATCCACGCCCCCTTCACTGTAAATCAGCGCATCACCAACGGCCAGAACACGCCCCAGTTTATGGAGAACCACCTCGCAGACCAAATCGACGCCTGCCGCAGGTTTACGCATAAAATCGATACTGCAATTGGTCGTCACAGCCAAAGCCTGCGGTCCGATCCGGCTCAGAACTGCCAAATACATCCCCACATCCGCCAGCGCAAACATTGTGGGCCCCGATACAGTGCCACCGGGGCGTAAATGATGGTCGGCAGTTACCAGTTTCACGCGCACACCAGTCGGCGTGATTTCGAGAACTTGGAATTCCGCGTGTACTTGCGGGAAAACCTCAATCAAAAACGCCTGCAACTCGTCTACATCCATTTTGATATCCACGGCTTTCCTCCTGTGATGTCTCCCGCTAACCTGACCTCAACGAACTGCAAAGGGCAAGACAATGGAATTGATCACGCGCGATAACTTTGACGGTGTTTGCCGAATCACACTCAACGTCCCTGCCCGTCTGAATGCACTCAGCGACGCCATGATTGGGGCGCTGCACGCTGCCTTGGATGACATTGCAAATGATCGATCCATCAAGGTCGTTATTATTGCTGGCGCAGGCAAGGCATTCTGCGCGGGTCATGATTTGAAAGAAATGCAAGCCAAACGCGGCGACCCTGATGGTGGTGCCGCGGCGTTCAAAGATCTGTTCGACAGGTGTGCCGCGATGATGGCCCGCATCCAATCCCTGCCCCAACCTGTTATCGCGCAAGTCCACGGCATCGCCACGGCAGCAGGCTGCCAATTGGTTGCAACATGCGATCTGGCGGTTGCTGACGCAAACACAAAATTCGGCGTTAACGGCGTGAACATTGGCCTGTTCTGCGCGACCCCTATGGTCGCATTAACCCGCAACATTGGTCGCAAGGCGGCGTTTGAGATGCTGACAACGGGTCGTTTCATTCCGGCATCAGAGGCCAAGACACTTGGGCTGATCAACCATACCGTCCCTGCTGATTACCTTGCGTCCGAAACCTTGGCCTTTGCGCAAACAATCGCAGGCAAACTTGCCAGCGCTGTCACAACAGGTAAATCCGCGTTCTACGCCCAAGCACAGATGTCGACCGCCGATGCCTACGTCTTCACTGGCCAAGTTATGGTCGATAACATGGCCAACGCTGACACGAACGAAGGGATCAACGCATTCTTGGAAAAGCGCACCCCAGACTGGACCTAGAGCTTATAAATATCGCTGAACTTCTCTGTAAGGTAAGAAAGTAACGGTGCTTCTGTCGGGGCTTCACCTGCTGCGCGTGTAATGACATCACGCGGCGCGTATAGTCCGCCATGAGTTTGCACATTGTCACGCAACCACGTGGTTGCCGCAGTCGTGTCGCCGCGCGCCAAGTCCGTATCCAAGTTAGGAACATCACGGCGCAATGCGTCGTTCAGGCAACCTGCATAGACATTGCCCAAGCTATACGTTGGAAAATACCCCATCAGACCTTCGGACCAATGCACATCCTGTAAAATACCGTTTGACGGCTTGTCCACGGCGTAGCCGAAATCAGCCTTAAACCTATCATTCCAAGCCGCCTCTAGGTCAGCGACAGCAAGGTCACCTGCAATCAACGCCCGTTCGAGATCAAAGCGCATCAGAACATGTAGGTTATACTGCACCTCGTCAGCCTCTGTGCGGATAAACCCGTCCGATACTGCATTCACGCAGGCATAAAACGCATCTTCATTGGCAATTCCGAAATCCCCAAATGCATCGCGCATCTGTCCGTATAGCCAGCCTGTAAACGCACGACTACGCCCAATCTGGTTTTCGTAAATCCGGCTTTGGCTTTCATGCACGCCCATCGACACGCCGCCACCCAAAGGGGTCAGCAGGTAGTCTGCATTGATGTTCTGCTCATACGCCGCGTGCCCAACCTCGTGAATGGTGGAGTAAAAACAGTTGAATGGATCGGTCGGGTTGGTGCGTGTCGTGATGCGCACATCAATGCCGGATCCGCATGAAAACGGATGCACGGCTTTGTCGATGCGGCCTTTGTTCATGTCATAGCCAAACGCTAGCGCCAGTTTGGTCGATAGCGCTAGCTGTGCAGCCTCGTCAAACGTCCCTGTTAGAAGTTGCGGCTTTGGTTTGTCCAAAATTGCGGCCCGTAGGTCAACCAGTCCGGGGCGCAAGGCGGCAAACATCGCCGCAATCTCGGTACCTGTTGCACCAGGCTCATAGTCATTGAGCAAGGCATCATAGCGGTCCCCACCGACCGCCAGTGCATCGGCTTCTTGCTTGCGCAATTCCACAACTTTTTCTAAAACCGGCAGATAGGATGCAACATCTTCCTCTGACCGCGATTTTGCCCAAACGCGGTGCGCAAGCGATGTCGTCTTTGCAATCTGAGCTGCCAGCTTGGCAGGAACCTTCATCGTACGATCATAGCTGCGCTGGATATGGCGCAAGTTCGCTGATGCCACATCGTCGACAGGCTCAGCCTTGGCCAACCAATCGCCAACCCGTGGATCGATGCGCCGCGCATGCAGGACATTTGCCATTGCGGCATGTTCTTCGGCACGTTGCGGGGCCGCACCCTCTGGCATCACCGTTTCCTGATCCCAACCAAGGCGACCAGATATTTGCGACAAGGCTTCTGTTTCACGCTGATACGCCATTAGATCATCATATGCGGCCATGACTTAGGCTCCTTTAATGAATTGAGGATGCGGGTATTGCGCCAAGAACCGCGCGCGCAGGATCACGACCCACAGCACCACGGCACCCAATTGGTGCACAATCGCAATTTCCCACGGAGCAGAATAGATGACCGTCGCAATGCCCAGCACGACCTGCAACACCATCACACCAAGCATCACATGGAATGCATACCGCGTGCGGTCATTGGCTGATCTGCGTGCACGTGCCCAAACCAGCAAGCTAAAGGCAAACAGAACATAGCCCGCCATCCGGTGCATAAACTGCACAAGGCCGTCGTCTTCAAAGAAATTCCGCCACAGCGGCGTCAAGCCAAACGGATCAGGTGGAAAAAAACCACCCGCCATCAACGGCCAATCAGGATAGTTCCGGCCTGCATCGATCCCAGCAACCAATGCGCCGATTAGGATTTGCACAAATGCGAATACGACCAACCAACTTGCCAAACGGATCAGACCTACATCACCCATCCGGCGGTGCTGTAATAAATCGGCATCGCGCCGTGATAGTTGCAACACAAACCAAGTGATAAATCCGAAAATGACAAATGCGAGGCCAAGGTGCGTGGCAAGCCGGTAAGACGCGACATCAGTCATGCCTTCTTTCAGGCCGCTTGATACCATCCACCAGCCAATTGCGCCTTGCAGACCACCCAAAGCCCCCAACAGCAGCAACCGCCCAGTCCATCCGCGTGGCATTTTGCGTGTCACAAGGAACCCGCCAAAGCCCAACGCCCAGACAAGTCCGATAACACGGCCCAGCTGACGGTGGCCCCATTCCCACCAATAAATGGTTTTGAATTCGGCCAGCGACATGCCTTTGTTTTGCAACTGATATTCATCAATGGCTTTGTATTTATCGAATTCTTCCAGCCAGATTGCTTCGGATGTTGGCGGCATTGCGCCCGCCAAAGGTGCCCATTCGGTGATCGACAGGCCACTGTCCGTCAGGCGGGTCATGCCACCAATGATAATCATCAAGCCAACAAGGCCAAATATAATCCCAAGCCATACGCGCACAGCACCGCGGGCACCCTGCCCGCCACGATCAATTTTACTGCGAGCGATAACTTTCTTTCGCACATCGCCAACATCTTCGAAAATTCTGCGTGTTTTATCTGCCATTGATCCGACCTTTATTTCTTAATGGCAATCTAGGGCGGCTGGCTGACAGGGGCAAGCGCGACAGGGTGCCGCGTTCTTTCCATCGTGACTTAGTCACGGTCTATGCATCGTGATTTAGTCGCGTTCTTTCCAGCGCACCATTTGACGCAAAATACCGTGCAAAATTTGCACATCAGCGCGGGTCAAAGGCATTCGGCTCCATAAATTTCGCAAATTGGCCTTCATGCTGGGGCCTTTGTGCTCTGGGAAAAAGAACCCCGCTGTCTCCAGTCGGTCCTCGTAATGGGACGCAAGGGCGGCCATCTCGGATTGGCTGGCCCAATCACCGACATGGCTCACCGTTTCGGCCGTGACTTGGGTGGTGGCCCGCTGAAATTCATAGGCCGTCAGCAACACGCATTGCCCCAAGTTCAGCGATGCAAATTCCGGATTTACGGGAACTGATATGATCGCATTCGCGCGCACGATATCTTCATTCTCAAGACCTGTACGTTCTGGACCAAACAGCACGGCGACTTTTTGCCCTGCTGCGATCCGGCCGCGGGCCTCAATCATTGCGGCCTCTGGCGTCAACACTGGCTTGGTCAAATCGCGGTCGCGCGCGGTTGTCGCATAGACGTATGTGCAGTCGGAAATCGCATCATCCGTGGTGTCAAACAACTGCGCCTCGTCCAAAAGCCGCCCTGCACCGCTGGCCATTGCCACCGCTTTTTGGTTCGGCCACCCGTCACGTGGGGCCGTGATCCGCATCCGGTCGAGTCCAAAGTTCCACATTGCACGGGCCGCGGCGCCGATGTTTTCACCCATCTGCGGGCGAATGAGGATGAATGTGGGTTGGGCGCGGTCCGTCGGCATCGGGGCTTCCTTCAATGGGTTGGCGCGTGATACGCTGGCAGCAATAATGACGCAAGATGGGCGGCATGATTGACGTGTTCAAAGATGTTCAACGTGATGACATTCTGCTAAAAAATCGTATTGGTGGCGCTGGATTGTGCAAAATAATGACCGCCAAAGTAGCCAAACCAGTCAATCCCCGTTAGAACCCGCCAAACGCCATCAAATTCATGCGAAAGTTGCCCCTATGTCTAAACCTGTTGAAATGCCGCAGCTCTATCTCATTACCCCAAATGAGATCGACTTGATGACCTTCCCTGATCAGCTTGCTGCTTGTCTTGATGCCGCTGACATTGCCTGTGTTCGCTTGTCCCTTGCCAGCCGCGATGAAGATCACATTGCGAAAACCGCTGATGCGCTGCGCGAAGTGACCCATGCGCGCGACGTGGCCTTGGTGATTGATAGCCACATGCAGTTGGTCGAACGGTTAGGCCTAGACGGCGTGCATTTGTTGGATGGATCACGATCGATCAAAAAAACCCGCAAAGATTTGGGCGACGACGCAATCATCGGCACATATTGCGGCAATTCCACCCATGACGGCATGACCGCTGGCGAGCTAAGCGCGGATTACGTCAGCTTTGGCCCAGTTGGCGAAAGCATTTTGGGCGATGGCGAAACTGCACCAATTGACCTTTTTGAATGGTGGTCGCAAATGATCGAAGTTCCGGTAGTGGCCGAAGGCGCACTGACGATGGACCTGATCCGCAAGCTGGCACCGCACACTGACTTCTTTGCCTTCGCAGACGAAGTTTGGAAAAACGACGATCCGGTTGCTGCCTTAAAAGGTCTGATCACCGCGATGGGTTAACCCGCTGCGGACCTGATCCTCGAGCGTTTTGGCCAATACCTTGCGGTTTACATAATCTGATAGCTGTACAGGCGGATGGTAAACAACCGTCACGCTGCCCTGATGTGACGCGGCCAAGGTGGATAACAGATGCGGTCCAAAATCCATTGTGCCCCACCATCCATAAAACCGATTATCCGCGTCCTTTGGGGATGAATAACGCAGTGTAACAGCTTGCAAACGCATAATATTGATCAATTCAGGATCAAAGAATGCGGCGAACAATGTGGGCTTAAACGGCAAGACCTGCAACCCGTCGGTGCTGGTGCCTTCTGGGAAAAACAACAGCTTATGTCCGGCCAAAAGCCGCGCGCGGAATATTTCAATTTGCGAAGACGCCTCGCGGGGATCGCGTTTGATGAACACAGTTCCAGTTGCGCGTGCCAACCAGCCAATGCCCGGCCATGCGGCAACTTCGGCCTTGGACACAAAGTAAATCCGTTTAGATGCATTCAGCGCGAAAATATCTAACCAAGACGAATGGTTCGCAACCACGGCACCCGCGCCCTGCATCGGTCGACCCACGCGGCTATACCCCATCCCAAGAATGAAAAACGCTGACCGGCACACGAATTGCGTGATGTACGGCGTCCATGGACGGCGCAGGCCAAACAGCGGCCGCTCGATCAATCGCGTCACCAACAACAAGATCAGACAGCCAAAAACAAGACCCGCCAACGGAACTCCACGCAACACGACACGCACCCACCCCTTGGCGGTTATTTTGATATGATCGGGTTCAGGCTCTCCGCGCCACGTTTCGGTCATTGAGCAGCTCCTACGCCGTACAATGCCGCCGCGCGGGCATTCATCTGAGCCGTATCCAAGATAAGGCAGACATCCGTCGTGTTAAACGCATGGTCGACGTACGCACCTTGACCGACAACACCGCCAAGCCGCAGATACGCCTTGATCAGCGCAGGTGTCGCGCGCATGGCGGCCTTACGGTCGATTTGCTCCGGCGGGATAATCGTCATCGGCACCGCATGCGGCAGCTTCGCGGTTGCGGTCATCGTGGGTGCGGCCTGATGTCTGTCGGCAAGAAACGATAGCGGTTCGGCCAATGCATCCACGTCGGTCCCATGGAATGACGCCACGCCAAACAAAATCTCAACATCAAGACCAGCCGCGTAATCTGCCAACCCCGCCCAAAGATGCAACATCGCCGTGCCGCCCCGATAATCCACGTGCAGGCAAGACCGGCCAAGTTCCAGAAGGCTGCGACCAGACCCAATTAATACCGATAAATCAAATTCATCGGCACAATAAAACCCGCCTGCATACCTTGCTTGATCTGTCGTCATCGTGCGGTAGACACCCACAACGCGATCACCATCAGGTCGGGTTATATCCTCGAGCAGCAGATGGGTCGCATGGTCATCGAACGCGTCACATTCGCGTTTCGATCTATGATCTACACCAGTCCCGTCACCGCCAAGTTCATCCACGAACACGGCATAACGCAGCCTTTGCGCTGCTGAAACATCCTCAAACGTAACCGCCTGACGAACTACAAAAGACGGATTGGCAGATTGCATTGAGGCCCTTTCAAACGCAGCCAAGACTGCTTTTTAGGATTCTGGTAACGATTTAGCAACGCTTTTGACACAGCATACACGTTAACTATGATTGACATGCGGGGATCACTTGCTACCGTAAGTTGTGGAATCAGGTATCTTGAACGAGGATCAGCATGACGCGCGCGCCATCAATAACGACTTTGCCTTCTTCACGGAAATTGACCGTGACTTTGCCATTGATATTGGACTGCACTTGCCCCAACCCCCAGTCGTCTTGTGTCGGATGGCGAACAAGCATGCCAGGTTCCAAAATTGATGTCATATCCACAGTACAAAATTCCTTTGAATTTGGAGGCATCCAATGAACGCCGACCTTGCCGCTTTGATTGGATCGCGGATTTGTCACGACCTTATCAGTCCAATTGGTGCAATCGGCAATGGAGTCGAGCTTCTCAATATGTCCGCGCCTGCGGGTGGCAGCCCAGAGCTTAATCTCATCGCTGACAGTGTGCACAATGCAAACGCACGCATTCGGTTTTTCCGCATCGCTTATGGGCCCGCAAGCCAAGCTAACATCATTGGTCGGCAAGAAGTACTTTCTGTTCTGACGGCTGCGGCTGAAAGTTGTAGGTTTACCTATGTTTGGCAAATTGAAAATGATCAACCGCGTCAGATCGTACGGATAGCGTTCCTATTGCTACAGTGCATCGAGACAGCCTTGCCACTTGGTGGTGAAATTCAGATCGTAAAAGACGGCGAAAGCTATGTTTTAACAGGCTCTGGACCACGCTTGGTCGTTGATCCATCGCTTTGGGAAGGATTGGTCAATTCTGATGTTCAATTCGACCACAAAGCATCGCAAGTGCAATTCGCGCTTTTACCATCCGTGGTGTCGGATGCGGGGCGCAAACTGACCATGGATCAAACGGCAGACACAATCACGGTTCGTTTCTAAGTCCGGACAGTTCCATCACCAACGACAAGATATTTAAAGCTTGTCAATTGCACAGCACCAACAGGGCCGCGTGCGTGTAATTTGCCCGTCGCAATGCCAATTTCAGCGCCCATGCCAAATTCTCCACCGTCGGCAAATTGTGTCGATGCATTGCGCATCAAAATAGCACTATCCAGCTGGTGGAAGAACTTATCTGCAACAGCGTCATCTTCGGTCAAAATGGCGTCTGTATGGTTGCTGCCAAAACTACGAATATGGTCGATCGCGGCGTCAACGCCATCTACAACCTTGGCCGCAATGATCATATCAAGAAATTCATGCCCAAAATCGTCGGCGTTTGCAGCGATGGTTCCTGCTGTCTTAGCAACAGACGCATCGCCACGGACTTCAACTCCAGCCTCAATCAGATCGCGGATCAGGATATCGCCGTGGGCGTCGTAGAACGCACGATCAACCAACAGACATTCGGCAGACCCGCAAATACCCGTACGGCGGGTTTTCGCGTTCAAAATCACGCGGCGTGCCTTTTCCAGATCAGCGGCACCATCCACATAAACGTGACAGATGCCTTCGAGATGGGCGAACACGGGTACGCGGGCCTCTTTTTGGACCAACCCAACAAGCCCCTTGCCACCACGTGGCACGATCACATCAATGTAGTCCACGGCTTGCAGCATGGCAGTCACCGCGGCGCGATCACGGGTCGGAATAAGCTGAATAGAATGCTTGGGCAGACCGGCCGTCACCAAACCCATCTCTAAGCATACATGGATCGCGGCACTTGAATGAAAGCTCTCTGACCCGCCACGCAAAATGACTGCATTGCCGGACTTTAAGCACAAAGCACCCGCATCTGCAGTCACATTCGGGCGGCTTTCATAGATGACACCGATCACGCCAATTGGTGTACGGACGCGGCTAATGTGTAGCCCAGTCGGTTGGGTCCAGCTTTCAGTGACTTCACCAACAGGATCCGCTTGGGCCGCGACAGCGCGCAAGCCGTCGACCATGCCCTGTATCCGGACTTCGTCTAGCATCAACCGGTCCATCATCGCCGGTGACAGACCTTTGTCAGCGCCAAACGCCAAATCCTGGACGTTCGCAGCCAAAATATTAGCACGTTGCGCCCACATCGTGTCAGCTGCAGCAAGTAGGGCTGTCTCTTTTGCTTTGGCAGGGGCTGTTGCAAGCACCCGTGCTGCGGCGCGTGCATTTTCACCGATGGCCTGCATGACGTCTGCTATATCCATGATATCCCTCATAAAATCATATCATCGCGGTGCATCAATGCTGCCCGCCCTTTGTACCCAAGCACGTGCTCGATCTGATCAGATTGGCGACCCAATATTTGGGATGTCTCAATGCTGGTATACCGAATAAGACCAGTCGCAATCGTTTCACCGGTCTGCGTGCATATCTCGACTGGATCACCGCGCCCAAAATCACCGCGAACGCCGGTCACACCCGCGGGCAACAGGCTTTTACCCGCCAAAAGTGCCCGGTGGGCACCGGCATCGACAACCACAGCACCCCGTGGCTTCATCGTAGCGATCCAGCGTTTGCGCGCTGTCTGTGGATCTGTTTGGGGTGTAAACCACGTGGATTTAGCGCCATTATTTAGCAATTTTAGTGGGTTAAGTGGTGATCCTAACGTGATCGCCATTGCACAACCTGCCTCGGTGGCAATTTTGGCAGCGATAACCTTTGTCTTCATGCCACCTTTGGACATAACAGAGGCAGCATCACCAGCCATGTCTTCAATATCTTTGGTAATACTTGAAACAATTTCAATATGCTGCGCATCTTTATTCAAGTTAGGATTTGAAGTATAAAGCCCATCCACGTCGGACAGTAAAACCAATTGGTCCGCCCCAATTGTGACTGCTACTTGGGCAGCCAAGCGATCATTATCACCAAACCGGATTTCATCTGTCGCGATGGTGTCATTTTCGTTCACGATAGGTGTGACGCCAAGCGACAACAGCGTTTGCATCGTGGCGCGCGCATTCAAATACCGACGGCGATCAACTGAATCCTCTAACGTGACAAGTATTTGTGCTGTGGTTATGCCGTGCGGTGCAAGCACCTCTTCATAGGCG
The DNA here is from genome assembly GCA_047629435.1 of Yoonia sp. Taxonomy (GTDB): domain Bacteria; phylum Pseudomonadota; class Alphaproteobacteria; order Rhodobacterales; family Rhodobacteraceae; genus Yoonia. Next base: position 71,737 of record JBLHXF010000004.1, on the reverse strand, counting down.
CGGGCCAGTTGAATTTGACCAACAGCAGCAGCGGCTTGGGACTGTTCCAAGGGCAATGTCGTCGCAGGCAAGCCCAAAACAACCCGCCCCAAAGCAATCGATCCTGAAGAAACCAAGATAACATCAGTGCCACGGGCGCGAATTTCAGCAACATCTTCGGCCAATGACGCTAGCCAATCACGGCGCAATGATCCTGTCGCCGCATCAACCAAAAGGGCGGAGCCGATTTTAACAACCAGTCGTTTTGCGTCTTTTAAGGCTGCCAAGGGGCGTCCTCCTGATCCAGTTCCGCCTCCTCCGCTACGCGGTGGCGCAAGCGGTTGTCGTCAATTTCGGCACGCAGCGCACGCAGCACGTCTGGCACACCTTCACGGCTGACACCGGACATTAGCATCACGGGGGTGCCGGTAACTGCCTCTAGCTCTTCTTTGATAAATGCGCGTTCTTCATCGTCGAGTGCGTCGATCTTGTTCAATACAGTGACGCGCGGCTTGTCAGCCAAATCGCCGCCATATGCCTCAAGTTCATGTATAATCGTTTTGTAGTCCTCAACTGGATCACCTGATGCACCATCAACAAGATGCAGCAAGACCGCACAGCGTTCGACGTGCGCAAGGAACAGATCGCCCAAACCGCGGCCTTCGCTGGCACCTGCGATTAAGCCCGGAATATCGGCCACAACAAATTCAACGTTATCAATACCAACAACACCCAAGTTCGGCACAAGGGTCGTAAACGGGTAATCAGCAACCTTTGGGCGCGCGTTAGACGTGGCCGCAAGGAACGTGGATTTGCCCGCATTGGGCATACCCAACAGACCGACATCAGCAATCAGCTTAAGCCGCAACCAAATAGTACGCTCGACCGCTTCTTGTCCAGGGTTGGCACGACGTGGCGCTTGGTTTGTCGCAGATTTGAAATGCAGGTTGCCCCAGCCGCCATTGCCGCCTTTTGCAATCACAACGCGCTGGCCGACTTCTGTCATGTCAGCGATAACTGTTTCTTGGTCTTCATCCAGAATTTCAGTGCCGACCGGCACAAGGAGCACCTTATCGATGCCGTCACGTCCCGTGCATTGACTGCCCATGCCATGTTGGCCGTTTTGGGCAAAGAAATGCTGCTGATACCGGAAATCGATCAGAGTGTTCAGGCCGTCAACGACCTCAACAGCTACACAGCCACCAGCACCGCCATCGCCGCCATCGGGGCCACCATATTCGATAAACTTTTCCCGCCGGAACGAAATACAGCCCGCACCACCTGCACCAGAGCGGATATAAACCTTCGCAAAATCAAGAAACTTCATCGTAATGGCCTTTCGGGGCTGTCTTGCGGAGGGGTTAGTCTATTGTGCGGCGGTTCTCAAGCCATGCCACGCATCACGGCTAAGACGGAGATGATAGGACAATGTCGGAAGCCCGCGCGCCTTGGCATGCTCGAACCGCGTCGACCAATGTACAAAACCCAGCTTTTCCAAAATCCGTTGGGACGCTGTATTGTCATGCCAAGCGGTTGCATCCAGACGGTCGGCCCCTTTTGCAAAATGAGCGTCAATCGCATCAGTTGCAGCTTGGGTCATAATGCCTTGGCCTTGTGCGGCTGGGTCAAGCATATATCCGATATGACCAGCGGTGACCGCAATAGACCCGCATAACGCGCCATCGCGGCAAATAGCCCAGATGAAACCGTCATCACCCGCGTAGGGGACGCACCGCCCAAAGGTGAATGCCTTGCTTGCAGGCCAAGGCCACCCGCCCAATTGCCGCACAACAGACCAGTCAGATACGATCTGGTGCAAGGCAACCGCATCGGCGGGTTCCAACGGGCGATAGGTTAGATTATGCATCGCGGTCCCGCCCCATGATCCGTTCAGGTACGGGCGTATCACGCGCGGCAGACGTTCCCACCGTATCGTACATCGGTATGAAACCCAGTTTTTCTAATACCCTGCCAGAGGCTGGATTTTCTATGAAATAGCCAGCTTCGATCCGGTCGAGGTCAAAGCGTGTGTAACATTCCGCTATAAAGGCACCAACCGCCTCGGTTGCAAACCCTTGCCCCCAGTGTTCTTGGTCAAGAAAATACATCAAAGACGGGGCTTTATTCGGCAAGAGTGGCCCAATACCAACCATCCCGAGCAGCCCCCCATCGAAATCGTAAATCCCGACGCGAAACCCTGGGCTGCCGCGATAAACCGCTCTTTCGACCCACGTTTGGGCTTGTTCATGTGACCAAGGCAATGTGACTGACATCAGCATGCGCGCGACACATGGATCATTCCCGATCTGTGCCAGTTTTGGGGTATCTGTTGGGGCAAAAGCCCGCATCACTGTTCGGCCAGTTTCCAAATAGAACCGATTTGACTGCCATGCGCCCGCTGACACCGCCATATGCTGCAGTTGGACCACTTTTCCCGTCGATGCCTGAAGAACGTGGCCCAATTTGGTATCAATAAAGCCCATTTTCAAAAGGATCCCGCGCGATCCATTATTATCAGGGAAATGTCCCGATGGCAGATCTGCGTCCGTTTGCGAAAAATACCACGCGATCGCGGCATCTGCGGCTTGGGTCATATACCCCCGCCCGTGCAAGTCACTGCGCAGCCAATACCCCAAATCAGGTTTGACGCCGATAACACCGACCAACCCTGTGCCATCATCGATTGCCCAAATGGTATCATTTGGCGCAATGTCCGTGATGAAGTATTCAGCGTCTTTCACAGTATATGGAAACGGTATAGCCGACAGCCACTGGACCACATCCCAATTCGCCAACGCATCTGAAATCGCAGATGCATCTGTCAGCGTCAGTGGCCGCAGGATCAGGTCTGACGTCCGCAGTATCGGGACCGTCATAGTCCTGTCTTGAGGGTGTACGTCCATGTGGGCACTGTTGCGCCGCGGGCCACGGAAAACGCTTCTGCATCGCCAAGATAGTCGAACCCGCAGTTGGTCAACACACGCGCCGACCCCGGATTGTCTTGGAACATCTCTGCAAAGAAACGTTTGGAGGCATGAGGATTGGTTGTGATCATCGCGCGCACAGCCTCGGACGCAAATCCGGTGTTCCAGAATGCAGGGGCAACCCAGAAAAATACTTCGGACTGGTCGCGGTCCATGCGGTTTAAGCTGATGACACCAATCGCTTCGGCATGATTATTGGCAGAACCATCCATAACCCATACGTCTTCCACGCGGTCTGGTGAATTTGCGCGGGTAATCATTGCCTCCACCGCGCCGGGCGGCATGGGATGAGGCATGGCACGGCTACCACGAGCCACACGCACGTCGGATGCATACATCTCAATCAGACCAGAATCGGATTTGCGGATCGGGCGCATGACAAAGCGGTCCGCCGGAATGGTCAGTTGGGTGTTCAATGTATCGTGCGACATGCTTTTCCCTCCTCGAGAAAGCGAAAGCCCAACAAAAAACGCCGTTGGACAAAAACGAAAAAGGGGACCGGTTTGCACCGATCCCCTAAAAATGTGTTTTAATTTAGGTTCGGTTTATTCAGCGGCCTCCGCCACTGGAAGAACCGAAATAAAGGTGCGGCCTTTCAGGCCTTTGTGGAACTGAACGTTGCCAACAACAGTTGCAAAGATTGTGTGATCCTTGCCCATGCCAACGTTCGCACCTGGCCACATCTTCGTGCCACGTTGGCGCATGATGATGTTGCCTGGGATGACAGCTTCGCCACCAAATTTCTTTACGCCAAGACGGCGTCCAGCTGAGTCGCGACCGTTACGGGATGAACCGCCTGCTTTTTTATGTGCCATGGTGTCTCTCCTTAACCTTTAGCGAATTCAGCAGCCTGAACCAACCAGTCGTCACGGTCGATGCGGCCTTTGAAAGACAATTTCTCGTCCATGTCTGCCACGTCTTCTGGCGTCCATGCTGCGATTTGCGCGAATGATGTCACATCCAGTGCGTGAAGCTTTTTCACGATAACCGGACCAACACCACTGATGCGTGTCAGATCGTCGCCATCGGTGGAAGCTGCTGCTTTCGCCTTTGGCGCGGCCTTAGCTGGCTTTTCAGCTTTTGGCGCGGCTGCCTTAGGTGCTGCAGCTTTCTTCTCAGCTTTTGGCTGGGAAGCACGTGCAGCAGCGGCTGCTGCCTTCAATGATGTTGGTGCGCCAAGCGCGACTGCGTAAGAAACGCCAGCGCCACCCATTGCAGCCTTAACACCGGACTTATCAGCGCCTGATTCCAGGATATCGCCGATACGGACCAATGTCAGTTGCTGACGGTGGCCTTTTTTACGTGCGGAAGAGTGCTTCCGGCGACGCTTAACAAAGTTGATGGTCTTGACGCCTTTGATCTGGTCGATCACTTCGGCTTGCACACCAGCGTCTGCCACGAAAGGCGCGCCGATAGTGTTATTCACCATCAATACTTCGTTGAATTGGATTGTTTCGCCAGCAGAGGCGTCCAGCTTTTCAACACGCAATACGTCGCCTGAGGCAACTTTGTACTGCTTGCCGCCGGTTTTGAGAACCGCAAACATATGTCTTTCCTTTATTATCCCGCGTCATGGAGGCCCCTGATTTAACAGGCGTTTGGTACCTTTGGACGGCGCGCCCATAATGGGCGTAATTTCGCATAGCCCCGAACAAGTCACTTGCTCGGATGGCGGCTTATCAGTCCATACTGGGTTCAAGTCAAGCACAAACACAAAGGCCAAATCATGCGCATCACCCTTTCCTGTCTGGTTCTTTTAACCGCCTGCACCGGCGAGGCCAATCATTTAGGTAATCCGCTTTTGTTGCCCTTCAATGGGATCGCTACTTTGGCACAAAACGCGATCTATGATGACAGACGCGGTGCCGTCGAAGTTTTGGTGAAATCCAACCACCCTGCCCTAATCGACCAGATTAATGCGGGCACTGGCGTTATTTTGGATCAAGCCATGGATACCGCCCGTATTCCAGGTAGCGATCGCCCTGCGCGGATCATCCAGCTTCAATCTGACCTAGGATTATATGCCGCCAATCCAGGGGCTTTGGTCACAGCATTGATGGTTTACGGGAACCAATAAGGCAGATTAAGGCGGATTGTTCATAAATTGCCCCAAAATGGGTAGGAACAAGTCCAAATTTCGCCCCCTCGCCCCGTCATTGATCAGGCTAAGTGAATACACGCCGAAAGGATGACACCTCATGCCTGACTATACATTGCAGTATGTTTATCAGCTAAGTGACTTTGACACATCAGGAAGCCTGATCACGCCGCCTGACGAGCAAGGTGCGCGGGCGCAAGGTAACCCGCCATTCAACATCGCGTTGGAAACCGGGGCTGTGGCGTTCCAGATTAATGTGACTGACGACGATAGTGACTTTGACGAAATAGGTGATCCGGGTCAGGTGTTGACCAATGCGGTGACATTGGACGGTGTTACCTACCCTGCTGGTGCGCGTATTTTTATCAATTATCGTTTGATCGATGACACCGGCTTTGAAGGTTATTCAATCACGATCGGCGCAGGCAACACTGGCGGTAACGATACAACTGCGTTCATTTCAAATAGCCCGATGGTGCCCGGCCAAACCTATATTTTTACGACCGAAAGCAATATCGGCAATAACCCTGCCCCTTACAGCGAATTCGCCTGTTTCACGTCCGGCACGATGATCAAAACTGAAATGGGCGAACGGTCAATTGAGGGCATTATTGCAGGCGACCGCGTGATGACGCGCGACCATGGCCTACAAACTGTCCGCTGGGTCGGTGCACGGACTGTTCCGGCCATGGGAGACATGGCGCCTATTGCGTTTGAAGAAGGCACATTGGGGTGCTCTGCCCGCCTGTTAGTGTCCCCAAACCACCGCATGCTGATTGCGGGTGCGATGGCTGAACTTGTCTGCGGTGACGATGAGATGCTGATCAGCGCGAAACTATTGATCAACGACCGCAACGTCCGCCAAATCGCAGGTGGGCTTGTGACCTATGTCCACATTATGTTCGACTATCATGAAGTGATCTGGGCCAATGATTGCCCATCCGAAAGTTTTTACGCAGGTGATCAGGCGATTAATTCGCTGAACTCCGACCAAGCACGCGAAATTCTAGCAATTTTCCCAGAGCTTCGCAGTGGCACCAAGAAACAATCGCTCGCCCGCGCCGAGGCGCGCGGCTATGAGGGTATTGTTATCGGTGCAACGCTATAGATCTTGTCCGGCCATAACGCGCGCGGCCTCATAGCCAAGGTCAAAGCTAATCGCATCAAACATGTCGTCGAATGCAGCAAACAACGCAGTGTTTAACGCAACACCGTCATCGCTTGCCGAAAACACTGTGTAGGCTTGTATGTCGTCTGCGCTGACAGGATCATAGGCCAGCATCAAAAACCCATACACCCATTCGGACGTATTGGCGCGAATATCAGCCTCTTGGTCCCAAACATCATTGAGAATTTGGTCTTGCGTCAGCGCCTCGTCAAACGCGCCACCCGCCATAAGGCCGGAATAGAACGCGACATTTGAATTCATTGCGCCAACAACATTGGTTTCAATCAAATCATTGGTTTGCACGAACGTTTCCACCAATTGAAATCGTTCAGTATTGGCTTTCTTTGCGGCAACCGCCGCCTCTTTGCTGGCCACGTCCACAGCATCATCCAACAATGCACGTCGTGCGCTGACTTCGAGCGACACCATCGTACGACCGGGTTCTGATGTGAAAAACGCCACCATTGGCGTGACGTCCTGACCGTCTAGTGCAGCAATGAACGCTGCTTTGACCGATCCATGCATGGCCTCCGCGTCATAGATAGTCTCGACCGTAGCCGACCAAGCAGGTGTCATTTGATTGGGAAACAGATCGGTCCCGATCTGTGCGCCGTAAACAACACCCTCTTCGCGCATGATATCAATAATATCCGGCAAACCGAGTGCGGCATAAAGTGCTTGTGAATCCGCGTCCTGTGCCAAGACAGGTGTGGCAAGAAACGTGGTGGCAACAAGGGATGCGGCGACAAGTGTACAGTGGATCATAATTGGTCCTTGGACATTAATAAGGTTGATTGAAACTTAGGCGCAGTCCTCGCCCTTGCCAAGGCAAACTGACGCAATTGTTATCCGCACCTTGATAAGCCCTTGCGCCCGTTCGGGGCCGCGATTACACGATCCATCAAATGCGGAGACGTGCCGGAGTGGTCGAACGGGGCGGTCTCGAAAACCGTTGAGCCTTCACGGGTTCCCAGGGTTCGAATCCCTGCGTCTCCGCCAGAAATACCTATTTTATTCTTTATTTCAAATAATTAAGATGGTTTGGGAATTTCCTACCCCCCATTGTGACCGCCATTTCGTTTTTGGTCCTACCCCGTGTTTGTAGCTGCATTCAGTAAAAGCGGACGACTGAAGTACAGCCCAAATCAGCTTGTTTTGAGTTTTTAATCGCTCCAATATTTCGATTACAGTTCATTTCCCAGAGAACGATGCAGCTCTAAAAATGATTGCGGGGCAATGCTTTAACCGCTTCAGATCACATCTTTTCGCGGGTATCAAAACGACGGAGCTTGATAAAACTTTAGGTCGACGGATACCCTTGCATTGGAGGCCGCATAGCAGACCTTCGCTACGCAAGGCACAGACGTCTGATGTGCGGACTTACGAAGGCCGCGAACGATCCCCACATTGTTAGATATTATTGACATCGCGGGCAGTGAATCGCTCGCCTTGATCTGCCTCGCAGCCTTGCAGTTAATCGGCGTATCGCGCGAAAATTGCTCGTTTGCTGTTTTTATGCTATATTTATGCAGCCAAAGCCTATGGCTCTTGGCTTTTATTGAAAATGATAGGTGAGGATTTGAAATGTTTGCACGTGTTACTCATTACAAGATGAAGCCCGGTTCGAGGGACGCCACAACCGTGATCATGAATTCGCTGAAAAGCCAAATCATGGGAATGCCCGGGATGCATAATTTTATCAATGTCGCGAATGAAGATGGCAGCGGCTACGTTATTTCAGTGGTCGAGAGCGAGGCTACTTCGAATAGCAACGCCTCAAAAGTCGCGGAACTGTGGGGCGCATTTTCCGACCATATGGAGGCCGCTCCCAAAGCTGTCGGCTATGACGTCGTTGCGAATTGGAGCAATTGACAGGCAACTGTATTGATCCGCTGATGCGAGGATCATGACGCAAGCGATAATGCGCCATATAGGAGGAACACCTTGTTATTCATGGATGTTCCTTCATTAAAAATGCTGAGAACAAAAGATTGTTGATTGAGCTACAACCGTTGCTCGAAAGACGGTTTTGGACGCCTTGATTGGGCTCAGTGCGGAGCGTCCCTGTAATCTTCTTGGATGACTGCTAAGCGGACAAAGCCGACCTTGACGGCGTTCGGGACAATGGCTGCTTTTGGAAAACGGGCGTTCCGCCATTGAGAATTTATACGTTCCAAAAACGGTGGTATTTGGAAGGCTTGCAGTCTCTACCTGACGGGGATCAGGCTTTCGATAAAGGCGTTGAAGGTTGGCGCTACAGGCTTGCAGTCACGAGGCGTTATTACTTCTAGATCGCTATGCGGGGTATCGAACCAAAATACTTTGCCAAACTCCTGACCTTCATACGCAACCCCAAACTGACCACCTCCGCTATCGACAGCAAACCAGATCAAGCCGCTCTCGCATTTTGCGACAGAAGTATTGGAGGATTTGCCCGTTAGAAAAAGCGGAAGTATTTCAGATACGTCGGCATCAAACCCTGTATCAGGGCGGACCATGTTCGTGGGCAGACAGCCGTTTTGCTTCAAAAGGAATGCTCGGTATTGGGGAGGGAACTTTACCCTCGCACCCGCTTCATAAGCAACAATTTCAGGTTCGGACAGATCGTGACCCTGTACTGTAAATTCAAATTTCACGGTTGCTTTTCTCCGATTAAAGTCCACTCGCCAGCTTGCAGGATAACGCATTTTCTAGTGCAAACAATGCCCTGCTTCGCACAGTTATTCTCTCTATAGGCGTCATTTATTAGTAAGAATGACTTGGACTGTCAGTTCAGGGTTTCGAGTGTCTCTGCTGCGGGTTTCGCAAGAATACCAATGAGCGTTTCGCAGCCTCCATTCCGCCCCTCCATGCTAGAAGCCCACATCTGGGTTCCAGCGTCGGGATCATCGGCGGCTATGATGCCTATAATCGATTCTGTATTAAAGAGACCCATCGCCTCGCCCAGCCGCCCCCCGAACGCCGCAACCAGTCCTTTGGCATCGGCAATTTCGCCGCTATACCCGCAGAGATCTCGAGTTATACGCTCGAACCCAGTAAGTGCCTTGGTCCCCAAGTCCTCCGATTGGGCAGCAGCCGGGGCGGCCCAAATCGCTAGTGCGGCAATGCAAATTTTTAACAATAGTTTTGTCCTTTGTGATTTAAGCTTTCATGCTACGATGTCCTAGTCTTGAACGGAACAACGTTGTGATCGAGCATGAAGAATAGGGCTGACGAAAGGTCCAGAAATCACAAATTATTGCAAGTGCCTTATTTATATAGATTATATTAAATTAATTGGTGCACCCAGCAGGATTCGAACCTGCGACCTCTGCCTTCGGAGGGCAGCGCTCTATCCAGCTGAGCTATGGATGCGTTAAGTGATCTATAACTTGGGCTTACAGATGCCGCAACGCCCTAATGCAACGCAGATGGGTTAAAAACCCATCCTACGCAAACAGATCATGACATAGCTCTAGGGCGTCGATCAGCACATCGACCTCGTCAGTGGTGTTGTACATTGCGAACGACGCCCGGCATGTTGCCCCTACGCCCATGTGTTCCATCAACGGCATCGCGCAATGCGTCCCTGCACGCACTGCCACGCCTTTTTTATCAAGCACGGTCGAGATGTCATGGGCATGCGCCGCCCCTTCGATGGTGAAGCTAAAGATCGCCCCTTTGGTCAGCGATTGGCCTTGAATATTGAGCCAGTTCAACCCGTCCAGTTTACCGCGTGCATAAGCGAAAAGCTCCGCTTCATGGGCAGCGATCGCCTCCATGCCAACGTCCATCATGTAATCAAGTGCGACGCCAAGACCAATCGTTTGCACGATCCCTGGTGTGCCGGCTTCAAACTTCATTGGCGCATCGTTATATGTAACAGTATCGCGGGTCACATCTCGGATCATGTCACCGCCCCCCATGAACGGGCGCATCTCAGCCATGCGATCAGGTGCGACATAGATGGCGCCGGACCCGGATGGACCATAAAGTTTGTGTCCGGTAATCGCGTAGAAGTCCGCGCCAATGTCCATGACGTCAACCGGCATATGAACGGCAGATTGGGACCCATCAACCAACACAGGCACGCCTTTGGCATGCGCGCCAGCACAGATTGCTTTGACATCAACCACGGTGCCCAACACGTTGGACATATGCGTAACAGCCACCAGTTTGGTCTTGGGGCCAATCGCGGCGATTACTGCGGCCGGATCAAGATCACCGTTTGCGTCCACATCGACCCATTTGATCACAACCCCAAGACGTTCACGCAAAAAATGCCACGGCACGATGTTGGCATGGTGTTCCATGATCGACAAAACAATCTCGTCACCGGCTTGCATGCGCGGCGCGGCCCAACCGTAAGACACCATATTGATGCCTTCGGTCGTGCCAGAGTTCAGAATAATGTTGTCCTCTGACCCGGCATTTAGGAAACGCGCAATCTTGGCACGGACACCCTCGTATTTTTCAGTCGCAATCGTGGACAGCGTATGCAGACCGCGATGCACGTTTGAATATTCCTCAGAATAGGCCGTATTAATCGCATCGATAACAACCTGCGGCTTTTGTGCAGATGCGCCATTATCCAGATAAACCAGTGGCTTACCATTCACTTGTCGACTTAGGATCGGGAAATCTGCGCGAATTTTCTGGACATCAAACATGTCTATATCTCCAACTGGGCGCTTACGCCAATCACTGCTAGGAAAAATCCAAAGCCAAAACTGATGCCTAAAATGGCAATTACAATAGTCGCAAAGGCACGCGGAAGGCTTTTGAACTGCTGGGTTTCATCCACGAATGTCACCAAGACACGAAATAGTGCGGCAAGGCCGATAATCGATAAAAATCCAGCTGCGCTAGGGCTGACAACGGACACAACCGCCTGCACGCTTCGAATGCAAATCGCCGTCATTTCCAACCAAATCACGGCAGCAAATGCATGTGGGAACGTGGATGTCCCGCCAAGCATGAGGCCAGTCAGGTACAGCGCCATTGTCAAAACAATCAACACGCTCGCCATGATCAGGCCGTAAACCATGGGGCTGACCCCCATCGGCAAAACAACCGGCGAAATCAAACCAACTAGCAGAACCAGCACGATGCTCAGGATACTGACCAGAGCAACGCCCATCCAAAGGGTGCCGCGATCATAACTGCGCAGCATAATCCGTTGCGCCATCTGCGCCGGATCAATCAAGGTCAACCAAATCAGCCCAAAGAAATCCCGCACAGCAGACATCAGGCGCGTCCGGCTTCGCGTTGGCAGCTAAACCAGATCACGACGAACGATAGCAGCCAAAGTACACCAACCAAATCGGACCCTGCAACGGGGCCTAAAAAACCAGCCATAAGACCATAAAGCAGTGCCATTGGTGTTGTCGCCAGCAAAGCCCAGAACAACGCAAGACGGGCGCTGTACCAATCGCCCTGCCCTCGGAATATTTTGGCCACAACGTGCGCAACGGCGGCAAGGGCATAAAACATCAATGGCCAAACCATCAACCAACCCAAAAATTCATACGCAATCAGCTGAGACAGCTCAGGCGCTTCAGCCCCAGTTCCATCAAAGCCCGCTGCAAGCCGCGAAAGTCGTGGCCATTGGGCGATAAAAATAATGATACATGCGGCCATCAGATAGGCCAACGCACGATCCTCGCGTTGGCCTTGATCCAATAGGTTGCGCATCACCGCACGCGGCCCGCGCCATGTGCGCATGATATCAGTGGTGACAGCCATTAGCTACGACGCGCCAACCAGCTATCCAGCCGGTCAAGTAAGTCATCAGCCAACGCAGGGTTGTCGATTTCTTCCAACGCTTCAGCTAAGAAAGCCAACGTCAAAAGATCAGTTGCCGCTTTGCGTGGGACGCCGCGAGATTGCATATAAAACAGTGCATCTTCGTCAATGGCACCTGTTGTGGAACCATGCGAACAAATGACATCATCGGCATAAATCTCAAGCTCGGGCTTAGCCAAGAACTGGCTATCACCGTCCAACAAAAGCGACTGACTGATCTGATAGCCATCCGTCTTTTGCGCACCTGCTTTGACCAAGATCTTTCCTTGGAAAACGCCAACAGCGCCATTGCGCAGCACCTTTTTGAACACCTGACGGCTTTGACCGCGCAGACCGTCGTGGGTGATGAAAATGGTGTCATCATGATGAAAATCGGCGCCGTCGCCGACGCAGGCACCGGCAACATGGGCCACAGCATCGTCGCCAAGCATCTCGATGATGCATTCATTACGCGTCATCATGCCGTTTGCAGTCAGCGTAAACGACTTAAACAAGCCATTTGATGCAATTCTTGCAAAACAATGCGTTACAGCGCGACGTTCATGATCACGCCCTTGGGTACGGACATGGTGAAACGCACCACCTTCGGCCACATCAACCTCAATGACTGAATTAAACCGCGCTGCAGCGGGACCTGTTTCAAGCAAGGTAACATCGGCCCCTGCATCAACACGCACCACACAGTGCAGCATCACATCAGATGCCTCATCTACGTGCAGATAGACCAAGCTGATCGGCTTGCCCACTTTGCCTGTCGCTCGGATCACAACACCGTCGGTTGCAAACGCCGTATTTAGCGCGGCCAAGGGACGCGCGACGGGCACCTGCCCGCGTGTTTCCAATGTGCCGTAAAGGTCAGTCGCCCAATGAATATCTTTGTCGGCAATATCGACCAGCCGGTCAATCTCGACACCTTCACAGGACAAATCATCGGATGCATCCGCGTCAAAGACGCCATCAACAAAAACGATCTTAACACTGTCGACGCCTGCAAAAAGCGGGCTCTCGTCGCTTTTAAACACAGCGGCCGCGATAGGATCGGCCTGCGCAAGGCTCATCGGGTCAGTGAATTTCCAATACTCATCACGCTTGTGAGGCAAGCCCATGGCAGCCACGCGAGCCACCGCGTCTTTGCGGGCAACGGATAGACCTTCAGGCAAAGAAAGCCCTGCCAGCCGCGCCTCAGTCGCATCTGATTTCAGCTTGGCTAATGCCATTATGCCACCTCTGCCAGAATGTCAGCATAGCCGTTGTTTTCAACTTCCAACGCCAGCTCTGGGCCGCCCGTTTTCACAATACGGCCATTGGCCATGATATGCACAAAGTCAGGTTTAATATGGTCAAGCAAACGCTGATAGTGGGTGATCACAAGGAATGAACGTCCCTCGGACCGTAGCGCATTCACACCTTCAGCAACCAGTTTCATCGCATCAACATCCAGACCGGAATCTGTCTCGTCCAAGATGCACATCTTTGGCTCGAGCATGGCCATTTGCAAAATCTCGTTGCGCTTCTTTTCGCCACCAGAGAACCCAACGTTAACCGGACGCTTGAGCATATCAGCGTCGATTTTCAATGCTTTGGCCTTTTCACGTACGACTTTCAGAAATTCGCCTGCAGACATCTCGTCTTCGCCGCGCGCCTTGCGTTGGGCATTCACCGCTGTGCGCAAGAACGTCATATTACCAACGCCAGGAATTTCTACAGGGTATTGAAACGCAAGGAAAAGACCCGCCGCAGCGCGCTCTTCTGGTTCCATTTCCAAAACATCAACACCGTCAAGCATCACAGATCCGCCCGTGACTTCGTAGCCATCTTTGCCAGACAGCACGTAAGATGTCGTAGACTTGCCGGACCCGTTTGGCCCCATGATTGCATGAACCTCGCCCGCGCCAATCGACAGATTGACACCTTTCAGGATTTGCTTGTCTTCTTCTTGAAGTTTGACCTCTAGGCCTTTGATTTCCAGCATATTTTAAGTCTCCTGCGGGGCAGTGGCATGTGTTAAAACGGAAAAATCCCCACATGCGGATACGCATGCAGAGTTTTGAACTACGGTGCGCGGTTGCGCGTGAATTAAAGTGTATATGTCTCGCCCAGCAACATGATGCTGTTGGGTGTTGTTGTCGCTTGTACCTGCATTACATACGCGGTCGACGTGACCTGCGATACGGCATCGGGAAACATCCAAACGGCGTTGTGTGCGCTGGCCATCATCAGACCGACGCCCATAACCTGAGCGCCCATGTGTAACAGGGTTTTGTGGCGCATTAATACGCCCAAAACGACCGCCAGAAAGGCCGCTATACCAAACAGAACCAATTCCGACGATGGAAGCAGCCCAAACCGCCCCGACATCACCTGAACGGCAATGTAAGCCAAGACGCCCATTGCACCCGACGCGGCCAGTGCGGCCGAACCGATACGCTTGGCGTGTTTGCGGTTGATAAAGCCCTTTGACACCCGCTTTGGCACATTCATTTTCAGCTCGGGATCGAAATACGACACATTGCGCGGATCGTTGATCCGTTTGAGGCGTGCCTGAAACCCGTCCGACCGTGTTGCCATCGCCATGTGCGTCATTCCTTACGTTAACTTCTGAGTTAACCTCTGGTTGACCAGTAAGGCCGGAATGTGACCGCGCGGCGGCAAACCGGCGACAGATATGATGCATGGCCTGAAACACTTAGCCTACGGACCCTTCAAGGCTGATTGCGACCAATGCTTGGGCTTCCATAGCAAATTCCATTGGCAAGGCCTGCAACACTTCTTTGCAGAACCCGTTGACGACCAAAGCCACAGCTTCTTCTTCGTCCATACCGCGTGAACGGCAATAGAACAGTTGATCGTCGTCCACTTTGGATGTCGTTGCTTCGTGTTCGACACGAGATGAATTATTCTTCACCTCGATATACGGCACAGTATGCGCACCACATTTATCGCCGATCAGCAGGCTATCACACTGGGTGTAGTTCCGGCTTTCCTTGGCTTTCGGATGCATCGACACCAGACCACGATATGTGTTCTGGGCTTTGCCCGCCGAAATTCCCTTGGATACGATGCGCGACTTGGTGCGCTTGCCCAAATGGACCATCTTGGTACCCGTGTCGGCCTGCTGCATGTTATTTGCGATGGCGATCGAGTAAAACTCGCCTTGGCTGTCATCACCGCGCAAGATGCAAGACGGGTATTTCCACGTCACAGCAGACCCAGTTTCAACCTGTGTCCACATGATCTTGGCACGATCACCTCGGCAATCAGCCCGCTTGGTCACAAAGTTATAGATGCCGCCAACACCGTTTTCATCACCAGGATACCAGTTTTGCACGGTAGAGTATTTCACTTCAGCATCTTCTTCGATGATGATCTCAACGACGGCTGCATGCAGCTGGGCCACATCGCGCTTGGGCGCTGTGCAGCCTTCAAGGTACGACACGTATGACCCCTTGGCGGCGATGATCAACGTACGTTCAAACTGACCTGTATTCTCGGCATTAATGCGGAAATACGTGGACAGCTCCATCGGACAGCGCACGCCTTCGGGGATATAAACGAACGACCCATCCGAGAACACAGCACTGTTGAGCGTTGCGTAATAGTTGTCGGACGGCGGCACAACTGTACCCATGTATTTCTTGACCAGCTCGGGATGATTTTCAATCGCTTCACTGATCGAGCAGAAAATCACACCAGCAGCAGCCAGCTCTTTCTGGAACGTGGTGCCGACGGACACACTGTCAAACACCGCATCAACCGCGACCTTACGGCCCTCGGCCGGCATGTTTTCAGCACCTTCGACACCAGCCAGAATGGCCTGTTCTTTCAACGGGATACCCAGTTTTTTATACGTCTCAAGCAGCTTTGGGTCCACATCATCCAATGACTTTGGTTTTTCGGCCATGCTTTTTGGGCGGGCATAATAATAGATGTCTTGGAAATCTATCTCGGGATAATCGACCATCGCCCATGTTGGCTCGGACATGTTTTCCCAACGGGCAAACGCCTCAAGGCGCCAATCAAGCAACCACTGAGGTTCATTGTTCTTGCTGGAAATCAGCTTGACGATATCGGTGTTCACACCCTTTGGGGCGTAATCCATCTCGATTTCCGTGTTCCAGCCGTATTTGTAGGTACCAGACAGGGCGGCAACTGCATCTACAGTGTCTTGATCTACGCCTTCTTTGACGTCTACTTCATCCAAAGCGGTCATGATATCACCCTTATATCTGTCCACGCGCAACGGCGCGGGCGTATGTCTTTGTCCATGTTTGCGCGAACCGCAAAACATCTTCTTCATTTGTGTCCAATCCCAGTGATACGCGTACAGCGCAACGGGCTTGGTCGTCATTATATCCAAGGGCGGCCAACACTGGGCTGGCCTTCACCTTGCCACTCGAACAGGCCGATCCTGCGGAAATCGCGAATCCCGCCAGATCAAGTGCCATCACTTGGGTCTCGCCCTTCCAACCAGGTGCAATGAAACAACTGGTATTGGGCAGACGATCCCGACCCCGTGCTACAAAAATAGTGTCCGGCGCCTCGGTCTCAATGGCCTTTTCTAGAATATTTCTAAGTTGCGCAACCCGATCCCATCGCCCGGCTGACAAATCATCCTGCGCAGCTGCACAAGCAGCCCCGAATCCGGCAATCGCAATCACGTTTTCAGTGCCAGACCTGCGGCCCATTTCTTGGCCCCCACCCTTGATTTGCGCGGCCAAGTCCGTACCCGCTGGAAATATCAACGCGCCAATGCCTTTGGGGCCGCCAAATTTATGGGCAGATAAAAAAACCATCTTCACGCCTGACCAAGAAAATGCGAACGGCACCTTCCCAAACCCTTGGGTCAAATCGGATACGGCCAGCTTTTGCGGCAAATCTTGTACCAAACCCGTCTCGGAATTGGCCAATTGGACGGACGATTGTGCAGGATCGTCAACCACAACACGGCCATCCAAGACCGCCAATGCGGGATCACACCAAGCAGCCACCGCCGCATGCTCCAACCCAGAACACTTTAGACCACGCCCCGCCAACGCCAGCGCCGCAGCCTCGGTCGCACCTGAAACAAACACCACGTCGGCGCCAGATGCACCAACTGCGTCCGCGACTTGTGCGCGCGCGGTTTCAACCAAACCTTTCGCGATACGCCCCTCAGCATGCACAGAACTCGGGTTGCCCACGACATCCATCGCAGCAATCATCGCGTCCCGTGCCTCAACCCTTAAAGGGGTCGTGGCATTATGATCCAAATAAATACGGTTCATAAACTTTTCCGAGCCCAAATATGGCGGGGCTTTGGGGGCAGGCTCCCAACAACGCTACGCATCATCAACCACCTCAAACAATGCAGGGACCGCAGGACAAGGGACCATTTCATTGCCTACGACATCTGAAAGACGTGTCTGGTGCAAGAACACGTATACATTGGCACTTAACCCCTCCCATAAACGGTTGGTCAACGATTGGGCACGGCTGCCAGACGCACCACCAGAAGCACCTGCCCCTTTGTGCATGGCGGATACAGTTTCATCCACAGCGCCCAAAACCTCTGACACACGAATGTCAGACGCAGGCCGCGACAGGCGGTACCCGCCGCCCGGACCACGGACTGAAATAACCAATTCGGCACGGCGTAGTTTCACAAACAACTGCTCCAAATACGCAAGTGATACGTCTTGACGCTTGGAAATCTCAGTCAAGTTCACCAGCGTTCCCGCGGGCTGCAAAGCCAGATCGGCAAGTGCGACCATCGCATAACGTCCCTTGGTGCTTAACTTCATAACGATCCCCTCGCGCCAAAAGCGCAATTTTATTGACGTCAGCGCCTACGCACACTAGGAGCACCTGACACGACGAGCGGGGCAAACCCGCTTGTTTAGAATCTTTCTAAAGTGCCTGAGCGTTTTCGTCAAGAATAGCCATCAGCCACAAGCATAAGAAGGCGCAGATATGCCCGAAGTGATTTTCCCTGGCCCAGAAGGCCGCCTTGAAGGGCGCTACCATCCACAAAAAGACCGCGATGCACCGATTGCGATCGTTTTGCACCCGCATCCACAATTTGGTGGAACCATGAACAACCGCGTTGTTTATAATTTGCACTACGCATTTTATAACATGGGTTTCACGGTTCTACGGTTTAACTTCCGTGGCGTTGGCCGGTCCCAAGGCGAATACGATCAAGGTGTGGGCGAGCTGTCTGATGCAGCTTCCGCGCTCGATTATTTGCAGTCTATGAACAACAACGCGAAACATTGTTGGGTTGCAGGTTTCTCGTTTGGAGCTTGGATCGGCATGCAATTGCTGATGCGCCGCCCTGAAATCACTGGTTTCATCTCTGTATCGCCACCTGCGAACATGTATGACTTTAGTTTCTTGGCACCCTGCCCTGCTTCAGGACTGATCATCAACGGATCAGCCGACCGCGTCGCACCGCCAGCAGACACGGTCACGCTTGTGAACAAATTGCACGAGCAAAAAGGCATCACTGTTACCCACGACGAAATGGATGGCGCAGGTCACTTTTTTGAAGATCCGTACATGGATCCAATGATTGGTACCGTAAAGAGCTACGTGCGTCGCCGCCTGACAGAGACAACACGCTAGATGTCAGCTTATACCGACAAAACAGCAAACGAACTTGCAGACATGGCCTTGGCCGAGGCAGCAGCCTCGGGCGAGGACAAAATTGTTGAACAGATCAACGAACTGCTAGGAGCATCGTCGCAATCACTTGCCGAGGCCTATTCAACGGCCATTCGTGTGCGCCGCGCCGAGACCCGCGCGCGCGCATTGCTTGCCTCTTCGGCAGCCGCCCGCGGGGCGTAAACACATGGCCAAGGCACCACAACAGGCTGATCTGTTTTTGATCCCCCTGTTGGATGGTACCTTTTGCGTAAGCCAAATCGTCGATGTGTTAATCTCCGGAAGCTGCCTTTGCGCTATATCAAAGCGCCAAATCAGCAAGGACAGCCCGATATCTGCTCTCTCGCTATCGGACTTACAGGCGCTGATTTTGATCAATTCCGACGCGATCGAGACAGGTGTCTGGGCTGTAAACGGCTTTGAACAGTTGCCGCAAATAAATAGCATTTTTAAGTGGCGCGATGCCAAGCTTGATGGCTACGCAAATCTAGAACGCCAAGATCCCGCAGTGATTGAAGCCTTCGCAAACGCGACCTTTGGGCTTTATCCTTGGGATGGATTCGGCACGGCGGATTTCTTTGTTAAGTTTCTGATCAATCCCGATCAAATCCCGTCGGCTGCAATCCTGACCAATGGCGCGCCTGCATGACCAACCGGATTGAGCAGCAACTCAGCTTCCTGATTGAGGCAGATAAACTCAAATCTGTGCTTCGCGGTACCATGCTTAACGATAATTCACGCCATGAAAATTCTGGAGAACATAGCTGGCACATCGCGCTTTATGCGCTGGTTACGGCGGAACATGCGGCAAAACCAGTCAATGTAGACCGTGTCATCAAAATGCTTTTGCTACATGATCTGGTTGAGATTGACGCTGGCGATGTGCCAATCCATTCGGACGCGGCCCGCAATCCAGCCGCGCAAGACGCCGCGGAACAAAAGGCAGCTGACCGCATTTTTGGCCTTCTCCCGCACGATCAAAGTATCGGCTTTCGTTCCCTTTGGGATGAATTTGAAGCCGCAGAGACCGATGATGCCATATTCGCAAAATCAATCGACCGCGTGCAGCCCGTCGTCTCAAACCTTGAAGCAGGCGGCGCAAGTTGGACGACTTACAATGTGACACGCGATCAAATCCAAACCCGTGTTGGTGACAAAGTCATGCGCGGCGCACCCGCGATTTGGGACGCACTAAAAACCCGCATTGATGCTTGGTTCGATAGTTGAAGAAACCTGTTTCCCAACTGAACAAAAACATTCACGCCGCCCTGCTTGATATCCTTGGATCAGACCCGACCAGCGACCAATTGAACCAAGCGCTTCGGCTGCTTGCCAAATGGCGTGCCCGATTGATCGAAAACACCGTCATTCAAAAATCAGGCCACACCATTAAACACGGGCCGTTCACTGGCATGAACTACGGCGTACAAGCGTCTGAAGGGGGTGGTGTTCCCCGGCTTTTGGGCGGCTACGAGCCATCTTTGGCGCCTGTCATTGACGAAATCGTTGCAAGCGGTCCTGATCTGATCATCGATGTGGGCAGCGCCGAGGGATACTATGCCGTGGGCCTCGCCCGACGCCTGCCTAATGCGACCATCTGGGCGCGAGATGCCAATCCAAACGCCCAGCAAAAATGCGCCAAGCTAGCGGCGCTGAATGGCGTCGCTGACCGTGTTGAAATCGGTGGCATCATGAGCCATGCAGATTTTGACATCTGCGCGCGGAACCGCACGGTCGTGATCTGCGATATCGAAGGGGCCGAAGGCGCGCTGCTTAATCCTGCCCGCGCTACGGGGCTATTTGCTGCCGATATCTTGGTCGAATGTCACCCAGATGCAGACCGAACTATCGTCAGCACGCTGCAAGATCGGTTCGCAGCAACCCACAAAATCACGCGCATAGACCGCGACCTTGATACTGCTGCCTTGCCAAAATGGATGCATGGGTCAAGCGACCTCGACCGGTTGCTCGCACTTTGGGAATGGCGCACTGCGCCGACACCTTGGTTGTGGATGACCGCACGGCCGGCAACACAATAAAGCATACCCGCTATGCTTTTGACCGAATGACGCCCTAATCCTTTGACAATACGACCGTCTATGTTAGTGGCCAAGGCTAGGGCCAGATACTTGACGATGGATAGCAAGTTAGCGCCCGTTTATATGGAACCCACCTGCCGGATGCACGTGGGGCGCAAACTTATCCGTCCGAAAGCTGACTATGACCAATATTATTCAAACCCTTGCCGATGCACTGGCAAAACAGGGTTATGATACCCTTACACCTGTACAAGAAGCCTGTATTGACCCCGATCTGCAGGGCAAAGACCTATTGGTTTCCGCCCAAACAGGGTCCGGTAAAACCGTAGGCTTCGGTCTGGCGATCGGGCCGACAATCCTTGATGATGACGGCCACTTTGGCCCCGCTGGCCGCCCATTGGCGCTTTGCATTGCACCAACACGCGAGCTTGCATTGCAAGTGAAACGCGAACTTGCATGGCTTTACGCGGGCACCGGTGTGACCATGGCATCTTGTGTTGGTGGCATGGACATGCGCGAAGAGCGTCGCACCCTTAATCGCGGCGCGCAAATCGTTGTGGCAACGCCAGGCCGTTTGAAAGACCACGTCATGCGTGGCTCTATGGATATGTCCGAAATCCGTGCGATTGTTTTGGACGAAGCCGACGAGATGCTTGATCTTGGTTTCCGCGAAGACCTTGAATTTATCTTGGGCGAAGCGCCTGAAACACGCCGCACATTGATGTTCTCTGCGACCGTGCCTGCCGCGATTGCGAAGCTTGCGAAATCTTACCAAAAGAACGCTGAACGTGTTGCGACGGTTTCCAAAGAGAGCCAGCACAGCGACATTGAATACCGCGCCCTGTCCGTGGCCAACCACGACATTGATGCCGCGATCATCAACACACTGCGGTTCTATGATGCGCCAAACGCGATTGTGTTCTGTAACACCCGTGCATCTGTGACCCGCCTAACCACCCGCCTGTCCAACCGTGGTTTTGCCACCGTGGCCTTGTCCGGTGAGCTGTCCCAGCAAGAACGGTCGCATGCATTGCAAGCCATGCGCGATGGCCGCGCTAAGGTCTGCGTTGCAACCGATGTTGCGGCACGCGGTATCGATTTGCCGAACCTCGAATTGGTTATCCACGCTGAGCTGCCAACAAACGCTGAAACATTGCTGCACCGCTCGGGCCGTACTGGCCGCGCGGGTCGCAAAGGTGTGTCAGCACTGATCGCACCTGCCAAAATGAAGCGTCGGGCAATGAACCTGCTGACGTGGGGCAAGCTAGAAGCCACATGGGCCAACCCACCAACCGCAGATGAAGTCATAGCACGCGACCAAGAACGCCTTCTCGAAGATCCAGTTTGGACCGAAGACATCCCAGCGGATATCGCAGAGTTTGCCGCGAAATTGGTCGCCCTGCACCCAGCAGAGAAAATCGCAGCCGCGTACTTGCGCCTGTTCGCTGGTAACAACTCCGCGCCAGAGCATCTTTCAGATTACAAAGACAGCCCACAGCGCCCTGATCGTCCCGACCGCCCTGATCGCGCACCAAAAGAACGCAAAGAATTTGGCCCGTCCAAATGGTTCTCCGTGGATGTTGGCCGCGAAGGCAAAGCAGAAGCACGTTGGTTGTTGCCAATGATCTGTACCGCTGGCGGCATCACCAAAAACGAAATCGGTGCGATCCGCATTCAGCCAAATGAAACGTTTGTGGAAATCGCTGAAGGTGCGGTTGATGGTTTCTTGAAATCCGTGGGCTCGGCGATGTCCTTGGAAAATCAGGCGAAATTAACGGCCCTTGATAGCGCGCCAAATCTTGGCGAACGTGGTGGCCCTCGTAAAACGAAACGTGATTACGACGACAAACCACGCGATCGCGATAGCAAACCTGCGTACAACCGTGATGACCGTCCGCGTAAACCACGCGACACATCCACACCGCCGCCGTCCGCCCAAGATAACGTGGCAGCAATCCAGCCGCGCGGTGACGGTGATGAAGCACGCCGCGAAAAGCCACGCCACAAAAAGTCAAACTTCGCCAAGCCAGAGCGCCGCGATCATGGCGATGCGGTTGTTACAACCAAAAAGCCGTACAAAGCTGAAGGTTACAAAGGTAAATCAGACGGACCAAAGCCAGCCTACAAGGGTAAGTCCGACGGACCAAAGCCAGCGTATAAAGGCAAGTCCGATGGCCCAAAGCCAGCCTTCAAGGGCAAATCTGAAGGCTATAAAGGCAAATCAGACGGACCAAAGCCAGCTTACAAAGGCAAATCCGAAGGCTATAAAGGCAAGTCAGACGGTGCATCCGGTAAGCCAAAAGCAAAGGCAAACGATACATCCAAGCGTTTCGTGCCTCCGGGTGGCAAGCCTAAGCCGCGCAAGCCAAGAGCGTAACACGACGGCCACAGTGCCACAATGTTGACACAATCACGCCTTGCGCAGGTCTAATTCCTGCGCAAGGCTTTCTTTATGGTCCAACTAAGAGGCCCGCGGAACTTCCGCAAACTGAGGCAGACAAGGATACACGCAATGGCTACGTCACAGCCCATCGGCTCTACACAACCGGCAACGCCGCGCCCCTCTCCTGCGCAGGCAAACGGCGGTTCTCCCCCGCCGAAACCGGTCTTTACCGATTACGCGAGCATCTGACCTGCGATAACGACGGCCAGCGGACAGCTTAATATCACCGTCCTCCCTGATGATACAAAGCCGCCCACTGGCCCTTTTTTCAGCCCCCGTCTAAAGTGGCGGCATGTCTGACCTGACCACCATCCGCAACATCGGCCCCGCGCAAGAAAAAGCGTTGATGAGCGTTGGCATCACCACCGCAGCACAACTGCGCGATATGGGCGCCGACGAAGCCTACACACGCCTGCTGGAATCCGGCAACCGCCCACATTTCATCATGTACTATGTCCTGCACATGGCCCTGCAAGGACGGCCATGGAATGACTGTAAAGGTGATGAAAAACATGCACTTCGCGTGCGTTTCGACAAAATAAAAGCCGCAACATTTGATGTAGAACGGTCCGAACTAGAGGCATTCCTCAACCGTATCGGCGTTATCGACATAGAGTAATGTAATCACTACAAATATAAGCATCGCGACCCGCGCATTATGCATGCAATGTAAAGCACACAAAAGTCCGCTCCGAGCCCTAAGTACCTTATGCTGCGGGATGAATGTCTTGTCTGGCGAATTCTTGTAGCGCCAGAAAAAGTTTAGGCATACCGTCTGCCACATGATTGATCTGAACACCCTCTTAGTCTTTGTTCCCGTTGCACTCGCCCTAAATCTGACACCGGGCGCGGACATGTTGTTTTGTCTTGGTCAGGGAGCAAAGTCTGGTCCCAAAGCTGGAATGGCAGCATCGCTAGGAATAGCGACTGGTTCGTTCATACACGCGCTTGCAGGCGGTTTGGGATTGGCCGCGCTTATTGCTGCAAACCCGATTGCTTTTGAACTTATCCGTTGGGCTGGCGTCGGCTACCTTCTGTACCTCGCCCTTAAGGCGTTCACGACGCCGATCGGTGCGCTTGAGTCAAAAGACCTTGGCTTTTCTAGAAGTTGGCAGGCGTGGAAAGATGGGGTTTGGGTTTGCCTGCTAAATCCGAAAGTTGCGATTTTTATGTTGGCCCTAGTTCCACAGTTCGTTGACCCAAACCAAGGGTCGGTGTTTCTTCAATTCCTGATTTTCGGCATGATCCTTAATGTTGGCGGAACCATCATAAATGCTCTGATAGGAATGTTTGCGGGCGGAATAGGACGCTTCTTGGCCCGAAACACCAAGGCGGCAAACTGCCTTCAATATATCACTGGTTTTGTCTTCGTAGGACTAGCTGCCAAACTGGCCTTTGATAGGCGCTAGACCTTAGAGCAGACCTTGAATTTCGTAGGACCGACGACCGCTAAGTCCCGCATTGCGGACGATGCTTTCCAAAAAAAGCCGCCACGCATTATTTGCGCAGCGGCTTTTTTAATTTCATTAACTTAGCGTGACGCTAAATTAGCCAACCAGTTCAAGACCGGAGAAGAAGAATGCGATTTCTTCAGCTGCTGTTTCCGGTGCATCCGACCCGTGAACGGAGTTTTCGCCGATGGACAGTGCAAATTCTTTACGGATTGTACCGTCTGCTGCGTCGGCAGGGTTAGTCGCACCCATAACTTCGCGGTTTTTCGCGATTGCGTCTTCGCCTTCAAGAACCTGAACAACAATTGGCTCGGAAATCATGAATTCAGTCAATTCGCCAAAGAACGGACGCTCGGAATGCACACCGTAGAATTCTTGCGCTTGTGCCAAAGACAACTGAATACGCTTGGATGCGACGATGCGCAGGCCGGCGGCTTCAAATTTAGCTGCGATTGCGCCTGTAAGGTTACGCTTTGTCGCGTCTGGCTTGATGATAGAAAATGTACGTTGAATTGCCATGATGGGCCTCTTTTTGCTGATGATCGGGGCTGTGCCCGCGTGAATTGATGCGCGCGAACTAACATGGCACCTATGACTTGAAAAGCGGTGATTGACGGCAGGCCCAACATCAGGCAAAGCGACCCCATGCTTAAAATATCAGACATCACATATTCCGTCGCTGGCCGCACATTGGTCGAAAACGCATCTGTCACCATCCCGACTGGCCATAAGGTCGGCCTTGTGGGTCGTAACGGGTCTGGCAAGACGACGCTGTTTAAAATCATCCGCGGCGAAATGGTGCTCGACACTGGCGCTGTGAACATGCCCAAGGGTTGGAAAATCGGCGGCGTGTCCCAAGAGGTTCCCGGCAACGAGGTATCGCTGATCAACACCGTGCTGCGCGCAGATGTTGAACGCGAATCTTTGCTGGCCGAGGCTGAAACAGCCACCGATCCATCCCGCATCGCAGAAGTGCAGACCCGCCTTGTCGATATCGACGCATGGTCCGCCGAAGCCCGCGCCGCATCCATCCTGCGTGGCCTTGGCTTTACGCACGAAGAACAGCTAAAACCCTGCTCTGCCTTCTCTGGTGGTTGGCGGATGCGTGTGGCCTTGGCCGCTGTGCTGTTCTCAGAACCTGATCTGCTGCTCCTCGACGAGCCGACCAACTATCTCGACCTTGAAGGCGCGCTTTGGCTTGAAGCCTACCTAACGAAATACCCGCATACCGTTCTGATCGTAAGCCACGACCGTGAACTGCTGAACCGCTCTGTCGGTGGCATTTTACACCTCGAAGACAAGGGCCTGATTTACTACACAGGTACCTACGACATGTTCGCCAAGCAGCGCGCTCAAAAACGCGCGCTCATGGCGTCCGCTGCAAAAAAGCAGGACGCGAAACGCGAACACCTGCAGGCGTTTGTTGACCGCTTCAAAGCGAAAGCATCCAAAGCCAAACAAGCCCAGTCTCGTGTGAAAGCATTGGAAAAGATGGAAACGATCCGCGCACCAGAAGATGTGGCACGTACCGTTTTCACATTCCCAAAGCCCGAAGAATTATCACCCCCGATTATCGCAACCGAAAGCGCATCTGTCGGCTACGGCGAGACTATCATTCTGCGCGACTTGAACCTGCGCATTGACCAAGATGACCGCATCGCGCTGCTTGGCCGTAACGGCGAAGGCAAGTCAACGCTGTCGAAAATGCTGTCTGACCGCCTGCAAATCGCAAGCGGCAACATGGTCACGTCCAACAAACTGCGGATCGGTTTCTTTGCGCAGCACCAAGTTGATGAACTTTACGTCGATGAGACACCGCTTGAGCACTTGATGCGCGAACGTGCGTCCGAAGGCCAAGCACGCCTGCGTGCACGCCTTGCAGGTTTCGGTCTTGGCGCTGATCAAGCCGACACCGAAGTTGGCCGTCTGTCCGGGGGGCAAAAGGCGCGTCTGTCGCTGCTACTTGCCACGCTCCCTGCCCCGCATCTGCTGATCCTTGATGAGCCGACAAACCACCTTGATATCGAATCGCGTGAAGCATTGGTTGACGCGCTCACCGCCTATACTGGCGCTGTGATCCTCGTCAGCCACGACATGCACTTGCTATCGATGGTCGCCGACCGTCTGTGGCTCGTCAAAGACGGGCATGTCACATCCTATGACGATGACCTCGAAGCCTACCGTAAAATGCTGCTGACGCCTGATAAACCAAAAGGCAAAGATAAGCCTAAGCCCGCTGAAAAGAAAAAGACTGCCAGCAAAGAACAGCTGCAAGCCATGCGGTCTGATTCCAAAAAAGGCGAAGAGCGCGTCAAGAAAATCAACGAGATGCGCGATAAACTTGCTAAAAAACTCGCTGACCCTGCGCTTTACGAAGAAGGTAAAGCAGGCGAGCTTGCGACTTGGAACGCGAAATACGCCGAAGTCATGAACGCGCTTGAACGCGCCGAAGCGATATGGATGCAATCGCTTGAAAGGCTTGAACGGGCGCAAAAATCCTGATCAACTTTGGTTAACCAAATATCAGCGCGGGGGTCCTTCCGCGCAGGAGGCTTACCTTGACAGACCTACCAGCCTTGATTGCAGCCTTCACAACGCTGTTCATAATCATCGACCCGATGGGCCTATCACCCATATTTCTGGCCCTGACCAGCGGCATGACCACGTCGCAACGGCGTATTATCGCAGTGCGGGCCTGCCTCATCGGGGCGGTATTGATGCTAGGGTTCTTGTTCTTGGGCGAGGCATTGCTGGGTTTTATCGGCATTTCAATGTCCGCGTTCCGTATTGCAGGCGGTGTCCTGCTATTCCTCACCGCGCTCGAAATGCTGTTCCAGAAACGCCAAGTCCGGCGCGAGGATAATGCCGCTGAAGTCCACCAAGCCGACGATCCATCTGTGTTTCCGCTTGCGATGCCGCTGATCGTGGGCCCTGGTGCAATCACAACAATCATCTTGCTTGCTGGCCAAGCTGAAGGTGCCGCTGACATGGCTGCAATCGCCGCTGTGATGTTTGCGGTCCTGCTCACCGTACTGTTGGCGTTTATTGTAGCCCCCGTGCTTGAACGGCTTTTGGGGAAAACCGGCCTGAACATTTTGACCCGCCTTCTGGGAATGCTTTTGGCAGCGCTTGCAATACAATTCATCCTTGATGGTCTGCTAGAGACTTTTGGAATGGCCACCTAAGCCCTATATGATTTGACATGAGCAGTGATCAAACAGCCGACGCCATTTATCTGTCCCTTTTGGGGGGCGCACTTTTGCTATCATATGTGCTGGCCAGCCGAACCAATATTGGCAAAATGTTGCAACAAATGGGTATATGGGTTCTGATCTTCATGGGTGCGATTGCCGTGATCGGCATGTGGCCCGAAATTCAACGCACGATCACTCCACGCCAATCAGTAGTGGATGGCACCACAATCGTGCTGCCCCGCGCACGTGATGGGCATTATTACCTGACGCTCGAAATTAACGAGGTGCCCATCGAGTTTGTCGTCGATACGGGGGCGACCCAAGTCGTTCTGACCCAAGAGGACGCAAAACGCATCGGGCTGAACCCGCTGGCATTGTCCTACCTTGGCACCGCCAATACAGCCAACGGCACAGTGCGCACCGCCGCCGTGCGGCTTGATACAGTCAGTCTTGGTGCAATCACCGACACCCGCGTGCGTGCGGTCGTCAATGACGGGCAGATGAACGGGTCGCTTTTGGGGATGACTTATTTGAATAATTTTGACAGCATAACAATCAAAGACGGTCAACTTATACTCTCAAGATAGGGACGCAACCCCATGAAATACATCATTATTCTGGCATTCATGGGCATCGTCGCATGCACGGCAACGCCGTCAGAACTGCCCGTCGACTTTGACCCCGAATTCAGATTTTAGGCGCCCGCGCTTTCAGCTTTCTTGACCCAAGATCCCATATCCTGCGCCCAATATTGGGCCTCACATCCGGCACCTGTCAGCGCCTTCCATTGGGTCCGCGCCAGAGCCAGAGCCTCTTGGTCATATCCGTCAAAAAGCACGCAAGTCCGCATCGACAAACCGACCTCTGCCGCCGTCACTGCAGCGCCGTCCACCGACATAATACACCCAAACCCGTCCGCAGGCGTATCAACGCCCAACAAAACGGGCTGGCTGTTATCATGCGGGCCGCCGGCCATGCCATGCGGTTGAAACGATGCCGGCGCACCTTGCCACAGCCGTGCATCCAACCGCTGCAAAACCGCAGCGTTGCGACCCCGGACCAGTACGCGCCAACCAGCGCTTTGGGCTTTGCCCACAAGCATTGGTAACGTGTCTTCAAGCGGGTTTTCGGTCAGGTGATAGAAATATACAGCGCCCACTTATGCCTCGCAATTATCTGAAATAAATCGGTTTAATGTCAGGACACCCCAACCCGTTGCACCGGCTGGCGCCAGCGTTGTAGACCCCTTAACATATGCGACACCCGCAATATCCAAATGTGCCCACGGCATGTCTTTTTTGACAAACCGCGCCAGAAACTGTGCCGCCGTAATCGCCCCAGCGGGGCGACCACCGTTGTTTTTCATATCCGCAATGCGGCTGTTGAGCAGTTTATCATACCCAGGAGACATCGGCATGCGCCACGCACCTTCGCTCTCGGCTCCGGCTGCTTTTAGAAAAGCACTGCTTAATTCATCCGAATTTGAAAACACGCCTGCCTTTTCATATCCAAGGCTTCCGATGATCGCCCCTGTCAAGGTCGCCAAGTTGATAAGGGCCACTGGCTTAAATCGCTCTTGGGCGTACCACATCACATCGGCCAGAACCATGCGCCCTTCGGAATCGGTACTGATCACCTCGATCGTGTCGCCCTTCATGGATGTGACAACATCACCAGGACGCACGGCGCGGTCGGACGGCATGTTTTCCACGATACCAACGATGCCAACAACATTCACTGCCGCTTTGCGCAGCGCGAGCGTTTTCATGACGCCTGCCACAACACCAGCACCGCCCATATCCATGGTCATGGTTTCCATACCGCCAGCGGGTTTGATGCTAATGCCGCCTGTATCAAACACAACGCCCTTGCCGACCAACGCAAGTGGGGTAGCGTTACCGCCACCGTTCCATTGCATAACCACCACTTTAGACGGGCTAGCCGACCCTTGACCAATGCAAAGCAATGCGCCCATGCCAAGTGTTTCCAACTGGTCTTCCTCTAAAACTTCAACCTTAAGTCCTAGGGATTGCATTTGCGCCAACCGGTCCGCAAAACTGGAGGTAGTCAAGTCGTTTGCAGGGGCATTTGTCAAATCACGGGTAAAAAAAACGCCCTCAGCCACAGCGCGCAGGGATTGCTTATCCACAGCATCAGGTTTGGACATCATGCAAGTCACTGCGCCACGCGGCATTTGCTCTGTTGTCATATGATCCACATATGCATAATCGCGCAACAACAACCCTAGCGCCATATCATCTACACAGCCTAGATTGCCTGCAAGCACCAGCATTGCATGCGGCCCTTTTTCCTGCGCGAGCGCGGCGCCTGCTGAGCGCGCAGCGTCTTGGGTCGGTTTGCGATCTAGCTTGACCACAATGATCGCAGCAGCCGAAAGCCCCGAAGGATACGCCAAACGCACAGCGTCACCTTCCGCCAACCCATCAAACGCCTCGCTTGCAACAAACCGGTCGACGGTCTTGCGGGTAAGCGTGTTCACTTTGCGCGCGCAGGCATCCAACTTGGCGTCAGAGCCTACAAAAATGGCAATCGTACCATCCCAGTCAGCTATTTGGCCCAGATTGGTCGCGGAAAACGTGAAATCGGTCAATGCAGTCATGGGAAACAGGTCCTAATTTGATAGCTTTCGGCAATACCTAGCCCGCCACCTGTCAATTTACCAGAATACGGTTTTGTCCAACGCGGGCTTAGGCTAGTTTAACACACAATATGTAGCGCCAATCAGGGGGATGGGCCACGTGGCACGGTTTGACCGTTATATGCTGTCGCAGCTTATGGTGCTGTTCGGCTTTTTCAGCTTTGTGCTGGTGATGGTCTATTGGATCAACCGCGCGGTTGTGCTGTTTGATCAACTGATCGCAGATGGGCAATCAGCGGCGGTTTTTTTGGAATTCACAGCCCTGTCCCTGCCCGCTGTTATCCGGTTGGCGCTTCCGCTCGCTGGCTTTGCAGCAGCGGTCTACGTGACCAACCGCATGACATCAGAATCTGAGATGGTCGTCGTTCAGGCAACCGGCTATTCGGCATTCAGGCTGGCGCGGCCTGTGATGTATTTCGGACTGATCGTTATGATGCTTATGACCGTACTGATGCATGTGCTGGTCCCAAAGTCGCTGGCGCAACTCGAAGTCCGCCAAGCCGAGATTGCACAAAACGTCACCGCCCGCTTATTGACCGAAGGCAGATTTATTGAACCTGCCGACGGGATCACATTCTACATCAGCGACATCACGCCAAACGGCGAATTGCAGAACATATTTTTGTCAGACATCCGCAACCCCAAAAGCCATGTTACCTATACAGCGTCACAAGCATTTCTTGTGCGCACGGATGGCGACGCGCAACTGGTAATGATCAACGGGTTGGCCCAAACATTACGCACTGCTGACCAAAAGCTGTTCACCACAACGTTTGAAGATTTTGCCTATAATATCGGCGCATTCATTCAGGTTGGCCCCAATGAAGGACGGCGCGCGTCACAAGTTGGCACGGTTGAACTGCTCACGGCGTCCCCCACGCTTCAGGTTGAGACAGGTCAAAGTGCTGCGCGATTGCTGGCGACGGCACATGATAGGTTCAGCCAATCGGTGCTGGGGCTCGTCGCATCCCTGCTTGGGTTTGCGGCCCTCATGGTTGGCGGGTTCAGCCGTTTTGGCGTCTGGCGACAGATCATTCTTGCTGTATTTCTAATCATCGTGATTAAAGCTGTGGAAACTGTTGGTTTAAACATGGCCCGCCAAGACGCTTCACTTTGGTTCATGTCCTATCTGCCAAGCGTCGTGGGAATAGTCATCGTTTGGTGCTTACTGTTTGCATCCACGAGGCCCTATTTGTTCAAACGCCGCCCAAGCGCCGAGGTGCTGCCATGATCCTGCATCGCTACTTTGCCAAACGTTTCGCAGTTACCTTTTTGGGCCTGTTTGGCGTGTTCTTTTTGATCATGGTGTTCCTTGATCTCGTTGAACAGCTGCGCCGCTACGCGCGGGTTGACGCCAGCTTTGGTGATGTGCTGTCCCTCACGCTGCTGAATGTACCGCAAGGGATTTACCGAATCTTGCCGCTGATTATGATTTTGGCCACGATCGCATTATTCCTTGGATTGGCCCGATCATCTGAAATGGTTGTCACACGGGCGGCAGGACGTTCCGCATTGCGCGCACTGATTTCGCCATTGCTCGTGGCACTCACCATCGGCGTCCTATCCGTCGCGATCCTTAACCCGATTGTGGCGGCCACATCGCGGCAATACGAAGAACGCGGCGATGCACTACGTGGAGAAAGCTCTGTTCTATCACTTGGCGCATCCGGTCTTTGGCTCCGTCAGGGGAATGCGGTCGGGCAAACAGTCATCCGGGCGGGCAGCGCCAATCTGGACGGTACAGTTCTAAGCGACGTCACCTTCATTACATTTGCGGGCGATGCGGGGCCCACCCGCCGGATCGAGGCAGCCCGCGCAACCTTGCAAAACGGCGCATGGTTGGCACAGGGCGCCAAAAGCTGGCCGCTAGGCGGTAGCACCAACGCAGAAGCACGCGCGACGATCCACGCAACCTTGGAAATTCCATCCACCCTGACAGCCAGCCAGATTCGCGATAGTTTTGGAACGCCGTCTTCAATCCCAATCTGGGACTTGCCCGCCTTTATCAACAGATTGCAAACCGCAGGATTCTCGGCGCAACGGCATCAAGTCTGGTTCCAAATGGAACTGGCATTGCCGTTGTTTCTTGTGGCGATGGTCATGATTGGGGCAAGCTTTACGCTGCGCCACCAACGCGGTGGCCGGACGGGCATGATGGTCCTTTTCGCAATCTTGTTGTCATTCGCGGTCTACTTTATCCGTAACTTTGCGCAGGTTTTGGGTGAAAACGGGCAATTGCCCGCCTTGTTGGCCGCATGGGCCCCGCCTTTGGCTGCAATCGGGCTTTCGCTTGGCATGCTTTTGCATCAAGAGGACGGCTAATGCGCGCACTCCTTGCCTTCCTTTGGTTATTTCCAACACTGGCGCTGTCCCAAGGGGCGGCAACCCTTGTGGCCAACACAGTCACCGTGCAAGGCGGCAGCCAATTGGTCGCGAGCGGCAACATCGAAGTCTTCTATGACGGGACCCGTTTATCGGCGGCGCAAGTGATCTATGATCAAGCGTCAGACAGGCTGACCATCATAGGGCCGATCCTGATCCAAGCCCCGGATGGCACGATCATCACCGCAGACAGGGCGTCGCTTGATCCGAAGCTTGAAAACGGCATGCTGCGCGGCGCGCGACTTGTCCTTGACCAACAATTGCAACTTGCAGCCAATCAGATTGACCGCGTGGACGGACGTTATAGCCAGCTATACAAGGTGGCGGCTACATCGTGTAAAATTTGTGGAACGCGCGCGCCGTTGTGGGAAATCCGCGCGAAAAAGGTTGTGCATGACGAGGATGCGCAGCAACTTTACTTTACGGACACGCAGTTCCTGATCCGCGGGACGCCGGTTTTATGGTTGCCACGGATGCGCCTGCCTGATCCAACGCTGACGCGGGCGACGGGGCTGCTGATCCCGACGCTGAAAACAACTGACCAATTGGGAA
This sequence comes from Yoonia sp., assembly GCA_047629435.1. Classification (GTDB taxonomy): domain Bacteria; phylum Pseudomonadota; class Alphaproteobacteria; order Rhodobacterales; family Rhodobacteraceae; genus Yoonia. The sequence goes on along the minus strand of JBLHXF010000004.1, from coordinate 38,362 downwards.
CCGGCCTGAAAGTCCCGTATTTCTTTCGGATTGGCGACCACCGCGACGTTACATTGACCCCCTACCTGTCTGCCGAAACCCGCACGCTTGAGGGGAAGTACCGACAAGCATTCTTTCGCGGTACGCTGACTGTCGATGCCGCCATCAGTGAAGATACGCTAAGTGACGGCGCGCGGTCCTATCTTTTTGCCCAAGGCGCTTTTGACCTCGGCCAAGACTATGCATTAACATTCGATGTCGAATCCGCCTCGGACAATGCGTATTTGTTGGATTACGGCTATTCAGACAAAGATCGGCTCGACAGCGCGATCACCTTGCTGCGGGTCCGCGAAACCGACTTGACCCAAGCAAATCTGACCTATTACCAAACCCTACGCGATGACGAAGACAACGCATCGCTGCCCCCGATCACTGGCAGTATATCGTATGAAAACCGTGCAGAACTGATCTCTGGCGCGACATTTCGGTATGGGGCGTCTGCAGACACGGTATACAGATATGGAACGACGAACCCGGACGGCGCCCGAGACGTATCCCGCGCCGGTGCAAACGCAAGCGTGACACGCGATTGGGTCACACGCAGTGGGCTGGTTGTCCAGACAGATGCAGGTGTGCGGGCTGATTGGTACGGCGTCAATAACGATACAAGTTATGACAATGGCGTGCGCGTTGTACCTCATGTTGGCCTGACGTTGCAGTATCCGCTCGCCACCACAACAGCCAACGGCACGCAACACTTGCTAGAGCCTACAATCGCGTTCACGTGGTCTGATGCATATGGGGTAACACCTCCGAATGAGGACAGCACACGGTCCGAGCTCGACCAAGCAAACCTGTTCGACGCCGCCCGTTTTACCGGCGATGACGCGGTCGAGGTTGGCACGCAAACGGTCATAGGGGCTGTTTGGACACGATTTGGGGCACAGGGTGCTGCGTCCACCCTGACCTTTGGGCGCATCTTGCGCGACACTGACATAGTGGCGTTCAACCCATCGTCTGGGCTAGATGGAACATCCTCGGATTGGCTTTTGGCAGGGCAGTACACTGCCACGTCCGGCTTTGAAATCGACGGGCGGACCCTGTTTGATGACGACGCAAACATAACACGGGCAGCCACGCGACTTGGTTGGCAAAACGACTGGGTCGACTTAAACGCCGCTTATATCTGGCAGGCGGCCGATGCCACAGAAAGCAGACCAGACGCCGTTTCTGAATGGACGCTTGATAGCACAATCCAACTTGCGCCGGCATGGGCCGTCAACCTTGAAACGCGCTATGATGTGGCAAATGACCAACCGGCGTTTGCAGGCGCGGGCATGCAATATAAAAACGAATGTGTGACGGTCGATCTTTCGGTCTCGCGCAGGTATACATCATCAACTACAGTAGATGCATCGACCAGCTATGGGCTGTCGGTATCGCTAAACGGATTTTCGGCAAAAGGTAGCGCGGGACCCGCCGCAACCTGCGCCCCGTAACCTAAGACAAGAGGCAGACAAATGCGCTTTTTCATTCTCGCTTTGACCCTGATACTGGGGTCACAGACCACAGCACAAGGCACGTTCCAACCCGTAATTACGGTCAATGACCGCGCAATCACAGGGTTTGAGTTAGACCAGCGCAAGCGCATGCTTGAAGTCTTTCGGACCTCAGGTGATTTGGACAAAGTCGCCCGAGAAGCCCTGATTGAAGATCGCCTAAAAGAGGGCCAGCTTGCCCGCGCAGGTCTGCGCATGACCGAAGAAAGCCTGCGCAATGCCATGGGTGAATTTGCAGGTCGGGCCAATCTTGAGCTTGATCAATTCATACAACTCCTCGGTGCGAACGGCGTATCCGAAGAAACGTTGCGCGATTTTGTGCGCACTGGCGTCAGCTGGCGCGACTATATCCGCAACCGATTTGGATCGCGGGTGACGATCACAGATGCCGACGTAGACCGTGCAATTGCGCAAACTGGATCAGGTGGGTCCGCCATCGAAGTCTTGCTGTCTGAGATTATCATCGCAGCCCCGCCGCCACGTGCAGCCCAAGCCATGGCCACCGCCCAGCGGATCAGCCAATTGCGATCAACATCCGCATTCGAGGCACAAGCGCGCCGGGTGTCAGCCCTGCCAAGTAAAGGCAACGGTGGACGTTTAGGATGGTTGCCTATCACCAACTATCCGCCACAACTGCAAAGTCTGATCCTTGGCCTGTCTCCGGGTGAAGTCACGGCACCTTTGCCAATCACAAACGGCGTCGCGTTATTCCAAATGCGGGCCATCCGCGAAGTCCAAGCCGCAACCGTAGCACCCACAGCTATCGACTATGCAGCATTCTACCTCGCTGGCGGACAATCAGATGTAGGTCTGCGCGCCGCACAAAAGCTGGCCGACAGCGTTGATACCTGCGACGATCTTTACGGTGAAGCCAAAGGGTTATCCGAAAATGTGCTCGAGCGTCAAAGCCTTGCGCCTGCGGATATCCCGCAAGATGTCGCCATTGAGCTTGCGCGTCTGGATACAGATGAGGCGTCTTACAACCTGACACGCAGCAATGGCCAAACACTGATGTTCCTGATGCTTTGCGGACGCACAAATGCAGCCAGCGACGGCATCAACCCAGACGCCGTGCGTAATCAATTGCGCAGTCAACGGCTTGCAGGTTTTGCCGACGCATTGCTGGAAGATTTGCGATTATCGGCGACCATCACAACCCGATGAATGCGCGTAAACCCATTGCAATAAGCTGCGGCGAACCAGCGGGTATCGGGCCTGAAATTGCTTATAAGGCGTGGGACGCCCTGCGTGGCGAAGACACATTTGTGTGGATCGGTGACCCACAGCACCTGCCAAAAGGTGCCCAATTCAAAGTGATCAGTGACGCAGTGGGCGCGGCAGCTGTATCTGCAAACGCCCTGCCCGTCTTGGCCCACGACTTTGGTAATGCAGCGGTCGCAGGTGTGCCTGATAGGACACATGCACAGGGTGTGATTGCGTCAATCACTAAGGCAGTTGAATTGGTAAAAAACGGCCTTGCCGATGGAATTTGCACAGCCCCTATTCACAAAGCAGCACTTATTGACGGGGCCAATTTTGCCTATCCTGGGCACACTGAATATCTGGCGGCCTTAGCTGGCACAGACCGCGTTGTGATGATGTTGGCGTCCAACATGCTGCGTGTCGTGCCGACCACCATTCACATCCCTCTGGCAGACGTATCCACGCAACTTACTGCCAGCCTACTAACAGATACGATCTTGATCACCCATGCCGCTATGCGGCGCGATTTCGGGATATCGTCGCCGCGTATTGCTGTGGCAGGCCTTAACCCACATGCAGGCGAAGACGGCAAAATGGGGCATGAGGAAATTGAAATGATCACTCCGGTCTTGGACGCGCTACGTACACAGGGCATGGATATAATTGGTCCAATGTCGGCTGACACCATGTTCCACGCCGCTGCGCGCAAATCCTATGACGTCGCAGTTTGCATGTACCACGACCAAGCCTTGATCCCGATTAAGACGCTCGACTTTTCAGGCGGTGTGAACGTCACGTTGGGCCTGCCATTTGTGCGCACATCCCCCGACCACGGTACTGCATTTGATATTGCAGGGCGCGACATGGCCGATACAACGTCAATGATCGCGGCCTTGCGAATGGCCCGCACAATGGCAAACGCACGCGATGTTTAAGACTGGCGGAACCTCCTGCGGACATATTTGGGCTCGGAAAAAACCATGAGTATCGACAACCTTCCGCCATTGCGCGACATCATTGCGACCTATGACTTGGCCCCGAAAAAATCACTTGGGCAGAACTTTTTGCTCGACCTGAACCTGACCGCTAAAATCGCGCGGCTGGCAGGTGATTTGACGGGTGCGGATGTGCTTGAAATTGGCCCCGGACCAGGCGGCCTGACACGCGGGTTGCTCGCCGAAGGTGCGCGCCGCGTGCTGGCAATTGAAAAAGACCCGCGTTGCATGCCTGTCATGGACGAAATCGCAGCTGCCTATCCGGGACGTTTGCAAGCGATTAACGGCGACGCCCTTGATGTAAACCCGCTCGCGCACCTGACACCACCGATCAAAGTTGCGGCAAACTTACCGTATAACGTCGGTACGGAATTGCTGGTGCGCTGGCTTACACCACCCCAATGGCCGCCATTCTGGGACAGCCTGACATTGATGTTTCAACGCGAAGTGGCACAACGTATCGTCGCACAGCCGGGAACCAAGGCATATGGTCGCTTGGCACTATTGGCACAGTGGCGATCAGACCCCAGCATCGTGATGGACCTGCCGCCAGAGGCGTTTACACCACCGCCAAAAGTATCATCAGCAGTCGTGCATCTGCGCGCCCTGCCCGCACCACGGTTTGAAGCAAACCCCGCAACGTTGAACCGCGTTGTGGCAGCCGCGTTCAACCAGCGTCGTAAAATGCTGCGATCTGCATTGAAGTCCCTGTCACCAGATGCCGAAGAGTATCTAAAATCTGCGGGCATAAAACCAACAGAACGGGCAGAACAATTGAGCCTCGAAGAGTTTTGCGCTTTGGCCCGCGCATTTGATGCCTAGGGTTTGCGGGCAATAATCATGCGGTTGCGGCTACCTTCAGGCAACTGATGGGCATCTTCAATCACCAACCCTGCATCGGTGATCATACGGTCCAACGTCGCGCGGTTCATGAATTTCACATATGGCGCTTTGCCAAACAAACGCATCAGGGCAACCGGAATGCGGGCAAGATGATAAGCTCCCTCACCTAGCACGTCAGATTTAGATACGAATACTCCGCCGGGCTTGATCTGCGCAGACACGCGCGCCAATGTCGTTGGAACATCGTCCAAAAGGTGCAGCAGATTAAAAGCAATCACCATATCAAACGGACCGTCAGGGCCCGCATCACAACCCGCAACAGAGAATTCTACATCCTTGGTTTTTGCAGCCGCAATCGCGATCATCTTATCTGCAATGTCGGTCCCTTGGATTTGGCCAGCATCAGCCATAAGGCGCAGTGCCGTCGATCCGGTGCCGCACCCAATTTCCAATACCTGCGACGACGATGTAAGATAAGTCCGCGTCAGCGACAATGTCGCCTCGTATGACGCAGCATCACCGACAGGACGCACAGCATATCGATCTGCCATTTTGTTCCAAAAATCACGTGCAGTCATCAGATTGCATCCCTTCAAATAAAAAACCCGCCGCAATGCGACGGGTTTGATAATTATTCAGCGGCCTCTGGCGCGGTATCAACTGGCGGGCGCGGTTTGCGCTGCCGTGGCTTTCGCGCTGGCTTGGTTGGTTTATCAACCTCTGCCGCTTCTGGCGTCTCGACAAGTCCAACATCCGCAGGTTCTGGATCAGCAGGTCTCACATCAGCAGACCGATTATCTGTCGGCCGCGTATCTGCAGACCGCGTATCAGCAACCTCTGGCTGTTCCGCATTCGCCGGATCGTTTGCTGCGGCCTCTTGCGCTTTTAGGCGATCTTGGCGTTCGCGATCACGTTCAGCTTGGCGTTCACGGTTCTGCGCCTCTTGCTCGTCACGCTTGCTGTCAACTTCGCGTTGGGCTTCTGCCAACAGCCGCGTGTAATGCTCCGCGTGTTGGGCAAAGTTTTCGGCGTCCACACGGTCACCAGACAAAACACCGTCGCGGTGCAACTGATTGTATTTCTCGATGATCTGCTGCGGCGTGCCGCGCACCTTGCCATCAGGACCAGAGCTGTCGAACACCCGATTGATGATGCTCCCGCCTGTCGGCCGGTTATTGCTGCGGTTTTTATTGCCGCGTGACCGTGACTTCGTTGATCTCATGAAATTGCTTTCGTCAAGCTCTAGGCTTTTGCTTTGCGCTTAGGTCTCTGCGCGCCAACCGTTGGCGGATATCTAAGACCTTGCGATGTTATGGCGACTATCGACGGAACATTAAAATCTGCGGTTCAACCGTGCGATGACAAAACAATACCAACGGCGGCACACACAGGGCAAGCACAAATTACGCAAATATATGAAATTAGGCCATTATCCGCGCTTTTCACGCGTGAAACCTGCCAACTGGGCACTGACAACACGGTCGCGGCCATCCAAATCAGAAATAACCGTGACATGACACAGGCCTGCCCGCGTCATCATCTGGGACACCGCCCCGCCCTGTGTAGGTCCAATTTCAACGATCAACCGCCCATCAGGCAACAAAAGTGGCACTGCTTGGGTCACAATCCGGCGGTAGTGCGTCAGCCCATCGGCAAAGTCAGTCAAAGCCATTTGCGGTTCAAACTGTATCACCTCGGGGCTAAGCCCAGCCATCTCGTCGGCTGCAATATAGGGCGGGTTGGCGACAATCAGATCAAAGGGACCATTTATTCCATCCAGCCAATCACCCGACTGAAATGATGCACGGTCCGCGACACCGTGGGTCTGGGCATTGCGCGCAGCTACTTTCAGGGCCGACCGGCTTAGGTCAACACCGATCCCCTGTCCGCACGGAACCTCGGCCAGCAACGTGACCAAGATGCAGCCGGATCCCGTGCCCAGATCAATCAACTTGGTAAAATGAGATCGCAACGCAACCTCGATTAAGGTTTCCGTTTCGGGGCGCGGATCAAGCACGGCAGGCGTGACAGCAAAGTCGCGGCCATAAAATGCGCGTTTACCAATCAAGTGCGACACCGGTTCTCTGTTTTGGCGACGCATGACCAAGGCCTCAAAAACCGCAGCGTCATCGGCAGCAACCGGCTCTGGCAACGTTAAGGTCAATCTGCTGGCATCCACACCCATCGCATGGGAAAATAACCTACGTGCATCACGGGCTGCATCGGGGACGCCTGCCGAATTCAGCAAACGCGTCGCATCCAGGACTAAAACCGAACCAGTTAAGTCGTCGCTCACGCGCCCATCTCGGCCAGCAATGTGGCCTGAGCATCAGCTTGCAATGCATCAATGGTTTCATCCAAATCACCCTGCATAACCTGCCCCAACGCATAAAGTGTCAGGTTAATACGGTGATCCGTCATGCGGCCTTGGGGGAAGTTATAGGTGCGAATACGCTCCGACCGATCGCCAGTGCCAACCTTTGCCTTACGGTCAGCAGACCGTTCACCGTCAACGCGCTGGCGTTCCAGATCAAACAAACGGGTTTTCAAAACCTGCATGGCAATCACACGGTTACGGTGCTGTGACTTTTCGGCGCTGACAACAATCAGCCCCGTGGGAACGTGCAAAATACGAACGGCACTGTCGGTCGTGTTCACGTGCTGACCACCCGACCCCGACGCGCGCATCGTATCGATACGCAAATCGGTGGGGCTGATCTGAATATCAACATCCTCGGCCTCAGGCATCACGGCCACGGTGGCCGCAGATGTATGAATACGCCCACCACTTTCGGTCTCGGGCACACGTTGCACGCGGTGCACGCCTGATTCGTATTTCATACGGGCAAACACGCCGTCACCAACAATGCGCGCGACAACTTCTTTGACACCGCCAAGTTCAGATAGGCTTTCTTCCAGTATCTCGAATTTCCAACCCTGTTTTTCGGAATACCGCTGATACATGCGTAGCAAATCAGCAGCAAACAAACCCGCCTCGTCACCACCCGTCCCAGGGCGAATTTCCAACAACGCAGGACGGCCATCCGCCGCATCCTTGGGCAGCAACGCCAGCTGAACGTCATGCTCTGACGCGGCAATCGCCACCTTAAGATCAGGCAATTCAGCCTCAGCCAATTCGCGCATTTCAGGATCGCGCAGCATCTCTTCGGCCTCAGCAACCTGCGCAATCAAATCCTGATACGTCGTCACCGTTTCCACAACGGGGCGCAATTCAGAATATTCTCGGCCCAACGCCGCAATCTCTGAACCAGACACACCTTCGGCCATTTTGGCTTCTAGGAACTGAAACCTATCAATAATTTGGGCAATTTTATCTTGGGCAATCATGGATCAAGCAGTGCGCGAAAACCAAGATACGGTCAAGCGGTCAAAGCGGGCCAAGACGATCCAACCAGTCCAAAACGCGGGCTTTGTTTACGCCCATGTCAAACTTACCATAGACCAAGTGTGCGTGGATCAACATAACACCATCTTGAATGTCGACGGAGGTCACATCAGGAAAACCGACGACACGGCTGCGGGTCACAAATTGCAATGGATTATCAGACAGTTTTTGCGTGCGCGGCGTGGCCAATGCAATCTGGGTAATCCGCGCAATCAAATCATCTGCATTGCCGTCAAACGGACGCACAGCGATAAAACCGCCCGCCAATTCCGTGTCAGCCGCGACTTGCGGCACGTCTAACTTGGGCGCCACTGGCGCACGGCGCACATAGAACGCAAGCATCACAACAACCGTTATTGCGGCGACCAAATAGCCCATTTTTGTAAACCTCATTAGTTACTCATTTAACTTTTGCGATAATTATATGAAAAATATGCAAAAATCACCCCTACCTGTACGGCACTCCGGGCAGAACAGACAACAACTCAAACATCAGATTTGCACCTGTCAGTGCCGTGTTCCCGCTGGGGTCATAAGGCGGGGAAACTTCCACTAAATCACAGCCCACAATGTTCAATCCGCGCAACCCGCGGATCAATTCCATCGCCTGCATTGTCGTCAAGCCACCAATCTCGGGTGTGCCAGTCCCGGGGGCAAAGCTGGGGTCCAAACTGTCAATATCGTAACTGATATAGGTCGGCGTATCGCCGATTTGTGTACGGATGTCTTTTGCCAATGGAGACAATGATTTATGCCACAAACTCGGGGCGAGGTATTGGTTGAACCCCCAATCGGCAGCTTCAGTGAAATCGTCTGCCGTATAACCGGTACCGCGCAGCCCAATCTGATGAACTTTGTCAGCTACGATTAAGCCTTCTTCATAGGCACGGCGGAAAACAGTGCCATGGGTTTCACGCTCTCCAAACATCTCGTCGTTTACATCCGCATGGGCATCAACGTGAACCAAGGCAACAGGCCCATGCTTTTTGGCAATCGACCGCAAAATAGGCAGCGTCATTGTATGATCACCACCTAGCCCCATCGGGATGAAATCAAACTTTAGGTGCGCATCGTAAGTCTCTGTAATCAAACGAATACTATCACCTAAACTAAACGTATTTATCGGCACATCACCTAGATCGGCACAGTGCAATGCATCAAACGGTGCAGCCCCGGTTTGAATGTTATAAGGCCGGATCATCGCAGATTGCTCGCGCAGCTGTTTTGGCCCCATACGTGTGCCAGACCGCCAGCTCGTTCCAATGTCCATCGGCACCCCGATAAAGCCAACATTTAGACCCTCAGCACTGCTCGCTTCTGGCAGGCGCATAAACGTCTGCGGTCCTGAAAAACGGGCAAGGTCATTTCCACTAATTGGCATTGCAGGCATAGTTTATTTCCTTTTATTCCAGAGCGCTAAACAACACAGTTCCATCGCGACATGCGCACCTGCAATCGCCGTGGCACCCGTGGTATCATAGGGAGGTGACACCTCAACAATGTCGCCACCAACCATATTGATCCCCGCCAAATCCCGCAGGATCGCGGCAGCCTGCCAACTGGCAAGTCCACCCCAAACAGGTGTACCGGTTCCCGGCGCAAATGCAGGGTCCAAGGCATCGATATCAAAGGTCACATAAGCGGGCGCGTCACCTACGATGTGTTTTACCTTTTCAGTGACATAAGCAGCGCCTTTTTCGTGCACAGTGCGTGCATCAATATACGGCATCCCAAGATAATCGTCACATTCGGTGCGAATACCAATCTGCACAGACCGCGTGACATCAACCAGCCCCAGTTTGACCGCTTTATACATAAACGTGCCGTGATCGATCCGGCACATGTCATCATCGGCCCATAGATCGGAATGCGCATCAAATTGAATGACTGAGAGTGGTCCATATTTTTCGGCATAAGCGCGCAAAATCGGTAATGTAATAAAGTGATCACCACCCAAGGTAACCGTCGCAGGGCCTTGGGAAATAATGGTTTTTATGTGATTCTGCACCAAATCAGGGACGCCTGCGACATTGGCATAATCAAACGCCATATCGCCATAATCGACGATTTCAAATTCGGATAAAGGATCGAACCTATCCCAGCCATAAGGCGGATCATAGGGTTGCAAGGTCGACGCCTCGCGGATCGCACGTGGGCCAAACCGTGTACCGGGGCGGTGCGTGACGGCCTGATCAAACGGGATGCCTGTCACAACCAAATCGGCACTTGCGATGTCCTTAGAATACGCCCGCCGCATAAATGACGTGGCCCCGCTAAAGGCATTTTCAAACGCCAAACCGCGTCTGTCTTTGCGCGTGAAAGCTAGATCAATTTGCGTCTTTGCGTCTTCTAAGCTCATGGTATTATTCCTTAAAGTGGCAAAGCGCGCTCAATGATCTTCGCAAAGAATGACGCACCCGCTGCCGCTGCTTCATCGTCAAAGTTATATTCTGGATGATGTAACCCAGCTGTATTGCCGTTACCGACGAACAAGTATGATCCCGGTCGTTCTTCAAGCAGATAAGCGAAATCCTCTGCTCCCATCTCGGGGCCAGCATTGGCGTTCACACCTCCATCGCCCGCAATCTCGCGCGCAACACCTGCAGCAAATTCCGTCCTTCCTGCATCATTGATCGTCGCGGGGTATCCGACATGATAATCCATATAAGCCTCAACCCCGTAAGCCGCCGCTTGCCCCACCACGATCGCCTCTAGCCGCGCCAAAACCATGCCTTGCACTGCACGATCAAAGGTGCGGACAGTCCCGTTCAAATAAGCCTTTCCCGGCACGATATTATCGGCGGACCCCGTGTGGATTTGGGTCACCGACACGACCAAGTTGTCTTGGGAATAGTTATTCCGGCTCACAATCGTCTGGATCGCAGTAGCAATCCCAACAGCTGCCATAATTGGGTCAGCAGTCGCATGCGGCATCGCACCGTGGCCGCCCTTGCCAGTGATGTGAATGTCAAAGCTATCGGCAGCGGCCATAATCGGCCCAGGGGTGGTATAGAAATGCCCAACTTCGACACCCGGTGCATTATGCAGCGCATAGACCTCTTTGATGTCAAACGTATCAAGGATACCTTCTTTGACCATGACCTCGCCGCCACCGCCGTTTTCCTCGGCTGGTTGAAAAATCAGCGCAACGCGGCCTTTGAAATTACGAGTTTCAGCCAAATACCTAGCTGCCCCCAGCAACATCGTTGTATGCCCATCATGCCCGCAAGCATGCATCATGCCATCAATGGTGGATGCATATGGAAGCCCTGTTTCTTCCTGCATCGGAAGCGCATCCATGTCAGCCCGCAGGCCGATCGTGGGCCCATCACCCTGCCCTTCGATGATGGCAACGATTCCCGTTGTGGCAATACCTTCGTGAATTTCAGTGATGCCAAATTCTTTTAACCGTTCGACAACAAACGCGGCGGTCTGATGGCATTCGAACATCAATTCTGGAATTGTGTGCAGATGGCGGCGCCATGCGGTCATATCTGGCGTGTAATCTGCAATTCGGTTGATGACGGGCATTGCTGGCGCTCCTGCGTTCTAAATATTAGTGTGAGTTGAATACAATCTAAGGGGCCGCGCAATGGCAGATACGTTGATCCACGATCCAAATGGCGGCATGCCGCGCCTTTTAGAGATCATGCGCCGCCTACGGGACCCTGAAACGGGCTGCCCATGGGATATCGAACAGGACTTCGACAGCATCGCGCCTTACACAATCGAAGAGGCATATGAAGTCGCCGACGCTATCACCCGCAAGGATTGGGGCGACCTGGAAGGTGAGCTGGGGGATTTATTGCTGCAAACGGTCTATCATACGGCCATGGGAGAAGAGGCTGGCCATTTCACCTTTGAAAGTGTCACCAAATCAATCGCCGACAAAATGGTCGCGCGGCATCCGCATGTGTTTGGCGACGAATCGCGCGATAAATCAGCAGAACAACAAACAGCAGACTGGGAAGCGATCAAAGCAAGCGAACGCGGCACTACATCGCGGACATTAGACGGCGTAGCCGCGGGACTTCCGGCATTGACCCGTGCGGTAAAACTGCAAAAGCGGGCTGCCCGCGTGGGATTCGATTGGCCAGATACGTCACATGTCTTGGACAAAATCATTGAGGAAGCGGGCGAACTGATAGAGGCCCGCGAGACGCTAACACAAAAAGAAGTCACTGAAGAGTTTGGTGATCTGATGTTTGTAATGGCCAACCTTGCGCGGCATCTTGGCGTTGACCCAGAGGAAGCAGTGCGCGGTACAAATGCAAAATTTATACGTCGTTTCAATGCCGTAGAAGATGCATTGGAAGCCAAAGGTAAGACACCTACGCAAAGTAATTTGGCAGAGATGGACGCGTTGTGGGAGCTAGCAAAATTAGCAGAGAAATAAATCTGACTAAAACATTCAGGTATTGACCCGACAAAAAGAGTCAGGTTATGACCATACTAATGAAACGCAAACCTAAATGGATTTCTCACATGACCCTCCGCAGTATTCTTTTCGCCACCACTTGCGCCGCAATTGCGGGCCCTGCAATCGCAGACGTCAACATCTACACCACCCGCCAGCCTGACCTGATTGCTCCTGTGATGGATGCATTCACAGCGCAAACAGGCATTGCCGTGAACCTCGCGTTTGTGGATGACGGCCTGGTTGAACGGCTGAAGGCTGAAGGCAAACGCTCTCCTGCTGATCTGGTGATGACAGTTGATATCGCAAACCTAAAGCAAATCGTCGATGCGGATGTGATCCAACCGGTTGTCAGCAATGTTCTGGCAGCAAACGTGCCTGCAAACCTGCGCAGCCCGGATGATCTTTGGTTCGGCCTGACGACCCGTGCGCGCATTATCTATGCAAGCCGTGACCGCGTAGCTGACGGCGAAGTCACCACCTACGAGGATCTGGCGTCTGACAAATGGAAGGGTCGTATTTGTACCCGCTCCGGCCTGCACAACTATAATCTCGCACTGACATCCGCTGTGATCGATCACATGGGCGTCGAAGGTGCGACCGCTTGGGCAGCTGGCGTAAAATCTAATCTTGCTCGCAAACCCGAAGGCAATGACCGCGCGCAAGTCAAGGCAATCTGGGCTGGCGAATGCGATATCAGCCTTGGAAACACCTATTACATGGGTGAAATGCTGGCTGACGAAGAACAGACTGAATGGGCCAATTCTGTGCGGATCGTATTCCCAACGTTTGAAGGCGGCGGCACACATGTGAATGTATCTGGCGTGGCGATGACCAAAGCCGCACCAAACCGCGACGAGGCCTTACAGTTGATGGAATTCCTCGTGTCACCGACGGCGCAGGGCATTTATGCTGAACTGAATAGCGAATACCCTGTCCTAGAAGGCGCACCTGTGTCTGATGTGGTCGCAAGCTGGGGTGAATTCACCGCAGATGATGTGCTGCTCACAGATTTGGCAGCCAACCGCCCTGCCGCATTGCGGTTGATGGAAGTGGTTGATTTCGACGGCTAAACCCAACGGGTTCATTCAAATGATAAAGGTCGGATCGTTTATGATCCGGCCTTTTCTTCAAGCAACAACCATTCTTCTTCGGCATCTTGCAACGACATTTGCCGCGCAACCAAAGCGTCCGTTGCTTTCTCAAATTTCGCAGGGAATTTTGTGAACAACTCTGGATCTGACAACAGAACTTCAAGCTTGGCTATTTCAGCATTCAGCTTTTCCATAACAGTCGGCAGCTCGTCCAAACGGTGCTTTTGTGTAAACGACAATGCCGTCTTGCGGGCCACTGTGCCTGACTGCTTGCCACCCTTGGACATCTGCTTGCCCACTGATTTTGGCGCATCGGGCATCGTATCAGATCGCTGTTGGCGGTAATCGGTCCAGCCGCCAGCATAGGCCACGACTTGGCCGTTGCCTTCCATCGCGATGGTAGTAGTGGCCACACGGTCAAGAAAATCACGGTCGTGACTGACGAGCATAACAGTGCCGTCATATTCCCCAAGGATATCTTGGAGCAAATCAAGCGTTTCAATGTCCAAATCATTGGTCGGTTCGTCCAAGACCAGCACGTTGCTTTCACGGGCCATCAAGCGGGCAAGCAACAGACGGGCTTTTTCGCCGCCGGACAATGACCGCACGGGCGCGCGCGCTTGGGCTTCATCAAACAAGAATTCTTTAAGGTAGCCCACGACATGTTTGGGGTTGCCGCGCACCATGATCTGATCAGACTTGCCTGACACACCAAGCACCGGATCGGACGCAAGATTTTCCCACAACGTCATGTTCTGGTCCAATGCCGCGCGGGCCTGATCGAACACAGCGATATCAAGGTTGGTGCCCAGCTTAACGATACCCGCGTCAGGTTCAATTTTACCCAGCAACATATTAAGAACGGTGGTTTTTCCGACGCCGTTAGGGCCAACAAACGCGATCCGATCGCCGCGGTTAATCGTCAGATCAAAGCCGCTGACGATCTGTTTGCCGTCAAAGGATTTGGTCAGGCCAGTGGCCTCGATCACTTTTTTGCCAGACGTAGATCCGCCGTCAAACGCCATCGCCGCAGTGCCCTGCCGCTTAATCTGGCCTGACTTTTCAGCACGCAATTCAGCCAAGGCACGCACGCGTCCTTGGTTCCGTTTGCGCCGCGCTGAAATGCCTTCAACAGCCCAACGGGCTTCAGCTTTGATCTTGCGGTTTAATTTATGTCGCTGTTGGTCTTCTTCTTCCCACAGCTTGTCGCGCCATTCCTCGAACCCGTCGAAACCTTCTTCGGCGCGGCGCACTTCACTGCGGTCAATCCACAGGGTGGCACGGGTCAAGTTGCGCAAGAATGCACGGTCGTGGCTGATAAGCACAAACGCAGCGCGGGTTGATTTCAACTCGGCCTCGAGCCACGCAATCGCCTCGATGTCCAAGTGGTTTGTTGGCTCGTCGAGCAACATCAATTCCGGCGCTTCAGCCATCAGTTTGGCCAATGCAGCGCGACGACGTTCCCCACCAGATGCGGTTTTGGGGTCGCTCATCGGGTCAAACTTTAACCCTTCGGCCACCATATCAACGCGGTAGGCTTCTTCTTCTGGCAAACCGCTGGCGGCATAGGCGCCAAGCGTATCGAACCCTTCCATGGTCGGGTCTTGCTCCATGTAACTGACGCTGACGCCTGTGGCGGCAACGCTTGTGCCGCTGTCGGCCTCGATCAATCCGGCCATGACCTTCATCAAGGTGGACTTGCCTGATCCATTGCGCCCGACCAAGGCGACACGGTCGCCCGGTTGGATCACCAAAGACAGGTTTTCAAATACAGGATCACCGCCAAAAGTAAGGCCGATGTCGGAAAGCTGGAGTAAGGGTGTGCGTGCCATGCGCGTCAGGTAGAGCGGAGCGGCTCCATGTGCAAGCCTTGTGTTTGTGCAGCAAGTGCGCGCAGTGACTTTACCCGTGCGGCAGGGATAGCGTCGATATCCAAGCCTGTGAACACATGCAAGGTGCCAAGCGTGTGATCGACGACCAAATGATCGCTCACATAGCCGCCCATCCCAAGGTAGGATCGCAGCAGCGGTGGCATTTGTTCCATGGCACGTCGCGGGTCGTGATCATACACAATAATTTCAGAAATCTTTTTGTTATCAATTGCTTTGGGGGTTACCTTTGCGTGACCAAGATGCTTGGCTTGCAACGCACCAAACGCATCCGCATAGGCAATTGGATCGGTCCCAGCGAAGCTTGCACAGCCATACAAATGGGTAACCTGATGGGCATCAACATAATGGGTGATTGCAGCCCAAGCCAGTCGCAGTACATCTGAGGAAAATGCATTTTTTGCAACGCAAAAACGACCAACCTCAAGCGTCGGGCCAGCAAACGGCCCAAAGTCATAGAAACTGCCTGTGTAGGTGCCCGAAAAATCTGCGCCATCTGGCATAACCCGCAGGCGCAATGTGCAAACCAAAACGCCGTCCCGTGCAACCATAACATGGTCCGACAGCGCATCAAATTGATCTGCGTCCAGTCCTGCACGCCCATGAAAGCAAACATGCCGCAGCGCCTGACAGGCGGCAACATCATCTGCTGATCCCGCCATACGGCACAGGATCGGAGCGGTGGCTTGCAAAACTGTCATCGTCCCTCATCTTGGCGAATGGTCGCTTGCGCCCTACATTAACGAAACAAACGCGCAAAGGGAAAGCAAACCATGGATAAAGTCATCAAATCAAAAGACGAGTGGCAGGCCCAGCTTTCCACCGAAGCATTCAACGTCATGCGCAAACATGGCACTGAGCGTGCAGGCACCCACGACAACTTCCCAAAGGAAGCGGGAACATTCATGTGTGTGGGCTGTGGTGCGCCATTGTTTGAACAGGAAACCAAATTTGAAAGCGGCACTGGTTGGCCGTCATTCTATGCCCCTATTGACGGCGAACTTGTTGGCGAAAGTGTTGACCGAAAATTTTTGATGAAACGCACAGAGGTACATTGCAACGGGTGTGACGGGCATTTGGGGCATGTGTTTCCCGATGGGCCTGCGCCCACCGGTCTGCGGTATTGCATCAACGGTGTGGCTCTAACGTTCGAGCCAGAGACCGATTAACCTTCGCCCAAGAAATCGCCAGCGTTCACGCGGCCAATGCTGCCAAGCAGCTGGCGAATGAAGGTACTGTCGCGCACACCATTGTCGGTGACGCGGCGCGACAACACGATGACATTGCCATCTTGCAGGCCAAACCGTTCGATATTGCTGACAAGGCCCGCGTCATCAAAGCTGATCGCAAGCACTTGGCGTTCAGTTTCAGCCGGGGCAAATGCACCAAAATGCCGGAACTTACTGGACACGTAATAGAACGCGCTTTGGTCAAGGACGCCACCTGATGTGGGCGGCCCCACCGAAGCGGTCACAGTTTCGCGGGTATCAACGCCAATAGCGATCAAGGACAAATCCTCGGCCGGCGGCATATAGCCGTGATTGCGAATAATCGGGGTACAGGCGATAGCTGCAGCCAATGCGACCATTGCTGTTATCCGTCGCGCGGTTGTAAATGCCTTGCTGCCCATTGGGACTGCCCCTTGCTTTGGTGGCTCATGCCTTTTATCCCCTCTACATCATGCAAGCCCCCTAATTCAAGAATGGATGCACCATTGGCTGAATTGCCTACCCACCCGACGCGCCTTGGCGATCTGTCGAATAAAAAAAACACCAGCTTTGAATTGCAGCCCGATGTGGCCACTTGTGCTGCGATTGCTACGCATTTAGGCATCATGGGCGTCAAAAAATTGCGCTTTGTTGGTGAATTCACACCCCAAGGGCGCACCGACTGGGCACTGTCCGCCAAAATCGGTGTGACAGTTGTGCAGGCCTGCGTTGTCTCGCTTGATCCGGTGACGACCCGCATCGAAGAATCTGTTCAGCGGCGATATATCGCCAACTTTGAAGATCCCGATGAGGAAGAGGTCGAAATGACCGCTGACGAGAATACCGAACCGCTGGCCCAATCCGTGGATGCGGCGGCGGTGATGATAGAGGCGTTATCGCTCGCCCTGCCCTCATATCCACGCAAAGATGGCGCGGACTTGGGCGAAGCTGTCTATACTGACAAAGAATTAACGCCCATGACCGACGATGATGCAAAGCCTTTTGCAGGCCTTGGTGCATTGCGCGATGCCCTGCAAAACAAGGGTGAAGACACCAATTGACACAAGACACCGCAAGGGGTTGCGCTGATACAAATTCGCAGTATGTTCGCGACCTCTAATACATCCAGTCTCGACAAGGCTGTCCCAATCGCTTAGGACGCCCCAAAGACTAAAACATACGGGCCAAAAGGGCCCTTTATCAAAGGGTTGAGACATGGCTGTCCAGCAGAACAAAGTATCCAAATCCCGTCGTAACAACCGTCGTTCGCACGACTCGCTTGTTGCAGCGAACCCAAACGAATGTGACAACTGTGGTGAGCTGAAGCGCCCACACCACATTTGCCCGTCATGCAACCACTATGCGACACGCGAAGTTATCGCGTCCGCTGACGTGGAACTGGACGACGACGCAGCATAAGCTGTAAGTTAAGAACATGACCCAAGCACAGACGGACCAAGCGGCTAAAACCGCACATATCATATCCGTCGACGCTATGGGCGGCGATAAAGGGCCTGCGACTGTTGTCGCGGGCCTTTCTATGTTTCTGGCAAGCCAGCCCCAGGCCCGCGCAATTGTGCACGGCCCGCGCCATGAGCTAGCCCCAATGCTTGCCAAACGCAAAATCAGCAACCGTGTTGAGATTTGGGATGCGTCCGAGGTTGTGAAAATGACCGATAAGCCCAGCCATGTACTGCGCAACGGTAAGAAAACATCAATGTGGTCTGCTGTTGAGGCTGTGCGCGATGGATCTGCCGCTGTTGCCGTCTCTTGCGGCAACACTGGTGGATTGATGGCAATTTCAATGCTGCGGCTGCGCAAGGCAGAGGGCGTGAACCGCCCCGCTATTGCCTGCCTTTGGCCGTCGCGAAACCCATCTGGGTTCAACGTCATGCTTGATGCTGGCGCCGATATTCGCGCCGACCAAGACGATTTGCTGACATATGCGTTGATGGGTGCATCGTATGCTCGTAATGGGCTTGAAATTCAGCGGCCGCGCATTGGCCTGCTGAATGTTGGTACAGAAGAACACAAAGGCCGCGCCGAATTAAAAGTCGCGCACGAACTTATCGGACAAGCCGCAGACAAAGGCGACTACGAATATATAGGATTCGTTGAGGGCGGCGACCTGCCATCGGCCCGCGTTGATGTGATCGTCACCGACGGATTTACAGGTAACGTTGCGTTAAAGACTGGCGAAGGCACCGCTAATCTTATCTCCGGTCTGCTGCGCGAATCGTTGATGAAGACACCGTTTTCGATGCTCGGCGCAGTTTTCGCCCGCGGATCATTGAACCGTCTGCGCAAGCGGATCGACCCGCGCCGTGTGAACGGCGGCGTCTTTTTGGGGCTCAATCAAACCGTGATCAAAAGCCACGGCGGTGCTGATGCAACAGGTGTGGCCGCTGCGTTGAACCTCGCGTACCGCCTTGCCCAATCAGGTTTCTCAGACAAACTCGCCGCACGGGTTGCATCTGCGGCAGCGCTTGCCCAAGATACAATTCAAGAAGGCACTAACTCCAACACGGATGGTTAAAATATGACCCGTCGCGCAGTCGTCATCGGTGTCGGGCATTACTTGCCTGACCGCGTCGTCCCCAACGCAGAGTTTGAAAAAACGCTTGATACCACAGACGAGTGGATCAAGTCCCGGTCAGGTATTGAGCGGCGTCATTTTGCAGCCCCTGATCAGACCACATCCGACCTTGCAACTAACGCAGCCAATGCCGCGCTAAAGATGGCTGGCATCACCGGTAACGATGTTGACGCAATCATTTTGGCGACATCAACCGCTGACCTGACTTTCCCGTCTGCGGCCACAATGGTCCAAGCAAAAATCGGCAATACCAAAGGCTATGCCTTTGATATACAAGCGGTTTGTGCTGGGTTTGCGTTTGCACTGACCAACGCAAATGCGCTGATTGTATCTGGTCAAGCGGACCGTGTGCTTGTCATTGGCGCCGAAACATTCAGCCGAATTATGGATTGGACGGACCGGTCTACCTGCGTTCTTTTCGGTGATGGCGCGGGCGCTGTCGTGCTAGAGGCACAAACCGGCGACGGCACCAACGCTGATCGTGGCATACTATCTACTGACCTAAACTCAGACGGCACCCACCGTGACCTGCTTTATGTGGACGGTGGCGTGTCGACGCAAACAACTGGCGTGCTTAAAATGCAGGGCCAAGAGATATTCAAACACGCTGTCGAAAAACTGGCGCAAACCGCACATACGGCGCTGGATAAAATCGGCCTTGGCGCAGATGACGTCGATTGGGTTGTGCCCCATCAAGCCAATATTCGGATCATAAAATCAACCGCTCGCAAGCTGGGTGTTGGCATGGACCGCGTGATTGTGACAGTGCAAGATCACGGCAATACGTCGGCGGCATCCATCCCATTGGCCCTATCTGTGGGTGTGGCTAATGGCCAAATCAAAAAAGGCGACTTGCTTGTGACCGAGGCCATCGGTGGCGGGCTTGCTTGGGGCGCCGTCGTTCTGCGCTGGTAGGCAAAGTCTTTCCTTTAAGACAGCCAGCCAAGCCCTTGTTATTGACTCTGAAAAACCCATAAGCCAAAGTCCCCCTTAATAACCTCGGGGGAATACAATGGCTGACAAGACTTTGACACGCATGGATCTGGCAGATGCCGTGCATAGCCAAGTTGGACTATCACGCAATGAGAGCGCCGATCTGGTTGAGACAGTGTTGGGTCATGTATCCGACGCGCTCGTATCGGGTGAGGCTGTAAAGATCTCGTCGTTCGGCACATTTTCTGTCCGCGAAAAGGCGGCGCGCGTTGGCCGCAACCCAAAGACGGGCGAAGAAGTACCGATCCATCCCCGCCGCGTTTTGACATTCCGGCCATCCCACTTGATGAAAGATCGGGTCGCCGCAGGCAACAAGTAAGGACCTAGGTCACAGATGGCAAAATCACAAAGTGCCTTTCGCACCATCAGCGAGGTTTCAACCTCGCTTGATACGCCAACCCATGTTCTGCGCTTCTGGGAAAGCAAGTTTTCACAGATCAAGCCTGTCAAACGGGCTGGCGGCCGCCGCTATTATCGGCCAGAGGATATTCAGCTTTTGGCTGGTATTAAAACCGTGCTGCATGATCAGGGCATGACCATCAAAGGTGCGCAAAAATTGCTGCGTGAACAAGGTGCTAAGCATGTGATGGCGCTTGCTACTTCTGCTGATTCTGAAATTTCAGACACTGCGCCAGTTATGGAAGCGGCGTCAGCACCGTCGCAACCTGTTCCAGCACCGCCCACATCTGAACCCGCACCAGTAGGCGTTGCGACTTTATCATCCGTATCACCTGTGACCGCGCCACCAAAGGCACTGCGCCCACAGATTTTAACGATGCTCGTGGCTGCCAACCAATCCACAATAAAACGCAACGCCGGCGCAATATCCCCTCACGTGACCCAGCTTGCGGCCCTGCGCGACCGTATCCGTCAGTCGCTGTGAATTGGGCCTTGCCTGCACTTCCAAATCAGCTATGAACACCGCCAGTCGGGCTATAGCGCAGTCTGGTAGCGCGTCCGTCTGGGGGACGGAAGGTCGCAGGTTCGAGTCCTGCTAGCCCGACCAACAACAACCGCCCGCTTGCGCATCGTCGCGGCGGGCGTTTTTGTAATCCCAAAGGGGGCATAATGACAAATTCCGGCGTTCTAGCAGACCACCAGCTGCGCGATTTGATGGCAAATGGCGCAATCACGGCGTCCGCCCCAATTGCGGATGGTCAAATTCAACCTGCGTCGCTTGATCTGCGCCTTGGGGCCACAGCATACCGTGTCCGTGCGTCGTTTCTCGCGGGACGCAGCAGGACCGTCATTGAACGCTTGGCCGATTTTCAGATGCACGCTATTGATCTTACCGATGGTGCAGTTTTGGAAAAGGGCTGCGTCTATGTGGTTCCTTTGCTCGAATCCCTTGCTCTGCCCACTGGTATGACCGCTGCGGCGTCAGCCAAGTCGTCAATTGGGCGCCTTGATCTGCTGACAAGAATCATCACCGATCATGGCGTTGAATTTGACCGTGTGCCTGCTGGTTACGATGGGCCGCTTTTCGTTGAAATCTGCCCACGCTCGTTTTCTGTCGTCGCCCGTCAGGGTCAAATGTTGAACCAGATCATTTTCCGCCAAGGGCAGACGTTCATGTCTGATAACGATTTGCGCGCACTCCACGCTGACACACCGATCGTTTCAGGAGACCCAGTTATCTCTGACGGCCTTGGGTTTTCGGTCGATTTAAAGCCCGCCAGCGGCACGCTTGTCGGTTACCGCGCCAAACCGCACACGGGGGTCATCGATCTATCCCTACTCGCCCATTACGAACCCGCAGATTATTGGGAAGAGGTGCACACAAAAGACGGCTGGATCATTCTTGACCCTGGTGCATTCTACATTCTAGTAAGCCGCGAAAGCATCGTCATTCCCCCAATGCAGGCCGCCGAGATGGCACCTTATCTGGCAATGGTTGGTGAATTTCGGGTGCACTATGCAGGCTTCTTTGACCCGGGGTTCGGGTACGCATCAGCAGGTGGAACTGGTTCTCGTGGGGTCTTAGAAGTCCGGTGTCATGAAGCCCCATTTGTTCTAGAACACGGCCAAATCGTTGGGCGGTTGGTGTATGAAAACATGAGCGCGATGCCCGATGCGCTTTACGGTGTCGACATCAAATCAAACTATCAAGGCCAAGGCCTTAAGTTGTCAAAACACTTCAAATCCTAACGCATAAACCGCCGGATCATGTTCATGCCGCGTGTGGCACGATTTGCAGTTTGGCGGGTTTTACCTGCGGATATTCGCTCTTGCGGCGTCATAGACTGTGGGGATTTGCCCCTACGCGATGCGACATTAATACCAGTTTTGATACCTTTGTTCATCAGCATCCGCACTCCCATGTTGATGAGACTATTCATATTCATTGTCACGTTCCCAAATTTTGCCTGTACAATAATTGTACTTTTTCAACATAAATCTAGCAAGAATTATATATTTTTAGATCAAACTGTTATTCTTCAAACATCTCGACCTGATCTTCGTCATCATCATCTTCGTCTTCATCAGCACCCGCCAATTGCGACGCACCCGGTGGGGGTCGGTTTTCCAGCAACCCAGCAGATCGCAGCTCTTTAAGCCCAGGCAGATCGCGCGCGTTTTCCAAACCAAAGTGATCAAGGAACTCTTGGGTCACCACAAAGGTCACCGGCCGCCCCGGTGTCATACGTCTGCGGCCAATGCGAACCCATTCCATTTCGATCAATTGGTCAACGGTGCCACGGCTCACAGACACACCACGAATTTCTTCAATCTCGGCGCGTGTAGCGGGCTGGTGGTATGCGATAATCGCAAGTGTTTCGATCGCGGCACGTGACAGCTTGCGGGTCTCGACCGTTTCCTTTTGCATCAAGAACCCAAGATCGCCTGCGGTGCGAAACGCCCATGCATCGCCAATTTTAATCAGGTGAACACCGCGCCCTGCATAGCGTTTTCGCACATGCACTAATGCCTCTGCCGGATCGCAGCCATGCGGCATACGGCCCGTCAATTCAGTCACGCTGACAGGATCGGCCGTGGCAAAAAGAATCGCCTCGACCATGCGTTCTTGCTCGGCAATCGGTGGCGCCTCGAACAGGCTGTCGTTGTCAGGTTTAGCCATCACGCGGCTCCCTTTTTCGGATTTGAATGGGAGAGAAAACCTCGCCCTGTCGTATTTCGATTTTGCCTTCTTTAGCCAATTCTAAAGACGCCGCAAAATTGGCAGCGGTCGCAGAGCGCCGTTTGACGGGATCAAGCTCCCAGCCTTCGGGCAAATAGCTGACGATATCAGTCCACTCACCCGCAAAACCAATCAGGTGCCGCATACGCGATAGCGATTGTTCCATCGTCATCACGGCCTCGCGGTCCAATATAAAGGGACGAAAATCATCCTTGGTGCGGATACGGGCGTAGCCCTGCATCAAGTCCAGCAACGTCGCGGTATAGGTCACGCGGCGGACGCGCTGCACGTCTTCGGTGATACCACGCGAAAAGAAATCGCGGCCCAACTGGTCACGCGCCATCAATTTTGCCGCGGCATTGCGCATGCCCTCAAGCCGTTCCAATTGAAACGCCAAATGTGCGGCCAATTCGGCGCCTGACGGCCCCTCTTCAGTGGGGTCAGGTGGCAACAAGAGACGGGACTTCAAGAACGCCAACCACGCAGCCATAACCAAATAATCTGCGGCCAATTCCAACCGCAGTGTCTTGGCCTGTTCAACAAAAGCCAAATATTGTTCGGCCAATGCGAGGATAGAAATCTGGCGTAAATCCACTTTTTGGGTGCGCGATAAGGTCAGCAGCAGGTCAAGCGGACCTTCAAACGCGCCCACGTCAACGATCAACGCCTCCGCGGCGACACGCTCAGTGACACTTTGTGTGTCTTCTTGAAACTGATCAGTTGTCACGTATCCCTCACGCCAAAAGCGCTTCAAGTTCCGCGCTTAGCGCCGCAATGTCAATGTCATCTGGAGTTTTGCGTTGGGCAAGGGCCGCATGAGTACGCGCAACCGCACAATCAGTCATTGTCCCTGCCGCATCCGTGACTGCCTGCATCTCGGCTGGATCACCGTTACAATGCAAAACCACATCACAACCAGCAGATATGGAAGCTGTTGTTCGTTCAGCGACGGTGCCAGACAATGCCTCCATTGAGATATCATCAGACATCAACAACCCGTCAAATCCGATTTCATTGCGGATCAACTTGATCATGTCGGGGTTTTGCGTCGATGGGGACATACCAACCGCACTAAATATTATATGCGCAGTCATACCCATCGGCAGGTCGTTCAAGCCACGGAATGGGGCGAAATCCCAATCAGCGGCGACATCCAGCGCGACATCAGCAACTGGCAAACCAAGATGGCTGTCGACTGTACCGCGCCCATGTCCGGGCATATGTTTCATCACTGGCAGCACGCCACCATCTAGCAGACCGTCGGCTGTCGCACGTGCATTTTGGATCACTGTTATGGGGTCTTCCCCCAAGCACCGGTTGCGCAAAAACGGATGCGTTTCAGGGCCAGCAATGTCACAGGTTGGTGCGCAATTGGCATCGATACCAACGCCGCGCAATTCATCAGCCATAATGCGCGACCGAATGTAGAATGACCGCGCAGTGTCAGAAGCTAGCGCAGCCTGTTCCAGAGGAGGCAGCCATTCACGCCAGTGCGGCTCGCGCATGCGCTGCACACGGCCGCCTTCTTGATCAATCAAAATTGGGGCATCACGGCCAACTGCATCACGCAAGTCAGACGTCAAACGGCGCAGCTGATCCGGTGTATCAACATTGCGGGCAAAAACAATAAACCCTAGCGGATCAGAATCGCGAAAAAACGCGCGTTCCCAATCAGTTACGCTGTGGCCAATCGGACCCAAAATACTTGCATTTGGCACCTAGCGCACCACGACAGGGATACAATCGGTGCCCTCGGCGACCAATGCAGCACAGAACCTGCGGGCATCGCCTAATTCACTAAATCCTTGCGCACGCAGACGGTAAAACGTCTTGCCGCCCGATGTTGCCGTTTGAATAACACGGGCCTTGCCGCCCATCACATCGCCAAAGCGGCTTTGCATGCGTGTCCATTCCGTTGCTGCAACTTCGGCGTTCGGGAACGCCCCCAATTGCACAAGGTTCGTGCCCAAAGCAAACGCGGCGGTTGTGACAAGTGTCTGGCTTGCCGCGACAGCGGGTGCAGCCACAGCAGCTACGGGCGTTGGCTGCAGTGACGCAGGCCGCAAAATTGGGCGAAGCGATACAGACACACCGGGCACATTGCGGGCCACAGCAGGCGTCACCACAGCTTGGCCGTTTACGGTGAGTGTCGGCGGGACAACTGTAGCATTCGCAATCGGCGCAAGCGGGGCAGCGCCCGCCGCAATCTGATCAGCAAGCGCAAGAATATCGCCAGTGGACAATGGCGCATTCACAGCCTGCGTTGCGTTCAACACGACTGGTACCTGCAAATCTGGAGTGACGACTGGATCAACGGCCACGACTTCGCTTGCCTCTGCCGTCGGCTGTGCTTCAAGATCTTCGTCGGCCAACCCAGCGGTCATCGGAGCCAAAGCCACGCTATCTTCAGGTGCGGCGGCTTCACCAACAGCTGCAACAGCATTCACAGAAAGACCTGTGTGGTCGGACACTTCACCACCTGGGGTCATAGGAAGAATACGCATTTCGCCAGCCATCGCGCGCACGACCGGAATGCCCGATACATCGCGCACCACCAGCTTATAGCCCCAAACGCCAACTCCGACGATCAACGCACAAGATACGATTGCACCTGCATAATTAACCAAAGCACCAGCACGCGCCGCGCCGGTAATGGGGGCATGCCCCTGATCATAAACTGCCATGTCTGCCTCACTGCCCGATCACTGCTAATCGGTTGGGTTGCCTCAAAAAGAACCCAGAGGCGGTACGCTTTAGCGCATCTCTTCCGCTGGGGTTACACCAAGAATACCAAGACCGGACGCAATAACAACCGAAACGGCACGTAGCATGGCGATTTTCGCTTGTGTTGTGGCATTGTCACCGTCCTGCAAGAACCGCAGGCTGACATCATCGTTGCCCTTATTCCACAAACCGTGGAATTCAGAGGCCAAATCATACAGGTAAAACGCGATTTTGTGTGGCTCGTGGCCTTTGGCTGCGATTTCGACCAAGCGCGGCCATTCTGCCAGCTTTTTGGCAACTGTCAGCTCGGCCTCATGGCCTAGCTTTGTCAGATCAGCAGCCGCAAGGGTCGCATCATCGACAGCTATACCTGCAGCTCGGGCTTTACCCAGAACCGAATTCACCCGCGCATTGGCGTATTGCACGTAAAATACCGGATTGTCCTTGGATTGTTCCAGCACCTTGGCAAAATCAAAATCCAACGGCGCGTCGTTTTTACGCGTCAACATATGGAAACGGGTCACATCTGCGCCCGCTTGGGCCACAACATCAGACAGCATCACGAACGTCCCTGCCCGCTTTGACATCTTGAATTCTTCGCCGTTTTTCATCAACTTCACAAGTTGCGTCAGCTTAATATCCAATGGTACTTTTCCATCTGATAACGCCGAAACAGCCGCTTTCATCCGCTTGACATAGCCACCGTGGTCCGCACCAAAAACATCTATCAATTGGTCAAAGCCACGTTGAACCTTGCCGTAATGATACGCGATGTCTGGCGCAAAATAAGTCCATGCCCCATCAGATTTTTGCACAGGCCGATCTACATCATCACCGTGCGCGGTGGATTTGAACAACGTCTGTTCGCGCGGTTCCCAATCATCAGGCAGTTTGCCTTTTGGTGGCTCCAGCGTCCCGCGGTAAATCAAACCCTTAGCATCCAGCTCTGCAATCGCTTTTTCGATTAAGCCACTGTTATAAAGCTCTTTTTCTGAAAAGAAGCTGTCCATCTTGATACCAAGCAAAGCCAGATCAGCGCGGATCAGGTCCATCATGGCCTCGGTTGAAAACTCACGCACATCCGCAAGCCAGACATCCTCGCCTTTACCTAAATACGCATCGCCAACCTTCGCCTTGAGCGCTTCACCTACAGGGATCAGATAGTCACCGGGATATGTCCCGTCTTCAAATGCCACCTTTTGGCCGTGCGCTTCTTGGTACCGCAAGTATACAGACCGCGCCAAAACATCGACCTGAGCACCACCATCGTTAATATAATATTCGCGGGTCACGTCATAGCCGGCATAGGCCAGCAAACTTGCCAAAGCGTCGCCAAACACGGCGCCACGTGTATGGCCCACATGCAGCGGCCCTGTCGGGTTCGCAGACACATATTCGACCAACATCTTTTTATTTTCACCCAGCGTGGATTGACCGAAAGTGGCATCCGTCAGCGCGGCCTTAACGACGCCTTGCCAAAGCGCAGGCGCCAACCGCAGGTTCAAGAACCCCGGCCCAGCCACATCAGCCGCATCCACACGGTCATCGGCCAACAAACGTTCCGCCAGCGCATCTGCAATCGCTCGTGGATTCATCTTGGCGGCTTTCGCCAAAACCATCGCCGCATTTGTTGCCATATCGCCATGTGACGCATCACGCGGCGGCTCAACCGTTACAGCGCCCATCGCCAAACCGTCGGGCAACATGCCGTCAGCAACCATTGCGTCAAGGCAAGTGATGACCAAACCACGGATATCGGCAAAGAGGTTCATAAGAGGCGTCCTTTGTAAGGTGTTAGGCGCGGTTTAACACGCCAGCCGTGGTCGTCAATGTCAGCTATTAGCAGGCGGTTGAGCTGGGCCCTCTGGTTGATCATCTCCCGGCGGACGAAGTGCGATGATACGCACATCTGGTGCGCCCTTCACATCATCATCACGACGGATCAGTTTGATGTCTCCTGCAGGCGATATGCGGGCGATCAATGCGCTTGTCGTCCGGTCTTCGCGCCACTGCTCAAACGTAAACTCTTCGGACAGCCGCGTGATGCGAAACGTCCAACCAAGACGAACAAGACGGTCCAACCCACGGTGCGTTTCCTCTGGCCCAAACTTAGCCCCACCCAACGTACGGGGCAATTGATGCCGTGCACTATCTGCCTTTTCACGCATGACCTGAAATACGTTGTCGCGGCCGAATTCCGGTGCAAGATCAGTAGCAACCAGCGTATTATAGGCATCATTGGACGTGGCCGCGACAATGGTTGCATAGCTGACAAGCTCGAGGCGGTGCTCGGCCGCTTCAGACAAAATATCACCCGAGAATGTCTCAATCCCTGCCGCACGCGCACCGCGCAAGTTGCCATAGTTTGGATCAGTCATCAGGACAGGCACATCAGCCTTTTTCAGCGCCTCAGCGAACGCCGTGGTCCATGTCGATCCACCGACGACTAGAACACCGGGGCTATCTGCGCCCGTCAATCCTAGGAACCGCGCGAAAGGTTTTAGCGTAAATCCATGCAAAACAACTGTGACAGCCACCAGCACAAAGGCTAGCGGTCCGATCAACGCCGCATCCGCAAACCCTAGATTCAGCAAACGATCCCCAAACAGACCAGCAACAGCCACCAACACAACGCCGCGCGGCCCCGTGAAAGCAACTAAAACCTGTTCCTGCCAAGGTAAGCCAGACCCAAACAACGACACAAACACTGTTAGCGGACGGGCCACAAGAATGACCAACAAAACGAAGTAAACTGCACGCATATCCAGCTGGGCCAAGGCCTCAACATCAAGCCCTGCTGCGAGCAGAATAAATACCCCCGACACCAGCAAAACAGTTGCGTGTTCTTTGAAACGGCGCAATTCTTCGTAGCTTGGCAAATTAGAATTCGCGATCACGATACCCATGATTGTCACGGCCAACAGCCCGCTTTCGTGCAACACAGCATCTGACACGGCGAACACGCCCAGCAACAATGCAAATAGCACGGGCACCTTCATGTATTCTGGAACCCATCCTCGCTTAAACGCTCGCGCAAGCCCGTATCCGCCTGCCCAACCAACCAGGGCGGCAAAGCCAATACCAACAGCCAATTCGATCATAGCTTCGCCAGCGGTGAAATTTGTGTGCCATGCGGATACTACCGAAAACGCAAGTACCGCGGCCAATGCGCCAATCGGATCATTCACAATCGCTTCCCATTGCAACAAAGCGGCAGGCCTTCGTGACAGTCGCGCAGTGCGCAGCAATGGCGCAATCACTGTCGGGCCTGTGACAATCATAATCCCACCGAACACAGTGGCGCTTTCCCATGAAAGCCCAGCCCCATAGCGCAATGCCAATGTTGACGTCAGCCAGCCCAAAGGTGCACCGATAAATACCAAGCGACGCACACCTTTTTCCGCATCTTGCAGCGAATGAAAGTTCAGCGTCAGACCGCCCTCAAACAATATTATCGCAACAGCGATCGCAATAATCGGGCTCATCAATTGGCCAATATCACGAGCAGGATCAAAGATACCCAGCACCGGACCAATAATGATTCCCGCCACCAGCATCAGTACGATCGCCGGCATCCGTAACCGCCACGCAAGCCACTGCGACCCCACGCCCAATGCGCCCACAAGCGCAAATGCCATAACGGGCTGCATCGCCCCTGCTGCGGTCTCAATTGCCATCAATAACGCCTTTTGGTATCTGCTCGCCGCCAATAAGACGGGTGTGTTCTTGGATCGCGAACCGGTCCGTCATACCTGCAATATAGTCCGCAACGATACGCGCCAACGCGACCTTATCAGGCGCATCAGCCACATCTTTGCGCCACTGCTTTGGAAGCTCGTCTGTATTTTCCATAAAAAACGGGAATAGATCATCAACCATCTGGGTGACAACCACCCGCATTTCGACAACCCGAGGGGCGCGGTACATACGTTCAAACAGAAATTTGCGAATGACTTTTAGGTCGGTCCATAATTCCGGTGAAAACTGCACCATCATGCGGCCCGCATGACGGATGTCGTGCACAGACTGCGGGTTCAAGTCGGCCAAGTTATGACGGCTGACTGTGATCACATCCTCAACCAATACGCCAAAGAACCGGCGCAATGCCTCGTGACGGCGGCGGTAATAATTCAGGTCGGGATATTTTACATCCACGCGGGCAAAACAGTCATCCAAAAGCGGTAATTCAGCCAATTCATCTGTGCTAAACAGCTCTGCGCGCAATCCGTCATGCAGATCGTGATTGTTATAGGCGATATCATCAGCCAAGGCCGCTGCCTGCGCTTCTGCACTCGCATGCGTGTGCAATTCAAGATCATGGCGGTCGTTATACGCGGTCAATGCCCAAGGAATGTCACCCGTGACTGGGCCGTTGTGCTTGGCAATACCTTCAAGACATTCCCACGTCAGGTTCAGTCCGTCCCATTCAGCATAATGTCGTTCCAAATCGGTCACGATCCGCAACGCCTGCGCGTTATGATCAAAGCCACCGTAAGGCTGCATCAAGCGATCAAGCGCCTCTTCACCAGTATGACCAAAGGGCGTGTGCCCCAAATCATGGGCAAGTGCTATTGCCTCGGTCAGTTCCGCGTTCAAACCCAGCGACGCGGCCACCGTGCGGGCCACTTGGGCCACCTCAATGGAATGCGTCAAACGGGTGCGAAAATAATCGCCTTCATGCTCAATGAACACTTGGGTCTTATGCTTGAGCCTGCGAAATGCGCTTGCATGGATAATCCGGTCGCGGTCACGCTGAAACGGAGAGCGGAAAAAGCTCTCTTCTTCGGGGTATAAACGGCCACGAATGTTGTCGGGGTCCGTCGCGTAGGGGGCTGTCATTGGTCGTGCCCTTTTTGCCTGTCTTGTCGTCTTTGCCTGACACACCTATATTGTAAACAAATCAAACATGTAAGGCTGGCAAAATGCTGATGCTCCCCCCCACTGTCACCCCACGCGCTTTTGAACGACTGTCCGAGATCGGCGCTGCTGCACAAGGCAAAGCCCTGCGGGTTGCAGTTGAAGGCGGCGGATGTTCAGGATTTCAATATGAAATCGACCTCGACGAGCAGAAAGACGATGATCTGGTTCTCGAAGGATCTGGTGAAAAAGTGTTGATCGACACCGTGTCCCTCCCCTTTCTTGCGTCAGCCGTTATCGACTTTAGCGAAGAACTGATCGGTGCACGGTTCGTGATCAACAACCCCAATGCCAGCAGCTCTTGCGGCTGCGGCACATCGTTTTCAATGTAGTTATAGCGCCGCTGCGGTTCTAAATGACACCAAGCGGCGCGACTTTTCGTCCCACAGGTCAAGGCTAGCGCATTTAAAGCTTTGCCAAATTGTCATCCGGCTTACCTCGACCAGGTCCTCATGGTCGCGCAAAACTTCTGTCAGACGGTAAAACGGGATACGTGAATACAGGTGATGCACGTGGTGAATGCCGATATTGCCGGTAAACCAACGCAAAACCTTCGGCAGATCATAATGTGATGACCCATGCAGCGCCGCGTCGTGCAGTTGCCAATCTTCGGACTTGTCCCACTCAGTTGTCTCAAACTGGTGCTGAACGTAAAACAACCACACACCAATTGAGGCGGCGACGATGGTTGTTGGCAAGAATACCAAGAACACAGCGCCTAACCCCAAGAACCAATAGACTGTGAATACGGCAGTTGCCGTCGCAAGATTGGTGCCCATCGAGCTGATCCAATACTTTGGTCCGGCCTTCATCAGGCCAAACGGCAAGCGATTTTGCAAAAGAAAAAGGTATGACGGGCCCAAAACGAACATCGTTAAGGGGTGACGGTACGCGCGGTACCGCAAGCGTCCCAAAAGGCCGCGGGCCTTAAATTCGTCTACGGTCAACGTCATAACATCGCCAATACCGCGATGATCCAGATTGCCATGATGGCCGTGGTGCAATGCATGTGTGCGCTTCCACACGTCATATGGGGTCAACGTTAGGACACCCAATGCACGCCCGATCCAATCAGACAGCGTGCGGTTCGCAAGGAACGACGCGTGGCCACAGTCATGTTGAATAATGAACAAGCGCAGCAAGAACGCACCGTTCAGCGTCGATATAGCCAATGCGCCGATATAGCTGTATTGCAACACGAAACAGGCTGCGACCCAAAGTGCGAGAAACGGAATAACCGTGACAGCCAATTCAAAGCTAGATCGCCAATTCGACGGGTCACGATACTGCGCCAACGTCAAAACCCAATCACGGGCCGATGGCCGCGCTACACTATCAGTATCTTTCATAAAGCCGCCTGCTGCTGTTTTTGTTGTGTTCTTGGTTAGAGCATAGAGTAATTGACGCAAGTTTAAAATGCAGGCGTCGCGGCTTGCGGCCTGCCCCGCAATCGGTCAAAACCGTTACAAACCAAAGGGGCGCCCATGAAAATTGCGACATTCAACATCAATGGCGTGAAAGCGCGGATCGACACGCTGACCACATGGTTGACCGAAAGCGCGCCCGACGTGGCTGTTTTGCAAGAGGTCAAATCCGTCGACGAAGGATTTCCGCGTCAGATAATTGAGGATCTTGGGTATAACGTTGAAACGCATGGCCAAAAGGGCTTCAACGGGGTCGCAATCCTGTCCAAGCTACCGCTTGAAGACGTCACACGCGGCCTGCCCGGCGACGACACGGACGAGCAAGCTCGCTGGATAGAGGCAACGGTTGTCGGAGAGAAAGCAGTACGCATCTGCGGGCTTTATCTGCCCAACGGCAACCCTGCCCCTGGTCCCAAATATGATTACAAACTGGCATGGATGGACCGCCTGTATACCCGCGCCCGCGACCTCATGTCGCGAGAGGAACCTGCACTCATGTGTGGGGATTACAACATTATTCCACAACCAGAAGATGCGGCGCGTCCAAGCGCTTGGACGGATGACGCATTGTTTAGACCTGAAAGTCGCGCTGCGTTTCGTAAAATCGTAAATCTAGGCTTCACCGAAGCCTTTCGCGCGCGCCACACAGGCCCAGAACACTATTCGTTTTGGGATTATCAAGCAGGCGCCTGGGACCGCAACGATGGCATTCGCATCGACCATTTTCTGCTGACGCCGCAATGCGCGGATCTATTGAAAGATTGCTGGATCGAAAGCGCCATTCGTGGCCGCGAAAAACCATCTGACCACGTCCCCGTTTGGGTCGATTTATCTATTTAATCAGCTAGTTACGTCGTGATCGTAAAGCCAACCAAGGCGGTTAATAAATGCGTTGGGTGCCACAGTACCAAGCGTTTTTAAACCTGCAAATGCCACTGACCGTTTGATCCCCGACAGGTGATAGTTCTTGGCATTGGCATTCGCCGCCGCAATCGCACGGACAACACGGTCACGGCGCAATTGCTGATACCTCTTGAACGCCGACTGCGCTGATGTGTGCTCGGCACAACATCGCGCCAAAACATAGGCATCTTCAATCGCCAAATTGGCACCTTGGGCCAAAAATGGAAGCGTCGGATGGGCCGCATCGCCTAACAGGACGACATTGCCCTTTGACCAAACCGGCGCGACAGGATGCCGGAACAACCCCCACAGGTTTGGGGCTTTGGTTTGCGCCAAAATCGCTTGCAAGTCAGAGGCGCAATCTGAAAATGCAGACTGCAGGTTCTGAGGGTCATCCAAATGATCCCACCCCTCCTTGGTCCAATCAGCGCGCTCTTGAACGGCCACGATGTTCAACAATCCACCCTTCAGCGGATACGTTACAACATGGCGTTGCGGGGCCATCCAAATCTGAGCCTGCGCAGGAACATCGGGTGCCACGATCACATCACGCCATGCGACCTGTCGTGTAAATTCGGCCTTTGGTCCATCAAACAAGCCACGGGTCACCGAATGAATGCCATCCGCGCCAATCACGATATCGGCTTGCAAGGTGCCAGCCACCGTTTCGACAGAACCATCAAAAGCGACCGATAAGACGCGCTGACCTAACCGCACCTGCACACCAGCAGCCATCGCAGCGCGGGCCAATATACCTTGCAACGCACCCCGGTGGAAAAAGCGGTAGTGCGGTGACTGTTTAGATAAATCAAAGCGGGTAATCACGCGCCCGGTTAAGGCATCCATTGGCTGCACAGCTTGTGCTACAATGCCGTGCGTTACCCAGTCATCTGACAAGCCTAATGCAAGCAAAACACGCGCGCCATTTGGTGTGATCTGAATGCCAGCGCCGACCTCTTTTAGCTCGGACGCCTGCTCTAAAACAAAAACCTCCGCCCCATTACGGGCGAAGGCCAGTGCAGCCGTGAGGCCGCCAATACCCGCACCAACAATCGCAACTGTTTGGCGCGGATGTGTCATATCAGTCGTCGCGGTGGACTTTTTCACGGCGCTCGTGACGTTCTTGCGCCTCGAGGCTCATGGTCGCAATCGGACGGGCATCCAGACGCTTTAGCGAAATAGGCTCGCCTGTCTTGGAACAATAGCCAAATTCACCTTCGTCAATGCGGCGCAGCGCGCCATCAATTTTGCTAACCAGCTTGCGCTGACGGTCACGTGTCCGCAATTCGAGTGACCGGTCAGTTTCCTCTGATGCACGATCAGCAACATCAGGAATGCTGCGGGTCTGATCCTTCATACCTGCAACGGTATCGCGGCTACCTTCAAGCAATTCACCGCGCCAATTCAACAACTTGCGGCGAAAATACTCAACCTGCATGTCGTTCATAAACGGCTCTGAATCGGCTGGACGGTAATCTTCTGGCAGGAAATTTTCTGCTTTCATCATCGTTTCCTTGATGCTGGCGACATCTGTATTCATTCCGGAACCTGACATCGTTTAACCCTTAATTTGCGTTCGTTTACTCCCGATTTTGCGGTATGTCACCCCCTGAAATTTGACGACCAGCAACAGTTGATGATGCCTTCCAACACCATTAGGTTGCAGCGAAACGTTTTCAGCGAAAGAACAAGTTATGCAGTTCAAAGGCACCGACACCTATATTGCCACCGATGACCTTAAGGTGGCTGTCAACGCAGCCGTCGCATTGGAACGCCCCCTGCTGGTGAAAGGCGAACCCGGCACCGGCAAAACCGAGCTTGCCCGCCAAGTCAGCGCAGCACTTGGTTTGCCGATGATCGAATGGCACATCAAATCCACAACCAAGGCGCAACAGGGCCTTTATGAATACGATGCGGTCAGTCGTCTTCGCGACAGTCAATTGGGCGACGAGAAGGTCCACGATGTGGCAAATTATATCCGCAAAGGTAAGATGTGGCAGGCTTTTGGGGCGCAAGAGCGTGTTGTTTTGCTTATTGACGAGATTGATAAAGCCGACATCGAATTTCCAAACGACTTGCTACAAGAGCTCGACCGGATGGAATTCCACGTCTACGAAACTGGTGAAACCGTGCGTGCAATCCACCGCCCCGTTGTGATTATCACGTCCAATAATGAAAAAGAACTGCCAGATGCGTTCCTGCGCCGCTGCTTTTTCCACTATATCAACTTCCCTGATCAGGACACGATGCGCAAAATCGTCGCCGTGCATCACCCCGATATTAAGGATAATTTGCTGACCACGGCGTTAACCCAATTCTATGAAATTCGAGACACGGCAGGGCTGAAAAAGAAACCATCCACGTCCGAGGTTTTGGATTGGCTCAAGCTTCTGCTCGCAGAAGACCTGACACCAGAAGACCTCAAACGCGACGGTGCCAACGCATTGCCAAAACTACACGGTGCATTGCTGAAAAACGAACAAGACGTGCATCTGTTCGAACGGCTGGCGTTTATGGCCCGATCAGGACGCTAGACAGATGGGCATATGCGTTCTAAAAAGCGGCAGGGTTCAAAGCGCCCGCCGCTTGCTGGCATTTGCCATGGTGAAGCTTTGATAACCATCTTCAACTGATCTCAGCATTTTGCGGTCTGTTGGCAATGCAAGCACCCAACGAGAAATCCGCATCTGACCTGAAAGATGTGAAAGATGACAAACCTACCTACTTTGGATGCGCTTAAATCGCAGGCCAAATCCTTGCGACAATCGCTGGCCAGCACGGGCCACGCGATTAGCCACGCCCGATCACTTGAACTGCTGGCCAAGCAACTTGGCCACCGTGACTGGAATACTTTGCACGCAAAATCGGGCAATACGCCTGCCCCACGTGTTCAACTGGGCCAGCATATCACCGGGCTTTATCTCGGCCGCCCGTTTGCGGGGACCGTGATCAGGGTAAGCGATATGGGGCACGGTGTGCGTTACCAGCTGACTGTGCGTTTTGATGACCCCGTCAACGTCAGCAAATTCGCGAGCAACTTGTGGTTGCGCCCCTCTACACCTGACTACGCACCTATACCCTATCTTATTGAATCTAATCATTTTTCATTGACGACAACTACGCTTCTTTTCTACCTCTTACTCCACGACTTGCCGCCGCAACCTTCCACTATGCTTCCACAAATGGGCGCGGCATTAGCTTTTTCGGAGTATAAATATGCCTAAGATCACCAAGAGAATAGTTGAGAGTAGCCCTATTAAGGAGCGCGACTATTTCATCTGGGATGACGAGATGAAGGGCTTCGCCATCCGCATCCTGCCAAGTGGCACGCGCATGTATCAAATCCAATATCGCAAAGGTGGTCGAACGCGCCGCGCATCAATTGGCAGACATGGCGTTCTCACGGCGGATCAGGCAAGAATGCAAGCAAAGGTAATCTTGGGCCGTGTCGCTTGCGGCGAGAACCCCGTTGAAGAGATTAGCCAGCATCGCCGCGCGTCGACGATCTCGGCGCTATGTGATCGGTTCTATAATGTGCATGTCGTAGAACGCTGCAAACCAACAACGCAAAAAGAGTATCGGCGCTGTCTCGATATCTTCGTCAAAACGGCAATCGGTTCGTTCAAAGTTGTAGATGTCGAGCGCAAGGATATTGCCGCCCTACATCACAATCTCAAGGACAAACCATATCAGGCGAACCGCGTGTTGGGTGTTTTGTCCAAGATGTTCAACTTGGCCGAAGTCTGGGGCCTGCGTCCTGACGGATCGAACCCCTGCCGCCATGTGCCAAAGTTCAAAGAGATGAAGCGCGAACGCTATCTCAGCCAAGCGGAATTGGCACGGCTGGGCGCAACGCTAGAGATGTGCCTACGCGACGGCTCAGAGTCGCCCTTTTCGATTGCTTGCTATCGCCTTCTTATTCTGACGGGCTGTCGCCTTGGAGAAATTCAAAAACTCAAATGGGAATTTATCACCGACAAGGGAATGGAGTTGCCAGACACCAAAACGGGCGCACGACGTATCCCCCTGCCCCTCTCGGCTCGCAGCGTCTTGGCTATCGTGCCGCGCTACGCTGGGAACCCCTATGTAATCTGCGGGACTGTCGATGGTCAGTTTCTCACGGACCTACAACACCCTTGGCAACGCATCCGCGCAAAGGCCGATTTGGAAGGCGTCAGAATTCACGATCTACGCCATACCTACGCCTCAAACGCGGTGTCCTCTGGCATGGCTATTCAAATGGTGGGCCGACTGTTGGGACATACACAATTGCAGACGACAATGCGCTACGCGCACCTCGCCGATGATCCTGTGCGGGAGGCTGCCGAAGAGAATGCAGCGGCGCTAGATGCGGCGTTAGGGCTCAATGCAGGGCAATCCTCCACGCCACGGCTGAGGGTCGTCAATTGACGGAGCGTTTACCCAATCCATATTCAGACGCTATGATTGCTTCGCTCTGCGATGACCTGCGGATCAGTCAAGAATTAGCACCAAAACTGCGCCACGGTTTGTGCTCGGCAGCGGACAAATGGCAACGCCACATGAACGACCCAACCGAGGGTATCAGCCCTAAAGACCTGACCGAGGGACTCATCGCCCTTTCCGTCGCTCTCGAACGTGCGAAATCTGCGCTTGGAGGCATCACAGCTGCTGAATGGGAAATGATGCGGGACGGCAGCGCGTTGTCCAATTCTGATCATTATGTATCAAGAATTTGTCAGCGTGCTGATGCATACGATCCAGTAGAGGAGATCAGAACGATCAGCCTCGATCACACTGATGTTTTAGTGCCGGACATGATTGATGCACTCGATGCCCTCAGTAATGCAGCGCACATGGGAACAGCACCAATAGGCAAGATCAAGCGTGGCCCACAGCCCAGTTTTCCGTTGAATTCGTGGACCCATTCTATGTTCGGGTTGTGCAGTGGAACGCTACGCGTCCCTTTTACGTGCGACGAAACGCAAGGCATGCCTGTATCACCCGCCGCGTGTTTTTGTGTAAACGCCTTTGCTGTGCTGTCGCCACAGACCCCAGCAACGCGCGTTCTCTCTGCAATGAAAGGCGCAATTC
>JBLHXF010000003.1:0-185820 GCA_047629435.1 Yoonia sp. | reverse complement strand
AGACCCCAAAACGTCAAATGATGTGAAAACATCAGAATGGGTTTCATTAGGACAACTCAAGGGCAACATTGGCGACCAAACATACAGCGTTCCCGACGGGGTTGATCTATCTGATTACGGGTCTGTCATAATTTGGTGTGAGCAATTCGGCGTCTTGTTTTCCCCGGCATCGTTGTCTTTTGAAGGCTAGATGAACAGCAGAAGATCGGACACTCTCATAAACGTCGGTGTGCGGACAATGTGATCTTTCGCTGCAGTATCGCCATGGTCCGCATTCAAATGCTTCATTCACCGGACTGACGGATCATTCAAATCAGCAATTACTGGCTTCAAGATAGCAAGCCTCGCCACCTTCGAAAACACAGTAGGAAATTGCAGCTCGGTGCGCCGCATCAATAGTATCGCTCCAAGCTGACCCATAAACACCATTGTCACTCAGTGCCAATGCGCCGCACGCGCCGCGCCACCAAACCACAACATTGCAATCTGGAGCGCCATTTCCATAACACGTGTCATGGGCGTCAAGTTCAGCGGCCTCCCGATAGGTGTATCCTGTGGCTATACCATAAGATCCAGTCTCGACACTGTATGCGATAGCTCCAAATTCGGCGTGAGCAGATAAAGTTAAGCATGCGTTGCTCAATACGAACGTAAACGCTCCAAGCTTTCGGTTTTTCCTCATGTATTCCATTCATATAGGCCTCGAGCATTCCAGTGAAGTATGCCATTCATTTTGCAACAGGAAGTAAATGACTTCGAGAGCATACTTTTAAACATGCTTAAGTGAACTAAATTACAATCACCTATGTGACTTCATCAAAAAACTACTTAAATCGAATGGGACAATCTAATGAACAACAAACTTATCCTAGCTACTTTAGGCTTATGTGCTTTAACTACCGCATCATTTGCACAGGGAACTGGCTCGGAAGGGTATTTCGAAATCTATAATGGAACCTCAGACAACGTCGTTGTAGGTTTTTATACCAATGACGGTGATGGCTGGTCCGCAAACTGGTTGACACAAGAACTTAACCCGGATGAGAGTGCAACCGCAGAATTTTCCAACGTCTCAGGCTATTGTGACCAACACATCTCTGTAGGTTGGTTAGGTGAAAATGGAAGTGAAGTTATGGATGATCCTATCAGTATCGATATTTGTGCCTCATCGAATGTTTACTTGGAAGATAACGAAATATATTTCGATTGATCTAGAAACTCAGCCGCATAATGAACGCTCCTAAAGATGAATTTTCTCCTTGGGTGAAGGCATGCTGAGCACCAACGAAAAGGTGCTGACTGGGCCAGATGGGCAATAAAAGCAAGTGCTAGGTCATAACCTGCGGCGGCAGTTAAATGTCCTAGCCTTGCCAGCATAGCAACATAATGCTGGAATACTTGGTTGCGGTGTGAATTGCGCATCGCAACTGCGTGCCGATCATCTCAACCCTTCTTAAAAAAGTTACGCTGTCGGTGGATGGCAGCTTTAAACGTATGATGACAGATTTAGCTGCTGAGCAGCGAAAGTCCGCAATCCGCCAAGAGTGACCGTTGCAGTCTTACCACACCCCTCAAAGCCGCTCTTGTGCTTCCACAGTGCTTCCAGCGCCAAAATGCCAACGCGAATAGCCACCCGAAGGTGGCTGTTAATATACTGTATTTATTATGTAATTGTTGGTTGCGGGAGTAGGATTTGAACCTACGACCTTCAGGTTATGAGTCAGCATGGCTGTCGATAGACGCCAAGTCAGTGCGACGATCGACAGATTGGGTCTAACGTCTGAAAGAACATCAGATGGAACGCCCCACATGGTTGTGCACCTACCCTAACGCTTGGGGCGGGTCAGAAACTGGCCCGTCCCTACATCTTGTACCGCTATAAACCCGTACAACTATGGGCCTGAGTCTTTCGTGCAACGCAACGTGTCAATGCACCCACGCGGCACACTTAAACCGTGCACCAGCGCCCTTATCCTTGCTTAATCAGCCTTGCCCCCAACTCGTGCGGAAAAAAACGCAATTGGGTCAAAGAGGGGCCGCAGTTCGATGGCAGGTTGAACTGACGATATTGAGGAGACGCAGGTTTGACCAAGGCAAAAATGCCGGTCGAAATCCGGCCTATTCGCCCCGCAGATCTTGTGGCTTGGCGTGGGCTCTGGGGCGACTATTTAGAATTTTACGGCACATCTGTGTCGAATGCAGTTTATGCATCCACGTTTGCACGCCTTCTGGGTGATGACGATCGCGATTTTTGCGCGCTGGTTGCCGTGCAGGACGACGTTGTTGTCGGGTTGGTGCATTACTTGTTCCACCGCCATTGCTGGCGTGTTGAAAGCGTCTGTTATCTTCAAGACCTTTATGTTGCCCCGTCTTTGCGCGGCACTGGCGCTGGCCGCAAATTGATCGAGGCCGTCTATGCGGCTGCAGACACGGCAAATGCGCCATCTGTTTATTGGTTAACCAAAGACGACAATGCGGCGGGCAGACAATTGTACGACCGCATCGGTAAATTAACAAATTTCATTAAATATCAAAGGCCTACCGCATGAACCGGATCGTCGCCTTTGCTCTTGGATTTATGGTGTCTTGTGCGCCTGTGCCACAAGACCCGCCAAGCCGCGCTGTCGCGCTGACAAGTGCCCTGCCGCCAATGCGCGTGTTCAACACGTCTTATGTAGCACCTGCAACACGTTCAAATTTAGAGATTTCCCAAGATTTTCTTGACCTCTCCTTCCGGATGGAAAGCGGGCGCGCTGTGCCTCAGCTAACGCGTTTTGAAGGGCCAATCACCGTCCGTGCGACAGGTCAAACCAACCCGACAATGATCCGCGACCTCAAAGAGCTCTTGATCCGTATGCGCAGTGAAGCAGGCATCGACATCACACTTGTGTCCACCAACCAACCTGCTGCGATTACAATACAGGCCGTGCCACGTGCAACAATGCAAGCCGCTGTGCCCCGTGCGGCATGTTTTGTTGTGCCACGTCTGACGTCTTGGGATGAATTCAAAATAGCCCGCCGCACACCGCAGGTGGACTGGACAACACTGACCCGCCGTGACCGCGCCGCGATCTTTGTGCCGTCCGACGTAGCCCCCCAAGAAATTCGGGATTGCTTGCACGAAGAGCTGGCCCAGGCCCTTGGCCCATTGAACGATCTTTACCGTTTGCCTGACAGTGTATTTAACGACGACAACATCCACACGGTCCTGACCAGTTTTGACATGCTTGTTCTCAAAACGTTTTATGCACCCGAATTACAAAACGGCATGACCCGTGGTGAGGCCGCAATCCGCCTGCCCGCCATTCTGGCGCGATTGAACCCGGCAGGTCAACGCGCGCCTGGACAGCCGCTTAACGACACGTCTCGCGATTGGATCGAAGCGATTGGAATAGCACTTGCAAGTGGTGCCACTCCATCGCGGCGCAGGCAAGCCGCCCAAAAGGCCATTGCCTTGGGCCGCGCATTTGGCTGGACTGGTCCCCGTGAAGGATTCGCGCAATACGCTTTTGGTCGGCTTCAGGTCGGTCACAATCCAAACGCAGCCTTGGCTGCATTTAACGCAGCTGATGCCGCCTATAGCACCAGTAACGCCACGCAAATTCACGCGGCCCACATCGCTGTGCAGCAATCAGCCTTTGCGCTTGCGGCCGGTGATGCGGACACAACAATCCGCTTGGCTGACAGCACCATGGGTGTAGCTGAGCGGCACCAGAACGCCGCCCTGCTGTCCACGTTAATGATGTTCAAGGCTGCAGCATTGGAAATGCGCGGCGATACAGCACAGGCAGAAAGCCTGCGTCTGGACAGTCTGGGTTGGGCGCGGTACGGCTTTGGCTCTGATGCAAATGTGCAGGCCCGTCTGGATGAGATTGCGGCGCTGCGCCCGTTCTAAGGGACCGCGACATGATTTTTCCACTTATGGGTATGCTAATCGGGGCCATCGTTGGCGTTGTCATGGCAAAAAGACGTGGCGGTGTAACCTTGGATCTCATGCAATGGGGCGTTGTGAACGCAATCATCTTTGGCATCATCGGTACGCTCATTCTGGTCGTTATCGAACGCGCGGCAATGTAAATGTTTCTGCCGTTCTTTGATAACTTGCGCAATGCAGGCGTGCCTGTGTCATTGCGCGAATTTCTGGCCTTTCTTGAAGGCATGAAAAAAGGGCTGGCGACCTACGACATCGAATCATTCTATTACCTCGCCCGCGCCATCATGGTCAAAGATGAACGGCACCTCGACAAATTTGACCGCGCCTTTTCCGCGACATTCTCTGGCCTCGATGCGATCCCACCACAAGCCGTGATGGACGCCGTCGATATCCCAAAAGAATGGCTTGAAAAGCTGACTGAAAAGCACCTTTCCGAGGAAGAAAAAGCCGAAATCGAAGCCTTAGGTGGCTTTGATAAGCTTATGGAAACGCTCAAAAAACGGCTAGAGGAACAAAAGGGCCGCCACCAAGGTGGGTCCAAATGGATGGGCACCGCAGGCACATCCCCCTTCGGTGCATATGGCTATAACCCCGAAGGTATCCGCGCAGGCCAATCAGAATCCCGCCACCAACGCGCCGTCAAAGTCTGGGACAAACGCGAATTTCGTAATCTCGACGACACGGTTGAACTCGGCACGCGCAACATCAAAGTGGCACTCAAACGCCTGCGCCGCTGGGCGCGTGATGGTGCATCCGAAGAACTTGATCTTGACGGAACAATCCGTGCAACGGCGGAAAATGGATACTTGGACGTTAAAACAAGACCAGAGCGGCGCAATGCCGTGAAGGTTTTGTTATTTCTAGACGTCGGAGGATCAATGGACCCGCATATCAAAGTCGTCGAAGAACTGTTTTCGGCCGCCAAAACCGAATTCAAACACCTTGAACATTTCTATTTCCATAACTGCCTGTACGAAGGTGTGTGGCGCGACAATCGCCGCCGCCACAACG
The DNA here is from genome assembly GCA_047629435.1 of Yoonia sp. Lineage (GTDB taxonomy): Bacteria > Pseudomonadota > Alphaproteobacteria > Rhodobacterales > Rhodobacteraceae > Yoonia. The sequence continues at coordinate 180,875 of JBLHXF010000003.1, read as the reverse complement.
CTCAGGTCCCGACACATGAAATCCTGCGGACCTACGGTTCTGACTACAAATGTATTTTTGTGGGCGATGCATCCATGTCACCTTACGAAGTCGCTTTCGCTGGTGGTGCCAATGAACATTGGAACGCTGAAAGCGGTGAAACATGGCTAACCCGCGCCCGTGATCAATGGCCCAATCACGTTTGGATCAATCCGCTCACCGAACAATATTGGCCGTACACCCAGTCGATCCAGATGATTCAAGGGATTTTTGGCGCTGACCGCATGGTACCCATGACATTGTCAGGCATTGAACGCGGCATGAAGGTTCTGACATGAAAAAACTTTGGAAAAATCACAAACTCGCGCTGGGCGCCTTTGTTTTGGCTGTGGTCGTGCTTGGTTATTTCGCCGTGCAAACCACTATTTCAATGATCTACTGGATGGACCCTGCACATCAAGATCAACCGCTCGCAAGTTGGATGACCCCGCGTTATGTCGCACAGTCCTATAAACTGCCTCCAGATATGCTTGGTCCAGCTTTGTTTCTGGTCAAAGGTGAAACACCCAAACGCCAGTCACTTGGTACGATCGCAGCCAACAACAACATGACAATGAACGAGCTGCAGGTTCGCATCGACACAGCGACTGCCGCATGGCGCGCGGAACAGGATGCCAAAAAATGATCGATTCAGTCCTCGCACTTTTCGCCGACTACGGCGTCATCATCCTTTTTTTCGTGACCTTTCTAAGCTGTCTCGCTCTACCCGTCCCCTCATCATTGTTGATGCTGGCATCAGGCAGTTTTGCCGCAACTGGTGATCTTGCATTGATCTCGGTCGCACTCGCAGCATTCTGCGGCGCAGTTTTGGGTGACAACACTGGCTATCTAATCGCAAGGCTCTCTGGCGACCGCATGAGCGATTGGTTGGATGCCCATCCCAAACGCGCAGCCCTACGCACCAAGGGCCATGCCTACATGACAAAATGGGGCGGCTCATCGGTGTTTTTCTCGTGCTGGCTTGTTGCTCCGCTTGGACCTTACATCAATTACGTCAGTGGCCTGACCAAGTTCACATGGATGCGCTTTGCACTCTGGGGGATCGCTGGTGAAATCGTCTGGGTGTCACTTTATGTCGGCCTTGGGTACACGTTTGGCGACAACTTCACCGCCATCGCCAGCCTGTTGGGTAACGCCAGCGGTCTTGTAACCGCATTTGCAGTCACACTCGGGTTAGGCATCTGGCTCGTCCGCGCCAGCCGCGCCAAAAGCGACAAAGCAGCGTCGGCCTAAGCCCTTGACCAAAGCCCTCATGGCCGCAACGATGTGGCCATGACAATGCATTTTGACGCCCCCGAATACGCGCTGCGAAAATCTCACGCAATTGCCGCCATTGCGTCCGAAGGGCTCGATGCGTTACTGATGTTTGCGCCTGAAAGCCAATATTGGATCTGCGGCTATGACACGTTTGGGTTCGCGTTGTTCCAGTGCCTTGTGCTGACAGCCAAGGGCGACCTGCACTTGCTGACCCGCAACCCCGACCTGCGCCAAGCCCGCCTGACATCCACTTTGTCCGACACCGAAATCCACATTTGGGATGACATTGAGGGCATGAACCCAGCCGCAGACTTGACCCGCCTGCTATCCGACCTCGGCGTGTCCGGTCGCATCGGGTACGAAGGCCAAACCGCAGGGCTAACTGACTATAACGGTCAACAGCTCCGCGCGCTGATCCCCAATCTGATCGAGAGTACGGAAATCATCCGCGCGCAGCGGCGCATCAAGTCAGACGCCGAAGTCGGCATGCACCAACGGGCTGCAGCCCTTTCTGACGACGCGCTTGAAGAAGGGATCACAGCCACACACGCAGGCGCATTCGAGGGCGACATTCTGGCCGCCATGCAAGGGGCCGTGTTTAAAGGCGGCGGCGACTACGCAGGCAACGAATTTATAATCGGATCAGGCGAAGGGGCGTTGCTTTGCAGGTACTTTTCTGGCCGCAGACACCTTGATCCAACCGACCAACTGACACTTGAATGGTCAGGTACCTACGCGCGCTATCACGCCGCCATGATGCGCACGATCATTGTGGGTGAACCGTCCGACCACCACAAAAGGATGCACGCGGCCTGCGCCGAGGCATTACAGGCTTGCGAAGCAGCCATTCGTCCCGGAAACCCAATGGGCGATGTGTTCGCGGCCCATGCAAATGTATTCGACAAACACGGGTTCGGCCACGCACGGCTTAAGGCTTGCGGTTACGGCATGGGTGCAATCTATAACCCGATCTGGGTCGATTTCCCTATGTTTTACGAAGGAAACCCGCTCCTTATGCAAACAAACCAAGTGTTTTTCCTGCACATGATCCTAATGGATAGCGACAGCGGCGACGCCATGACGCTTGGCCATTCAGTACTGGTTAAACCGGACGGCGTTGAACGCTTATCGCGGCACGATATTGGCTTGATAATCCGCTAGAATAGCCCATATCTAGTGTATGTTACGCTTTGCTCCCATTCTGCTCGCTCTGCTTTACGGCATTGCCATGTACCGGTTTTCGGTCTGGCGGACGTCTAAGGAGTTGGATGCCAAATCTACAGAGCTCGCCGATCCGATCCTGAAGTCCTTGACTGAAGACATGGCGCGGGCCTTGGACCTGCCACGGATCAAGGTGCACATTTATGAGATTGAACCAGTCAACGGGTTAGCAGCCCCCGACGGGCGTATCTTTATCACACGCGGATTTTTCAACAAATACCGCGCTGGCGAAGTCACGGCAGCCGAACTGGCCAGCGTGATCGCACACGAGCTTGGGCACGTCGCATTGGGCCATTCACGCCGCCGGATGATTGATTTCTCAGGCCAAAATGCGATGCGCACGGCCCTTGCCATGGTTCTAGGACGGTTCGTACCAGGCGTTGGCCCATTATTGGCTGGCGCGCTGATGTCCCTGCTCGCTGCCAAACTGTCCCGCAAAGACGAATACGAAGCAGATGCCTATGCGTCGGCACTATTGACCAAAGCCGGCATCGGCACAGCGCCGCAAATTTCGCTATTCCATAAACTGGAAACGCTCACAGGCGCACGTGGTGCCAGCCAGCCTGCTTGGATTTTGAGCCATCCAAAAACCGCAGAGCGGGTCAAAGCAATCGAGGCCAATACACATAAGTGGAAAATCAACTAAACCCCAGCGCTAAATCAAAGCCTTACCAAAACGCGGTAATCGCGCCTTTTTCATCAGCGCCCGAATAGCCCAGTTTTCACCGCCCATCGCATGGGCTTGGGCTAAAACACCTTCGGCCACGCCGCGCATACCGTCAGGGTCTTCTGCTAACATCCGGCAGCAAAACTCGTCTGGCCCAAAGCGAATTAAATCCTCATCCGACAGAATGTCGCGAGGGAAGTCTTTGTTATTCATGGTCATTATACCATCGCACGATCCTGAAATCGCAGCGGCCAACACATGCACATCATCGGCATCAGGGAGCCAAAGTCGTTGCTCTAGCCCAGCTTTCACAGGCACGATTGCGCGTGGGAATGCCGCATTCAGCATGACAATTTCGCCGCGCGCAAACACCTCGGCTGCCAGATCAATCTTGCGGGTGGCACGCGCCCATTCTTCCAGAATGCGGTCCGACCAGCGGGGTTCAAACAACCCCAGCTTGGCCGCACCAAGAACGACCTCACGCATGACCGTTGGGTACAATACGCAAGCGTCGATCAGCACTCTCATAAGCGGAAGAACACGGCTTTCAGGTATCCGCTTTCGGCCAAATGCGGCAGAACCGGATGATCAGGACCCGCAAAACCAGTGTAAATCACTTGGCTTCGACGGCCAGCGCGCCCAATCCCGCGTGCAGATGCATTGCGGAACTTGGTCAGGTCAGCAGCATGTGAACATGAACACACGCCCAAATAGCCACCATCTTTGACCAAAGCGGCGGCCAAACGGGCCACACGTTCATAAGCACGCAAACCAGCATCCAGTGACTTACGACCCGGTGCAAACGCAGGTGGATCACAAATCACGACGTCAAACTGGGCGCCCTCTTCGGCCAAAGCCTCAAGTACTGAGAATGCATCGCCGCGACGTGTTTCAAACTTATCCGAAACACCCATTGCAGCCGCGCCAGCATTCGCCAGTTCCAGCGCAGGCGCAGATCCATCAACAGCCAGCACCGATTTTGCGCCATTGGCCAGAGCCGCAAGGCCAAAACCGCCAACATGGCTGAACATATCCAAAACATCGCCGTCTTGGGCCAGATTGGCCGCAAACGCGTGGTTGGGGCGTTGGTCAAAGAACAGACCAGTCTTTTGACCGCCCATCACATCAGCCATATATGTCGCACCGTTCATCGTCGCCTCAATCGGGCCTGTTGGTGCTGTGCCGCGCATTACGACAGTTTTTTCCTCTAAACCTTCAAGCGTGCGCGCACGGCCAGTGCCGTTCATGATAACCGTCGTGACGCCTGTGACTTTCATCAACGCATCAACAAGTGTCTCAATTAGTACATCAGCCCATGCGGCGTTTGGCTGTACAACAGCCACATCGCCAAACCGGTCCACGATCACCCCCGGAAGGCCATCAGCCTCGGCATGTACCAAACGGTAGAACGGGTCAGGGTACATCAGTGCGCGATGCTTGAGCGCACGCGCAAACTTGGCTTCAAACCAAGCAGCATCGATTGCGACATCAACGTCACGTTCTAGCATGCGACAGAAAATCTTGCTGGCGGTATTCACAGCGACAAGGCCCATTGGGCGGCGCTCTGCGTCTTCAAGAATTGCGATTGTTCCGGCAGTCATCGCCTTAGTACGGCGATCAGTGACGACTTCGTTGGCGTAAACCCAAGGGAAGCCGTGCCGAATGGCACGGGCATCGCCCTTAGGATTTAGGCGTACAACGGAAAAAGAGGGCTGGTCCATAACCGCCCTCTTAATCGCAAACATATCCGTTTGAAAGTCTTAGATCGCAAACAAACCTGTTTGGACTTTTTAGATACTATAAGTGCCCGACAATTCGTCTTTGAACACTTGGGTCAGGAAATCAGTGACACGGACTTTTTCAGTCTGGCCGCGTTGTTCTTGCATCAAGGCTGCAACGCCGCCCGGCGCAGAAAGGTCCGCCTTGATCAAACGTGGCTCTTCGATGACCTCGCCAGTAACCGCATTGCGGACCGACATCGTGAATACAATGTTATACACACCACCAATTGAAAAACGGGTGCGTTCTGTCACGCCGTGGAACCGGACCAATTGAAAGTCGACAACAACAGGAATGTTGCCAACGAAGCGGTCTTGGTTACGCACAGTGGCTGTCTGGAACATGGACGCGATCTGCTCAACACGGTCACCAAGGGGATCGCCGCGCCAAACAACGTCTGCGTTCGGATAATATGAATTGGATTCCGAGACGCGAAGCTCTGCGGGGGCTGCAAATGTCATGTCCTCAATCACATAGGACCGTGCGATTTCGCGCCCTTCGACACCAAATGCTGGCACATCAAGCGGCGCGTTCCGCGTTACTGTATCAACGCTGGCACATCCAGCAACACCAAGGCCAAGGGCCGCAACAGTCATGATTTTAAACAGTTTCATTGTCTTACCTCCGGGCTTTTGCCCATTATTAGATAGTCCCATCCCCTTTTGCGGGGTTACTGACCTGTTAACCAAGCAACTGGGGCGGAAATGTGTTCAAATGAGGCATTTGCAGGGTCAAAGTATGAAACAGCACGATTGGCCGGCAAAGCGTTGTCAAAAACACACGCATTCTGAGCGCACAGGTTGTTAGCGCTAACAACATATGATACCGCCAGATCAAAGCGACGCAGGAGCGATCATGACACTTCATAAAACAATTCAAGCGGTCACCGACCGTATCCGCGCACGGTCCGAAGCAACCCGTGGTGATTACCTCGACCGTATGGCCGCAGCTGCCGCCGAAGGGCCGCGTCGTGCACATCTGTCATGTGGCAACCAAGCCCACGCATATGCCCCTATGGGTGAAGATAAAGACACACTTGCGGCCACACAGTCCGGCAACATTGGCATCATCACTGCCTACAACGACATGCTTTCGGCCCATCAGCCGTTTGAACATTACCCCGACCTTATCCGTAAAACTGCACGTATGAATGGCGGTACAGCCCAAGTCGCAGGCGGTGTGCCGGCCATGTGTGACGGCGTGACCCAAGGCCAAACTGGCATGGAACTGTCGCTATTTTCGCGCGACGTGATCGCCATGGCCGCAGGCATCGGCCTGTCCCACAACGTATTCGACAGCGCCATCTATCTTGGCGTTTGCGATAAAATCGTCCCCGGCTTGGTCATCGCGGCAGCCACATTCGGCTATATTCCCGGCATCTTTATTCCTGCAGGCCCAATGGAATCCGGCCTGCCAAATGATGAAAAAGCACGCGTGCGCCAGCAATTCGCAATCGGCGAAGTTGGCCGCGACGAATTGATGGCCGCCGAAATGGCCAGCTATCACGGTGCTGGCACCTGCACGTTCTATGGCACAGCCAACACCAACCAAATGCTGATGGAATTCATGGGGCTTCATTTGCCGGGGGCTTCATTCGTGAACCCTGGCGAAGGTTTGCGCGCCGCACTCACCGTCGCAGGAACAGAAGCCGCGTTAAACAACACAGCCCTTGGCGACACGTATCGCCCCGTCAGCCAGATCTTGGATGAAAAGGCGTTTGTAAACGGCCTCGTCGGCTTGATGGCCACCGGTGGCTCAACCAACCTCGTGCTGCACTTGCCTGCAATGGCGCGCGCTGCAGGCGTGATCCTTGATTTGCAAGATTTCTCTGACCTGTCAGAAGCCGTGCCATTGATGGCCAAAGTATACCCCAACGGCCTTGCAGACGTGAACCACTTCCATGCGGCTGGCGGTTTGGGCTTTATGATCGGCGAATTGCTGGACGCGGGCCTGTTGCACGACGACACGCAAACCGTCGTGGGCACTGGCCTGCGCGCCTATACCCAAGAACCCCAACTCAAAGATGGGCGCGCCGTGTGGGTGCCCGGTACCGCCGTATCGCTCAACGAAAAGATCGTCCGCCCTGCGTCCAACCCGTTCAACCACCACGGCGGCTTAACACAGCTTGCAGGCAACCTCGGGCGCGGCGTGATCAAAACATCCGCAGTCGCGGTCGAACGGCACATCATCGAGGCACCCGCCCGCGTGTTTCACACACAAGACAGCGTAAAAGCTGCGTTTAAGGCAGGCGAGCTAACCACAGACACAGTGATCGTCGTCCGCTTCCAAGGACCAAAATCCAACGGCATGCCGGAACTGCACGGGCTCACACCCACCTTGGCTGTCATGCAAGACCGTGGATTGAAGGTGGCACTTGTCACCGACGGACGCATGTCCGGCGCATCCGGCAAGGTCCCTTCCGCAATCCACGTCAGCCCAGAAGCAGCCGACGGCGGCCCACTCGCGCTTATCCAAGACGGCGACATCATCCGGCTCGATGCAACCAAAGGCACAATCGACGTGCTGAATGTTGACCTAACCACACGCACACCAGCCGCCCCCAACCTTTCAGGCAATGGCAACGGCGTCGGGCGCGAATTGTTCGAAGTCTTTCGTCAAAACGTAGGCCACGCAGCCGACGGCGCTGGCGTTTGCATCTAATTCGCTTTTTCCGAGCATAAATATGTCCGCCGGAGGCGTACCTCTCGACCACAAGGAACCAATATTATGACACCCGAAACAGCCTCCCTTAAATCCCGTGAACTGTGCATGATGGCACCAGTCATCCCCGTTCTCGTGGTTGATGACGCAGCCCACGCTGTGTCCTTAGCGCGCGCGCTTGTCGCAGGCGGCCTGCCAGTTCTCGAAGTAACCTTGCGCACAGCCGCGGCCCTCGACGTGATCCGCGAAATGGCAACAGTCACTGGCGGCATCGTGGGTGCAGGCACATTGCTGACACCAAAAGACGTGGAAGATGCAAAAGCAGCAGGCGCATTGTTCGGCGTGTCCCCGGGAGCGACTGACTTGATCTTGGACGCCTGCGAAGCCAACGATCTACCGCTTTTACCCGGCGTTGCCACAGCATCTGAAGCAATGCGGCTGTTAGAGCGCGGCTACATAGTGCAAAAGTTCTTCCCCGCCGAAGCAAACGGCGGCGCACCAGCGCTCAAAGCCATCGGATCACCAATCCCACAAGTTAGCTTTTGCCCAACTGGCGGCGTGAGCCTTAAAAATGCAAATGACTACCTGTCCCTGTCCAACACGCTTTGCGTTGGCGGATCATGGGTCGCGCCAAAGGACAAAGTCTTGTCCGGCGATTGGGACGGAATTACTGCGCTCGCCGCAGTGGCATCACAGCTACCGCGTTAATTATTAACGCGTGCCGCGCGACCACCACGCCGCCCCGTGGCTGGTGGTTGCGCCAATGCGGCCCGTAATGTGACATTCATCGGATGATCTGCGGGTTGATCCGCATAGCGGGCCAACAGTGCAGCAAGTGCATCGTCATAAGGCGCACCATGCCCCAAGGCCCAGTCCAGAAACACGGTCCGGCACTGCCCCAAATCAATCCCGTCAATGCGAAACGATTCTTGGATCAATCCGCGTGGATCGTTTGGGTCATCAGATCTCGGCATCGTGTTCGTCCTTTTGCGTTAGCCGTGCGGTGATCACCGCATCAGCCCTCGCTGCCACATCTGTTAACGCCGCAGCCAAATCATCCATCGTCTCAAACCCTGCCTCGCGCAAGATCAAACCAACGCCACCTGCGCCCACCATATCAGGGTCCAACGCACCGCCTGTCAACAAACGCGACGCGGCTTGCATACGCCAGAAAAGCCCTGCGGCGGCGGCAATTGCGCCTGCATCAGCGGCGCTTAACCACCCATGCGCGACACCAGCCGCCAATTGTGATGCGGCATCGCGGGCTGGGCTACCTGCACGCAAGGCAGCGGCCTGGCTAATAAGCTCCGTGTCTTGCAAACGGCCAGCACCGATCTTGGCATCCCAAATACCCAGCGACGGCTTAGCCTCCGCAATCCGCGCCCGCATTTCAGCCAAATCCGACAGAACATCAGGACCCTGCCCCTTTGCAATCAACAATTCACGGCGAAACGTTTCCACATCGTGCGCCAGCGCATCTGATCCAGCCACAGGTCGGGCACGGGTCAATGCCAAATGCTCCCACGTCCATGCCTCATCTTGCTGATAATTTTGAAACGACTGCAAAGATGTGGCCACAGGCCCCGACCGCCCCGAAGGACGCAGACGCATATCAACCTCGTACAATCGCCCCTCGGCCATTGGGGCAGACAGGGCGGTCACCAACGCTTGAGTCAAACGGGCATAATATGGGCGCGTTGACAAAGGACGCGGACCATCCGATGCATCGACGCCATCCGCATCATAAATCATAATAAGATCCAGATCAGACGTCGCATTCAACCGCGCAGCCCCCAAACTGCCCATCCCCATAATCACCGCACCACGGCCGGGCTGCGGGCCATGCTTGCGGGCAAACTCGCCCACAACCACGGGCCACAGGGCGGCCAACACGGCGCCCGCAAGGTCGCTATATTGCGCACCGGACGTATCGGCATCAGTAAGGCCGCGTAGGTGATGAACCCCAACGCGGAACCGCCATTCTTTGGCCCAAACACGGGCGACCAGCAATTTAGCCTCGTAATCAGGGGCCGAATCTAACACCTTGATCAACTTATCCGTCAAGGCCACAGCCCCCGGCCAGTCAGCAAAGAACGCACCGCCAATGACGGCGTCCAACACGCTGGAGTTACGCGATAAGTATTGGGACAGCGCAGGCGACGTCGCCGCAATATCCACGATCAACTGGGTCAACTGTGGGTTCGCTTCAAACAGCGAAAACAGCTGAACGCCAGCAGGCAACCCGCGCAGAAACCCGTCAAACTGTAACAACGCCTCTTCGGGCTTGGCAGCCTCTTGCAATCGGGTCAGGATTTCAGGGCGCAATCGCTTAAAAATTTCCTCGGCTCGGTCAGACCGCAACGCTGGATATGTTTTCCAGCGCGACGTAATCTCTATCCCCCATTTGTCATCAACAGGCTTGGCAGGATCAGGGGCAAAGAACCCTTCGGTCGTTGTATGCACGTCCTCTAGCCGATCTTTCAGCTCAACCCGCAACGCCTTCAAATCGCGGCCCATCAGGCACGAAAGCCGATCAAAACCTTCTGCATCACGGGGCAAGCTGTGGGTTTGGGCATCATTTATCATCTGCAAACGATGTTCCACTTCACGGTGGAAAGCGTAATGACCATAAAGGCTTGTGGCCGTTTCTTCAGGGATCCAATCAGCGGCAGCGAGGGCATTCAACCCGTCCTCAGTCCGGCGTACGCGCAATGACGGGTCACGCCCACCTGCAATCAGCTGGCGGGTTTGGGTGAAAAATTCGATCTCGCGAATACCACCACGACCCAGCTTCATATTATGGCCTTCTAGCACCAGTTTGCCGCCCAATCCCTTATGATCCCGAATACGTAGGCGCATATCATGGGCATCTTGAATAGCTGCAAAATCCAGATGCTTGCGCCATACAAACGGGCGCAACGTGTCCAAGAACCGTTGCCCTGCCTTCAAATCACCAGCACAGGCACGCGCCTTAATAAACGCGGCCCGTTCCCATGTCCGGCCAATACTTTCGTAGTACCGTTCTGCTACCTCGGTGCTGATACATACAGGGGTCGACGACGCATCGGGACGCAATCGCAGATCGGTGCGGAAGACATAACCGCCTGCAGTCACATCCGCCATAATCGCGGTCATCTTGCGGGTCACACGGATAAATGCAGCGCGCGCATCATGATAATCGTCAGGATCAAACCGGGTCTCGTCAAACAGGCAGATCAGGTCGATATCAGACGAATAATTCAGCTCGCCTGCGCCCATTTTCCCCATGGCCAGCATAATCAGACCACCCGCGTCAGCAATATCATCTGAGCCCATCCCAGGTAATTTTCCGCGGCGAATTTCAGCCGCGACCAACGCCTTAATCGACACATCTACCGCCAAGTCGCCAAAATCAGTCAATGTCTGTGTAACCTGGGTCAGCCCCCAAACGCCGCCTAAATCAGCCAAGCCTGTTATCAAAGCAATCTGACGTTTAGCTGTGCGTAACGCCAATGGCAGATCATCCAACGCGACATCGGGCAAGCTGGCAAACAATCGCGCCACTGCGGCCTCTGGATCATCCAACGCAGTCAGCAGCCAAGCAGCCTCTTTTTGCATCAAACTTAGCAAATATGGGCTCGACCCACCTGCCCCAATGATCAAATCTGTCAGTATAGGATCAATGCCATCAAGGGCTGCAATAGCGTCCGCCCCACGATCAATATCGTAAGGGCGCGGCGTGCGGGTCAATCGTTTGGTAAAGGTCATGTCTATATAGTGAGTGGCAGACATGGGCTGGTCAACGGGGCACAGCCCGTTAAAATTAATGATTACACCAAATGGGACATAACAATGAGCAAAAGCCTGACCCGCGTCATGGACGCATTAACCGCAGCCGGCCTTGGGACCGTCGCGATTGAAATGCCATCAGAGACACGCACAGCCCAACAAGCCGCTGACGCAGCAGGATGTGATCTGGACCAAATCGCCAAATCAATAATATTTGCAGGAGCGGATAGCGGGCAGCTATATTTGTTCATCACGGCGGGCGGCAATCAAGTCGACGCAAGCAAAGCATCGAAACTTGCGCGCGAAACCTTAGAACGGGCTGATCCCCATATGGTGCGGGCAACGACAGGGTTTGCCATTGGCGGCGTGTCACCTGTGGGGCACCTCACCCCAATCCGTACATTTATGGACCCGCGACTGCATGATTTCAGCCTTATATTTGCGGCGGCAGGCACGCCTCGGCATATATTTGCGATTGATCCCGCCGAATTAATAAAAATATCAACAGCACAAAGCACTGATTTTATTCAATAATAAATGTAAATGTAAAATACATTTACATTATGGGTTGCAACATCACCCCACGGCTCCGATATAGGTAATGTGAAAGGCATTCACATAAACTTAAACACTCAAAGGAGCCACACCATGACAACCGCCACCGCAACATCCGCCGCAACGATTGGCCTGCCAACATCACGTCCGGGCTTTTTCGCTCGCTCCGAAGACTGGCTGGACGCCCGCGGTAAAGGCGCTTGGATTGGCGCAATGATCCTTGGGTTCATCTTTTTCTGGCCCGTCGGTCTTGCCCTTCTGGCCTACATGATCTGGAGTAAACGCATGTTTAACAAATCAACCACCTGCAGCACCCGTCGCAGCAACCGCCACGCCATGATGGCAACATCTGGCAACAGCGCATTTGACGCCTATAAGGCCGACACTCTGCGCCGCTTGGAAGAAGAACAGACCAGCTTTGAATCCTTCCTGACCCGTCTGCGTGACGCAAAAGACAAGGCTGAGTTCGACCAGTTCATGGATGACCGCGCAACCAAAGCGGCCCCAGCAGATGACGATGATGCAGCAAACGAGCCTGCGTAAACCCTTCCCCCCGATGTGGTGGCCCTAAATATTGGGGCCGCCACATTTTAGTTGTTTAATAGAAAGCCGCACACCATGTCCGCCCATCCCATGCATCTTGGCCTGCCCGATCCCGCCACAAAGCCGCAATTCTACGAAGGTATCTTGACCAAACGCGCAGCAGCGTGGGGGATCGATGTGGTGCTGATCGCACTGTTGTGCCTGCTGGTCTTACCGTTCACTGCGTTTCTTGGGATCTTTATATTCCCACTGATGATGCTGATCGTGGGCTTTGTGTACCGCTGGTTCACCATCGCGGGCAAATCATCCACGTGGGGCATGCGCATGATGGGTATCGAATTGCGGGATATAGACGGGTTGCGCTTACAATCTGGCACTGCGCTTGCACATACATTCGGCTATACAATCAGCGTCGCCATCGCACCCTTGCAGCTTATCTCAATCTTGATGATGCTGATGACCGACCGCAAGCAAGGCCTGACGGACCACATACTTGGCACTGCCGCACTAAACCGACCCGCGTTTTAAAGTGACACCGCGAAAGGAGGGCTTGCGATTTCAGGGCTGTAAGTTAGAATTTGCTAAACAAACCGGATACTACGCATGCGTCACACGCTTCCAATTGCGCCGCAGTTCTATGTCACTGCACCCCAACCTTGTCCGTATTTGGATGGGCGGATGGAACGTAAGCTGTTCACAGCCCTGCAAGGTGACACTGCATCCAAACTGAACGATAGCCTATCCAAACAAGGATTTCGTCGGTCGCAAAACGTGCTTTACCGACCATCTTGCACCGATTGTGCTGCATGCATGTCGGCGCGGATCAAAGTGGCTGATTTCATGCCCAGCAAAAGCCAAAAGCGAGTGTTAAAGCGCAATGCGCATCTATCGCGCCGTGCACGGTCTCCTTGGGCAACCGAAGAGCAATACAACCTTTTCCGCGACTACCTTGATAGCCGGCATGCAGCGGGCGGCATGGCCGATATGGACATGTTCGAGTTTGCTGCCATGGTCGAAGAGACCCCGATCCGCACCCGTTTGATCGAATACACGTCGGAAAGTGCGGCCACTGAATTGCAAGCTGTGGGCCTGACGGATGTGCTTAATGATGGGCTATCAATGGTCTATTCGTTTTTCCAGCCCGGCTTGGACAAGGACAGCCTTGGGACGTTCATCATCCTTGATCATATCGCCATCGCCCGCGATATGGGCCTGCCTTATGTCTACCTTGGCTACTGGGTGCCGGGCAGCCAAAAGATGGCATACAAAGCAAACTTTGCAGGGGTCGAGGTCCATATCAAAGGCGAATGGTCCCCAATTCGCGCGCCCGAACACTATGACGCAGCACTGCACCCACTCACCTCTGATCCAATTGCCGAACAAGTCGCCCGCATTAACCTGCCCGACAGCCGCAGCTAAAGTTGCGGTACGGACTTGTTAAGTATCCTTTGTCACAATCACACCTCACCGGCCTCAAAGGTCTGCTTTGAGGCCACTTTACCAAATTTCTGCAATGCAGCCAAAGTCTGCTTTGTCGGTAACTTAGCTCCCTTTTTATAACTCATCTGCCTGCAAATCGTCCACGACGTGTTCCAACAAGTAACACAGTCGATCATAACTATGCCGCCGCTCGATCTCAAAAGAAGTTTATTGCTGCCTGACCAAATGTTCGGTCAGGCAAGGATAGATACAGCTAAGTTTTAAACGAGGTATTTCTTAAAGTGTGCCAAAGTGCGTTCCCATGACAAATCCGCCATGGCTTCGTCAAATCGCGGGGTGCTGTCATTGTGGAATCCATGATTCGCATCTTTATAGATATGGGCCTCAAAGATCTTCCCGTTGGCGATAAGCGCGGCCTCATAGGCGGGCCAACCTGCATTTACGCGCTCATCCAGCTCACCATAATGCAACAACAATGGCGCTTGGATCTTGGGGACATCTTCGGCGGCGGCTTGACGACCGTAATATGGAACTGACGCTTTGAGTTCTGGATATGCAACCGCTGCGGCGTTCGCGACACCGCCACCATAGCAAAAGCCCGTGATGCCAACATTTCCAGTTGATCCTTCATGCGCCATCATGAACTCAACTGCTGCGAAGAAATCATTCATCAGTTTCGTAGAATCAACGGTGCGCTGCAGTTCACGCCCTTCCGCATCGTTACCCGGATAACCGCCAACTGAGCTAAGGCCGTCAGGAGCAATCGCCATAAATCCGGCCTTTGCCAGACGACGCGCAACATCTTCGATATATGGGTTAAGGCCGCGGTTTTCGTGAACGACAACAACAGCCGGAAGTTTGCCTGCTACGCCCGCAGGCCGCACCATGTAGCCACGCACCTCACCATGACCGTTGGGCGATGGGTATGTGATGTATTCAGGCACGATATCTGGATCGTTAAAAGAAACCTGTTCAGCCAAGGCATAATTCGGTGCCATCAAACCCAAAATGGTCGTGGCGGTCATACCTGCGACCGCAAATTTCGTGGCTCCCTCAAGGAATTCACGTTTTGTGATCATGCCATGCGCATAAAAATCATAGAGTTCAAGCAATTTGGGATCGAAGTCTTTTGCCGTCAATCGAGCCATAATTATTTTTCCTTATCATATTATCATGATATTGATATGATGCAGATTGCAGCTCGGACAACCTTTTTTAAGGTCCAAAGCGGTTTCACGCCATCACAACACCTTGACAGTAATCTTATCGTGATTGTCGCAAACTATCGGTGAAATTCATCCCCGAAGTGCTATTATCAGGCTCAAATAGTCTACTTGATCCAAAAGAAGGAAAGCATATGATGCGCAACTTTATCACTCGTCGAACTGTCCTGACCACGGCAGGCTCTTCATTGGTTGTCGCTGGTTCGGGTTTGCTTTCTGGTGCTCATGCCCAAGGGCTTGCGCCAACACCGACGATGCGTGGTGGGTCAAATAACTACCTACCTGGTGCAGCAATTGTTGAAAAGATTGGCGGCGGCGGGTTTTGGATGACGGGCACTGTGCGCCACGCCGCAGATGGTGCGCCGCTTCCGGGTCAACGCATCCAAATCTGGGCGCATACAACCGAAGGCCATGAACGGGACCCCGAAAGCCATGGTGCCACGTTAACGGATGCCAACGGTGTATTTCGCCTTGAGATGCCGCAAATCGTTCCTGCCTTCGGTCAGGCGCACGGTCATCTTGTCCATGACGGCGATGACTTCGAAACTGTCTTCCTGCGGCCCGTAATGCGAAGCCCGAGCGATACGACCCTCAACGTAGATTTCGTTCTCGTATCGGTCTGAGCACGGTGAACTTTGAAAAGCTGCATCGGGTTCGAAGTTTTCTCATTTGGGTCACTGTTATCACCATTACTGTCGTGCCGATTGTAGCCTCATTTTGGAGCCCCCTGCTCGCGTGGCGGGACCCGATCTATATTGTTGCGGGGTTGGCTGGGATCGCGGCCATGGCCTTATTGTTTGTCCAACCTCTATTGGCTGGCAGTTGTCTACCGGGTCTAAACTCGGCTCAAAGCGTCCGCATACACAAGATCGTAGGCAGCTTGCTTGTGATCATGGTTGTGATCCATGTTGCAGGCCTGTGGATCACAAGCCCTCCTGACGTCGTTGATGCGCTGTTGTTTACGTCGCCGACGCCATTTTCCGCTTGGGGTGTCATCGCGATGTGGGCTGTATTTATTTCGACATTGTCGTTTGTCTTGCGTCGGCGATTAAAACTATCCCCATCCATCTGGAAACGTGTTCATCGAGGCTTGGCGGCTGTCATTGTCGGCGGCACCATCGTCCACGCGCTTTTAATTGTTGGCACAATGGAAATTGTATCAAAGGGGCTTTTGTGCTTCTTCATTGTGGTCATAATTGTTCGGCAAGCTTACAGGACGAACGTGTCCAGAAGGCAAAGGGAATAACCATCATGCCGATCTAGGGCGGTAACCAATTGCGCCCCTGCAATGTAACTTTTACTCATGAAGTAGGCATTGGCGTAACCGTAGCGAACGACAACTTTGTCTGCGTCTTCTCAGTTCATCCTCCTTGCAATGAAGGTCGGTTCATCCTGAACTCGCTGTTGGTGACTAGCGCGGCGAAGCTGTAAGGAGAGCCCATTGCGCGCAATGCTGCGCGACGCACGAATGACGGCTAAGCAGGTTGTATCAAAGCCTGATCAAACCGATTGCTATTTCTGCTGCGATTGCCTTGGCGTCAACACCCTCGCGTTCGGCGGATACCCTCAATCCCAAAAGATCAGACTGATACCTGCGGGCAAGCACCTTAGAATCATGCGAAACATCAATGTCGCCCGCTGATTGAGCCTGCTGAAATAGTTCAGCAAAATGCGCCTCCATCTTCAACAGATGCATATTCGCTTCGTGCGCCAAGGGATGCTTGTGCGCGTGAAGTTCAAGAAGCGTCTTTGATAGCATGCATGCCTTGGCGGGGGCGGCATCGTTCTCGACGACCATCTCTGGGAAACGTTGAAGCGCTTTGATCGGGCCATGCTTTTTCGCCAACGCCGTTAGGCGCTCCCGCCCGTCAGTCGCGTACTTTTCAAGGGCGAGCGTGAACAGAGCCTCTTTAGAGCCGAACGCGGCATAAAAGCTCCCCGGCTTCATCTCCAACACAGCTTCTAGGTCTTTCAACGAAGTGCCCGCCCATCCGCGTTTCCAAAATAAATCGCGGGCGCGTTCGATCAGCTCATCTCGGTCATAATTCGGTTTGCGTGGCATTGACTCACCAATTTTTGAATGATCGCTCAATTATATACTTGAGTGACCACTCAAGAAAGCCTAAAAGTCACATATCGCAATTTGCAAAGGACGCCCCAATATGAATTTCCCTTCCCATGACATGGACACTGCTCCAGAAGCCTCCAAACCACTGTTGGATAAATCGCAAAAGGCCTTTGGTCGTTTACCCGGCTTGCATAAAGTTCTGGCGGAAAGCCCACAAGCGTACGAGGCATATCAACTTCTTCACAAATTATTCACTGAAACAGATTTTGACGCCGACGAGCTAACTGTCGTGTGGCAAGCAATCAATGTTGAGAATTCATGCCATTACTGCGTACCGGCCCACACAGGCATCGCAAAGATGATGAAGGTTTCGGACGATATCACGGACGCCCTTCGCAATGAGACGCCGTTGCCAACGGCAAAGCTTGAGACGCTGCGGTCGTTCACAATCCAGATGGTGCGCGAGCGCGGGAACGCCTCCGACGCACAGTTGGAAAGCTTCTTTGACGCCGGTTACAGCCACCGCGCTGTATTGGATGTCATCTTGGGCATCGCCCAGAAAACGATGTCCAACTACATCAATCACGTGGCGGTAACGCCGGTTGATGAAGTGTTCCAGCCATTGTTGTGGCAGCGCGGCGATACACCTCTCAAAGTCTGATAAAATGAAGGCGCGCTTCACGTAAAAGTGGAGCGTGCCCTCGTTTGTCGCAAGAGTTGAACCGGACATTCAAGTTAAGTTTGCCAATGACCGTAAAGTCCGCATAGCTGGTGTTTTGCAACTTTTGCAAAGCCATGCATAATACAAAAAGGGCGGCCCTTGTGGACCGCCCATTTTACGTCTTTTCTCTGCCCGCTTAGTTCAGCAGGTTTGGTACAATCGTCACGAACCCAGGTACGAGCGCGAGCAACAACAGGCCGGCGATCTGAATGCCGATGAACGGTAATACACCTCGGTAAATCTGACCTGTCGTGATCTCTTTGGGGGCAACCCCGCGCAGATAGAACAGGGCAAACCCAAAGGGTGGCGTCAGGAACGATGTTTGCAGGTTCACCGCAATCATGATCGTCACCCACTTGGGATCAAACGTACCGCCGTAAATCACGGGACCAACGATTGGGATAACGATGTAAATGATCTCGAGGAAATCAAGCACAAAGCCCAAGACGAACAGGACCAACATGACCAGCAAGAACACTTGCCATTCATTGTCGAACGACCGCAGGAACTGTTGGATATAATGCTCGCCGCCGAATGAGATCAGCACAAGGTTCAACAACTGCGACCCGATCAGAATGGTGAACACCATAGACGTGACCTTGGCAGTTTCACGCACAACAGGCGTTAACACGCCCCCTGCGAACAAGACCCAGCATGACCAAAGCAGCCCGCCCATGGAAAACAGGAACGCACCAAAAGCCACGATAAACGCGATCCGGTTTTCCAGCAGGACAACCTCTTGGCCCATGCGCATATCGAAATTGGTGCCGACCATCAGCATGACCGCAATCGCAGTCGCAGTCCAAAGCACACCGCGCCCAGACCGGCCTTGATCCTGCAATTTACGGTAAGTCGCCAGTAAGATAGCCCCACCAGCACCCAAGGCCGCCGCAGGGGTCGGGTTTGTGATCCCGCCCATAATGGACCCAAGCACCGCCACGATAAGAACCAGCGGTGGGAACACCACGCGCAAGATCTCGTTCTTGGACAGCATCGCGGCCGCCGCCCGCAAACCAATAAACGCAATGAACAATGGAATGGCGATCAGCACCAGCGTCGTGCCCGGCGTGGTCACGGCTGATACAAGGAAAGCATCAACCAGAAGCATCAAGATGACACCTGCCCCACCAATCAGCAGCGGCGTGTTGTCTTTGCTTGGTGCAACACCGCGTGCAAGCACCAGCATCAGACCCATCAGCAATGCCAGAACAGAAAGACCTTTGCCCAATTTAGGCGCATTTTCGATCTTTTCTAGCACCAGATTAGCGCGTTCTTCTTCGCCCAACTGACGTGCCTCGGCGATACCACCAGCGTCGTTGATTGCTGTTTGCTCGAGGATCGCTGCTGCCCATGCCTCTTCGCCATGCAACTCCTGCATCGCGATGGCACATTCGTCACCTACATTTGTCCGCAGGCTCGCGGTTTTACCAGAGTCTGTATAGCTATCGACGATCACAGACTGACTGCCCACGATGCCAACTTGACCCAGCATGATTGTCAAACCGATCAGACCAACAGGTGCTGCAAGAAACCAGAACAGCGCGTCGTTGCGCGTAATAACCTCGGTAGATTTTGTGCCGCCCATATTGACCGCTGGGGCCTTAGACGGGTTAAACAGCGCAAAGGTGAACGCATAAGCCGCGTAAAGGAACGCCAACAAGACGCCCGGTAACAAAGCCGCTTGGAACAAGGTGCCCACGGACACAACCGCGGGCTCGCCCAGATACGTCAGCGCATCGGAACAGCCGACCAACTGCGCACGCTCTTCTTGGGCAGCGGAATATAGGTCACCCGCCAAGGTGCCCAAAAGAACGATCACAATTGATGGCGGGATAATCTGACCCAATGTGCCAGACGCCGCAATAACGCCCGTCGATAACTCCGGCGAATATCCGTTTTTCAACATAGTCGGCAACGCCAGCAGACCCATGGTGACAACTGTCGCACCCACAATACCTGTAGAGGCCGCCAAAAACGCGCCCACAACAACAACTGATACAGCCAAACCACCTGGCAATGGGCCAAACACTTTGGCCATTGTCGTGAGCAATTCATCCGCAATGCGCGACCGTTCCAACACGATGCCCATCATGACGAACATCAGCACGGCAAGCAGGGTCTCGATCGATTGCCCCGCCAACACGCGTTCGTTCATCCGGTTCACTAGGAAACCGACGTTGCGGTCTAGCGCCTGTTCCCAGCCGTTGGGGAACAATTCAGACGCATACCTAGGGAGATCGGGGTACCTGAAGACCGAAATTGCATCCGGCCTGACGCCTTCGGCAATTAAGGCCGCATAATCAGTTGAATTTTTGTCCACTGCAAAGTGAGTCAGCAACCCACCATTATCGAGTGATGCAATCACCGCGAATGAAATCACGGCGGATCCAGAAATCGCAAACGCGACGGGAAATCCTGATAAAATTCCTGCGAACAGGGTCAGGAACACAATGATCAGGCCGACTTCGACGCCATCTAATCCGAAAAGCATATCTAACTCCGCCCAGTCTAGTGAATTTTTGCGACAAGTTCGGCGGTTGGATCGCCAAGCTGGTCTTTGTCAAGGTAACGGCCTTCGCTTGCTGGGCCTTCGCGCAGCTCTAGATAGGACCGATAAAGGAAGGCAATCGCCTGCAAGATCACAAGGAAGGTGAAAAACACCAACAGGAACTTAAACAAGAAATACGCATTAAAGCCGTTGGGCGAAAACCCAATAGTTTCAACGTTCCAGCGCAGCGCGCGGGCCTTTGGCAACAGTTGATCAAGATCTTTGAACGTGTTGGATGCCGACAACTTTGGGGTAACAAGCGTGCGCCACAAAAAGAACCAACCGTAAAAGAACGTCAGCAGTGCGGCAGGGATCATAAATACAACGCTACCAAGCATATCGATGATGCGTTTCACGCGGAAACTAACCACTGAATAAACCAGATCGACGCGCACATGGCCGCCTTGCACAAACGTATAAGACACGCACAGGCAAACAATCAGGGCGTTATATAGCTTTAGCTCTTCGGCCCACCAGCTTACGTCGTGCGTTACCGCCATACCAAACCCAAGGGTGATCTCTGACACCGCAAACACGCGCTGCATAAAGATGATCAGGATTTGTTGCAGCACCATCAAAAGGCCAAACCAAGCGGCCATACGGCCCACCGTGTTGCCGATACCTTCAAGGAAACGCACACAGCCCCACATAAAGCTGTTGCGGATTAACCCAATGATCGTGACGACCAAGAAGGTGAATAAAATAACGAAAAACAGCTCCCAAGATGCGCCGTAATAGATAAAGCGGATCAGGCTTTCAGCCGCATCAAGATCAGCGATCTTGCCGCGAAGCTGGATATGCGGAACCCACGCCAGCCAAAGCTGCGTGTTCATCAACGCTGTGAATAAATTGAAAGGCGCCTCTAACAGATGTGCAAAGAACCATCCGAAAGCGTTGCCACCCCATGCTTCGACCAAGCCCATTGGTCACCCCCCATTATTCGAATATCGAAAATCTTGGCGTCCCCAGAATAGGCACGCAAATAAGCGGGGGCCGCAAACGCAGCCCCCGCTCAATCAGGCCTTAGCCCATAACGCGGTCACGTTGTGCGCGGTACGCACCTTCGGACTTTTGGATCCAACCGGAAGACGCAGCCATTGACGTGTTATACGACGCGCGGATGCGGTCATAAATTTCGTCGCCAGCATACTGGTCCATTGTTTCAATCGCAGCAACGCCCATTGCATCCCAAACCGTGTCAGGGAATTCCAGAACCTTAACACCACCGGCTTGCAAACGCTGAAGCGCCGCACCGTTGTTGTTCATGAACTGTGCAAGGTTCCACTGGTGTGCTTCGCCAGATGCGATCTCGATGATCTTCTGGTGCTCAGGGGAAAGCTCATTGAACACATCAAGGTTTGTCGCAAGCGACAGGCCAGCGCCCGGCTCGTGCATACCAGCTGTGTAATAGAACTTTGTGATTTCCTGGAAACCAGCTTTTTCATCTGCCCATGGGCCGATCCATTCTGTGCCATCAATCGCACCAGACGCGAGCGCCTGATACACTTCAGCACCTGGAAGGTTCTGGATAGATGCACCCATCTTGCCCAGCGCTTGGCCACCAAGACCTGGCATGCGGAACTTCAAGCCTTGGAAATCTTCTGGACCGGCAATCTCTTTCGAGAACCAACCACCAGCCTGTGGGCCAGTGTTGCCCGCAAGGAATGATTTCAAGCCAAAGATTTCGCCCAGTTCGGAGTGCAGCGCATGGCCTTCACCGTTGTAGTACCAGTTGGACAGTTCCTGTGGGGACATGCCGAATGGGACAGACGTAAAGAAGGCATACGCAGGGTGCTGGTTGACGAAGTAGTAGTCAGCGCCGTGGTACATGTCAGCCTGACCAGATGTCACGGCGTCGAATACTTCAAACGCACCGACGAGTTCGCCAGCCGCTTTCAGGTCGATTGTCAGGCTTCCACCGGACATTGCTGTGATGCTATCAGCAGCGCGCTGTGCTGCGTCATGCACACCCGCAAGGCCACGGCCCCAAGTTGTCACAAGCGTCAGCGTGCGGTTGCCCTGCGCGTAAGCAGGTGCAGCAAGCGCTGTTGCGGCGGCAGCAGTGCCACCAAGCGCGGAATTTTTCAGAAAAGAACGACGATCCATTTAGTATCCTCCCAATGGTATTGTCCTATGGCTAGAGGCTCCTCCCCCATGCCAATGGCTGATCTCTCAGTGATCAGACCCTAGCGATCCTACAGCAGATGTAAAATGCGTAGTACTGCGTAGATCGCGCAAAAATTATGGTCTTTTTCTATTTTTTTGACAAATTGTTAGGCACTCACAAAACAGATGACGCCGAGCCGCGCATGCAGAACCGTTTGCTCCATCCCTGATTCTCGGCTAGCCGAGGGGGTATGTCGACATTCGCCCAGCGCTTGCGTGACCTGTTTGAATTCAGTTATGGCCAAAAGGTTTTCCTTGTGGCCTCTCTTCCGCTTGTGCTGGCTGTGACACTGATTTCCGTGGTCGTCACCAACCAGTCCCGTGCCCTTGCAGAACGTGAAATTCAGAGCTTAGAGCAACAATTGATCCAAGCAAAGCGCGACGAACTGAAAAACTATCTGTCCATTGCGCGCACAGCAATTGTGAATACCTACGGCCTTGCGGGGCCAGCAGACGAAGCAGCAAAGCTACAAGTCACCCAAGAACTGTCCTCTATGCTTTACGGGCAAGACGGCTATTTCTTTGTGTTCGATTATGAAGGCAACAACCTTGTCGCCCCGCGCCAGACATTCCTGATCGGTGAAAACTGGTCAGGTCTAAAAGATGTGAACGGCGTCCCTATTACAGACGAACTTATTCGGATCGCCCGTGATGGTGGTGGCTATCACAGCTTTGATTGGCCCAAACCGTCTGACGGCGTGACCGAACGGATGTTTGTCTACGTCAACGGGCTGCAAGACTGGCGCTGGGTCATCGGCACAGGCGTTTTCATCGGGGATATCCTGCAAACCGTGGCCGATGCACGGGCAGATGTTGAGGCACGGATCAGACAAACATCCTATTATATCGTGGCCATCGCGATTGCGGCACTTATTGGTGTGTTCCTATCAGGCATGTTCATCAACCTGCGTGAACGGCGTCTTGCAGATGCAAAGCTCAAGGACCTCACCCAGCGGATCATTGACACCCAAGAGGAAGAGCGTGGGCGCGTGGCGCGTGAACTGCATGACGGGATCAGTCAGATGCTTGTTGGTGTACGCTATGCGCTTGAATTGGCCCGCAGGCGGGTTGGCTTGGGCGATGCGCGTGCCTCTGAAAGTTTAGGCAAGGGGATCGACGGGCTTGGCGGGGCAATCCAAGAGGTCCGGCGCATCAGCCGTGACCTGCGCCCCGGTGTTCTTGATGACCTTGGGCTTGGTCCAGCGCTTAAGGTGCTCATAGATGACTTCTCTGGGCGTACAGGCATAGACGCGACATTTGAAACCGTGGTATTCCACAACCGTCTGGACGAAGACGCCCGCATCGCACTTTACCGGATCGCCCAAGAAGCCCTGAACAACATCGACCGTCACGCCGAGGCGACAACAATCGACGTTAGCCTAAAAGGTCAACGCGACGGTGCAGCTTTGCGTATTTCCGACAATGGTAAAGGGTTCCGACCTAACCGTGCAGCGCGAGGTCTAGGCCTGCGCAATATGCAAGAACGCGTGGAACAGCTTGGCGGCACCATGCGGATCACATCCGAGCGCGGCCAAGGTACCACCATTCAGGCACTAGTCCCCCTGACCCATATGCTAAGACCACAAAAACAAAAGGCACAGAAATCATGACCATTCGCATTCTGATCGTCGATGACCACCCTATGGTAGCCGAGGGCATTCAATCTATCTTGGAAACGTATGATGACATCCAAGTTGTCGGCACCCTCAGCAATGGCCAAGACGCGGTGGACCAATTGACCACGCTGTGCCCTGATGTTGTGCTGATGGATCTCAATATGCCTGGCCTGTCGGGGCTTGCCGCGACCGAAGTCATGCTTGAAATTAGGCCTGACACCCGCATTCTGGTCCTGTCCATGCATGACAGCCCTGAATACATCGCCACAGCCATGCGGCACGGGGCGCGTGGATATATCCTGAAAGATGTGCCTACCGACGAAATCCGCACAGCGATTGATACCGTGATGACAGGCGAAACCTATCTATGCACAGGGGCCGCCGAAGCTCTCGCACCAAACATCAGCGATGGGCGTGAAGCCCTGACAGGGCGCGAACAGACCGTGCTACTGGAACTTGCCCAAGGCAAATCCAACAAAGAGGTGGCGATCTACCTTGATATCTCTGTGCGCACTGTGGAAACCCACCGAAAAAATATCAAACGCAAATTGGGCATATCCAGCACAGCAGGCTTAACCCGCTATGCAATGGAACACGGTGTCTTACAGGGCACAGGCATCTAGCCAAGACTTACATGCACAGACAATGTGCGCCCAGCACAGGTTGTATTCCCGCGCCCGGTCATTAAATCCCAATCGAAACACACAAAAGGACGACCCCCATGACAGATACATACACCCCCCCCAAAGTCTGGACGTGGGATTCCGAGAATGGCGGCGAATGGGCCAAGCTGAACCGCCCAATTGCAGGTGCGACACACGACAAAGACCTGCCCGTCGGTGAACACCCGCTTCAGCTATATTCTCTTGCGACGCCAAACGGTGTCAAAGTGACTGTGATGCTCGAAGAACTGCTCGCTGCAGGTCACGGCGCTGAATACGACGCATGGTTGATCAACATTATGGAAGGGAACCAGTTCGGGTCCGGCTTTGTCGACATTAACCCAAATTCCAAGATCCCTGCGCTACGCGACCATGAAACTGGCCAGCGGGTCTTTGAATCCGGTGCGATCTTGATGTATCTGGCCGAAAAATATGGTGCCTTCCTGCCGACGTCCGGCACGGCGCGGACAGAGACACTGAATTGGTTGTTCTGGTTGCAAGGCTCCGCACCTTATCTTGGGGGCGGTTTTGGTCATTTCTTTGCTTATGCACCCGAAAAATTCGAATACCCGATCAACCGTTTCACAATGGAAGCCAAGCGCCAGCTTGACGTGCTCGACAAACATCTGGCTGACAACAAATACCTTGCAGGCGATGACTACACGATTGCCGACATGGCCACCGCACCGTGGTACGGCCGTATGGTCGAAGGCGATGCCTATAACGCAGGCGAATTCCTGTCGGTACACGAATACACCAACGTGATCCGGTGGAACAATCTGGTCAGCAGCCGCCCCGCCTATATCCGCGGCGCGATGGTCAACAAAGCTATGGGCCCGCTTGAAGGACAACTGCGCGAACGGCACAACGCATCCGACTTTGATACAAACACACAAGACAAGGTCGAGGCAGCCCAAGCCTGATCCAATAGACACGGACTCCGCGCATATAGTCGGGGTCCGTGACTTGGTATATCGTCAGCGCCGAAGTCCAAAACCTCGCTTTTGAAAGAAAGTTGCGAAAAGTCGCCTCCAAACGACATTTTCTCCAATCAGACTGTTGACCCCCTGAAACACCCCGCATAATGTCACATCAACACAAAGGACCTCGTAAGATGAACATTCTCGTCGTCGTACTAAGACTACAGCGCATGGGCCGGTAACGGTTTTAACCATAAGGTTCCCATGCGCCCTCGATACTCTCGGGGGCTTTTTTGTGTGTAAACGAATTGATAATCGCAAAGGACGCGAGTGATATGACAAAAGCCATGACAGGCGCAAAAATGGTCGTTCAAGCTTTGGTAGACCAAGGCGTGGACGTCGTCTTTGGATACCCTGGTGGTGCCGTCCTCCCGATTTACGATGAAATCTTTCAACAAAACCACATTCAGCACGTTCTGGTGCGCCATGAACAAGGGGCGGTTCACGCAGCCGAAGGGTATGCGCGGTCCACGGGTAAACTTGGTGTGGCTTTAGTGACATCCGGTCCCGGTGCGACAAATGCTGTGACCGGCCTGACCGATGCCTTGCTCGACAGCATCCCAATTCTGGTTCTAACAGGCCAAGTGCCGACATTCATGATCGGCTCCGATGCCTTTCAGGAAGCTGACACCGTTGGCATCACGCGACCTTGCACGAAACATAACTGGCTTGTGAAAGACACCAACGATCTGGCGCGCACTCTGCACGAGGCGTGCCATGTGGCCACAGCCGGACGGCCCGGCCCCGTTCTTGTCGACATCCCAAAGGATGTGCAGTTCGCAACGGGCACCTACACAACGAAAAAGGCGCGCACATCGCATTATAACCCGCAGGTGAAAGGCGATATCGACGCCATCACTGATCTGGTTAAGGCGTTAGAAAAAGCCAAGCGGCCCCTATTCTATACAGGTGGCGGCGTCATCAACTCTGGCGATGCAGCGACACAGCTGCTGCGCGAACTTGTTGCGGCGACGAACTTCCCGATCACGTCCACCTTGATGGGCTTGGGCTGTTATCCGGCGTCCGGCGACAATTGGCTCGGTATGCTTGGCATGCACGGCTTGTACGAGGCGAACATGGCGATGCACGACTGCGATCTGATGATCAACATCGGCGCGCGCTTTGATGACCGCATTACTGGTGTCGTTGAAAAGTTCAGCCCGAATTCCAAAAAGGCGCATATCGACATTGATCCATCCTCGATCAACAAGGTGATCCACGTCGATATCCCCATCGTTGGCGACATCGCGCATGTTTTGGAAGACCTGTTGAAAGTTTGGAAATCACGCGGTCGCAAGACAAACGTTGAAGGCGTTTCCAACTGGTGGGACCAAATCAACGAATGGCGCAGCATTGATTGCCTCAAGTTCACGCAAACAGGCAAGATCATCAAACCGCAATACGCGCTGTCACGCCTTGAAGCATTGACCAAGAAATATGACCGCTACATCACCACAGAAGTAGGGCAGCACCAAATGTGGGCGGCCCAGTACCTTGGTTTTGAAGATCCGAATCGTTGGATGACCTCTGGCGGCTTGGGCACAATGGGCTACGGCACCCCTGCGTCCATCGGTGTGCAAATGGCGCACCGCGACAGTCTAGTAATCAACGTGGCTGGTGAAGCATCATGGCTGATGAACATGCAAGAAATGGGCACGGCGATGCAATACAAGCTGCCGGTCAAACAGTTCATCTTGAACAATGAACGGCTTGGCATGGTCCGCCAGTGGCAGGAATTGCTGCACGGCGAACGCTATTCATCCAGCTGGTCAGAAAGCCTGCCCGATTTCGTAAAATTGGCCGAAGCATTTGGCGCTAAGGGCATCCTGTGTTCCGACCCCGATGATCTGGACGATGCGATCATGGAAATGATCACCTACGACGGTCCAGTGATTTTTGATTGCTGTGTTGAAAAGCATGAAAACTGCTTCCCGATGATCCCATCAGGCAAGGCGCACAATGACATGATTTTGGGTGAAAACGCGGACACAGCCAACGCCATCGTCGGCGCTGGTGGGGCATTGGTTTAATCTTATGCAAAATTTACACGGTAATTACGCAAAAATAATCGCACAAAAGGGACTAAGCTGATGTCCGCACTGAATATCAAAAAAGGCGCGACCAGCCATTCTGCATACAACCTGAAAGCAGGCTATGTGGATACGGTTGAACGGCACACGCTGGCCATTCTGGTTGAAAATGAACCGGGCACCCTCGCCCGTGTGATCGGCCTATTTGCTGGTCGTGGCTACAATATAGAGAGCCTAACAGTCGCTGAAACCGACCATCATGGCCACCTTAGCCGGATCACAATCGTGACCTCTGGCACGCCGCAAGTGATCGAACAGATCAAGGCGCAACTTGGCCGGATCGTCCCTGTTCACAAGGTCAACGACCTAACGGTCGAAGGCCCGTCGGTGGAACGTGAGCTTGCGCTGTTTAAGGTTGCTGGCAAGGGTGACGCACGTATCGAAGCCGTGCGTTTGGCGGATATTTTCCGCGCCAATGTGGTCGATAGCACACTGGAATCGTTCGTTTTTGAAGTTGTCGGCACATCTGAAAAGATCGACGCATTCGCCGAGCTTATGCGTCCATTGGGCCTAACAGAAGTCGTGCGCACAGGCATCGCCGCGCTGTCTCGGGGCACGTAAAAAACCGCCCCGCGCTCAGGGTTAAAGGCGCGGGGCGATCTGTCTGGGAGGTTAGCCGTCCATCATCGGAAGCAGCCCGGCTTCAGCGCCGGCTGTGATCTCATCTGCGTCCAGCAGGCCATCACCATTGCCATCCAGCAAAGTGAAATCATCAATGGTCATATCAGGCATCGCGACCTGCAGTTCAGGGAAGCTATAGTTCCCGTCCCCATTGACATCGATCGCCGCATCTTGGGCCACGGCAGGTAAAGCCAACAGGCTAAGTGGAAGCAAAAGCAATGCGTTACGCAGTTTCATAGGGTGTCTCCTTGACGGGTTTCAAAGGCATGATCGCCTTGAAATCACACTGCCTGCACTTGCCGCATGACCGCTACAGTCTGCGGGTGACATCTCATAAATCAGCAATCCCTTGCCCGTTTTGTGCAGTGCAGTCGGCAAATCTAGGCCTGTTCAATCAGCCCATGATTTTCGGCGTATTCTAACCGATCCCTTGCCATTTTCCGCCTGTGTATGTCGCTGTTATGAAAACCTCTGTCGCGGTGAGACAAGGTGACTGACACACCTGCACCTTACAATGGTGCAACACAGCAAAGGATGGATCCCATGGCCAAAGACCACGTTCGCAATGATCTGACGTCCGTTCGCCAACCGATTGCGCACGCCCAAGGCCTGCCAAACGAGCACTACATTGACGAAGGTATTTTTCAGGAAGAAAAGAACGCCGTCCTGTTTGCATCTTGGACCGGTCTTGCTGTTGCCGCCGACGTGCCTGAAATCGGCGATGCGAAACCCATCGAATTCCTTGGCATTCCCCTGCTGCTGGTCCGTGACCGTGAAAACACTGTGCGTGTGTTTCAAAACTCTTGTCGTCACCGCGGTATGATCCTTGTCTCTGAGCCCAAAAAGATCGAGGGCGCAATCCGCTGCCCCTATCATTCGTGGTGCTATTCCACCGCTGGTAAACTCGTCAGCACGCCACATGTCGGCGGGGCGGGCCACAATACCCATCCGGCAATCAACAAAGACGATCTTGGCCTGACTGAAGTCCGCAGCCACGTCTGGTTTGATACGGTGTTCATCAACGTCGACGGTGCGGCTGACCCGTTCGAAGTCGTGCACGCTGACTTGCTGAAACGTTGGAAGGAGTTCGACAAGCCAATGCATCATGGCGGATCTGAGAGCCGCTTTGATCTGGATATCACAACCAATTGGAAACTCGCGATCGAGAATTATTGCGAAAGCTATCATTTGCCGTGGGTCCACCCAGGTTTGAACAGCTATTCGCGGCTTGAAGATCATTATCACATTCAAGAACAGGGCAAGTATTCGGGTCAAGGCACCCTTGTTTATCAACAACTTAAAGGACCAGATGACGTCGTCTTTCCTGACTTTGACGGCTTGTCAGACAAATGGGATACCGGCGCTGAGTATATTGCAATCTATCCAAATGTCCTGCTAGGCGCACAGCGCGACCACTGTTTTTCAATCGTTTTGCAGCCCAATACACTGTCGTCCACGACCGAACACGTTCACCTGTATTACGCGCAACCCGATACCTCTGAGGACATGCGCAGTCGCAATGCGCACCTGTGGAAAGGCGTGTTCGAGGAAGACATCTTTGTCGTGGAAGGCATGCAAAAGGGCCGTCATTCACCGTTGTTTGACGGAGGTCGTTTTAGCCCTGCGATGGATGGACCTACACATAATTTCCACGATTGGGTCGCGGGCAAAGTGCAAGATCACCGTGCCAAACAAGACGCATGAGCGGACTTGATGCACAATTGTTAGACGCGCACTCTCGCCATGATCAACCCGCATTGATCAAGCTTTATGCGCAGGCCGCTGATACGGCACCCGACACAGATGCCGCCTGTTTTTACCTGACCCACGCATATATCTTTGCGTTAGAGCTTGGGCACCCAGACACGCCTGCGTTACATGCGCGACTAGCGGCCCATGGGCGCGTCTGACCCCCTTGCCCTGCTGGGCTGACCAAGGCACTGTGGTTTTTGACTATAAGGACAAAAACCATGGCTCCCCGCAAAATCATTATCGACACGGACCCCGGCCAAGACGATGCAGTTGCCATTCTTTTGGCGCTTGCATCCCCTGATGAGATTGAAGTTTTGGGCGTGACGGCTGTGGCGGGCAATGTGCCGTTGCCGTTGACACAAAAGAACGCGCGGATCGTGTGTGAATTGGCAGGCAAGCCCGACACGCTGGTGTTTGCAGGCTGCGACGCCCCGCTGGCCCGCAAGCTAGTAACTGCCGAACATGTACACGGTAAAACGGGTCTTGATGGTCCGCAAATGGCTGAACCGACTATGCCATTGCAGGACCAACATGCCGTTGATTATATTATTGAAACGCTACGTGCGCATGATGCTGGAACAGTCACGCTTTGCCCGCTTGGGCCGCTGACCAACATCGCAACGGCATTTAACAAAGCCCCTGATATCATTGATAAGGTTCAGGAAATCGTTCTGATGGGCGGTGCGTACTTTCAGGTTGGAAACATCACGCCTGCCGCTGAATTTAACATCTATGTTGACCCAGAGGCTGCCAAGATCGTGTTTGATAGCGGTGTGCCCATCGTCGTCATGCCGCTTGATGTGACCCACAAGGCGTTAACCACCCGCGTACGCGTTGATGCGTTTCGCGCGATGGGTACAAAGGTCGGTGATATGGTCGCTGCATGGACCGATTTTTTCGAGAGATTCGACAAGGAAAAATACGGATCAGAGGGCGCTCCACTGCATGACCCATGTGTGATCGCCTTTCTGATCCAACCCGAGCTATTCACTGGTCGCTATGTAAATGTAGAGATTGAAATAGCATCTGAATTGACCCTTGGCATGACCGTCGCCGATTGGTGGCGTGTCACCGACCGTGCTCCTAATGCGATGTTCATGGGTGATTTGGATGCAGATGGCTTTTTCGCCTTGCTTGCAGATCGGTTGGCCCTGCTATGACAACTGCGATTAACCTTGCTGGCCCCGCTGATGATGACCGCCTGATGTCCCTGATGGGCCGCTACCACGAAGAATGTGGGTTGCCTTATGACAATGCGCACCGCGCGGCTGTGGCGGCACCTTTATTGGAAGGATCACCCTTGGGGGCAGTCTGGTTGATTGGCCCCGCACGCGCACCGCTAGGCTATGTGATGGTCAGTTTCGGCTGGTCAGTACCGCTTGGTGGGATGATCGGATGGGTCGAAGAAGTGTTTATTCGCCCCTCTGTTCGAAGCCGCGGCATCGGGACCGAAGTGTTGCATGCTGTCGCGGTGTCATTGGGCCAAGCAGGCCTGAGAGCGCTACAGGTTCGCGTCGATGACAATGCCCGCCTTGCAAAGTTCTGCGGCCGCGTTGGATTTGGTGACACGGCCGATACCCGTATTATGACGGATGTACTGACATGATCCCGTTCAACAACTCTTATGTGCATCTGCCCGCGCAGATGTTCACCCGTCAAACCGCCAAACCGGTTCCTGATCCAGCCCTGATCGTCGCAAATGCGCGGCTCGCGGAAACCCTTGGGATTGATCCTAATTGGCTGACGACGCCTGCGGCGCGAGATGTTTTTGCAGGCAACACAGTTGCAGATGGATCAGAACCGCTTGCTGCCGCTTATGCGGGACATCAGTTCGGCAACTGGAACCCTGGTCTGGGCGATGGTCGTGCGCTTTTACTGGGTGAGGTTATCGGGACTGACGGTGTCCGTCGTGATATTCAGCTAAAAGGGTCAGGTCCGACCCCATATTCGCGGTCTGGTGACGGGCGCGCATGGCTTGGGCCAGTGCTGCGTGAATATCTGGTGTCAGAGGCGATGCACGCAATGGGTGTTCCCACCACACGCGCGCTAGCCGCCGTCACAACGGGCGAGACGGTGCAACGCGAAGAGCCCCTGCCCGGTGCAATCATAACCCGTGTGGCGCAAAGTCACATCCGTGTGGGCTCATTCCAGCTGTTGGCAGCGCGCGGCGATATTGAAGCTCTGTCAGCCTTATTCGATCACGTCGTTGCGCGGCATTACCCAGATGCCGACAGCCCTGCCGCATTGTTGGCGGCTGTGACCAAAGCTCAAGCCACGTTAATTGCCAAATGGATGTCGGTCGGGTTTGTTCACGGCGTTATGAACACTGACAATGTTTCAATTGCTGGCGAGACAATTGATTACGGCCCTTGCGCGTTCATGGATGCCTATGATGCCGAAAGCGTTTTCAGCGCGATTGACCAACAAGGCCGCTATGCCTATCAAAACCAGCCACGTATTGCGGTTTGGAACTTGGCCCAATTTGCCACGTCGCTTATCCCGCTGATGCCAGAACAAGACATCGCGATCGAAGAATTCACAGCAATTATTAACGCATTTCCAACGCATTACGAGGCGGAATGGATTGCGGTGTTTGGTGCCAAGCTTGGCTTGGTAGGTCCAACCGAGGATGACCGTGCCTTGATCACTGACTTGCTGGCGCTCATGCAGCAAGACGGTGCCGATTTCACCAATACATTTGCCAATTTGGCGAGTTCTGATGCTCAAGATCAATTCGTAGACCGTGATGCGTTTCAGGCGTGGGCAACCCGTTGGCAGGAACGCGGGTATGATGCAGACATCATGGCGTCCATCAACCCTGTGATCATTCCGCGCAATCATCAGGTTGAAGCCGTAATCGTCGCTGGCACAGATGGAGACTTTGCCCCGTTCCACGCCTTGCTAGCAGCTGTGACACAACCCTATGATCCAGTGACCGAGGCAACATTCGCGTTTGCCCTTGCACCTGCAAGGAATGAGCGGGTCACGCAGACGTTTTGCGGGACTTAATCGGTCGGTTTATCAACAGAATGCCAATTGCGACCAACACAAGTGCGCCGATCAGATTTGGTCCGACCTCTTCACCAAGCAAAAGCCAACCAAAAGTAACGCTAAGCACAGGTGACAAAAAGCTAAATGATGCAACGCCACTTGCTGGGTAAATTGAAAGTAGCCACAGCCAGAATACAAAACCTGCGCTGACAACCACCACGATCTGGAATGCGAGCCCCAAAAGGTGGATCGGCGCGAGGTCACGGATAAGGTCGCCAAAGAACAATGAGGCCACCAAAAGAACTGGCGCTGATACGCCAATCTGCCACATCAATTGCATCTCTGGACGAACTTTCGACAATGGCGATGCCTTGGCTAAAAGTGCTGTGATAGCCCAGCCGAATGCCGCCCCAAGTGCGGCAAGATCACCCCAAATATTTGCAGTGCCTTCGTCGCGCGCCAAAATGGCCCACGCGACACCTGCCAGTGCAAATGCAAGACCCACAGCCTTTTGTGGAGTAATGCGATCACCAGCGACAAAAAAATGCGCTAAGATCGCAAGCCAAAGCGGCATGGAATAGAAAATAACACCAGACCGACCAACAGTTGTAAGATCAAGAGCGATGAATAAACATAAGAATTCAAACGCAAATACCGTACCAGTGATTGCGCCCCAACGTTTGGTGCCTTTGGTCCACTGCAATGGAATGCCGCGCCAGCGCATATAGGCATAAACGCATAAAACCGCCCCTGCGGATCGCAATCCGGCAAAGAATACGGGCTGAATACCGCCATTGGTGACCTTAATCACAACCTGATTAAAGGCGAGCAAAAACGCGAAGCCCGTGAGGGCAATCGCGCCAAATGTATCTATCTGAGTTTTACGTTCCATAGCCCCCACTTGGAGGGCCAAGACGCGTAAGTGTCAACTGCCGCCGAGCATCCATTCGCCTTCGGGCCAGAATGCGTGGAAGGCAAAGGCGAACATCACATCATGGGCCAGATCGGCCCCACTTGCATCGCGCACCCGCACATTGCCCACTTCTTTTCCGTCAGCGATACGGTTGCTGTCTAAAGCAGAGGCTTGGCCAGCGGCCCATGTCAGGGTCACACCGTTTTCAGTCACAACACCTTCGTCAGATAGGCGCGTCAGCGGCCATGCTTGGTCACCAACACGAACAACACGGGCCAATGCCGGAATATCGTGCGGTGGGACCTCGCCAGAATACAAGAATGGCTGGAACGAGCTGTCGTATTGCACATAGGGGTTCGCCCCGTAGTTGCGGTTAAAATCAGGCATATCCATCACAAGACCGTCTGGGTTACGTGCTGCAAAAACGTCCCAGCTTTCCATCCATGACGGCAGACTTGTGAGTTCGGTACCGTTCAGGTCACCGACAATCGCCTCGCCTATGGCTTGCTGCCACCAGCTTTCGGTTTCGCGGTCGAACATAACCATGTCGGAATTACGTAGCTTGCCGGACACACCAAATGTCAGCGTACCAGCGTCAGTGCGCCGATCAAACGTGATGCCAGAATTGCAAAGCGGGCAGAATGTAACCGCGACAGGGATGCCACCAACAGTATCGTTGACGATTTCATGCCATGTCAGATAGCGGATCGGATAGGCGCGCGGCACAGCCCCGTCAATTTCAACTGTTATAACGGGTTCGCGGGCCGACAGGCGGTCCTCATCAGCGACGTTCCTAAATTCAGGGTCGGACAATGCAGGAATACCGTCCTTGGACGGTCCACCAGACAGGATTTCCACCCAGCTTTCGACACTCGTGTTTTCAAAATCGGTATTGGGCCATTCGTGCACCCAGAATTCAGGGCTGGCCAGCGACGTGCTCGCGATGGTGCAAAAGGCAGCGATAGTTGGGATCAGGCGCATGGTGGTTCCTCCAGTATTAGCCAGAGTGTGCTTGCTTGCGCAGATGTCCGATAGCCCCCTCGCAAAGATGTGAGAGGGCTATGCGGTTTTCGTTACTGCGTGACGCGAACGGCCTGCATCATATCAGGCGTGCCAACGACGGACCCATTGCCGCCGGTGCCAAGCTTGATCTGATCGACAATATCCATGCCGGATGTCACTTCGCCAACGACCGTATATTGGCCGTTCAGGAAATCACCTTGATCAAACATGATGAAAAACTGGCTGTTGGCAGAGTTTGGGTTCTGGCTACGTGCCATACCAACGATACCGCGGGCAAAAGGTTTGTCCGAGAACTCTGCCGGAACGTCAGGCAGGTCAGACGACCCAGTGCCAGCGCGGCTAGTATCGTCGCCCTTGCCGTGTTGCACATCGCCCGTTTGCGCCATGAAACCTTCGATCACGCGGTGAAACACCACACCATCGTAGGACCCACCAGCAGCAATCGCGGTGATCTGGGCCACGTGCAACGGTGCCACATCTTCGAACAAGTCGATGACAATGGTGCCGTTGGCTTCGCCAGCGATGTCGATTTCAAGGCCGGACGCAAACGCAGGACCAGCGACGAGTGCCAGAATTGCGCCAAACTTATACATCTGCGGCAACTTTCACGCTGATCATGCGATCAGGGTTTACTGGTGGCTCGCCTTTGGCGATCGCATCGACATGCTCCATGCCGGACATGACGTTGCCGTAAACGGTGTATTGACCGTTGAGGAAATCGTTGTCTTTG
This sequence comes from Yoonia sp., assembly GCA_047629435.1. Lineage (GTDB taxonomy): Bacteria > Pseudomonadota > Alphaproteobacteria > Rhodobacterales > Rhodobacteraceae > Yoonia. Next base: position 144,841 of record JBLHXF010000003.1, on the reverse strand, counting down.
AAGCTGATGAAGAACTGCGAGTTTGCAGAGTTCGGGCTAGATGACCGTGCTGCACCCAATGCACCACGTGCGTGTGGGATTTTTGAGAATTCAGCGGTCAGGTCAGGCATGTCGGACCCGCCAGTACCTGCACGACCTGGGTTATAGTTCTTTTCCATGTTCGCATGCTCAACGTCGCCAGTTTGCGCCATGAAGCCGTCAATAACGCGGTGGAATGACACGTTGTCATAGTGACCAGCGCGGGCCAGTTCCTTCATACGTGCGGTATGAAGTGGGGCCACGTCTGGCAACAATGCGATGACAACTTCGCCGCCGGTCAGTGTCATGATGATTGTGTTTTCTGGATCTTTGATATCGGCCATTTTGGGCTCCTGCAGGTTTTATAAATCGTTGCGGTATTACATATGGCCCAAAAGCCCGATGAACAAGGCATCCGGTTGACCCCAGCGCCTTTGTGCCGCAATGAAAGGTTAAAATGTTTAAACTCGGAGGCTAAGACATGGCTTGGAAGACACTTGACGATATGGACCTCGACGGCAAACGCGTGCTGGTCCGCGTGGATATCAACGTGCCGATGGAAAACGGCGAAGTCACCGACATTACTCGCATCGCGCGGATTGCCCAAACGGTTTACGATATTCAAGACGCTGGCGGTAAGGTTATTTTGATGGCCCATTACGGCCGCCCTAAGGGTAAAGTCGTGGAGGCAATGTCCCTGATCCATATCGCCCCTACCGTCGCAGACGAGTTGGGCGTGCCGATCACGTTTGCTGACAGTGATTACCGCGATGCGGTCAAAGAGATGAAGAACGACGAAGTTTTACTGTTAGAAAATTTGCGGTTCAACCCCGGTGAAGAAGCCAATGATATGGGCTTTGCCAAGCGGCTTGCGTCGCTGTGTGATGTCTACGTCAACGACGCGTTTTCTGCCGCCCACCGCGCCCACGCAAGCACCCATGCGATTGCAACGCTGCGCCCGTCTTGTGCGGGTCGTTTGATGGCACAAGAATTGTCCGCGCTAGAGGCCGCGTTGGGCACACCCAAACGCCCTGTCGTGGCCGTGGTTGGCGGTGCAAAAGTATCCACCAAGCTGGACCTGTTGGGCAATTTGGTTGGCAAGGTTGACCATCTGGTCATTGGCGGTGGTATGGCGAACACATTCTTAGCTGCCACTGGTATTGATGTCGGCCAATCGCTTTGCGAACATGATCTGGCTGATACGGCCCGCGAAATTTTGGCCAAGGCCGAAACAGCAGGCTGCGAAATCATCCTGCCACGCGATATCGTTGTGGCGCGCGAATTAAAGGCTGGGGCTGACAATGAAACAGTCGCACCTGACGCCTGCCCTGCTGATGCAATGATCTTGGATGCGGGGCCAGCGACGGTCGCCTATATCGAAGAGGTTCTGGAAAATGCCAAAACGTTGATCTGGAACGGCCCGTTGGGTGCGTTTGAGATTGAACCTTTTAATGCTGCCACAAATGCGGCAGCAAAGGCCGCTGCAAAGCTAACTAGATCCGGCAAACTGATCTCTGTTGCGGGCGGCGGTGATACGGTTGCGGCTCTGAACCAAGCCGGTGCAGCAGATAGCTTTACCTATATTTCCACTGCTGGCGGCGCGTTCCTTGAGTGGATGGAAGGCAAAGAATTGCCCGGCATTGCCGCACTGCAAATTTGATTGCGCTAACGTTAGCGTAATCAGAATTGCGCCATATGGGCCTGCGTTCTAAGGATTGGGTAACCAGTCACTAGAAAGCAGGTCCATATGATCAATCAAGCCCAACTCGCGCACGTACAATCCGGTAAGGGTTTCATCGCGGCACTTGATCAAAGCGGTGGATCTACTCCCAAAGCCTTGGGCCTGTATGGCATCACCGAAGATGCGTATTCTAACGATGACGAAATGTATGCGCTGATCCACGAAATGCGGTCGCGGATTGTGCATGCTCCTGCATTCAAAGGCGACAAAGTCGTCGGCGCTATCTTGTTTGAAATGACAATGGATCGCCAGATTGGCGGCAAACCAGCGGCACAGGCGCTTTGGAACGAGCAAGGCGTTGTTCCATTTCTGAAGGTCGACAAGGGCCTAATGGACGCACATGACGGTGTGCAATTGATGAAACCGATGGACGGCTTGGATGCCTTGCTTGCACGCGCTGTTGATGCAGGCATGTTCGGGACCAAAATGCGGTCCGTTATTTCCGCTGCGAGCCCAACTGGCATTGAAGCGGTCGTGGCCCAGCAGTTTGAAGTCGCAAAGCAGATCATTGCCGCGGGCCTTGTGCCGATCATCGAGCCTGAAGTCACGATCAGCATTGACGACAAAGCCGAGGCTGAAGACATTTTATTGGCCACGTTGCTGCGCCATCTCGATGCCCTGACCGCTGACCAAAATGTCATGCTTAAGCTCACATTGCCCGAGACGGCAAACCAATATGCCAAATGCGTGAACCATAGCCGCGTTATTCGCGTTGTTGCATTGTCCGGCGGGTATGAACAGTCTGAAGCAAATGCGCGACTAGCTAAGAATGCTGGCATCATTGGGTCGTTTAGCCGTGCTTTGACCCAAGGTCTATCGGCCCAACAGACCGACCATGACTTCAACGCGATGATTTCAACAACCATCGACGGTATTTATACGGCGTCTATCGCATAAATTTCCGTTTTTGCGTCAAGGGGGATTCCCAAGACGAATCAAATGTGCGAATCTATCTGCATAATCATCCATAAGAGATGATATTGAGGCAGAGCAATGAACCGACGTAGTCGCCCCGCGATGGGCACATTCATATTTTGTATAGGGGCCATCCTTCTAGGTCTTTATTTCACTTTTGCTGCCGTGCAAGGTGACTACGGCGTGTTCCGCCGCGGTGAAGTTCTGTCTGAAAAGCGCGCCCTTGAGGCCGAGTTGGTCCTTGTGCAACAAGACGTTGTCGCAATGGAAAACCTGACCCATCGGTTGTCCGACAGCTATCTTGATCTTGATCTACTCGACCAGCAGGCGCGCGATGTGCTGGGCCTGATCCGTGCAGACGAGATCGTCATTCGCTGAGCGAACCCCACCTAAAATTGCTGTGAATTACTTGGCGCCACATTGGCTCTGGGAATCTTTGAGCGAATAATATAGAGATAGTTTAATGCTAAACTATTTTGTTTATACGTTGGAGGACGCACATGTCAGCTAAGAAAACCGCTGCCAAGTCAAATGTCTCAGCCGAAGAGCTGCTGGGTCACTACCGTGAAATGCTGATGATCCGGCGCTTTGAAGAAAAGGCTGGCCAGTTATACGGCATGGGGTTGATCGGTGGTTTCTGCCACCTTTATATCGGCCAAGAAGCCGTTGTTGTTGGCCTAGAGGCCGCGTCCAAAGAAGGCGACAAGCGCGTCACATCTTACCGCGACCACGGCCATATGTTGGCGTGCGGCATGGACCCTAAAGGGATCATGGCTGAACTGACAGGTCGCGAAGGCGGCTTTTCTAAGGGCAAAGGCGGCTCCATGCACATGTTTTCGAAAGAAAAGCATTTCTATGGTGGCCACGGAATTGTTGCGGCTCAGGTTCCACTGGGCGCTGGCCTTGCGTTTTCCGACAAATACAAAGGCAACGACAATGTGACGTTTGCTTACTTTGGTGATGGCGCGGCCAACCAAGGTCAGGTTTACGAGACATACAACATGGCCGAGCTTTGGTCCCTGCCTGTCGTTTTTGTGATTGAGAACAACCAATACGCAATGGGTACATCTGTGCAGCGGTCGACCAAGTCCCCATCACTGTGGGAACGCGGCAAAGCATATGGCATTGAAGGCGAAGAAGTTGACGGCATGAACGTGCTGGCAGTTAAAGAAGCAGGCGAACGCGCAGTTGCGCATTGCCGTGCTGGTGAAGGTCCGTACATCCTTGAGGTCAAAACATACCGTTACCGCGGCCATTCCATGTCGGATCCAGCGAAATACCGGACCCGTGAAGAAGTGCAGAAAATGCGCGACGAGCGTGACCCGATTGAGCAAATTCGTGACATGCTCTTGACTGGCAAACATGCGTCCGAGGACGATTTGAAAGCCATCGACAAAGAAATCAAAGGCATCGTCAATGATGCTGCTGAATTCTCAAAGGAAAGCCCAGAGCCTGCATTAGAAGAGCTTTGGACAGACATCTATAGTGAAGTGGAGGCTTAAGACATGGCAATTGAAATTCTGATGCCCGCCCTGTCACCAACCATGGAAGAAGGCACGCTTTCCAAATGGATGGTCAAAGAAGGTGATACCGTTTCCAGCGGTGACATTCTTGCCGAGATTGAGACCGACAAAGCCACGATGGAATTTGAAGCCGTTGATGAAGGTATCGTTGGTAAAATCCTGATCGCTGAAGGCACCGAAGGCGTCAAAGTGAACACCGCCATCGCGATTATGGTTGAAGAAGGCGAATCTGTTCCAGAAGCAAGTGCTGCCCCTGTTGCCGTAGCAGCCCCGGTTGCTGCATCTGCGCCAGCCGTTGCAGCCGCACCTGTTGCGCCTGTTATGGATGCGACCCCTGATTGGGCTGCTGACGTTGCGGTAAAGCAAACCACCGTCCGCGAAGCATTGCGCGACGCGATGGCCGAAGAAATGCGCCGAGACGAAGACGTGTTTTTGATGGGCGAAGAGGTTGGTGAATACCAAGGCGCCTATAAGATTTCGCAAGGCCTTTTGGACGAGTTTGGTGCCAAGCGCATCATCGACACCCCTATTACCGAGCATGGTTTTGCTGGTATCGCGACGGGTGCCGCATTTGGTGGATTAAAGCCAATTGTCGAGTTCATGACATTCAACTTCGCCATGCAAGCCATTGATCACATTATCAACTCTGCTGCTAAAACGCTGTATATGTCTGGTGGTCAGATGGGTGCACCGATGGTGTTTCGTGGTCCAAACGGTGCTGCGGCCCGTGTTGGCGCGCAGCATTCGCAGTGTTACGCGGCTTGGTACATGCAGATCCCAGGTCTAAAAGTCGTGACGCCGTATTCGGCAGCTGACGCAAAAGGTCTGATGAAGACTGCAATCCGTGATCCGAACCCGGTCATCTTCCTTGAAAACGAAATCATGTACGGCAAGGCGTTTGATGTGCCCGTCATGGATGATTTCACCATTCCATTTGGTAAGGCCAAGATTGAGCGTTCCGGCGACGATGTTACCATTGTTACCTTTGGGATTGGTGTGACGTATGCCTTGCAAGCCGCTGAAAAGCTTGCAGAAGAAGGTATCGCTGCTGAAGTTGTTAACCTGCGGACGCTACGCCCGATGGATACTGAAACTATCCTTGCGTCAGTGCGTAAAACGAACCGCTGTATAACAGTTGAAGAAGGCTGGCCGCAGGGGTCTGTTGGTGGCTACATCAGCAACGTGATCATGCAAGAGGCGTTTGATTATCTTGATGCCCCAGTCATCAACTGCACAGGCAAGGACGTACCGATGCCTTATGCAGCCAACCTTGAAAAGCATGCCCTTTTGACGGTCGACGAAGTTGTCGATGCCTGCAAAAAAGTAACCTACCGTTAAGGAGACGAAGCGATGCCCACAGAAATCCTGATGCCCGCCCTGTCGCCGACGATGGAAGAAGGCACATTGTCGAAATGGCACGTCAAAGAGGGCGACACAGTGTCGTCCGGTGACATTTTGGCTGAAATTGAAACCGACAAAGCCACGATGGAGTTTGAAGCCATCGACGAAGGTGTGATTGGCAAGATTATGGTCGCTGAAGGCACTGAAGGCGTGAAAGTAAACGCCATCATTGCTGTGCTGTTGGAAGATGGTGAAACGGTTACTGATATGGTTGCTACATCTGCTGCTCCAGCGGCGCAGCCCGCTGCAGCCGCCGACGCGGCGCCTGCACAGAGCCCCGAAAAGGCCACTCCTGCTCCAGCAGCCCCTGCCAAAGATGGTACCCGCGTTTTCGCGACACCGCTTGCGCGCCGAATTGCTACTGACAAAGGCTTGGACCTTGCGAATGTGACTGGCTCTGGCCCGCATGGTCGGATCGTCAAAGCAGATGTTGAGGCTGCAAAAGTTGGCGCAGTCGTTGCATCTACTGCAAGTGCTCCAGTTTCTGCCGCTGTAACCGTTCCCACTGGCCCATCAACTGACGCTGTGCTTAAAACTTATGCAGATCGCCCGCATCAAGAAATTAAGCTGGACGGCATGCGCAAGATCATCGCGAGCCGCCTGACCGAAGCCAAACAAACCGTGCCGCATTTCTATCTGCGCCGCGACATTCATCTTGATGCCTTGCTCAAATTCCGCAGCCAGTTGAACAAACAACTTGAGCCACGCGGCATTAAGCTGTCGGTCAATGATTTCATCATTAAGGCCTGTGCATTAGCGCTTCAACAGGTGCCAGAAGCGAACGCTGTCTGGGCTGGTGATCGTACGCTTCAGTTTGAAAAGTCTGATGTTGCTGTGGCTGTGGCCATTGAAGGCGGGCTGTTTACACCTGTTCTTCAAGATGCCGAAAGCAAGTCATTGTCTGCGCTTTCAGCCGAGATGAAAGATCTCGCAGCCCGTGCGCGTGACCGCAAGCTTGCGCCGCATGAATACAATGGTGGCAGCTTTGCAATCTCAAATCTTGGGATGTTTGGCATCGACAACTTTGACGCTATCATCAATCCTCCACACGCAGCCATCTTGGCCGTTGGTGCGGGTACGAAAAAGCCGATTGTCGGTGCTGATGGCGAATTGGTCGTAGGGACTGTGATGTCCACGACCCTATCGGTTGATCACCGTGTCATCGACGGCGCACTTGGTGCGAATTTGCTGAATGCAATCAAGGGTAACTTGGAAAACCCGATGATGATGCTGGCTTAACAGGTATCATGTAGACGAAATGAGGCCGGGCGTTGCGCCCGGCCTTTTCATTTCTGCGTGTCGTTACAGCTGTTTAACAACTGGTCCATGGTCAGAGATGGTTGCGCACAACCCGCCTCTCCGACGATCCGCGCTGGCACGCCTGCGACTGTTTTCATCGGCGGCACAGCTTCAAGAACAACAGAGCCCGCCGCGATACGACTACAATGTCCGATGGTGATATTGCCAAGAACTTTTGCCCCAGCCCCAATGAGAACACCGTTTTCAATTTTTGGGTGACGGTCATCATCTTCTTTGCCCGTCCCACCAAGCGTGACCGAATGCAGCATGGATACATTGTCGCCGACAATCGCTGTTTCACCGATAACGATTGAATGTGCATGGTCGATCATGACACCGCGCCCAAGCTGTGCGCCTGGGTGAATATCAACGCCAAAAACTTCGCTCACACGCATCTGAATGAAATAAGCCATGTCGCGGCGGCCTTGTTGCCAAAGCCAATGACCAAGCCGGTATGCCTGAATTGCCTGAAACCCTTTGAAAAATAACAAAGGTTGTAACAATCGGTGGCACGCGGGATCACGATCAAGAATTGCAACAAGATCAGCACGCGCAGCAGCCGCAAGATCAGGCTCTTGCTCCATTGCATCATCAGCCAGTTCGCGCAAAATTTGCTCGGACATTTCGGCCGACGCCAACTTCATCGCGATCCGGTGCGCAAGCGCGCTTTCCAAGTTTTTGTGATGAAGAACACCACTGTGAACCAGTCCGCCCATAAGGGGTTCAGACCTAACCGCATCGATCGCTTCAGCATGGATGCGGTGCCAAACAGGGTCAATTGACGTGACGGGGGATGGGGATACGGCCATGGTTTATCCTTTTGAATTGGCTCACCTTCTACAACAGATAGGTGTGATTGGCCAAGAATAAACCTGTGATAGGTCTGATCACGTTATTTCATGCGCAACGCTGCTATGACCGTTGAAAGGCTTTCCAGATACAGCGCATCGCATGCCGCAGGGCGTGGCACCCTGATCTGCCCGATGCATGCATCCGCAAGGCTGCCCACACCCCATTTTGGATGGGCACGCCCCGTTTTTTTGCGGTATTTATCCGCAGTTCGTGCGTTCTGGATCAATTTATCAATAAGATCTCGTTGACTATTTAGGGGTGCCGCCATCAACACACGCGTTGCGATATTGAGGTCAGTCAGGCGAACACAGCGCATCAGGCATGATCAACAATGGAAAGCGAAGCTTCTGCCCCAGTGCCGTACCTGTCGGATATTTGTGTAACGGTCATTTGGTAAGGCCCCGCTCCAAGGTCATTTTGCTGGTCAGCGGCCGCATAGGTCCACAGCGCGTTTGTAACCATCTCTTGCCGCACAATCGTTCCATTTTGACGGATAGTGATTTGGTAAATCTCGGACACTTCGCCCAATGGTACCTCCGTTGGGCCCCACAGGTCCCCATCTATGCGCGTTGCCCGCACCCACTGGAAATGATGTGCCGCCCCGACACCTGATTTGCGCAGATGGACAACAGGATAGGGCCGGTACCCATTCCCCTGAAACGCATGGACCGCATATTTAAAGCTAGCTGAGCTAACCGCCTGCTTGGCGGGGCCATACCGATAGTGACGATCTAATCCACGCGACGCAGACGGCACCGTAATTTGTTCAGGGCGTCCATTCATCACAACCACAAATGAGCCTGCTGGCCATGTGTCTTGGATCATCCCCGACGTACCCGCCTGACCGCGCAGCAGCTGGCTAATTTCATATTGGCGTGTCCCAGTCGGGTCCGCTTGGGCGAATTGGACGATTTCCCACAAGTTGGGCGTTCCATCCCCAATAGCCAAGGTATTGGCCCCGCTTAACACCGCCGCCTGCTCGGCTGATGACAAACTACCGCTTAGCAGCTTCACTTCGACCCCTGCCTGCCTGTCCCAAACGCTCGTTGGACCGCGTAACAATGGCGTTTCCAACCGCCCTATCACAGCGCGACGGCGCAGGACTTCTTGAAGGACATAATTGTTATCTGTTGAACTGCTATAAAGCGCGACTGATCCAGGCCAAGGCCGTGCTGACGTCGCAACATAAGGTGCATATGGGTCCTCGTCGCCAGTCAATAGCGGCAAGTCCATAAACAGCACCTCAACGGGTGTCGGCCCCACATAAGGGGTCAGCGTCGCCCCCTCCTCATATAGCTTTTGCGGGAGATAAACCTCGGGGTCCACGCGGGATGCCTCGGCCATACGCAGGCCCGATTCCTCCATTCGGTCGATCCGGTAAAGCCCACTGTGATCACGCGCAGACAAATCGACTACATCACCAACTCTAATTGCATTTTGCGAAGGTGGGAGCGCGAATTGCGCCGTGTCTGTCGCCAGCCGCGCCTCTTGCAGCCAACGTGATACAGTGCGCGCACCTTCACCGCGTGTAAGCGCCAAGGGCACTTCGCTGCGGGCCACACCGTAGGCGCGTTCATCTGGTTGGATTGCTTCGCTGACACCACTTTCATAGTCTGCTTCGGCGTCAATATAGCCAAGCTGAACACGCCCCGTTCCCTCGGCCTCTGGCGCCCGACTTAGGGTAATAGGTGTGTCCCGCTCTGGATCAAGCGCAAGTGTATCGTCAGTGATCTGATGGTCTGGAATTCCCGTCCGATTTTCGAAAATAAGAACACCGTTGCGCTCGATTGCATCAAACCCATAGGTCACCATAAGTGGCTGTAGAGCGGATCGCGCAGACGCAATATCGTCAACGCTGTACCCCCTTACCAAGCCATAAAGCCTGCTGACATCAATGCGTGTCACACCAGACCTTGCACATATGTCGGTCACAACATCGGCCAAAGTGCGGCTTGACGCCCGCCCATTCAGCCAATGACCACGGGCATAATTTCCCCCATCCGACCAAAGTGATGTAGTCGCAGGAAAAAATGGAAATGGGCGCGCATCCCAAGCCCAAACATGGGCGCGGCTTATATCAACCATCCGTCCATCGTATTCTACAGACGTCGGGTTATTCCCCGCATTGCCATAGAAACCGATCATCGCTCGCAGGTATTGCATTTGCATAAAGTCGTCCCGCATCCCATTGGAGTAATGTGGAATTTGAGATTCTGACGACTTTGGATCAAGAAACTTATTGGGCTGGTTGGTCCCTTTTTCGATCGCAGCGCAGCCCAATTCATCCACCCAGACGGCGTCAAACTGTGGGCCGCGCAAAGAATCTGGATCATGTGCTGAAAATATCTGGGCCGTCGCACCGTTCGGCCATTCCAGCATGCGGCGGCCCGCAATCCATTTTGGACGGCGATCAGGTGGGGATACCGCAAGAATGCCACTTTCGCCAAAAACCATTATCTCGCGAGCCTGCTCGTATGTCTCTGCGATCAACCCGATCCGGCCTTTGACCCCAGCAGCAGAAGGGGTTACCCCCTCGACAATACTGCGGACCCATTCAGCACCAGCGCGAGTTTTCCCAGCACCACGCCCCCCCAAGATCACCCAAGTGCGCCAGTCCGTCGTCGGTGGAACCTGATGTGGCATCGCCCAAAAATCAAAAAGATACGGCAAAGCAACCAAGGCCTCCTCATTCAAGGTCTTCAGAAATGCACTTTGACTGGATCGCGGCGCGGATGCGATCAAGGTGGCGCCCGATATCAGAGCGGATTTCGGCGTAATCGACGCCGTCTTGGACTGTTGTGTCCGTGTATTTTTCATAGAAAGCCTCCTGCGCTTTAAGGGCGGTCGTATGGACTGTCTCAAGCTCCATGAGCTTGGAAATGATGGCTTTTGGAGTTTGGCCATTGGTGCGGCCAATACCTGCGATCAACGTGCTCAATGTTTCCGAGGATTTGTAAAATTGCGCTTCCAGGACAGCGATACGCTTACGCGCGGCCTGCTCGCCGGAAGGCGGGTAATCTTGCGATTTCTTCATGTGATGATCTGCCTGTAGGAAAACTTCCGATACAGACTAGGAGCAACGACTTGCCCTCTAGCATAGATTAAAATTATTCAAGAAAACTGGTAAAGTCAACAAAACCCTAACTTTACAGAACCTTAACCACCGTCGCTATTAGCCCGCTCAGCTTCAATCGCACGCCAGACTTGGACGTTACGGTTATGATCAGCCAGCGTCGTGGCAAAGGCATGCCCACCAGTTCCATCCGCAACAAAGAAGATAAACGGCGTACTATCAGGGTTCAGCGCCGCTTCAATGCTCGCGCGGCCTGGGTTCGCAATTGGGGTCGGTGGAAGCGCAGGGATCACATAAGTGTTCCAAGGCGTCTCCCGACGCAGTTCACTTTGGCGCAAGCCCCGACCAAGAATTCCCTCACCCTGTGTAATACCATAAATGACCGTAGGGTCCGTTTGCAGCCGCATACCTTGGTTCAACCGGTTCACAAATACCGACGCCACCTGACGGCGCTCTTCGGCCACGCCAGTTTCTTTTTCAACGATACTAGCAAGGATCAACGCCTCTTCTGGCGACGCAAGCGGCACGCCGTCCGCACGCCCAGCCCAAGCCTCAGCCAAAATCTGACTTTGTGCAGACGTCATTTGATCAAGGATCGACGACACAGTTGCACCCGGCACAAACTCATAACTGTCAGGGGCCAATGATCCTTCTGCAGGCGTATCCGTTACATCTGCTTCAAGTAAATCAAGGTTGCGCAACGCTTCCAGCACCTGCCAACTTGTAACACCTTCGGCCATCGCGACACGGTAACGGGTGTCTGTTTCTTCTTTCACAGCCGTATAAGCAGGCGGAACATCGTCCTGCGAAGGATCAAACGCCGCAATCTCGATAAAGCGATTGGTCGCAGGGTCCAACTCGCGCACCAAAACCTGCGTACGGGTCACACCAACACGGTAAACCACCTCGGTGCCGCATGTATTGCGACCACCACGGGTCACGATATCAACGATCTCTTCCATCGATGCGCCCTCTGGCACCAAAAAGCTACCAGCCTTCAGATCTCCGGCCTTTTTTGCATAATCTGCACCAATCCGCATGACAGATGCCGATTTAATGGCACCCTCATCCGCGAGATTTTGGGTAACGCGCCGCATGTTCGATCCACTATCCACCTGCAAACAGATCGCCTGTGCCAATGGGCCAGCTTCGCTATATTGCTTGGAACCAAAGCTCACGACACCAGCGATTAAAAACAGCGCAACAACGAAAAACGTCAAGGCATTTGACGCGATATGACGCCACATCAGTCAACTTTCCTAAACAGAACGCTTGCATTCGTGCCGCCGAAACCAAACGAATTGGACAGGGCGACGTCGATCTTGCGCGGACGTTTAGCATTCGGAGCCAGGTCAATTTTTGTCTCCACAGCAGGCGTATCAAGGTTAATCGTCGGCGGGGCAACTTGATCGCGGATCGCAAGGATCGAAAAAATCGCCTCAATCGCACCTGCAGCACCCAACAAATGGCCCGTCGCAGATTTCGTCGATGACATCGTCACATCAGCCGCGGCATCGCCCATCATGCGCTCAACAGCGCCCAATTCAATCGTATCAGCCATCGTGGATGTGCCGTGCGCATTGATGTAATCGATATCAGCTGGCGTCAGATCAGCGTCATCCAATGCCATGCGCATCGACCGTTCTCCACCCTCGCCATCCGATGATGGGGCCGTGATATGATAGGCGTCGCCAGACAGGCCATACCCAATAACTTCGGCGTAAATCTTTGCGCCACGTGCTTTTGCGTGCTCGTATTCTTCCAGCACGACAATGCCCGCCCCCTCGCCCATGACAAAACCGTCGCGGTCCGCATCATAAGGACGCGAAGCAGACTTGGGATCATCAGCGCGTTTTGTTGAAAGCGCCTTGCATGCGTTAAAGCCAGCAATGCCAATTTCGCAAATCGCAGCTTCTGCACCACCAGCAACCATAACATCAGCATTACCGTATTTGATCAAACGGGTCGCATCACCAATGGCGTGCGCGCCTGTCGAACAAGCGGTCACAACCGAATGGTTCGGACCCTTAAAGCCGTATTTGATGCCAACTTGACCGGAAATCAAATTGATCAACGCGCCAGGAATAAAGAATGGGGACACGCGGCGCGGGCCCTTTTCTTTAATCATCACAGCAGTTTCAGCAATCGACTTTAATCCACCGATGCCAGAACCAATCAAAACACCCGTGCGGAATAAATCTTCATCCTCAGTCGGCAACCAGCCAGAATCTTCTACAGCTTGCTGCGCTGCTGCAATCCCGAACATGATAAAATCATCGACTTTGCGCTGCTCCTTTGGTGCCAAATAGGTGTCAGGATTAAACGTACCGTCGGTACCATCACCGCGCGGAACCTCACATGCATACGTTGTTGCCAAACCACTGGCATCAAAGCTCGTGATCGGCCCTGCGCCAGATTGTCCGTCAAGAATACGGCTCCAGCTATTTTCGACACCATCGGCCAATGGTGTCACTAATCCTAGTCCTGTTACGACAACGCGACGCATAATCTGCCCTCACTTTATTTCGGCTTTGGCCAACTGATACCCTAGCCGATAGGCGCGGGGCAAGAGCAGGCAAGCCAATCAATCGGCAGCAATCCGTCTACATCAACATTAGGTATGGAAAACGCCGCTAACTATAGAATTAGAATCAAAAACGGCGCCCAAGCTAGGACGCCGTTTTCTTAATAAATCATAAGAAAGCGCTTATTGAGCTTCGCTGATGAACTTTACCGCGTCACCGAAGGACTGGATTGTTTCGGCAGCGTCGTCAGGGATTTCGATCCCAAACTCTTCTTCAAACGCCATAACAAGCTCAACGGTATCAAGGCTGTCTGCACCCAGATCGTCAATAAAAGACGCGGCTTCAACTACTTTGTCTTCTTCCACACCAAGGTGCTCTACTACGATCTTACGTACACGGTCTGCAACGTCGCTCATGCTAATTTCCTCACGTTTATTAGGGCATTCGCCCAAAATTCTTTTCAGGCTTTCACCCAGTTGGATTGCCCCGAAGGGCGGATCGAGCGCCCCATTACTAGGGCATGTCCGGTACGGCACATGATATAACTGACGCTACGTCACAACCGTTAGCCGGCAATTCTGCGTGGCCTATAGCAGGTATTTTGCTTTTGGCAAACGCTTTAGACGTTCACCATAGGCAACTGCTTAGTACATGGCCATACCGCCATTCACATGCAAGGTCGCCCCCGTCATATATCCGGCCTCCGCACTGGCCAAAAAGACGACAGCAGCCGCAATCTCGTCAGCTTCACCCATCCGGCCAGCAGGCACTTGGGTCAAAATCCCTGATTTTTGATCATCATTCAACTTATCAGTCATCGCTGTCGTAATAAAACCTGGTGCGACACAGTTCACTGTAATGCCACGGCTCGCGACCTCATAGGCGATCGACTTGGACATTCCGACCATGCCCGCCTTGGACGCGGCATAGTTCGCCTGCCCTGGATTTCCTGTAGACCCGACGATGGACGAGATATTGATGATCCGGCCCCAACGAGCCTTCATCATGCCGCGAATAGCCCCTTTGCACAGGCGCATTGTCGACGTCAGATTGACCTCTAACACTGACGACCATTCATCGTCAGACATCCGCATAAACAAGTTATCACGAGTAATTCCGGCGTTATTCACCAAAATATCTAACGATCCCATTGCAGCGATAGCAGCCTTAGGCAGGGCTGTTACAGCCTCTGCATCCGACAAATTACACGGCAAAACAAATGCGCGCTCGCCCAATTCAGCGGCCAATGCTTCCAGCGGTTCAACGCGCGTGCCAGACAACGCAACAGTCGCCCCTTGCGCATGCAACGATTTCGCAATCGCGCCACCGATGCCACCAGATGCACCCGTGATCAGCGCATTTTTTCCTGTAAGATCAAACATTTGTAATTCCCTTTTAACCTGCCATCAATGCGGTAACGGCTGCCGTGATATCATCAGGTGCCCCCACAGCGTTTGTCGCGATCGACTTATCGATGCGCCGGATCATGCCAGACAACGCCTTGCCAGCCCCAATTTCCCAAACCTCGGTCACGCCCTGCGCGGCCATGTAGCCCACGCTCTCGCGCCAACGCACAGATCCGGTCACTTGCTCAACCAGCAGCGCCCGTATTTTAGCCGGATCAGTCACCGCAGTGGCCGCGACATTGGCGACCAACGGTACAGACGGCGCAGTAATTTCAACATCGTCCAAGGCACGGGCCATCACATCAGCGGCAGGAGCCATCAATGAACAATGAAATGGTGCGCTAACCGGCAACAACATCGCCCGCTTCGCACCTTTTTCTTTTGCGATAATCAATGCGCGCTCAACGGCAGCCTTATGACCGGACACGACCACTTGACTTGGGTCATTATCATTGGCCGCCTGGCAAACGTCGCCCTGCGCGGCCTCTTCAGCAACGGCGCGCGCCGTCTCAAAATCCAAACCGAGCAATGCAGCCATCGCACCAACGCCTACTGGAACGGCTTCCTGCATCGCAGTGCCACGCACACGCAACAACCGCGCCGTATCAGACAATGAAAGCGCGCCGGCAGCAGCCAGTGCCGTATATTCACCCAACGAATGACCTGCGACAAACGATGCAGCACCCACCTCGATGCCTTCGGACGATAATGCACGCATAACAGCAATCGACGTGGCCATAAGCGCAGGCTGCGCGTTACGGGTCAGCGTCAAATCGGCGATGTCGCCGCCCCAAATAAGCGCCGAAAGGTCCTCACCCAAGGCGTCGTTCACTTCATCGAAAACGGCTTTGGCGGCTGGATAGGCATCAGCCAGCGCCTTGCCCATGCCGATAGTTTGTGCCCCTTGGCCTGGAAATACAAATGCACGCATTGCGGCGTCTCCGTCCCTGTTTATTCATTTTGAATACGACTAGCCCGTGGCGCGTCGTGTGACAAGGTTGCGCACAAACGCACACAAGCATTGCACATATAAGGCTATCGCTTGCGACGCCGCGCCGTATGGTGAACCTACTCACGAAACAAAGGTAATTGATCATGACCACCACTGCATATTCGACGCAAACCAAGGTATTTCACTGGCTCACAGCGCTTTTGATCATCGCAATCATCCCGCTTGGGGTCATCGCAGGGCGACTACCGATAGATACAGACGCACAAGTTGCTACAAAAACGCTGCTGTTTTCATTACATAAAACGCTTGGCGTCACTGTGTTTCTCGTCGCACTTGCTCGGATTGGGTATGCATTGACGCAAAGCAAACCCGCTGGACTTCATCCAGACCGCAAACTGGAAACGCTGCTCGCCGAGGTCGTGCATTGGCTGCTGTATATCTCGCTTGTTGTGGTGCCATTGTCAGGGTGGATTCACCATTCCGCCGCTGCAATTGCAGCCCCAATTTGGATTCCGTTCGCCCAATCGCTGCCATTTGTGCCAACAGACCCGACTATTTCCGACTTTTTTGGCGGTCTGCATTGGTTGTGGTCAAAGATCATGGTGGCATCGATCTTCCTACATTTCGCTGGCGCGATGAAACATCACTTCATCGACAAAGACACCACGTTGATCCGCATGTGGTTCGGAAAGTCAGCCGATGTTTCGCATAAATCGCACACGAGCCGGCTACCAGCGTTCATCGCAGCAGGTATTTTCGTCGTTGTGGCCGGTATTGGCGGCGCTGCAGGCATGTTGAGCCATGATAAATCCAGCGCCCCTGCCCTTGCCGCCGTTGCATCCGATTGGACCGTCATAGATGGCACCATCGGGATCACGGTCAAACAATTGGGCAATGATGTATCGGGCAGCTTTGACGACTGGGTGTCAGTGATCACGTTTGACGAGAACGCCGAAACGATTGCAGGGGCAGTTGAAACGACAATCAATATCGGGTCCCTGTCGCTTGGGGCCGTGACATCGCAAGCCATGGGCGCTGATTTCTTTGACCAAGTGCAATTCCCGAATGCGGTCTTCGCTGGTGATCTTATCCGAGATGGCGGCGCCTATGTGGCAGACGGGACGTTAGCGATCAAAGGGATTACAGTTCCCGTTTCAATGCCATTCGCCGTATCCGTGGACGGCGACACCGCAACAATGACTGGGGCTGCGCGATTGGACCGTCGTGACTTTACTATCGGGGCCAGCATGGCCGATGAGAGCAACCTTGGCTTTGCAGTCGACGTGCAGATCAGCCTTGCTGCCACACGCGAATGAAAAAAGGCCGCGCTGATCAAACAGCGCGGCCCTAATTTGGTCAGATGAATTGATTATTCAGCTTTCATCGCCTCAATTGAAATCATGATCTGGACTTCATCACCGATAAATGGCGCGAAGTTACCGACGTTAAAGTCGGACCGCAGAACAGTTGTTGTGGCATCAAAACCAGCCCATGGCTTTTCTTGCATCGGGTGATTGCCGGCTTGGTTCATCGTTGCATCCAAAACGACAGACTTCGTCACGTCATTCATGGTCAAATCACCAGTGATCATTGCCGTGTTATCGCCTGTGACTTCGATAGCCGTTGACGCAAACGTGACCATATCATCCTCGGACGCATCAAAGAAATCGCCTGACATGAAATGACCGAACCGCTTTTCCCAGCCTGTCAGCATGGACATAACGGGAAAGGATACATTGACGGATGACGCTGCTGGGTCTTCTTGGTCGAACGCAATTTCGCCTTCAAATCCAGAGAACATGCCATAGGTCGTGGAATAGCCTAAGTGGTTGTAAGAAAATACAATCTGGCTATGGCTTGCATCAAGTGTGTACGCTTCTGGCGCGGCTGTTGCACCTGTGGCAATTGTCCCGGCAAGGACTGCGGCTGCAAAATATTTGATCATGGGTCGTCTCCTAAGTAAAATCTATGAACAAATGTGGCATAGATTTCACTCAGTGCAATTGCGCAAAATCGAACACTGTCTGTTTGCGTCGATTTTCGCCTATTTGGAATCACCCAAACTGAGGGCGAACAGCCAAGTGCCGGCGCCCAGAGCTTGCGCGCAGCAAATCACGATCCAACCGCGCATAAAGCGCGCCAATCTGGGGCTCCGTCCCTTGCGCAATCAAAAGCGTTTGCCCACTACCTTCTTGCTTAAGGACCAAAGCCACTTTGTCAGTTCCGCACCGATCAATGGAGATTTCGGAAAAAACATCAAAGCCGTACTGCGCAACAAGCCGCGACGTTCCGCTGCGATTTGGCATGACTTCACGAATTTCACCAAGGTTTTGGTCAAACTGAAATTCCACAGTACGACCTTGGTTTGCATAACTAACCATCAAATAACCCAGCGCGCCGAAAAATGCGCTTAACCCAACACGCAGGGTCCATGTGTCAAGTTGGATGATAGCACTTGGTACAGCCCAAAGCCCAACCGCGGCGGCAACAAACGCAGCCCCAAATAAAAACGCAACCATTTGGCATAAAACCAGCCAAGTCGGAACTTCAGCGGTGTTTCGCACCGTAAAACCCCAATAGGTTTCGGTTAGGATTGGACCAGATGTTGTTTGAAATACATCATCCGATGGGATGTTTGGTGCCTGAAAGCCGGAAGTATCTGTCATGATTGTCATTTAACCCCTGTTATTAACCATAATCTGAAGGGCAAATCAGGCACAAACGCGGCAAGGTTAAGGTTCTGTTAAGGCGTCAATAAAGGAGTCGACGCAAACCAACCGCAACCCCTGCAAAACAGGCAGTCTATGGTTGCATCAAGGCGTCTGCGATGTATAAGGCGGCAATCTTACTGTGAAGATTTGAACCGCGTAGTCTCTCGTGGGTGGGGTGCAGTAAGATCGTTTGCCCCTCCCTATGAAATGCGCTGATATAATGAATGGAGCACACATGCCGCTATATGAGCATGTTATGATTGCGCGTCAGGACTTGTCGAACACACAAGCCGAAGGCCTAATCGAACATTTTGGAACTGTCCTTACCGACAACGAAGGTAAGCTGGTTGATTCTGAATACTGGGGCGTCAAAACGATGGCCTACAAAATCAACAAAAACCGCAAGGGCCATTATGCATTTTTGCGCACTGACGCCCCTGCAGCTGCGATCCAGGAAATGGAACGCCTGATGCGCCTGCATGACGATGTCATGCGTGTTTTGACCATCAAGGTCGACGCACACGAAGAAGGCCCATCAGTACAGATGCAGAAGCGCGAAGAGCGCAGCGACCGTGGCGAACGCCGCGAGCGCCGTTAATTTAGATTAGGAAAGGACCTTAAATTATGGGTACTAAACCATTTTTCCGCCGTCGTAAGTCCGATCCGTTTGAGGGCGATAACGCCCCAAAGATCGACTATAAAGACACCCGCCTTTTGCAGCGCTACGTTTCCGAGCGCGGCAAAATCGTTCCCGCCCGTATCACTGCTGTTGGTTCCAAAAACCAGCGCGCTCTCGCTCGTGCGATTAAGCGTGCTCGTTTCTTGGCGCTGCTGCCGTACGCTGTAAAGTAAGGACATCACACAATGGATATCATTCTACTTGAGCGTGTCGCGAAGCTTGGCCAAATGGGCGAAGTCGTAAAAGTAAAAGAGGGTTACGCACGTAACTTCCTTTTGCCACAGGGCAAAGCCTTGCGCGTTAACGCAGCAAACATTGCACGTTTTGAAGCTGAAAAAGCGACAATGGAAGCACGCAACCTTGAGACCAAGAAAGAAGCTGAAGTGTTGGCTGAAAAGCTGAACGGCGAAGTATTCGTCGTAATTCGCTCTGCTTCTGATTCTGGTGCACTTTATGGGTCCGTCACAACACGTGACGCGGCTGAAGCTGCGACTGCTGCTGGCTTTACGGTTGATAAGGGTCAGGTTGTTCTGGCTGCGACCATTAAAGACCTCGGCTTGCACGATGCAGAAGTTATTCTGCACCCAGAAGTATCTGTCACAATCAGCATGAACGTTGCACGTTCCGCTGAAGAGGCAGAACTGCAAGCTGCTGGTAAATCTGTTGCTGAATTGGCTGCAGAAGCTGAAGCCGAAGCTGAGTTCGAAATTCAGGAGCTGTTCGACGATATGGGCGGCGCTGCAATGGACGACTTTGGTGACGACGACGCACCTGCTGCAAAAGAAGCCTCTTCTGACGAAGAGTAAGCTTTTAGCAAATTAAAATTGAAGGGCCGTGCTTTACACAAAGCACGGCCCTTTTTCCGTTCTACCCCAAAATCTCGCAAAGAGCCCAAACTGGATATGTATTGCATTGCTGCCGATGTCAGCTTTCAACAAAGATCTGCCTACTCCCACTGGCCACCCGAATTTTTTATTGTCGCATGTCATTAATTTGCTAATCTAAAGAATTAATCGGCTCAGCTTAGCATAAAAGGAGAGTAAACATGTCTATCGCACTCAACCGTCGGGGCTTTCTTGCCAGCACGGCAGGCTTTATCGCACTCCATCCATTTTCCGCCAATGCTGCAACCAATCAGGCGCATCTGCGGATAATGGAGACGACAGATTTACACGTGCATGTCTTTCCCTACGACTATTACGCCGACAAACAAAGCGACACGGTCGGACTTGCCCGTACCGCAAGCCTGATTAACGCCATCCGTGATGAAGCATCCAATTCCCTGCTGATCGATAACGGCGACTTCCTGCAAGGTAACCCTATGGGCGACTACATCGCCTACGAGCGTGGCATGAAGGAAGGCGATACGCATCCTGTCATTCAGGCCATGAACACGCTTGGTTTTGATGCATCAACTTTGGGCAACCATGAATTTAATTATGGCCTTGATTTTCTGATGAAATCGCTTGCCGGCGCTAATTTCCCGGTGGTCAACGCAAACATCGCGCTGGAAATGGGAAGCGATCCTACAAAGGACAAAACGCTGATTTCACCGTTTGTCATCCTTGATCACGTTGTCACAGATGGGTCTGGCACAGAACACGCAATCAAAGTGGGCCTTATCGGTTTTGTCCCTCCGCAGGTCATGAATTGGGATCGCCGCCATCTTGAAGGCAACGTTCAAGCGCGCGACATTATTGAAACTGCCAAAGCCTATATTCCTTTGATGAAAGAACAGGGTGCGGATATCATCGTGGCCTTGTCTCATTCTGGCATCGGGTCTGCCGACGCCACGGACGGGATGGAAAATGCGTCAGTTCCTTTGGCCGGATTGGATGGCGTTGATGCCATCCTGACGGGCCACAGCCATTTAGTCTTCCCGTCCCCCACATATACCGATTTTGCTGGTGTGGATGTGGACGCTGGTACGTTGATGGGAACCCCTGCGACGATGGGTGGATTCTGGGGCAGCCACATGGGCCTGATCGATCTGTTGGTTGAAAAAGACGGCAATGAATGGCGCGTTGTTTCTGCCGAATCCGAAGCACGCCCGATCTCCATGCGCAACGAAGACCGCTCGATCACTGCCTTGGTTGAAAACGATCCTGCAGTAATTGCATCCGTGCAAACCGAGCATGACGAAACACTCACCTATGTGCGCCGCGCCGTGGGCAAAACCGACGCACCGCTGCACAGCTATTTCGCGTTGGTCGCAGATGATCCGTCTGTGCAAGTCGTGTCGATTGCACAACTTTGGTATATCGAACAAATGATGAAAGGCACGGAAAACGAAGGATTGCCAATCCTATCTGCAGCCGCCCCATTTAAGGCCGGTGGTCGCGGTGGTCCAGAGTATTTCACTGACGTACCTGCTGGGGATGTCGCTATCAAGAACGTCTCTGACCTGTATCTCTATCCAAACACTGCGCGCGCTGTGCGTGTAACGGGCCAACAAGTCAAAGACTGGCTGGAACGATCCGCAGGTATCTTTAATCAGGTGACGCTTGGCGCGCAGGATGTGGTGTTGTTGAACCCTGAATTCCCAAGCTATAATTTTGATATTATTGATGGCGTCACGTATCAGATTGATCTGTCACAGCCATCGAAATACGATTCCAAAGGTCTCGTGCTCGATGAAACAGCCAACCGGATCACCAACTTAACCTTCAATGGACAGCCGATTGATTTAGCGGCCGAGTTTATTGTAGCAACCAACAACTACCGCGCAGGCGGGGGTGGTAACTTCCCCGGTGCCTCGGCTGAAACCACTGTGTTCGAAGGACCGGACACCAACCGCGACGTAATTGTGCGTTACATTGTTGAAAAGGGCACGATTAGCCCACGCGCCGACAACAATTGGTCATTCGCACCAATGGCAGGCACGACTGTCCTGTTTGATACCGGCCCAGCCGCAAGCGCCTACCTTGATCAAGTGAACCTGCAAATAGAAGATGCTGGCGACGGCCCCGATGGATTTGCGCGCTTTCGTATATCGCTTTAAAAAGCAAAGGCTTGGCCGACGATCATAGGCCAAGCCTCCCCAATACAGTCGCCTAGATATTCTAAGAAGTGCAGCAAGTTTTGTTGAACACCTGAAGTCTACAATTCCTACCCATGCAGCGAAACCTCACTTTGCTCGCACAGTGGGCTTACACTTGATGCCAATACTTTGTGCATTTTCACAAAAAAAGGCGCCCCGATTGGAGCGCCTTTTTCCTTTCAGTATCGTAAGACTTATTCGTCTTCGAGAGCTTCGACGGCCTTTTGCAGGTCGTCTTTGCTGACAGACTTTTCAGTCACGGCAGCATTTTCAAGGATGTAGTCGACAACTTTGTCTTCAAACATGGGTGCCTGAAGCTGCTGGCGGAACTGTGCGTTCTGCTGAACAAACTCAAAGAACTGCTTTTCCTGACCCGGATACTGACGCGCTTGCGTCATGATCGCTTGGGTCATCTCAGAATCAGTCACCTGAACTTCTGCTTTCTGACCGATGTCAGCCAACAACAAGCCCAGCTTCACGCGGCGGTTCGCCAATGAGATGTGCTCTTCTGTTGCGGTAACTTCAGGGTGATCGTGACCCTCAACTTCTGGGTTTTCTTCATGCCACAACTGGTGAGCGATCTGGCCTGCTTCTGCATCCACAAGGGATGTCGGCAGATCAAACGATACAACACCGTCAAGCGCGTCAAGCAGTGCACGCTTCGTTACAGCGCGTGACGCGCCGTTATACTCGGCTTCAAGACGCTCAGTGATCTGTGTTTTCAGACCGGCAAGATCTTCTGCACCGAACTTTTTGGCCAGCTCATCATCCATTTCAGGAGTCTTTGGCGCGCGGACTTCTTTAATCGTGCACGAAAATACAGCGTCTTTGCCAGCAAGGTGCTCTGCCTGATACTCAGCAGGAAACGTGACTGTGACGTCTTTTTCTTCGCCGGCTTTGACCTTGATCAGGCCTTCTTCGAAACCAGGAATGAAAGAATTGGAACCGATAACCAGTGGATAATCTTCAGCTGTGCCGCCGTCGAATGGCTCGCCGTCTACTTTACCAACAAAATCGATCACGACTTGGTCGCCATCTTTGGCCATGCCGCCCTTTTTCTCGTAAGAAACGGCTTGCGGCGACGCCGCGAGGTTATCAAGTGCCTCTGCAACAGCCGCATCGTCGGCTTCGACTTTCAAGCTATCTAGCTTAATTTTCTTAAATTCAACTTCTGGAACATCAGGAAGACGCTCGTAAGATACGTCGACGGCAACATCGTCGCCCTCTTTCCAATCAGGATTCGTCATCTTGATTTCTGGCTGTGCTGCAGGACGGTCACCGGATGTTTCCATGTGCTCGTTCATTGCGCCGTCGATGGCTTCTTGCATCGCTTCGCCCATGACGCGCTGGCCGAACTGCTTGCGCATCATTGCCATAGGAACTTTGCCTTTGCGAAAGCCCTTCATTTCAACGTCAGCTTGCGCTTCTTTCAGCTTTTCTTCAACTTTTGCGTCCATTTCGGCCGCAGTGACCGTGATCGCGTAACCGCGTTTCAGGCCTTCGTTCAGGGTCTCTTTAACCTGCATGGAACTTCCTTCTTCTCAAAAAAATGTGGTGCGGGTGAAGGGACTCGAACCCCCACGCCATAGGCGCCAGAACCTAAATCTGGTGCGTCTACCAATTCCGCCACACCCGCACATTTCAACCAACCAAATCACTTTGGCTGATCTTTGCGCGGTGTCTACCAAAGGCAACACTAAGATGCGAGAGGAAAAATGAACTCAAAAAAGGCAAGACGACGACACTTTCTTGCCTTAATGTTCATTCAAGACTTGAGGCAGAAATCAGCAAGAGCGGGAAACACGCCATGCAATTGGGAACTATCACACGCACAGCTCCGGCTGTTGCGAAGAAAACAATCGAATCTGGCCTATGTGCTGGGACAACGATCATGACACTGGACGGCGAAATTCCAGTTGAACATTTGTCCGTAGGCGATCGTGTTATTACACGTGATAGCGGTATGTCCGTTATTAAGGCCATTCATTCACGTGACGTGAAGATGCAGCCGATCCGCATTAAAGCAGGATCACTTGGGCACACCCGCCCCGACCGCGACATGATTGTTGCACCCGGTGCACGCATTCAAATCCGCGACTGGCGCGCAGAGGCCCTGTTTGGCGCTGCAGCAGCAACTGTTGAGGCTCACCGCCTTGTAGACGGTGAATTTTTGGCACAGCAGCCAGTACGCGACGTAAAAGTTTTCGATCTGGTCTTTGACCGTGAACACATCGTTTATGCCGATGGTGTAGAGATCGTTTCCGCAGCCGTCTAAAGACGATCGCATCGAAATTAAAAGCCGCCCTTCTTCATGGGGCGGCTTTTCTCGTTTGAAACCACTGCGGCCGACATGCAAATATCGCGCACGAACATAGTTTCCATAATGCCTATATTTTAATCTAGATGATTAAAGGTTATGCGGCTTGTGCGTTTTCAGCACTTCACACGGATCAAGTGAGCCCCAAGAATTGTCCTCAAAGGCCCGCCGTGGTCTGACCTTTTTGTGAAGCATTACCCGAACAGGAGTCGCAGCCATGAAAAAGATTGAAGCGATCATCAAGCCATTCAAACTCGACGAAGTAAAAGAAGCCTTGCAGGACGTTGGCGTCCAAGGGCTGTCTGTTGTCGAAGTTAAGGGCTTTGGCCGTCAAAAAGGCCACACAGAACTGTACCGCGGTGCAGAATATGTTGTCGATTTTCTGCCAAAGGTAAAAATCGAAGTCGTTTTAGCTGACGATCAACTGGATGCCGCGATTGAAGCCATTGTTGCAGCAGCCAAAACCGACAAGATCGGCGACGGCAAAATCTTTGTCTCGACTGTTGAGCAAGCCATCCGCATTCGTACCGGTGAATCCGGTGACGACGCACTATAACTAATCCACAAATTTTCTATCTCTAAAGTAAAGGGCAACGCCATGAGCGCGAAAGACGTAATTAAACTGATGAAGGATGAGGGCGCTGAATACCTCGACATCCGTTTCACCGACCCAAAGGGCCGCCTGCAGCACGTGACGATTGTGAATGATATTGTCGACGAAGACTTTCTTGACGAAGGTTTCATGTTTGACGGGTCTTCCATCGAAGGGTGGAAATCCATCGATAAATCCGACATGAAGCTGATCCCAGACACAAAGTCCGCTTATGTTGATCCGTTCTATGCTGAGAAAACCGTCTGCATTCACTGCAACGTAGTTGAGCCAGACACTGGAGAAGCGTACGCACGCGACCCACGTGGCACAGCCGAAAAAGCCGAGGCTTATCTGGCGTCTACCGGTATCGGTGACACAGCATATTTTGGCCCAGAAGCTGAATTCTTCGTCTTTGACGATGTACGTTATTCCGTCAGCATCAACAAAGTGTCTTACCAAGTCGACGCAATAGACGCGTCTTGGAACACCGACACCGAGTTTGAAATGGGCAACACAGGCCACCGTCCCGGCGTTAAGGGCGGTTATTTCCCAGTGAACCCGACAGATGATGCACATGACATGCGTGGCGAAATGCTTTCCACTATGAAACGCATGGGCATGAAAGTTGACAAGCACCACCACGAAGTGGCGTCTTGCCAGCACGAGCTTGGCCTTATTTTCGGCACGCTGACGCACCAAGCGGACGAGATCCAGAAGTACAAGTATGTGATCCACAACGTGGCACAGGCTTACGGAAAGTCTGCGACATTCATGCCAAAGCCAATCGCAGGCGATAATGGCACTGGCATGCACGTTAACATGTCCATCTGGAAAGACGGCAAGCCGATCTTTGCAGGGGACAAATACGCTGATCTGTCACAAGAAGCCTTGTACTTCATCGGTGGTATCCTCAAGCACGCCCCTGCCCTGAACGCGATCACAAACCCAACGACAAACTCTTACAAACGTTTGATCCCAGGTTTTGAAGCGCCTGTTCTGCGTGCGTATTCCGCATCTAACCGGTCTGGCGCTGTACGTATCCCGTTTGCCGAATCCCCCAAGGCAAAGCGCGTTGAAGCCCGCTTCCCTGATCCAGCAGCAAACCCATACCTTTGCTTTGCTGCATTGTTGATGGCTGGCCTTGACGGCATCAAGAACAAGATCGATCCCGGCGCTGCGTCTGACAAAGATCTTTACGATCTACCACCAGAAGAGCTTGCAGAAATCCCAACAGTTTGTGGATCACTGCGTGAAGCATTGGATGCACTTGAAGCGGATCACGATTTCTTGCTGCAAGGCGACGTGTTCACCAAAGACCAACTTGAAGGCTACATGGCTCTGCGTTGGGCAGAAGTGTATGAATATGAGCACACGCCACACCCAGTTGAGTACAAGCTGTATTACAGCTGCTAATCAGCAGAACTCTACGGCGAAAAGGGCGCTCCAATCGGAGCGCCTTTTTTTATGCGCACCGTCCAAAACGCGCCTCTAGCAGGCTAGATCGCCAGCAAACGGCATATCACCTAGGCCAAACGTCGATATCAGGCCGGACAAACACAGCTTACGTCCGGCATCCTTGCAGGGAACCAATTCCCGAGGTGACTGATGAACCAGCATTACCGCGACATTCGAAAGATTGACCCAATTCAGGGCGCCACGCTTGCGGATGGATCGCCTAACAACAATGACCGCGTTGAAATCGGGCCAACCCAACTGGCATTTTCGGAATGGGAAACGGCAGGGTTAATTCTTCCTAACTTGCCAAACATGCGAGCATATCGGCACGAACGTCTTACAGACGCGGTGGTCGCCCGACAGTATGGTGGCGTCTTAATGTTTGACCCGTTGAACATTCGCTATGCGACTGACAGTACCAATATGCAGCTCTGGAATACCCATAACGCGTTTCGCGCCTGCCTCGTCTGCGCGGACGGGTACATGGTCGTCTGGGACTATAAAAACGCAATGTTCCTGAGTAAATTCAATCATTTGGTGAACGAACAACGGTCTGGCGCAGACCTGTTCTATTTCGACCGAGGCGATAAAATCAACGTGGCCGCCGACGAATTTTCCAATCAAGTCCGCGAGGTGACTGCAGAGCACGGCGGTGGAAATATGCGTCTTGGCGTCGATAAAATCATGATCCACGGGCTGCGCGCATTAGAGTCCCAAGGGTTTACGGTCATCCCCGGGGAAGAGCTCACTGAAAAAGCCCGTTCCATCAAAGGGCCAGATGAAATTCTTGCAATGCGCTGCGCATCGGTAGCTTGTGAAATAGCATGCGCAGAAATGGAAACCGTAGCGAGAACAGGCGTACCGAAGGGAAACATGTCAGAAAATGACATTTGGGCGGTCCTTCATGCAGAAAACATCCGGCGCGGCGGTGAATGGATCGAAACACGCCTGTTAACATCTGGCCCGCGTACCAACCCTTGGTTCCAAGAATGTGGCCCGCGTATGGTGCAAAACAACGAAATCGTGGCCTTTGATACCGACTTGGTTGGCGCATATGGCATCTGTGTTGATATCAGCCGAACGTGGTGGATCGGGGACCAAAAACCCCGTTCCGATATGATTGAGGCAATGAAAGTCGGCGTGGAACACATTGAACAGAATATGAATATGCTCAAACCTGGCGTGAATATCCAAGACCTTAGCCGGAACTGCCACCGCCTACCGGACAAGTTTCAAAACCTGAAATACGGCTGCTTGATGCATGGCGTTGGGCTTTGCGATGAATGGCCGCTTGTAGCGTACCCCGACCAAATGGTGGACGGGGCGTTTGATTACGAACTTCAGGCTGGTATGACGCTGTGCGTCGAGGCGCTGATCAGCCCCGAAGGTGGCGATTTTTCCATTAAACTGGAAGACCAAGTGTTGATCACTAAAACCGGCTTTGAAAAAATAACGCAATACCCACATGACCCCGCACTGATGGGACACTAGGTCGTGAACACTGATCACCCTTATTGCAATTTGCGTCGTATTGATCGCAGGTTCAAATAGCTTCAACATCTAGGGGACCTGCGATGCGCACTGAACGATTTACCTTTCCGGGCCATGGAGGGCATGACCTTGCAGCGCGGTTGGATTTGCCCAGCGGCGCACATTTGGCCACCGCAGTGTTTGCTCATTGCTTTACCTGTTCCAAAGACATCACAGCAGCCCGCAGGATCGCCGCCCGTTTAACCACAATGGGTTACGCGGTTTTGCGGTTTGATTTTACTGGCTTGGGTCATTCAGATGGTGAATTTGAGAACACAAACTTCACATCCAACGTTGGCGATCTGTATGCAGCAGTTGCCAGTCTTACGGCAAAGGGCATGGCGCCAAC
Organism: Yoonia sp.; assembly: GCA_047629435.1. Lineage (GTDB taxonomy): Bacteria > Pseudomonadota > Alphaproteobacteria > Rhodobacterales > Rhodobacteraceae > Yoonia. The sequence goes on along the minus strand of JBLHXF010000003.1, from coordinate 116,463 downwards.
CCTATTGATTGGGCATTCGCTTGGCGGCGCTGCTGTTCTGAAAGCTGCTGCCAATCTGCCGGATATTAAGGCCGTTGTCACAATTGGGGCACCAGCTGATCCCGCGCATGTTGTGCATAATTTTGGCACGTCGCTTGCAGAGATTGAACAGAAAGGCAAAGCAACTGTTACGCTGGCAGGTCGTCCCTTTACGATCAGCCATGACTTTGTCCAAGATGTCACCGCAATAGAGTTGAATGAGAGTTTATCTAAGCTGCGCGCCGCACTTTTGGTCCTGCATAGCCCGATTGATCAAACCGTTGGCATTGAAAACGCCAGCCAGATATTTATGGCAGCCAAGCATCCCAAAAGTTTTGTCAGTCTCGATACTGCTGACCATCTGATTAGCGACCCCGATGATGCAGAATATGCAGCGGATGTGATTGCGGCATGGGCGCGAAAATACCTGCCCGTTGTTAAAACAAAGCCTGACAGCAAGGTGCCAGAAGGCGTTTTACGCGTGTCCGAGGCTGATCCTGACGGGTTCCTGCAAGACATTCAGTCCGGCGATAATCATTCTGCATTGGCAGATGAACCTGCGTCCTTTGGCGGTACCAACAAAGGCATGTCGCCTTATGGGTTCCTGTCCGCCGCCCTTGGGGCCTGCACATCGATGACTATACGGATGTATGCGCGGCGCAAGAAAATGGCCCTGACCCATGTCAGCGTGGATATCACCCACGGGAAAAGCCATTTTGAGGATACGGAATCCAGCACATCAAAAAAGGTTGATGTATTCGAGCGTGAGATCCATCTGACAGGTGATCTGACAGATGACGAGCGTGCCCGCCTGCTTGAAATTGCAGATAAATGCCCCGTGCACCGGACGCTTGAGCAAAGTTCAAAGGTTATCTCACGATTGGCTTAACATAAAAAAAGGGCGCGCAAGCCATGCCTGCGCGCCCTTTTTGAAATCTAATCAGCAGCGTTTAAACGCGTGCGTTGCCCAGCAGCTTCCATAAGCCCGGTACAAGTACAGCAGCCAGTGCAAGCTTAAGCACGTCACCAATCAAGAACGGTGTCAGGCCCCACGCCAAAATCGGTTGGTCCCAGCCGTAAAGCTGACCAAGCCAGATCAAACCTGGAATATAAATCAATGCGTTACCAATCAACATGGCCAATGCCATCTTACCGACTGAACGGTCCCAGCCAGCGCGTGCTGCCATGCCCAAGGCCAAAGTTGCCAAAACATACCCAACCAAATAGCCGCCTGTGCCGCCCATCATATACGTCAGGCCAGCTGCCTCGGCGGATGATCCTGCGAACACGTCAAATCCAAGCGCGCCAATCAGCATATAGCCAATAATTGTCGCCAGACCCAAACGTGGACCGTAAGTCGCACCAATCGTCAGCACGGCGAATGTGCCCATGGTGATCGGAACAGGAAACATAGGGACTTTAATCTTTGCAAAAATCGCGAGTGCGGCGATGCCAACCAGAACCAAAGCGGCCTGTTTTGCCAGACGAAGACGTCCTTCGGTGCTGCCGAATGCCTCAATCAGGACTTTGTCGTTCATTGCGATGGCCATTTGCCGCGCTCCTTATTGAATGTATTTCATACTTTTTGCCCCACAAGACGCTGGGGTGCAAGGCTGGTTGCGCTATCTCGCCCGATTGTAGTGACTTATCGACCGATAATCCTTGCGTGGGCCGGTCACGTCCCATGTGGCAGACCAGTCAGGCCAGCGATCAAAGTCATAGGCCACGTTATATGTATCATCACCGCAAAGATGGGTTGTCCCGCTGACTTGCCCAACCGGATCAAACTGGTGAAACGCAGTTCCGTCGGCAAAGCGCACGGCAATGCCACCTGCGTCAGCGCCCCAAAGATACGCACGGTCCGCCTGTAGCACGGCCCCCGAAGCCAGTGTCAGTTGCCCGTGTTCCTCATATCGCAGGCCAGCGCCATCCGTCACAAACCGCGCATGTCCAACCAACTGCCCATCTTGGCCATGCAAAGCGTCGGTAATCTGGCGCGTCAGCTGCCAATCACCCAAAAAATCCGCCAAAAGCACCGTTTTGCTTTGCATTTCGCACCTCTTTTACGCCGCAGGCTTGAGACCTGCCGCCTGCCCCCTTATGACGCAAGGCATATCCGCTGCCCAACCCCAAAATAAGGTCCTGCTCATGATCCCGCGTTATTCTCGCCCCGATATGGTTGCCATTTGGTCCCCTGAAACAAAATTCAAAATCTGGTACGAGATTGAGGCCCACGCCTGTGAAGCGATGGCCAATTTGGGTGTGATCCCCCGCGAGAACGCAGATGCGGTTTGGAAAGCCAAGGATGTCACGTTTGACGTGGCCCGCATTGACGAGATTGAGGCCGTCACCAAACATGACGTTATCGCATTTCTGACCCATCTGGCCGAACATGTTGGCGCCGACGAGGCCCGCTTTGTTCACCAAGGCATGACATCTTCGGACGTTCTTGATACATGCACCAACCTGCAGTTTGTCCGCGCCGCTGATCTTTTGATGATCGATATGGACCGCCTGCTCGCAGCACTTAAAACCCGCGCGATGGAACACAAAGACACGCCGCGCATTGGTCGCAGCCACGGTATCCACGCCGAACCCACAACAATGGGCCTGACGTTTGCGCGTTTTTATGCAGAAATGGACCGCAACCGCGCCCGTTTGATCAATGCCCGCGCTGAAATCGCGACAGGCGCTATTTCGGGTGCTGTTGGTACATTCGCAAACGTTGATCCCCGTGTTGAAGAATATGTCTGCGAGCAGCTTGGTCTGACACCAGAACCGATCAGCACCCAAGTCATTCCACGTGACCGTCACGCCATGTTCTTTGCCACTTTGGGTGTTATCGCATCCAGCATCGAAAACGTCGCGACGGAAATCCGCCATATGCAGCGGACTGAAGTGCTTGAAGGTGCTGAGTATTTCGCTGTTGGGCAAAAGGGATCGTCCGCGATGCCGCACAAAAAGAACCCTATTTTGACGGAAAACCTGACTGGGCTGGCTCGTCTGGTCCGCATGTCTGTGATCCCCGCAATGGAAAACGTCGCCCTTTGGCACGAGCGTGACATTTCGCATTCGTCTGTTGAGCGCACAATTGGTCCAGATACGACGATCACGCTTGATTTTGCGCTGAACCGTTTGGCTGGTGTTGTTGAAAAGATGATCATCTATCCAGAAAATATGATGAAAAATATGCATCAGTTCCGCGGCTTAATCATGTCGCAGCGTGTTTTGTTGGCCTTGACCCAAGCGGGCGTTAGCCGCGAGGACAGCTATAAATTCGTGCAGCGTAACGCGCTTAAGGTCTGGGACAACAACGCTGACTTTAAAACCGAGCTTTTGGCAGATGAAGACGTCCGCCGCGCATTGTCCGCAGAAGAGATCGAAGAAAAATTCGACCTTGGCTATCACACCAAGCATGTCGATACGATTTTTAAGCGTGTGTTTGGCTAGCGCCAAAGCACTTTAAGTTTGAAGAGAGCGAGGTGGGCCCCAGGCCCACCTAGATGATCTACACAGCTGGTGCGTGAAGCGGCTGGGGCTGTGTGCGGTGCGTTGCACGCGGAACATGCGGCATCGTGCGTTTTGCAGGCATCGACAAAACTGCATACCGACGTCCGTCGCCTTCGTTAAGGTACGGCTCGCCAATCCGTTCAGCGTCAAACCCAAGCTGCCGCAGTGCGCGCATCAATGCCAAGGGTGACAACGACATAAGATGTGATGCGCCCTGCTCTGCTGCGACATCAACAAGGCCCTGAACGATCATCCCAAGACACATGCTACGGTCCGCGTGTGTGTCGACGTCGTCAGACATCACCAGACGGGTGCATTCCCACATGTCGTCGGTTTCGACGTCGGCCGCCATAACGCTCGGTGGGATATCAATCAGCTTACCCTTCAGGGCATCCCGCAACATATATGTGTATGTCCCCCACTTGGCTGTCGTCGCCATAGCGCGTGCGCCTCCAATGACAACGCCATCTCGCAAAACTAATGAGTAATGCGCCTTAGGGTTGTCGTATTGATCCATCTCAACGTCATCATCGTGAGGAATATCCCATCCCAAATTATCGACAAAGAATCGTTTCCGCAGTCCAAGGAAGTCGTAAAAAGCCGTGCCGTGAATATGAAGTTGTGACAGATTGAATGTGATATGTTCCATTGTGCTCTCCTTTGTGGAGAGTTTAGAATACCACCTCACCCCATGATTGTCATAGGTGGCACGTGAACAATAGAGGCCAAAAGGGAGTATTACCTACAGTTTTGTGCAAAATGGGTAGTTGACCATAAGGTCATGCAGATCCCGCTAGATCAGGCCATATTGGCTTGCCAGAGCCGCTGCTTGGGTACCTGTCTTCGCGCCAAGCTTAATTTTGGCATTCTTCAATCGCTGCTTGACCGCACCTTCGGTCACGCCCAAATCAAACGCGATTTCCTTTAATCGCTTGCCATCCCTGACCATGCCAAGCGCCTCTAACTCGGCCATTGTCAGGTTTTTTGGCGGCGCCATCTCTGTGTGGCGTCGTTTAATAAAGGCGTGTAACAGGTTGATTTCTAAATCAGAATATTCCCTATCTGGACGACAGAAAGATCCAAAAGATCGCTGACCTTCTGCGTTTCCATCAAAAACCGAGATCGCAGCACCGAAGCGCAAACCAAACGTCTGCGCTTGTGAAATAATCTTGCGTGGATCATCGACAGGTATTTCAGACCAGCGTAATGCACCGACGCTTGTATAAGCCCAACGAATGACAGGATCGAACAACATGAATCGGTTTTTGGTATAATGATCGACCCATCCCTGCGGGAGCGCGTTAACTTCTTCAACTGGAAATGCGAAACCGATTCGCAAAGCGATATAGTGGCCTGCCGGAGCAAGGTCCTGTATTTCTGCCTGTCCAATTTTCTGCATCATTAAATCCGTGTACACGTCTTGCTATAATAAACCGCATCTTGCATCTTTGCTGTGGGCTTTAACAATCATTTACTAGTATTTCGTTAGTGTAAGTCTTGGCAACCGCAAAGAAAGTAGCAATATGTCAGCTCAACTAGAGATACGTAAACTACTCGGGGAAATGAAGCAAATTGCGACTGCTGGTTTTGCTCTTGCGTTGCATGTTCGTTTTACGACGCCGACGTTCCTATTCCAAACATATGAAAAAGACTGGTTGAATTATTACTCCCAAAATGGGTTTGTCATGTCTGACCCAACTGTTGCTTGGGGGTTTGAAAACACAGGTGCCGTCAAATGGTCGGAATTAGCTAAGCAAGACACCATGAATGTCCTTAAAAAGGCCGCCGAATTTGGCTTAAAATTTGGCATGACCTGTGGTGTTGAAGTAGACGGCAGTCGCAGTATTGGTAGTTTCTCGCGCACCGACCGCGAATTTGACGCAGCTGAAACGAAATCGCTTGTAGGCTTAATGGGCACATTGCACACATTAACGGCAAACGTCGAAACGATCTCGCCAGAAACAAGCGCTGCATTGCGCACAATGTCTGTTCAATTCACACATTCCCAATAGACGATAACACTTCGTTCAGTATGTTGTGGCACGCAGGTGTTATGACACAATCAACTCTCGCTCCATTATCTGCACGAACCCCACCTTTGACGCGCAAGCGTAAGGCCGCCATGATTGTGCAGCTTTTGATCGGGGATGGCGGCAAATTAGAGTTGTCTCAGCTTCCAGAAGACATGCAAATGCTATTGGCACGCGAATTGGGGGCCATTCGCCTCATTGATCGCGACACAGTCAATCAGGTCGCGGCAGAATTCGCACGAGATCTTGTATCGGTTGGTTTATCTTCGCCAGGTGGGGTCAATGGTGCGATTGATGCATTGTCTGATCACCTTAGCCCTAACCTTGCGGGGAAATTACGCGCAGAGCTGGCAAACGCAAAAGGAACCGATCCATGGGCTGTTTTGCTTGCCCTACCTGACGAAGGCTTGACCGGTATCATGACCAAACAAAGCACTGAAGTGGGCGCAGTCGCCTTATCCAAACTGCCCGTCGCACGCGCAGCCGCCGTTTTGGAAAAACTACCGGGCGATCTGGCCCGCCGGATTACATATGCTGTGTCCCAAACAGAAAAAATCGCACCCGAAGCCGTACAGCGTATAGGCATGGCCCTCGTCAAAGACCACTGTCAGTCAGTTCCTGTCGCGTTTGAAAAAGCGCCTGACGCACGCGTCGGTGCGATCTTAAACTCGAGCCCAGCCCAAACCCGCGATAGCTTGCTCGAAGGGTTAGGTGTAGATGATCCCGCCTTTGCCGACAGTGTTCGCAAATCGATATTTACTTTCAAAGACATCCCACATCGCCTGACCCCAACGGATGTGCCCGCCTGTATTCGTGGAATCCCACCAGACGTGTTGGCGACGGCCGTCGCAGGTGCTTTGGCCGGTGATGCTGATCTTGTCGCCACAGCCGAGTTTATTCTTGAAAACATTTCTCAACGTATGGCAGGCCAAATTCGCGAAGAAGCAGCCGAACAAGGTGCCATCAAACCCAAAATCGCCGAAGATGCGATGCGTGATCTGTCAGCCGCTGTCCGCGCACTAGCTGACGACGGCACAATTACCTTGATCACGAACGACGAAGACGAGATGGACAGCCCCTAATACCCACCCTAGTATCGAAGCATGACCGAAAAAATTTCTCAAGCTGACGGACGCCGTTGGCACGATATGGGCGGAAGTGCCGCTGGTACGGTCCCTCTTGCTGACCACGACTTTGCTCTTTGGGAAAAGCGCGTTGATGCGCTTATGATTCTGTGTTCGGCCAAGGGCCATTTTACTGTGGATGGTTTGCGCCGTGTCCTTGAAGATATGCCGCCCAGCAGTTTTGAAGAGCTAAGCTATTATGAACGCTGGATTGCTTCAATATCCCAGAACCTTGTTGAGGCAGGCGTTCTGACAACGTTTGAAATAGGGGAACGTATGTCGGCAATTCAAGAACGTGGGCTCACATACGGCGATGCCTCGCATGGGTAATCTCGTCCGCGTCCGCACCGATATGCCCCCCGGTCACATTCGTACACCCGCCTATTTACGGGGCAAATGCGGTGTGATTGAACGCACGCTTGGCCCGTTTCCCAACCCAGAACAATTGGCCTACCGACATTCAGGCGCGCCTTTGTCGCTGCACCGTGTTCGCTTTACGATGGCAGAGGTTTGGGGTGCCGCTGCCGAGACCCCAACAGATACCGTTGATGCCGAAATCTATGCTCATTGGTTGGAGCCAGCAGATGCCCCATGATCACCACGACCATCTTTCGCCGTCCGGCCACCCGTTTCGCGCAGATAACGATCATCCGTTAAGCTATTGGCAAACCATGGAAATCGCTGTCCGTGAATTGCTAATCGAAAAGGGGGTCACCACTGCCGCTGAAATTGCAGCGCAGATTGACGCGATGGACAACCGAACCCCAGCAAATGGTGCGGCTGTAGTTGCCCGCGCATGGACCGACCCCGAATTTCGCGCAGCCTTGCAACATGATGCCAGTGCGGCCACTGCCAAAATGGGCTTTGATATCGGCCCGATGAAGTTGATCGCCGTGGAAAACACTGCCGATCTGCACAACATAATCGTGTGTACGCTGTGTTCTTGTTATCCGCGCAACCTGCTTGGCCTGCCGCCAGATTGGTACAAATCGCGAGCATATCGATCGCGCACAGTGCGCGAACCGCGTAGCATTTTAGCCGAATTTGGGGTGACCTTGCCAGAGGCTACCCAAATCCGTGTGCATGATAGTACGGCTGACATGCGTTACATCGTGATTCCTGCCCGCCCGTCCGGAACAGACGAATGGACCGCTAGAGATTTGGCTCACCTTGTGACCCGCGACAGCATGGTTGGGACTGGTTTGGCCAAATCGCCTGACACTCTTGCCTGACGGCAGCAGCTTGCGTATCTGGATTGCATGACCACGCCCCCGTCCCCCAAAGGTTCTGCCGCTGATTGGCTCGTTGACCGCGCTTTGCGTGGGTTGATTGGGACAGCACTGCGTATGCCCTACGCCCGCCGCATACCTTTTATGGGGGCAGCGTTACGGCGCGCGATCGGCCCTCTTGCCGGATATAGACGGCGCGCCGAGGCAAATCTGGCGATGATCTATCCTGACATGCCTCCAGATGTGCGCAGAAAAGTAGCTGACGGGGTTTGCGACAATTTCGGACGTACACTTATCGAGAATTACAGCTGGCAAGAATTTGCTAACCGTCTTGCCACGACCAAACCGACTGGTGATGGGTTGGCGGCGATTGCACAGGCAAAGGCCCAAGGCCGCCCCGTTATCTTTGTCACCGGACATTTCGGCAATCACGAAGCCCCCCGCCATGTTCTGACACGGATTGGGTACGATGTTGGCGGCTTATATCGACCCATGACAAACGCCTATTTTAACGCGCATTACACCCCAACGATGACGGCGTGGGGCGGTCCTGTTTTTGAACAGGGTCGGCGCGGCACAATGGGATTTGCGCGCCATCTTAAGGCGGGCGGTATGGGGACCTTGCTGTTTGATGTGGCGAATAAAAAAGGCATTCCCATTAAGTTTATGGGAAAAGCAGCCAACACCGCCACCTCTGCAGCTGATCTTGCGATCAAGCTGGATGCGCTGGTCGTACCTTATTTTGGGACCCGCCAAACAGATGGAATATCATTTGATGTCGCGGTCCAATCGCCAATTAATCACGGCACGCCCGCACAGATGATGCAGGACATGACCGACAGATTGACAGACAAGGTCACAGATTACCCAGACCAATGGTTTTGGGTGCATCGCCGGTGGAAAAACGCGCCTTAGCGAATTTCGGCAGCCGCCAAGATTGGGCCGTGCTGGTCTGCTTGAATGATCACCACAATCGGATCGGACCCTGCCACAGGGGCGGTCATCGCCAACGGGCTTGATCCATCCCAACTGCCAATCTCGTCCCATGTATGAACGATATTGTTGTAACTGATTGTCTTACCCGCATTTTCACCGCGCCTGATGGCGACCGTTTCCTCGGGAGTGTACCGCACAACTTGAACACTAAGCTTGCCAAGCCGTCCTACGCTAGATTGGGCGTTGATTTGGACCACATTCCCACTTCGGGTTAATGTGATTGAAACTTGATCAGCCGCATTGCGGTGCTGCGCAATATGATCCATGACATCCATCGCCTTGGATCCAATGACATGATCTAGACCGCCGATAACCATCTGCGGCGTATAGACCGTCGTCGCATTGGCCGCCCGTGCATAAGCATGTTGACGAGCTGTAAAATCAGGACTGCCAAAGTTGTCTTTCCAGCCCAAATAGTCCCAGTAATCGACGTGCAGCGCGAGCGCGATTACATCGGACCGCCCTGCCAAATCATGCAGCAATGCGTCCGCAGGTGGACAGGACGAGCAGCCCTGAGATGTATAAAGCTCAACAACAGTCTTGTTGTCTTGCGCAAAAACAGGCGTAACGCCGATCGCGCCCCAAAAGGCGAGTGCTGTCAAAAGTTGCCACATGTCTATCCCAAACTCCGCTACCCATCTTTATTGTCTATTCAGAAATTTCTGAAATGACCAATCAAGGAAATGCGAGGGTTTCGTGAGCCATGTTTCAGTTTTGCCCCGTTCATACACCGTATGGTAGATTTCGGTGTGCAATGGTATACAAATTACCAACCAGCCCTTGAAAACGACGCCCACTTGGGGCAAAAGCCAGTTAATCATCCTTAAACGCGCCTAAAAAAGGGAATAGCCAATGACCATTACAGTCGGCCAAGATACAGCCAAGACCCGCAGGAAACTTACTGTTGGGTCCCAGTCAGTTTCATATTATTCAATCGCCGCCGCCCAAGACGCGGGCCTTGGTGACTTTTCCAAGCTACCCGCTGCACTAAAAGTTGTGTTGGAAAACCTGCTGCGCTTTGAAGATGGCGGTTTTTCCGTATCCGTCGACGACATTAAGGCGTTTTCCGAGTGGGCCACTAACGGTGGTAAAAACCCCCGCGAGATCGCCTACCGCCCTGCCCGTGTCCTGATGCAAGATTTCACCGGCGTTCCTGCTGTGGTTGACCTTGCTGCCATGCGCGACGGTATTGTGGCCTTGGGTGGCGACGCCCAACAGATTAACCCGCTTAGCCCTGTTGATCTGGTCATCGACCATTCGGTTATGATCGACGAATTCGGCCAGCCACGTGCGTTCCAAATGAACGTTGACCGCGAATACGAGCGGAACATGGAACGCTACCAATTCCTCAAATGGGGCCAAGGCGCATTCAACAACTTCCGCGTTGTACCACCGGGCACAGGCATCTGCCATCAGGTGAACCTAGAGTATCTGGCGCAGACGGTTTGGACTGACAAAGACCAAAACGGCGAAGAAGTAGCATATCCTGACACGCTTGTTGGTACAGACAGCCACACAACCATGGTTAACGGTCTTGCCGTTCTTGGTTGGGGTGTTGGGGGCATTGAAGCTGAAGCAGCGATGCTCGGCCAACCTGTTTCCATGCTTATCCCAGAAGTTGTTGGCTTTGAGCTCACTGGTAAATTGGTCGAAGGCACAACAGGTACCGATTTGGTCCTGAAAGTCGTCGAAATGCTACGCGGCCTTGGTGTTGTCGGCAAATTCGTCGAATTCTACGGTGCTGGTCTGGATGTTCTGCCACTGGCCGACCGTGCAACAATCGCTAACATGGCACCTGAATATGGTGCGACATGTGGTTTCTTCCCAATCGACAACGAAACCCTGCGCTACCTGCGTAACACAGGCCGTGACGAAGATCGCATTGCATTGGTCGAAGCCTACGCAAAAGAAAACGGTTTCTGGCGTGGCGCGGATTACGCACCTGTTTATACTACCACGATGTCTCTGGACATGGGCACAATCGTGCCTGCGATTTCCGGTCCAAAGCGCCCACAAGATTACGTGGCACTGACAGACGCGAAAACCGCATTTACGCGCGAGATGGAAGAAACGTTCAAGCGTCCGATGAACAAAGAAGTTCCTGTCGCTGGCGAAGATTATACATTGGAATCGGGCAAGGTTGTGATCGCATCGATCACGTCATGCACCAACACATCCAACCCATACGTCATGATCGGTGCCGGCCTTGTGGCGCGTAAAGCCGCCGCATTGGGTATGGACCGCAAACCTTGGGTCAAGACATCCCTTGCGCCCGGTTCACAGGTTGTGTCGGAGTATCTTGAAGCTGCGGACTTGCAAAAAGATCTTGATAAGATTGGGTTTAACCTTGTTGGTTATGGCTGCACGACCTGCATCGGTAACTCTGGTCCCCTTCAAAAAGAAATCTCTGACGCTATTGCCGAAGGCGATTTGGTCGCGACATCCGTTCTGTCAGGCAACCGTAACTTTGAAGGGCGCATTTCGCCTGATGTGCGCGCCAACTATTTGGCCTCACCGCCTTTGGTGGTCGCATATGCGTTGGCTGGCACGATGGATATCGACCTCGCGTCTGACCCCATCGGCCAAGACCGCGACGGCAATGACGTCTACTTGAAAGACATCTGGCCAACGTCTACCGAAATCAACGAATTGGTCGAAAAGACAGTCACCCGCGAAGCGTTTATCAAAAAATATGCGGACGTGTTTAAGGGCGATGAAAAGTGGCAAGCTGTCGAAACCACGAACAGTGAAACCTACGACTGGCCAACTGCATCGACTTACGTGCAAAACCCGCCTTACTTCCGCGGCATGTCCAAGGACGCAGGCACGATCCAAAACGTGGAAAACGCCAAAGTTCTGGCCGTTCTGGGCGATATGGTCACAACCGACCACATCTCTCCTGCGGGCTCGTTCAAAGACACATCGCCTGCCGGTCAGTACCTAATCGAGCGTCAAGTGCCTGTGCGCGAGTTTAACTCTTACGGGTCTCGTCGGGGCAATCACGAGGTTATGATGCGCGGCACATTCGCCAACATCCGCATCAAGAACGAGATGCTCGACGGTGTTGAGGGCGGCTATACCAAAGGACCCGATGGCACACAGTCATCGATCTTTGACGCGGCGATGGCGCACCAAGAGGCAGGCACATCATTGGTCGTCTTTGCAGGCGAACAATACGGTGCTGGCTCTTCGCGTGACTGGGCTGCCAAAGGCACTGCCCTGCTCGGCGTCAAGGCAGTGATCGCAGAGAACTTTGAGCGCATCCACCGGTCCAACCTTGTTGGTATGGGTGTGGTTCCGTTCGAATTCACAGGCGGCGACAATCGCAACTCTTTGGGTTTGACAGGCGACGAAACCGTCACGATCCTTGGTCTTGATGCGGTCAAGCCATTGTCTGACATGACAGCGTCGATCACGTATCCAAACGGTGACATCAAAGACATCACCGTTAAATGCCGGATCGATACAGCCGTTGAAATTGAATACGTCGAAAACGGTGGCGTGCTGCACTACGTGCTGCGTAACCTCGCCAAAGCATCCTAAAATAACAAAGGGCCCGGAGATTATCTGTGGGCCCTTTGTCTTTTGATTTGATGGACAAGCATTCACATCACGCACCAGACCACCGGTTTAATGCTGACTGCTAAAGTGTGATACTCAATAAAAATTAATGACTTAATCCGTGGTCACTGATCTTCAGCAGCCCGCAATGCTGGCAGAAACCGCTGCTCATAGTCTGATCCGATAAGCGGCCCAGCAAAGCGGAACAAAACTGTCCCGTCACCAGAAATGATGAATGTCTCTGGCGGGGCTGTTACCCCCCAATCAATCGCTGTGCGTCCGCGTGGATCAAACCCTGTCGCGAAAAACGGGTTGCCATCTTCAGCCAGATATTCAGCAGCCTTATCGGCCTCATCGCGAAAATTCAGACCCGCAACGCGGTATCCTTGGGCGTTGAGGTCCAACAATGTTGGATGCTCAGCACGGCACGGTGGGCACCAGCTAGCCCAGAAATTCAGGATTGTGATTTCGCCATCACGTAGATCCACACCAGTCAACAACGCCGTCCCCGGAACCGGTTCAGGTGCTACATCGGGTGCGGCTTGTCCCACAAATGTGGATGGCAATTCGTTTACGTTGTCGCGCATCATGCCCGCAAAAAACAATCCTGCAAGTGCTGCAAACAAGACGGGTGGCGCCAACATCATTGGCGATACTCTAGCCATTCTTAGGGTCCTCAACAGCTTCAAGGTTACGTCGAACCCGTAACGACTGCCGCCAACTGATCACGACAAGCGTGATCAAAACCGCGATGCTGACGCCATAAGCCAAAAGCACTTCGGCGGCATATTTCCCAAGATCAGGCATTACTTTCCTTCTCTGCGTATTAAGGCACGCAAACGGCGCATGCGAATTTCGGTGCGCGTTCGCAGCAAAACGAGCGCGAAAAACAAAAGCACAAACCCTGCGATTGCAAACAGCAACGGCTGGTAAAATACGTCTGCCACGTTCTTTTCTTTGTCCAACGACAATGATGCCCCTTGGTGCAGCCCTTGGTTCCAGAAATTCACCGCGTAGCGCGACAGCAATGCAAAAACTGACCCAACCATACAAAGCACAGACGTCAAATCTGCCGCGGTGTCAGGGTCATCAATGGCCGCCCAAAGCGCCATGTAGCCGAGATAGAACAGAAATAAGATCAGGAACGACGTCAGGCGCGGATCCCATGCCCAATACGTCCCCCACATTGGTTGCCCCCAGATAGCGCCCGTTGCCAGCGCGATCAGCGTCATAGCCACGCCCACAGGGGCTGCGGCCTTCGCTGCAAGCGCCGAGACGTGATGCCTGCGCACCAACCAGATCAGCGACGCAACCAACATCATAATCCACGCATTGATTGCCATTAAGGCGGCGGGCACGTGCAAATAGATGATTTTAACCGTTGATCCTTGCCGGAAATCGTCGGGCGTAAAGAAAAACCCCCAGATGAGGCCGACGCTGAGGCAGACAGCAGCGCCGCCAAACGCCCACGGCAAAACGGGGCCGGTCCAGCCCATAAACCGTTTCGGATTTGCATATTCCCACATCGACATGATTGTCATCTAACCTTCTGTGCTGCGCTGTTCAACGCAAGTTCATGCGCAATACTGCCGCAGTTGCAAATGGCAAAAGTGCCACCGCTCCTGCTGTTATGCCACCTAGCATCAAAAGCGGAGTAGCCGGATCTAACCCGTCCACGCCGCGCCGTACCGCCTCTGCCCCGAATATCAACGTCGGCACATAAAGTGGCAACACGATAAGCGACAACAATAGCCCACCTCGCCTGATGCCAACGGTCAAAGCCGCCCCAAAGGTACCTATGACCGACAAGGCTGGCGTGCCCAATAGCAGAGTGACCGTGACAAGCACAAATGCACTTGCATCAAGGTGCAGTAAAACACCAAGCACCGGTGCGGCGATGGCCAACGGCACACCTGTGGTTAACCAATGCGCTGCGGCTTTGGCCACAGCCACTGACTCTAACGGGATTGGCGCTGTCGCGAGCAAGGTCAGCGTGCCGTCTTCATGATCAAGCGCAAAGATACGGTCAAGCGAGAGTAAGGCCGCCAGTAACGCTGCAACCCACAATATGCCGGGAGCGATCCGAGACAACACCGCAGCTTCCGGCCCCACACCAAATGGAACGAGAACGACAACAATTAAAAAGAACACGAGCCCAAGACCAAATCCGCCACCGGCCCGCGTCGCCAATAACAAGTCACGACGCAAAAGTGCGATCATAAAAACGCCTCATCGCCATCGTCAGACTGATGAGCCGTTGCAGCGAATGGCCCAAGCTCTAGCGTCGTTGCCGTCAGATCAAGGTCGATATGCGTCGCAATGACAGCAATACCGCCTTGTGCGAGGTGCTGATCACGCAAGTAATCGGTGAATAGCTTTACCGAGAATCCATCTAGCGACACGGTCGGCTCGTCCAAGAACAGAACCTTCCGACTAATCACACCCAAACGCGCCAAACCAAGTCGCCGCTTTTGTCCTGCGGACAATGTGCCTGCAAAACGGGTCCGCAAATCGCGAATATCAAATTGATCCCAGATAGCATCAGGCACCGCGTTACCGTAGATATCCGCCCAAAACTGCAAGTTTTCTGTCACAGTAAGCGCAGTTTTCACCGCGTCAGCGTGGCTGGCATAAGCACCTTCATCTGCGGGGTAATCAAAATGACCCGCAGCTGGGCCTTGCAGCCCTGCCAAAGTCCGCAACAATGTGGTTTTCCCGATCCCGTTGGCACCGCGCAAAATTAGCGCCTCGCCAGCAGGCACATCAAACGTCAGTCCTGCCAGCACAGTAGATCCACCGCGTGCTACAGCCAGTTCATGAACTGACAGCACGGGTCTACACCGGCAACAGGGCCGCCGCGACGCGACGCCCTTCAGACAATAAAACGTTATAAGTCCGGCAAGCAGCGGGTGACGCCATCGGTTCGATACCGATGCCAGCATCATCAAAAATGCTGCGGAAATCTGCGGGCAAATGGGCCACATCGGCACCTGTTCCTACAAATATCACATCTACGATTTCAGCCAAATCAAGCAAAGACTGCGCGTCGTCGAACCCTCCCCAAGGCTTTACGCCTTGCGGGGTAACGACAATAGTACCCTTATGAACAGTCCCGCCGACACGAAAGAAACCAGGCCCATAGCCGTCGATTGGCTTGCTTTCGTCATAGTGGATTTCATTCAAACGCATATCAAACCTACCCTATGCGTCGACATTGGAGAATTGATTTCCCGCAGTGTTGTCAGGCTTGGACCAATCACGTTTGACGCCAAGAACCAGCAGCACTGTTGAGGCCACAAAGATCGACGAATATGTCCCGATCAACACGCCCCACATCATCGCAAATACGAAGCCACGGATCACGTCACCACCCAAGATGAATAGCGCTAGCAGCGCCAGCATTGTGGTCAAAGATGTCATCAGCGTCCGGGCTAGCGTTTCATTAATAGATTTGTTCAACACATCCTTGAGCGGCAGTTTTTTATACTTGCGCAGGTTTTCCCGCACGCGGTCAAACACGATGACTGTATCGTTGATCGAATAGCCCACGATGGTCAAAAGCGCTGCGATGATCGCAAGGTCAAACTTGAGGTTTAGCTCGGAAAATATCCCGATTGTCAGTACGACGTCATGGCTCAATGCCAAGACAGCACCGACTGCAAACTGCCATTCGAACCGCAGCCAGATATAAAGCAAGATCGCCACAACCGCCAAAGCCACCGCAATAAATGCGGTCTGGATCAGTTCGCCAGATACTTTTGGCCCCACGGATTCGACCGATGGAAAGGTCATATCAGGTGACACACCAACCAAGGCCGCTTGCACGGTGCTGATGGTCTCATTGGTCACACTTTCTTGGCCTTCTTGGGCTTGAATGCGGACCATGGCGACGTTCTGATCATCCGCAAAACTGGGGTCAGACACCTTAACGATGGACACATCGCCAAGCGCGAGTGGCAACAATGCGTCGCGGTATGCGCCTTCATCCACAGCAACTGTGGACTGGGTCCGAATGCTTGTGCCGCCTTGAAAATCAATCCCGTAGTTTAAGCCTTGGATCATAAACGACGCAAATGCGACGACCATCATGATCAGCGAAATGCCCAGCCAGATTCGTGCCTTGGAAAAGAAATCGATAGACGTGTTATCGCGAATTAGTTTCAGACGCATATCAAACCTCGATTGTTTTGGGGCGCTTGCGCGCGAACCACATCACGATCAAGGCGCGTGTGACGAAAATGGCGGTAAAGACCGATGTAATGATCCCAAGACCGAGGGTAATCGCGAACCCGCGAACCGGCCCCGACCCCATCACGAACAAGATCGTGGCTGTGATGAACGTCGTGATGTTGGCATCGATGATTGACGACAGCGCCTTTTCATATCCCAACTCAATCGCGCGAGCAGGCCCTTTGGCCGTGCGCAATTCTTCTCTGATACGTTCAAACACGATCACGTTTGCATCAACGGCCATACCGATTGTTAAGACGATGCCAGCGATACCAGGCAGCGTCAGGGTGGCACCGATCATGGACAGCAGGCCAAAAAGCAGACCTACGTTAATCAGCAATGCGATGTTCGCGAACACACCGAACAAGCCGTATGATAGCGCCATATAAAGCAGAACAAGGAAACCAGCGACCAAGCAGGCGACTTTACCTGCATCGATGCTGTCTTGGCCCAGTTCTGGCCCAATTGTGCGTTCCTCAAGGAACGTCAGCTCGGCGGGCAAGGACCCTGCCCGCAACAAAATCGCAAGGCTTGTGGTTTCTTCCACGCTAAAGCGCCCGGTGATAATGCCCGACCCCCCTGAGATGTGGGATTGGATGGTCGGCGCACTAATCACTTCGTTATCAAGCACGATCGCAAAAGGTGACCCAATATTGTCGGCGGTATAGTCACCAAATTTGCGCCCACCGGCTGCGTTAAACCGAAAACTCACCGCAGGGCGACCATTTTGGTCAAACGCAGGCTGCGCATCAACAAGGCTTTCACCTGTGACGACGGGGCTACGTTCTACGATGTAATAAGCGCCAGGCTCGTCGATTGACGGCACCAACTGGTTGCCAGCCCCTGCGGACGCATCTGGGTCGCTCGTGCGGCCAACAACGGCCTGAAAAGTCAAAAGCGCTGTTTTACCGATCAGGTCTTTGACCTCTTGGGCGGACCCAACACCGGGGACCTGAACCAAAACCCGTTCCGTACCTTGGCGTTGAATGGTCGGCTCGCGCGTACCTGCCTCGTCAATCCGGCGGCGGATAATTTCAAGCGATTGCGCCATTGTGCGGTCATTAAGAGCCTGCTTTTCGGCAGACGACAACGATATCGTCAAAATCGCGCCATCACGAACGACGTCGATGTTGGTTTGACCCGCACCTGCAAGGGACGCAACTGGTTCTGCCAATCCGCGTACCAATGACACCGCCTGATCGCCTGCCTCAACATTTGAAATCCGCACGCGCAACGTATCATCGGGGCCATCTTCACGCGTGACAAAACCGATTGTGGCACGTTCGGCCGCCAGCACATCGCGTACTTGCGGCCAAAGGCCATTCATCACTGTGGTATAGACGTCTGTGACTTGCACTTCGGCAAGCAGATGCGCACCGCCGCGCAGATCAAGCCCAAGGTTGACAAGGCCGGATGGCAAAAACGACGGCCAACTGGTGTCATCAACACCCGAAGCAATCGCATCATTATGCGCCTCGACCTTATTATAGAACCCGTTTGGCATCGCCAAAAGCAAGCCAACAGCAACAGTGAGCCAGATCAGCGCCTGCTTGATCGGTGAGATATTCAGCATCAGTCACACGCCCCCAAGACGAAAGTGTTTAGGATTTCGCAGGTTCGGTTTTGTTCACAACCGTCGCGATTGTGGACCGGATCACACGCACGGTCACACCGGATGCGATCTCGACTTCAACTTCTGCTGCGTCGTCTTTGACCTTAACAACTTTGCCCATGATCCCGCCTTGGGTGATCACTTGGTCGCCACGGCGCAATGCTGCAACCATTACCTGGTGTTCCTTCAGCTTTTTCTGCTGTGGACGGATAAGAAGAAAATACATGATCCCGAAGATCAGGATCAGTGGAATAAGTGATTCAATACCCTGCATGGTGGTCCCTTGTCGTTTGTTAGCTGGCCCGTCCATTGTGGGGGCCAAAGTCGCGGCACATTAGGCCCGCCCCCCGTCAATGGCAACCAGATTGGGCGCATTTCAGAGGTTCACAGCCGTGCTTGTTTACGGCATATGGGGACAGACCTATAAATTGCCAACCTAAGGACAAGACATATGCATGATATTCGCATGATCCGTGACAACCCCGCCGCTTTTGATGCGGCCCTGTCGCGCCGTGGAATGGACGCTGTTTCGTCCCAAGTATTGGCCTTGGACGAGGCCCGTCGCACTAAAATCTTAGCATCAGAGACAGCGCAAGCCGATGCCAACAAAGCAGCAAAAGAAGTCGGTGCCGCCAAAGGCCGCGGTGACGAGGATGAGTTCCAGCGCCTGCGTGCATTGGTCGCGACCAAAAAGGCCGAGATCGCGGCATTAAATGAGGAAGCCAAAGAGGCCGATGTCATGCTGAGTACGCTCATGCTGACCCTGCCCAACCTGCCCTACGCCGATATCCCTGATGGCAAAGACGAGGCCGACAACGTTGAGATGAAAAAGCACGGTAAGCTGCCAAACTTTGCTTTTAATCCGGTTGAGCATTTTGAAATTGCTGGCGTTGCCCCCGGTATGGACTTTGAAACCGCCGCCAAACTGGCTGGCAGCCGTTTTGTTCTGATGTCTGGCGCAGTGGCCCGCGTGCACCGCGCGCTTGGTCAGTTCATGCTCGACACTCATGTTGAAGAAAACGATCTGGTGGAAACCAACACACCCGTGCTGGTTCGCGAAGAAATGCTGTATGGTACCGGTCAATTGCCAAAATTTGGCGAGGACAGCTATCAGACAACAGATGGTTGGTGGCTGATCCCGACCGCAGAGGTCACGTTGACCAACATCGTGAACGGTCTGACGTTAGAGGCAGACGTTCTGCCCCGCCGTTTTGTAGCGCATACTTTATGTTTCCGGTCTGAGGCTGGGTCAGCAGGCCGCGACACGTCTGGCATGTTGCGTCAGCACCAGTTTGAAAAAGTTGAGATGGTCACTGTGTGCCACCCAGACACTTCAGACGCCGAACATCTGCGCATGACCGCTTGTGCCGAAGGCATTCTAGAACGCCTAAATCTGCCATACCGCACTGTTGTGCTGTGTACTGGGGACATGGGCGCTGGCGCTAAACGGACCCACGATATTGAGGTTTGGTTGCCCGGTCAGAATGCTTACCGCGAAATATCAAGCATTTCGACCTGTGGCGATTATCAAGCCCGCCGGATGAACGCGCGGTTTAAGCCAGAGGCAGGCGGCAAGCCCGAATTCGTGCATACGCTTAATGGGTCCGGCCTAGCGGTTGGGCGCTGCCTGATCGCTGTGCTTGAGAACGGACAGCAAGAAGACGGATCAGTTGTCTTGCCTGACGCGCTGCACCCTTACCTGCGCGGTAAAACCACAATCAACGCCGACGGGACGCTTATTTAAAAATCACGTGATCTGGGCCGCATCTGCGTGTCCAGATCATGGGTCGCCCCACGGTCGCGGGCGATCATCATGGTGCGGGTGTCGCCCCACTCTTTATCCGACATATTATAAAGCGCGTGATAAATGACGTCCAAGCTTTTGGGGCGGTAGTGTTGTTGTCGAAACCGGTCCAATGCGGCAAGCGACAAATCATCCACCTTTGTAGGCCCCGCCCGATCAAACGTGATGGCCCCAAGCAGCAATGCGGACAAACCAACAGGCCCAAACTTGTTCACAGTCGGCTCTGATGTATCCAAACGCCAAGCTTGGCGATCAAAGTCATCCCAATTGAACGCAAGCCCTGCGTCTTCGCCCCCCATCCCAACCCAATGCATCGCAATCGAAGACAGGCCAATCCGGCTGCCTCCTCCGCCTATTGACCCGTGATCACCGGGAAACCATTGCTGGGAATACGCTGGCGCTGGCTGCGGGCCTTTGTCCGCGGCGTACCGCGCGTTCAACCCGTCCATATTAGACCAAAGATGCGGCGGGAACGTTTTGCGCCGCTCGTCTAACCCAACTGCATGCCGGGCCGATAAAACCGACGACGACAGCTTGGTGTCGTGAAACTGATACTTGGCGTTGAATATGCGCGCGAAGGGTAAAAACGATGGCAACCCAAGTGCGCCAACGGTATCCCACACGCCGACATACGGCAGGGTCAGCTGGATCGCATTCGTATCGCCAGCAGCACGTCGCCAGATATATTCAGCGCGGCTTGTGGCCGTATCAGGCGCGAAATCGGCGCGAAAAGCATAGCTTTGCGGGTGTTCTGGGTGGGTTTCGGGGGCGCGGCTGACATAGCGGGCGACGGCCTGAGGGATACGGGCTAGATGACTGCGCGGGCAAATGCCACAAGATCGGATCATGCCGGCCAAGGACCGCGCGGCAAACGCACCACGCGAAAACCCAAAGATATAAATCTCGTCCCCCTGCTCATATGCATAAACAAGATTGCGGTACGTTTCTTCGATAATATCCAGAAGGCCCCACCCGAGCGTGCCACCAAACGTCCGGTCCAGATGGCGGCCAAACGCGGTGTTCCCCCGCCCAGAGCCAACACCAGGTGAATAAATCACCGTCTGAGGCGTGTCCGTGGCGCGATCATAATGCTGCACACAGCGCGACAGACGCACGACATTTGTCGGATGCTCTGCATCAGGACGGTTCCATGTCCCATCAATGAAAATAGCAATGCGTTTCATTTTCTGCGCTCCAGTCGTTACACTAAAATACTGGAAGGTACCTGCCGCGGGGTCAAGTCAGCTTTTCCTGACCTTTCGTGAACCAAAACCAATGCTGGAGCGTTAAAACACTATGAAACAATTATATGCATGGCTAACGCTGCTTTTCACCGCGACTTTTGTCGTCTCCCCCGCTTTGACCGATCCGTTTATGGGGTTCACCGACAACCAATTGCCGTTTCCACAAATTGACCCGCCCATTCAACCGGCTGGTTATGCATTCGCAATTTGGGGGCTGATTTATGCTTGGTTGATCGTCAGTGCAGTCTTTGGGATCACAAAACGTGGCGATAGTCCGTCTTGGGACCATGCGCGCGCGCCACTGATAATCAGCTTGGCAATCGGGACGCCGTGGTTATGGATCGCGAACCAAAGTGCAATCTGGGCCACGATCACAATCGTTGCAATGGCGATATTTGCAATCTGGGCCCTGCTTCGGGCTCCTCTGTCTGACCGTTGGTGGCTGCAAGCCCCTGTCGGAATCTATGCAGGCTGGCTAACTGCGGCATCATTCGTATCGATTGGCAGCACGGCCGCAGGATACGGCATTGCCTTTGGCAGTCTTGGTTGGGCGTATGTAGGGATTATCGCGGCACTTAGTGTGACGTTGACAGTTTTGTGGCAAAAACCGCAATCCCCAGAGTATGGCTTGATCGTTATCTGGGCGCTAGTAGGCATAATCGCCGCGAACACCACCGCCGTGATAAGCGTATCCGCGCTCGCTACAATTGGGATCGTCATCGTCGCAGGGGCCACCGTAAGATGGTGGCGCCCCGCGCCGATAACTTAATCGCCACTTGGCTTTTTGATGTGCTTTGACAGACGGCCAGTCTGCTTCTTTTTCTTGTTCTTGAACGGGTTTTTATCACCCTGATCGCGCAGCGTCAGGCGGATCGGCGTTCCGGGCATGTCGAAGTCCTCGCGCAGACCGTTGACCAGATACCGTGAATAGCTTGCTGGCACGAGTTCAGGGAATGACGACATCACAACAAAGCCAGGGGGCCGGGTTTTGACCTGTGTCGCATAACGCATCTTAATGCGGCGACCACCAGGTGCGGGCGGCGGATGCTGTTCCAGCATACCCGTCAGCCAGCGGTTCAGATGCGCGGTCGTGATACGGCGGTTCCATACCTCGTGTGCGCGCATGATCGCCTCTTGCAAACGGTCCAAGCCCTTGCCTGTCTTGGCAGAAACGGTGACCAATGGCGCACCTTTTAGCTGCGGCAACAGGCGTGCAAATTCTTCTTTTAATTCTTTCAGCTTGTCTTGCTTTTCGGTCTCAACGTCCCACTTGTTGACGGCAATCACGACAGCGCGACCTTCACGTTCGGCCAAATCAGCGAGGCGCAAATCTTGTTGCTCGAACGGGATTTCCACATCGAGCAAGATCACAACAACCTCGGCAAATTTCACAGCACGCAAGCCATCAGACACGGACAGTTTTTCAAGCTTTTCTTGGACCTTGGCCTTGCGGCGCATACCTGCAGTATCAAAAATACGCATTGGCACAGCCACGCCGTCCGTCCCTGCCCAATCCTGCCGTACAGAAATCGCGTCACGGGTGATGCCTGCCTCTGGGCCAGTCAAAAGGCGTTCTTCTCCGATGATCTTGTTGATCAAAGTCGACTTGCCCGCGTTTGGACGACCACACACGGCAATTTGCAGCGGCTTTTCTTGGGTCGGAACGCGTGGCGCATCTTCGTCGTCTTCGCCCACATCAACATCAACTTCGGGCGAATCTTCTTTTGCACGCTCGTCAAATGCGTCTGACAGCGGCATCAAGAAATCATACAGCTCATCCATACCTTCGCCGTGTTCGGCGGACAACCGGATCGGCTCGCCAAGACCAAGCGAGAACGCCTCGAGATAACCAGCCTCACCAGCGCGGCCTTCGGACTTATTGGCTGCAAGGATCACATTGGCGTTTTTCTTACGCAAAATATCAGCAAAAACGATATCCGTTGGGGTCACACCCACCCGCGCGTCGATCATGAACAGGCAAACGTCGGCCATTTCAACGGCACGTTCTGTCAGACGCCGCATACGGCCCTGCAGGCTGTCGTCGGTCGCATCTTCAAGCCCTGCGCTGTCAATGACGGTGAATCGCAGGTCGACAAGACGCGCCGCACCTTCGCGCAAATCACGCGTTACACCGGGTTGGTCATCGACCAACGCAAGCTTTTTACCGACTAAGCGGTTGAAAAGTGTGGATTTTCCAACATTGGGACGGCCCACAACGGCAAGGGTAAAGGACATCGGTTCAGGCTCCTGACGGGTTCAAGTCGCCTCGCTACACCAATAAGATGCTAACGGAAACCCACCAGTTGACCTGTCTTTGTGATGACGTAAAGAACGCCGCCCGCAACAACGGGGCTGGCCGCAGCGCCACCCGCAATTGGGGTCGTGCCAATCAACGCACCAGAGACCGGATCAAACTGCCGGAGAGTCCCATCTGTTGATGCAACGATCAGGCGTCCGCCAGCCAATACAGGACCGTAATGAGCAGCAACAGCAGGCTGTCTGCGCGTACTTTTGACGTCAGCAGCAGGCAGTGTGACACGCCAGACCGGATTACCAGTTGCTGCATCAAGACGCACAAGTTCGTTTAGATCATTTACGAAAAACACCGCGTTTCCCGCAGGCCAAACAGGACCAAGTGTACCTTCGTTCGCTGTCCAGATACGGTCACCAGTGAATGTATCAAGGACGGCCAATTGCCCACCAAAGTTGCCGACATAAACGCGGTTGCCTGCAATGACAGGGTCGCCAGTTATGTCAGATACCAGAGATGCCGCCTTGCCGATCCGTTCGCCAGATACGACGCTTTGCCA
This sequence comes from Yoonia sp., assembly GCA_047629435.1. Lineage (GTDB taxonomy): Bacteria > Pseudomonadota > Alphaproteobacteria > Rhodobacterales > Rhodobacteraceae > Yoonia. The sequence goes on along the minus strand of JBLHXF010000003.1, from coordinate 92,295 downwards.
GCGGCGCGATCCACCTTGGGGGAATGTCGCTACAACTTCACCCGATGGGAATGGGAACACGGCGATTTCGTCGTTGACGGCTACCCCTGCCCCACCACCAAAATTAGCAATCGATGGTGTGCCAGACAGTTGCCATTGCACACGGCCTGTGGACACATCCAGCGCCCACGCAGCACTGTTGCGCGCCACGACATAAACCAGATCGCCGCGCACCGTTGGTGCAGATGTACCGGGCGCATCAAGGTCTTGGGTCCAAAGTTCTGAACCGGACGCCGCATCTAGCGCTGTCAGTTCACCAAAGCCTGTTGTGATGAATACGGTGCCGCCAGCAACCGACAGGCCGCCACCAGATGCGTCAGACGCATTGTCGGTGCGCGGGGTCACATCTGCCGTCCAAATTGGTGCACCGGAAGTGGCAGTCGCCGTTACACGTGCACGGGCATCAAGCGTATAGACAACGCCGCCGGACACGATTGGTTCGGACGTAATGCGGGCGCGGCGGCTGTCCCCCTCACCCACAGAAACGGAAAATACTTGCGTAAGCGACGCCCCAAGCGCGGGGTGGGTGATTTGGTGATCAGCGTCGCCATTGCGGTGGGTCCAATCAGCATTCAACCGGGCAGCAGCGAAATTAACGGGCGCTGCTTGGTTGATGATCACCTCATCCGCGCGGATCGCAACACGTTCACCGGGCAAAATTATATCTTTTTCGCCGCAACCGGCCAAAAGGGCAGCCAAAAGGCCTGCGGTATATATCGTCTTGGCTGTCACGGAATTTAGTCCCTTTGCAGTCTTATTCAGCAGGCGCTGTCGCAGTGACGTCACCACCCAAGGCCACAATCAGCGTTTGGGCGCGTTCACGCAAGCCCCGTGTCACGCCAGCATCCTCAGATATAAGGCGCATTGTTGCGATAGCGGCATCTGGATCACCCGCTTCAACCTGCATGAGGCCGATTTGTTCACGCGCAATCAGTGCAAACGCAGCGCCCGGTTGGGCCAATATTTCAAGTGCTGCCAAACGGGCCGCTGTGTCATCCGACGGCAACATTGCAGCCTTCAACGCAGCAAGGTCGCGGTAAATCTCTGGGGCGTCGGCATTTACGGCCAAACTGCCAAGGGTTTGTGCCGCAGCCTCATTTAGCCCCGCATCTTGCTGGGTTGCCGCAGTCAACAAAGCAGCCACAGCCGACGCCGGCCCGGTGGCATCAATCGCAGCCAGCGCTGTGGCGCGATCTTCTGGGGCATCTGCAGACAGCGCATCCAGCATCTGATCGCCGACAGCTTGGGCCGCCGATTGCGTCTGTGCCTTGTTATATTCGTTGTAGGCCGCACCGCCAACAAGTCCGACTACAACCAAAACCGCAATCCAACCATACCGGCGCAAATAACCATACAGCGCATCGCGGCGGACTTCGTCGGTGACTTCGTTGATAAAGCTGTCAGTATCGCTCACGGCTGGCCCCTTTTTGCGTGGATCATATTGATCCGTTGATGGTTCTTATCGCCAATTGCGCCTGATTGCCAAGACCCTACGCGGGGCCGGTGGCGACACACCGCGCTAAACAGAAATGTTTTCATCTTCGGACTGGCGGTTCCACAAGTGGGCATAACGGCCATCTGCCGCCAAAAGTGCATCATGTGTGCCACGCTCTACAATAACGCCCTCTTCTAACACCACAATCTGGTCAGCCTCTGCGATGGTGGACAAACGGTGCGCAATCGTGATGACGGTGCGACCCTTGGCCATTGATTTCAGTTCCGCCTGGATTTCCATTTCAGTTTCAGTATCCAAGGCAGACGTCGCTTCATCCAACAACAGGATCGGTGGGTTTTTCAGCAAAGTCCGCGCAATGCCGACCCGCTGCTTCTCGCCACCGGATAACTTGAGGCCCCGTTCACCAACAGTTGTCTCGTATCCATCTGGTAAGCTGACGATGAAATCATGGATCTTGGCGGCCTTAGCTGCTGCAAAAATCTCTTCCTCGGATGCGGACGGACGCCCATATGCAATATTATAGTGCACAGTGTCGTTAAACAGCACGGTATCCTGTGGCACGACACCAATCTGCGCGTGAAGGCTTGTCTGCGTCACGTCGCGCACGTCTTGACCGTCGATGCGCAAAGCACCCTGTCCCACATCATAAAACCGGAACAACAACCGCCCGATGGTCGATTTACCTGACCCCGATGACCCAACAATCGCAACCGTCTGACCAGCTTTTGCGGTGATGCTAACACCCTTAAGAATAGCGCGTTCTGGATCATAACCAAAGTGAACGGCCTCAAAGGTGATTTCACCAGATTGAACTTTTAGAGCTTTTGCTCCTGTTTTATCTTCAACTTCTGCTGGTTGCTGTAACAAATCGAACATTTCGCCCATATCGATCAACGCCTGGCGGATTTCGCGGTAGACAGTGCCAAGGAAGTTCAGCGGCATCGTAATCTGGATCATATAGGCGTTCACCAATACGAAATCGCCCACGCTAAGAGTGCCGTTTTGCACGCCAATCGCAGCCATGACCATAACGGCCACAAGTCCGCCTGTAATCAGCAACGCCTGCCCAAAATTCAGAAACGCGAGCGTGTAATTGGTCTGGATTGCGAATGTCTCGTATTGACGCATCGCATCGTCATAGCGGTCCGCTTCCCACTTTTCCGCGCCAAAGTACTTGACGGTCTCAAAGTTCAGCAGGCTATCGATCGCCTTTTGGTTAGCGTCCGTATCTTGGTCGTTCATCTGTTTGCGGATTTTGACGCGCCATTCGGTCACAGAAAATGTGAACCAGACATACAAGCCGATGGTGATGACCACGACCAGCACATACCAAATGTCGAATTTCCCAAACAGGACGGCCAAAATCATCAAAAGTTGCAAGATGAGCGGCCCTACAGAGAACAATAAGAACCGCAGCAGGAACTCAACGCCTTTAACACCGCGTTCAATAATACGGCTAAGTCCGCCCGTTTTACGCGTAATATGGTAGCGCATCGAAAGACGGTGAATATGGGTAAAGGTTTGTAATGCCAGCGCGCGCAATGCACCTTGGGACACGCGTGTGAAAATCACATCACGCAGTTGCATCAATCCTGTTGAGGTTAGCCGCGCAATCCCAAAGGCCAACGTCAGACCAACAGCCGCAAAGCCAAGAAAGGTCACGCCAGTTGGGCCTTCAGGTGCAAGGGAATCGACTGCTTGGCTAAACAAAAGTGGTGCAAAAACGGCAATAACTTGCGACAATAGCAAAGCGGCCATTGATGCGACAACCCGTACTTTGACGACTGTATTTCCCTCAGGCCAAAGATACGGCATGACGCGGCGAATGACGTTCCAGCCCTGAATATGCGTATCAGACAAATTGGCATCGGTTTTGGTCAAGCTACGCATCAAGTTCTCCGGATTATCAGCCCCTTTTAACTAAGGAGGGCAGATCGGGATTACCAGAGCTTGCAGGCTATTGATCGCCCTCAGGCATACGAAATACTTGGCCAGGGTAGATAAGATTTGGGTCACGAATGCGATCACGGTTTGCCTCGAACACTTCGACATACATAATGCCATCGCCAAATCGATCACGTGCAATCGCCCAAAGGGTCGAACCTGGTTGCACAGTTGTCATTGCCACCTGAAATTCTGGCTTGGCCACATCAACAGAAAGCGCTTGTGCGACGACCTCACGTTCTTCCCGTTTAAACGGCGTCTCGATGCGCGATACGACCTCGCCCGCGACATCGACTTCGTCAATCCGCAGGGTGTAGATACCGGTGTCCACGTCAGGAAGATCTGTACGCCACGTACCACCAGCCACGATGCGTGATGTCGTAACTGGCTGATTATCTAAATAAACTTTCACAAACCCTTCACCCGCAGCGCGCCCTGCTATCAGGACCTCTCCGCTTGAATCATAGGTAATGCTATCAAGTGCCACATTTGAATGAACATCTGGCGCAACGTCGCCTAGCGTTGGCTGCAAGACCTCTACTCCCTCAGCTGTTACGACCAATATCGCTGGTGCCGCCGCCGCTGGCTGTGGCACCGGAATATCGATCACTGCCGCACTTTCTTGCAGGGCGGGCTCCGGCGCGACGACGGCGACCATGACCGGTGCTGTGATCGGCGCGATCAAATAGGTCTCGGCTGATACAATTGCAGCGCCATCAGGATCAGCCAACAACGAGATCGCTTGGCTGCCATCCGAAAACGGCAGCTGTGGAAACGCGACAAAGCTGCCGCTGGCGTCTGTTGTAACGCGTTCAATCGGGGATCCACCCAGCAGAATATCAACGACTTGGTTGGGCGCGGCGCGACCAGCGAACACGGTATTGCCATCGGCTTCAACGCGGAACGTGTCCAATCTTGGGGCAATCCCAACAAGCGCGACATCTACTTCGACAATTTCAGTTGGGGTTTCGGAACCTATTTCAGCGGGCGTAACTTGCACGATATCAACAACCGCAGGAACGGAACCATCGGCGGGGCGCAACATCGGCGCCACCACAACAACCGCAATGGCCACTGCGCCCGCAGCTACAGTGCCTAAGCCTAATTGCACCGCATTCGATACAGCCATGTGATCATCCTACCCCGGTCCCGCAAAGCGCGGGTTGAGAGACCATAGCAACACCGCTATTATCGGTCAAAGGGATCAAACCATCAGGGCCACCACTATGACAAATTTATCAAAATCCGTCTGCGTTTACTGCGGGTCCCGCAATGGGGTGCGCCCATCTTATGGTCAGGCCGCCGATGACACTGGTGCAATGTTGGCGCGACGCGGTTGGCGGTTGGTCTACGGCGCAGGCGATGTGGGCCTGATGGGGCGTGTCGCAAACGCGACCCAAGCAGCGGGCGGCAAGACATTTGGCGTAATACCAACTCACCTTTTGGATTGGGAAGTCGGCAAGCGCGATCTGGACACCTTCATCATCACGGAAACCATGCACGAGCGCAAAAAGGTTATGATCATGAACGCAAATGCGGTTGTGGTCTTGCCCGGTGGTGCTGGTTCATTGGACGAACTGTTCGAGGCCCTTACGTGGCGCCAGCTTGGGCTACATAAAAAACCGATCTTTGTGTTGAATACTGATGGGTTTTGGACACCGCTAATCGGGTTGATCGATCATTTCGTCGCAGAAGGGTTCGCCGATGCAACCCTGCATGATTTCATTCAAGTTGTGGATGACGTCGCAGCGCTTGAGGCAGGATTGGCCACCGCCCTATCCTGACGCCACAGCGACACGGAATAGACGATTAAGGCGGTCCAAATGATAGGGAACGCGATTGCATGCCAGCGTGTGACCGCCTCGCCCATAATCAACGCAGCACAGCCAAATTGGAGCGTTGGGTTCAGGTATTGTACCAATCCGACCGTCGCCATACGCACGCGGCGTGCTGCAAAGCTAAACATAATCAACGGACTGGCCGTCAGCGGGCCTGACAGCGCAAGGATTGCATGGGTTGCCAAGTCATTGTCACCCCCTGCCCCAGTGCCGCGAAACGCGATCCAAAGTGCGGCAAAAGGTGCGATCAAAAGCACTTCAGCGGTGACTGATACGACCGGACCAAGGTTCAACTGCTTTTTAATCATCCCGTACGCGCCAAACGTCCCTGCAAGGACAAATGCGATCCATGGGGCAACGCCCAGACCAATGGTCAAAACCGCCACGCCAATAGTCGCCAAACCGACAGCGATCCATTGCGCGCGGCGCAGAACCTCGCCAAAGACACCCATGCCGATAACCACGGCCACCAGCGGGAAAATGTAGTATCCTAGGGATGCCTCGATCCCTTGGCCCGTTGAAATTGCATAGATAAAACCAAACCAATTGATCGCGATCAACACCGCTGCCGCCAAAATAATCAGCATCTGACGTGGGTTGGCGATGGCAGTGCTGACCTCGGACAAGCGGCCTTGTACGGCAAGGATCAACACGAAAAACGCAAGTGACCAAAGGCAGCGATAGCTCAGGACCTCAAGCGGTGGCACATGGGTCACTTGCGCAAAATACAGCGGCGACAGGCCCCAGACTATGCAGGCCGTGATAATTGCCAAGACACCTTTTTGATCGTCGCGCATGATGGTTTCCCCTTTGTCCGGTATAGGTGGGTAATCGCGCACCTGCACCATAAAAAAGGCCCACTGCATTACTGCAACGGGCCCTTTTTTCACGTATTCCCAAGCAATTACATGCGGGACGCGACGTTTTCCCAGTTAACCAAGTTCTCAAGGAAGTTGGTTAAATAAACAGGACGCTTATTGCGGAAGTCGATGTAATAGGAATGCTCCCAAACATCACAGCCCAGCAACGTTGTCTGGCCGAAACAAACGGGGTTCACGCCGTTTTCAGTCTTAGTTACTTTCAGGCCGCCGTCGGTGTCTTTGACCAACCACGCCCAACCGGACCCAAACTGACCAGCGCCAGCAGCAGAAAACTGCGACTTGAATTCAGCGACAGACCCAAAGCTGTCATTCAGTGCGGCTTCAAGCTCGGACGGTATTGCGTTGCCATCAGGGCCCATCATTTCCCAGAACTGGTTGTGGTTCCAAAGTTGGCTGATGTTATTGAATATACCGTTTTGAGCCACGGAAGACGCATCAAATGTGCCTTTGATGATCTCTTCGAGTGATTTATCCGCCCATTCAGTGCCTTCAATCGCCTTGTTGCCATTGGTGACATAAGCGTTGTGGTGCAGATCGTGGTGGAATTCGAGCGTTTCAGCAGACATGCCTTTGGACGCAAGTGCGTCATGGGCATACGGCAGATCAGGAAGTTCAAAAGCCATGATGTGTCTCTCTCTTGAAAAATTGCGGATTTCTTACCGCTTTACATGTCATAAGTGCCGCGAAGGTCAAGGGTCAGAAGTGACCGACTGGGCCACCTTTTGCCGCTGCAGCCAATGATTTGAACGTATAGTCAGCGACAGACCGGAAACAGATCACCGCAAATGTGTCGTCATCTTTCATCCAGAATGCGGCTGCAACTTGGCCCAAACGGGTTCTGCGAAAGTCACCTGTTTTGAACGTAGTTGGATGCAAATCAACAGGTGCAAGTTTGGCCATCACCTCGCGTGCATACGTGCCTTCGACAAAGATCAAAGCGCGCGCATCAGATAGGTTTTCAGCCAAGTAATGCTGGCCGTTTAGCGCCTTATCGATCTTTGCAATCGCATCCGCTGTGTCCGCATGCGGCACAAGGATCAGCGCCTCGTCAGGTGACATCCACGCCAGCGCGTTGTCACCGTTCATCGTGGCTTGCCCCATCGCAGGAAATGCGGCCCCAGTCACAGCCTTACATACCGACTTCAGTTTTGCGTTCGATAGATCGCCACGCAGGGTAATCATGCCTTGAAGGCCACCTTCCCGAACTGTGACTTCACCAGGGGCAACTGCACCCTGCAATGCGCTGACAGCATTAGACATTTTGCTTCTCCCCATCTTTGTCAAAGAACACCTGATCGACGATTTTGGCTTTTACGAACGTGCCGTCAATTTTGTTGAACTCAAGAACCTCGCCCATCCGGTCAGGCCCGTGCAAGACCAGCCCCATCGCAATTCCGCGGTCCATGTTCGCAGAATAATAGGTCGATGTGACGCGGCCTTGGGTGTTGCGTTGGCCATTTGCATTGTTGCCATCGGCAACCGCATAGGCCCCGTCTGGCAACACAGACCCATCAACAGTTTCCAAGCCCACCAGTTTCCAGCGGGTCGGATCAGCCATATGCGACCGCGTGTGCGCCCGCTTGCCAAGGTAATCTTCTTTCTTTTTGGACAACGCCCATTGAAGGTTCAGATCCTGCGGGATCACTGTCCCGTCTGTCTCGTCCCCGATCATGATAAAGCCCTTCTCGGCGCGTAAAATATGCAGGCATTCGGTGCCGTAAGGCATCACACCAAATTCCTCGCCAGCAGTTATCAACGCATCCCAGAACGCGCGCCCTTGGCTCGCAGGTACCGCAATTTCGTAAGACAGCTCGCCTGAGAAACTAATCCGGTACGCCCGCGCTTCAAAGCCACCTAGGTTGCCATCGCGCCACTGCATGAACGGCAGTTCTTCTTTCGAAACATCCATGCCACCCAATTTTTCCAACACTTTACGTGCATTCGGGCCGACAACAGCAATCTGCGCCAGCTGTTCAGTCACGTTGGCGACAAACACCTTTTGATCCCACCATTCGCACTGCAGCCAGTCTTCCATCCACGCATGGATTCGCTCCGCGCCGCCTGTTGTGGTATGGCACAGCCACGTCTCATCATCGATGCGCGCAACCACGCCGTCATCTGACAAGAATCCGTTTTCAGTGCACATCAGGCCATAGCGGCATTTGCCGACAGCAAGGTTAGACATCATGTTGGTGTACATCATATCAAGGAACTTGCCCGCGTCAGCGCCCTTAACAATCAACTTACCCAACGTGGAGGCATCCAGCAGGCCAAGGTGATCACGGGTGTTTCTTACTTCACGGTTCACCGCATCATGCACAGACTCATTGGCCCGCAAATACGCATATGGACGGCGCCACTGGCCCACCGGTTCGTTGTCCGCACCGTTCTCGTTTGACCAATCAGACACAGGTGTCATGCGGATCGGCTGGAACAACTCATCACGCGCAGGGCCAGCAATCGATGCCATAGAGATTGGCGTATAAGGCGGACGGAACGTTGTGGTTCCTACATTTGGAATGTCCGCATTCAACGCCTTAGAAAGGATTGCCAGTCCGTTGATATTACTTAACTTACCTTGATCCGTCGCCATTCCCAACGTTGTATAGCGCTTGGCGTGCTCTACGCTTTCAAAGCCTTCCTGGGCAGCCAACTGCACGTCGCTAACTTTCACATCGTTCTGAAAATCGAGCCATGCTTTTGACCGCAACGCCTGCTTGGCGCCCTGCGGCATCAACCAGACTGGAGAGATTGGACCCTCGCCAACATCCTCGCCCATTGGTGCAACGCCCGATTTACCAGTGGCACCTGCGGATTTTGCAGCAGCACGTCCTGCGGCGAAACCGTCAGCGATGCCTTCGGCTGTGAACAGATGGCCGTTGGCGATGCCAGCAGTGGTGACAAACCCCTGCCCGTCTGCGCCCAGTGGCGGCAATTCGGGGTTAGGACGGAACATGGCTTGGGTGTCGTCCCAAACCAGTTTGCCGCCGCAATGCGACCATAGGTGCACAACGGGGGACCAGCCACCGGACATGGCGACGCAATCGCAAGAAATCTCTTCTAATTCAGCACCTTCGCCTGCTTGGGCGCAAATACCAACGCCAGTAACGCGCTTACCACCTTTGACTTTGGCGATGCCTTTGCCCATTTCAATGCGGATGCCCAAGGCGCGAGCCTCGTCGATTAGCTCGCCTGATGCGGAGTCTCGCGCGTCGATGATTACAGGAATATCGAGGCCCGCTTTCTTGAGTATAATCGCTGTGCGGTAGGCGTCGTCGTTGTTGGTGACAACCACGGTACGGTCGCCCATTGAGACGCCCCAGTTCACCGCGTAATCGCGCACGGCAGCGGCCAGAACAACGCCTGGAATATCGTTGCCAGCAAAGGAAAGTGGACGCTCAATAGCACCTGTTGCGGTCACGATTTGTTTGCCGCGAATACGCCACAAACGATGGCGTGGCGCGTCGGTTTCGGGCGCGTGATCGGTTATCCGTTCATAGGCCAGAACATAGCCGTGGTCGTAGACACCAGACCCTTGGGTCCGGCTGCGTACCGTGACATTATTCATATCTTCAAGGGCTTGCAGCGTTTTCGCAACCCAATCTTCGGCAGGCATGCCATCCACAGTTGGCTGGTCGACAACAGCGCGACCACCCCAATGGGCGGTCTGTTCAACTAGCAACACGCGCACGCCAGAACGACCTGCCGCAAGGGCTGCCGAAAGGCCTGCAATTCCGCCGCCGACGACCATGACGTCGACGTAGGTGTTGAAGTGTTCGTAGGTGTCCAGATCACGATCTTTGGGGGCTTTGCCGAGGCCGGCTGCGTGGCGAATAATCGGCTCGTAGACGTATTTCCAGAATGGACGCGGATGGATGAACATTTTGTAGTAAAAACCAGCGGGCATGAACCGCGACAGGTACTTGTTTATAGCGCCGACATCGAACTCTAGCGATGGCCAGTGGTTCTGTGATGTTGATGTCAAACCGTCGTGTAATTCGGTCGTTGTGACGCGCTGATTGGGTTCAAATTTCGCGCCTTCCCCAAGGTTTACGAGGCCGTTTGGTTCCTCGGATCCAGACGCCAAAACGCCGCGTGGACGGTGGTATTTGAAGGACCGGCCCATCAACATTTGATCGTTGGCAAGTAGGGCTGAGGCGAGAGTATCGCCCTCAAACCCTGACAGATTTTTATCATTAAAGGTGAATGATACTGCTTTGTTTTTGTTTATTAAACGGCCTGTATTGGCAAGACGTGTGCTCATGAGAAATCTCCCCACGACCAACCGGGTCGCGCAGCTGTGATGGTGTCTTTGATCGCCTGTGGTGGCTCTAGCGTTTGGGCGGAGTATGTGCCGAAAACTTGCAAGGTCGCGGTGCAGCGGGCTGCGTGGAAAAACTTGCCGCAGCCATAGATGTGGCGCCAGCGTTCAAAGTGCACGCCTTTAGGGTTTTGGCGCTGGAATAAGTAGTCGTGGAAGTCGTCATCGCTGGAGCCAGGACCGTGGCGTTTCAGGTGGGCTTCACCCTCGCCGTGCAGATCAGTCTCGTCGGCGTCCACGCCGCAGTAAGGACAGTTTAAGGTCAGCATGGTGCACCCCCATAAAACACCGTTTTAGGGGTGTAGTTATTGTATAAGTTTTGCATAAGTTTTGCATATGCCACATTGCGCGGCGCGAATGGCACGCCTACGGTGCGCATATGACATGGCTTTACATCATTGTTGGCGGCCTGCTCGCCCTTGGCGGCGGCATCGCAATTTACGAGCTGCGCCGTGGCCGTCCGTTTGCCATTGAGCTTGTCGATGATGACCCCGAAGCCGAGACCACCGCCGAACAAACCAGTTTTGGCGACGCTATCAAGAACCGCACTTATTTGGACCTGACCCATTAGTGGGCCACCCCTGCTGCGACGGATTCATCAATAAATTTGCCTTCGCGGAAGCGGAACATGTTGAATTCTTCGGTGAGGGGCGATTGGCCTTTGGCCATCAGTTCGGCCATGGCCCAGCCTGATCCGGGAATTGCCTTAAAACCGCCCGTCCCCCAGCCGCAGTTCACGAAGATACCGTCGACGGGTGTTTTGGACAGGATCGGTGAGCGGTCGCCAGTCACGTCCACGATGCCGCCCCATTGGCGCAGCATTTTCAGGCGTGCAATCATTGGGAATGTCTCGACTAATGCGCGCACTGTTTCCTCAATATGGTGGAACGATCCGCGCTGAGTGTAGTTGTTGTAGCCGTCGGTGCCGCCGCCAATGACCATTTCGCCTTTGTCCGATTGGGACATGTAGCCATGCACGGTGTTCGCCATGACAACGACATCCATGCAGGGTTTGATCGGCTCGGATACGAGGGCTTGAAGCGAGACTGATTCCATTGGCAGACGGAAGCCTGCTTTTTCAGCCAAGACAGATGCGTGACCTGCCACGACCATGCCGAGTTTACCACAGTCAATTGGCCCTTTGGAGGTGTCGACGCCGACGACTTTGCCAGCTGTAGTGCGTACGCCCGTGACTTCGCATTGTTGGATAACGTCCATGCCCATGTCCGAACACGCCCGTGCATAGCCCCAAGCAACCGCATCATGGCGCGCAGTGCCGCCGCGTGCTTGCCAGAGACCGCCCAAGACCGGATAGCGCGGGCCGTCGATGTTCATAATTGGCACGAGTTCTTTAACACGCGCAGGTTCGATCCATTCGGTGGTCACCCCTTGCAGCGCGTTTGCGTGTGCTGTGCGTTTATAACCGCGGATTTCGGCTTGGGTCTGTGCCAGCATGATCACGCCGCGCGGGCTGAACATGACGTTATAGTTCAGGTCTTGCGACATGGTCTCATACAAGGACCGCGATTTTTCGTAGATCGCCGCAGACGGGTCTTGTAAGTAGTTGGACCGGATGATGGTCGTGTTGCGCCCTGTGTTGCCGCCGCCAAGCCAGCCTTTTTCCAAGATCGCCACATTGGTGATCCCAAAGTTTTTGCCCAGATAATAGGCTGTTGCCAGCCCGTGCCCGCCTGCGCCCACGATGATTGCGTCATATTTCTTTTTCGGCTGGGTCGGTTTGGCCCAAGCGCGGTTCCATCCAGTGTGGTTGCGCAGCGCTTCTCGTGCGACAGCAAATGCGGAATAACGTTTCATTGTGGCGAATCCTTTCGGAGGTGGCAGGCAAGTCGTTGGTTTGGTTGTGAACCTTTGGGCGGAAATGAGGATACTGCCCGCGTCATTCTGGAGTCTGTTTACGACATGGCATTTCTGGCTGGAAATGTCCAAATGTCGCAGCCTCTTTTCACTTGAACGCGCAGCGATTAGATAGGCAACACAATAAAGGTGTAGGCTCATGTTTTTCTGGATCATTTGCGGTTTTCTGACTGTTATCGTCGGCGTCATGGTGGCAGCCCCGCTGTGGCGACCAACGGATGCGCCCACTGCGTCGCCTGACGTCGCATTTTATCGGTCGCAGCTTGATGAATTAGACCGCGATGTGACGCGCGGCGTTATTGCGCCGTCCGAGGCCAAAATCGCCCGCGTTGAAATTGCCCGACGCTTGCTTGCGGCTGACAGTGAAACCGCGGCAAAGCCAACTGACCGGCGCTACCCAATCATCGCCGCAATCGTCGTCGTCCTGATTGCTGCCGTTGGCTTGCCAACCTATGCTTATTTGGGTGCACCAGGGTATGGTGATCTGCCCCTTAAGGCACGCCTAGCAGCGTCCGACGCGATGCGCGACGCCCGTCCGTCGCAGGCTGCGATGGCTGCTGCGGCCCCACCACCTGCCCCTGTGAATGTCCCCGACGAATACCGCGCCAGTGTAGTGCAGCTTCGCGAGATTGTGCCAACGCGTCCTGATGATTTGCAAGGCTGGGCCTTGCTTGCAACCCACGAAGCCCAGTTGCGTAATTTTGGCGCTGCGGCGTTTGCGCAAGATAAAGTTGTTACGTTGAAAGCTGACGGTGTCACATCTGATGATCAGCGCCGGTTGCTGGATCTGCTGGTCGCGGCCGCAGATGGGCTTGTGTCGCCCGAGGCCGAAACTTTAGTCCGTGTTCTGCTTGACCAAGACCCGGCAGATGTCACCGCCCGCTATTACCTTGGGGCGCTGTATAACCAGACAGATCGTCCTGATGTCGCCCTACGCATGTGGCGCCCGATTGTGGCGGATGGTGATGTAACCCAATTTCACGTGGCATCCGCAAGATCACAAATTGAGGATGCAGCATACCGTGCAGGCGTTAAATACACGCTGCCCGCGGCCCGTGGTCCGTCTGCAGAAGATATCGCGAATGCCGCAGACCTAAGCGACGCAGACCGCGATGGCATGATACGGTCTATGGTCGCTGGCTTGTCTGACCGCTTGGCAACGACAGGCGGCCCGGCCGCCGAATGGGCGCGGCTGATCCGTGCATACGGTGTATTGGGTGAGCCCCAAGCAGCGACAGAAGTATGGCTAGAAGCGTCAGAAGTGTTCGCGGGATCGCAAACAGCGATGACGACATTGCAAGATGCAGCGACCGCCGCAGGCGTGACCCCGTGATTTGTGAAACACCAGAAGAGTTTGCAACCACGCTGCCAGACTTTGGTGCTGTCGCCGGATTGGACCTTGGAACCACAACGATTGGTGTGGCGCTGTCCGACCTGATGCGCGGCGTTGCGACCCCTGTCGAGACGATCAAGCGCAAGAAATTTGGCGTAGATGCAGCGGCATTGCTAAAACTGACAACATCGCGCGATGTGAAAGGGTTGGTTCTTGGGCTTCCCCGCAATATGGACGGATCAGAAGGTCCGCGCGCGCAGGCGACCAGGGCGTTTGCCCGTAATCTAGAAAAGCTGACACCGCTGCCGATCACGTTCTGGGATGAGCGCTTATCGACGGTTGCTGCCGAACGGGCCATGCTGGAGGCGGATTTATCTCGAAAGCGTCGCGCTGAGCTGATCGATCATGTGGCTGCTGGTTTTATCCTACAAGGGTTACTGGACCGGCTAGCGCATATAAGGAACGCCCAAAATGTCGGATGACGTATGGAAACGCGCCGAAGCCGAAAGCCCGTGCATCAAAATCTGCGTGATCCATCCGGAAACCCGTCTTTGCACAGGTTGCTTGCGATCAATTGACGAGATTGGCGCGTGGTCGATGATGTCGCCAGAGGCACGGCGCCTGGTGATGGACGCTCTGCCAGAGCGAGCAAATATGATCACAAAACGCCGTGGTGGGCGTGCGGCGCGGCTAAAACGCTAGCGTGGAAACACGAAGCACTTGTCGCGCCTGATCATCAGCCAAAGCGGTGTACCTACCTTGGGCAAGAACACCGATGCGACTGCGGCGTGCAGCATGCTCCCGTCGAAATCCATTTTGAATTCAACGAGGCTTTCGTTGCCCATGAACCGTGCGCGTTGCACTATGCCGCGCGCCGGTGTTCCGTCACTGGGCGTCGGGTTTGGCCCGCGCCCAGCCCGATCAAAGTCGATTTTTAAGTGCTGAGGCCGGATCACAATGTCAACGTTTGTGCCATCTGGCACACCGGGAGCAAGGAACTGACCAAACGGCGTATTGGTCAATGCACCTGAAACTGTTCCTTGGATGACATTGATATCACTAAAGAAACCAGCGGCCTCTTTATCCTTGGGCGTGTTATAGATGTTATACGGTGCGCCGCGCTGCACGATTTTGCCGTCACGCATAAGCGCAATTTCATCCGCCATGCGCATAGCTTCGTGTGGCTCGTGGGTGACAAGCAAGACGCCTGCGCCTTCTTCCTTGAGCACGGCCAATGTTTCGTCGCGGATATCATCACGCAAACGGTCATCCAGACCCGAGAAAGGCTCGTCCATCAACATAATCTTGGGGCGTGGCGCCAATGCACGGGCCAACGCGACCCTTTGTTGTTCGCCGCCCGACAACTCGTGTGGGTAGGCATTCAGATGCCGCGACATGCCAACCCGTTCAAGCAATTCACCTATACGCGGCGCGTTGGTTTTCACGCTTCCACGCAGGCCAAAGCCCACGTTTTCGGCAACTGACAGATGCGGAAAAAGCGCAAAGTCTTGAAACATCAACCCAATGGACCGCCCCTCCGGCGGCACGCGTGTGACAGTGTCGCAGACCAGTTTTCCATCCACATGGATGGTACCGCTGTCTTGCATGTCGACGCCGGCGATGATCCGCAGGGTCGTGGATTTGCCGCAGCCAGATGGCCCCAGCAAACATGTCACTTGGCCTGGCATCACAGTCAGTGCGATATCGTCCACGACACGGCGCCCACCAAATGTTTTGATGATATTTCGGATTTCTAAACGTGGGGTCGTCATGCGCGGGCTATCCCTGAGCGAAACCATTGGGTATTGACTGCATCCCTAGCAAGCCTTGATCCAAGGGGCAAGCTTAGGACAAGTCAAACGCTGCAGACGCGACAATGCGCCCGTTGATTTGCAAATGCACACGGTGCGCACCTGGGTACAACCGGAATGTACTTGCGATGTCGTTGAAGTGGTGGTTCTTCGTAATGGTCACTGGTTGATGAGCTTTCCCATCTAGCACCTTCAACTTAAACACTTTTGGTGCAGTTTTTCTGTTCGATTTCATATAATCAACAACGTAATCAACGATCATCGGGGCGGTGTCCTGCGGCGTAAAATCAACAGTAATACCAACCTTTTCACCGCGTTTTACCGTTTTGGCAATGCTGATCTGCGCGTCCTCAATTGGGACATCTGGGCGATAGCCCAGATGCCGCATGGCCGCCGGATGCCCCGCCTTGATCAACCCACGCAGCGCATGTTTGCGCATCCATGTCAGTTCTTTCTCGGATTGCTTGCCTTCATATTGCCAGCGATCCAGCCGTTCGATCACCACCTCTGGATTAGTTTTTGTAATGTCATTCAAATGGTTAGCAACTGATCTTGTCACAAATCTTGTTTCGTCGGCATACAGCATATCAAGGATTGGGAGCGTATCATCTGGCGTCAGTCCGACATTATGGCCCCACGGCAAGCGTGGCCGTGTCCCTTCGGACGCAAACCTGCGCACATGATAATTTTCATGGGTTGCCCAAAGCCTAATCCGCTGCATCGTTTCAACTGAATGATTATTTAGGAAAACCCGAATGGAAAATTCCATCGAGAACCGCATCGTAAGCGCTTCAAGCAGATCAAGGCAGATTGAGATAGTGCCTTCAAGCCGATGATTCTCAACGAAAACACCCAAAGGAGCATAGATGAAGTCCCCAAAGTCATCATCTTGCAAATCGGGGTCCAGCGGTTGCGGCAACGCACGATAGATCGCCGCAACGGCGTCTCCAAAATCGACTGGCAGGTGCCGTGCCAGAACATCCGCAATATGGTTGATCCGCGCCTTAAGTTCCAAATCGTGCAGCCCGTCCATGACATCGGTCACAAACGGGCCTGCGCAAAAGACACCTGCATCGTCGAAATGATCTGCTAATTGCCCAACCGTGTCACGGTTGAACAGTTGATCTGCAAGACTGTCCCCCTTGGCCATATCAGATGGTGGCGTTGATCGCGCCGCCATCAAGCACGATGTTTTGCCCCACGATAAAGCCAGCGTGTTGCGAGCATAGGAACGCACAAGTTGCCCCAAACTCGGCAGCTGTGCCATACCGTTTTGCAGGGATCGTCGCCTGACGCTCAGTGCGGGCTGCGTCCATATCGATACCTTTGGCGTCCATGACCCCTTGGTCAAGGCTATCGGCGCGATCCGTTGCATGGATTCCGGGCAACATATTGTTGATCGTCACGCCGTGCGCTGCGACCTGCCGTGCGGTACCCCCCACATAGCCCGTCAGCCCTGCGCGCGCTGCGTTTGATAGCCCAAGCTGCGGAATGGGTGAC
Organism: Yoonia sp.; assembly: GCA_047629435.1. Taxonomy (GTDB): domain Bacteria; phylum Pseudomonadota; class Alphaproteobacteria; order Rhodobacterales; family Rhodobacteraceae; genus Yoonia. Next base: position 75,297 of record JBLHXF010000003.1, on the reverse strand, counting down.
TTGACAGACCCAGACGTGATGTTGACCACCCGCCCCCAGCCGCGATCAATCATGCCAGGCAAAAGCGCTTTCATCAGGGCGATTGGTGCCAGCATGTTGGCGTCCAGTGCAGCTATAAAATCGTCGCGGTTCCAGTCGGACCACATGCCTGGTGGCGGGCCGCCGGCGTTATTTACCAATATGTCAACGTCGCCTGCTGCAGCGAGCAGTGCAGCCTGTCCGTCAGCTGTGGCCACATCGGCAAGAACCACATCGACTTGCACGCCGTAAGTGTCGCGGATGTGTTGCGCGGTTGCGTTGAGTGTTTTCGCTGTGCGCCCGTTAAGGACGAGATTTACACCTGCCTGAGCCAAGGCTTCGGCACAGCCGCGCCCCAACCCTTTGGAGGATCCACAAACCAGTGCCCGCTTACCCGAAATTCCCAGATCCATGATCAGATCTCCTTTGTTAATTACTTAGCGAAATAATTGCGTTATACTTATTTAAAAGGCAAGACCATCGCACGCATCCGTTGACCATTACAGCAACGGCCCATAGGGATGATAAATTAAGCTTAGGTACACTATCATGTCCAACGACGACCATCTTCCAACGATGCAGACAGTTGCTGTGCTGCGGTCCGAAGATTTCCGGGTCACCGAAGGTGTCGCCGAAGGCGAAGGCATCACATTTGCCGACGAATTGGTGATGGATGATATTTATCAACAGTCCCAATCTGCAACCCGTATCCCGCTAAGTTTGGCGCTGCGCGATGGCGAAGACGGATTCGAGATTGATCCAAGCACAGCCATCGGCAAGCCTGGCAATATCGTCTATCTTGATAGCTGCATCACGATGATGGGCAGCGACAGCACCACCTACGAGGTTCTGGTTTTGGTTGAAGTCGAAGATGGCGCATTAGAGGCGACCTATCTGCTACCTTTGGCCAATTTGATACCCGAAGCAAATTACCGCCTTGTCGGTGTTGACCGCGACGCTGCCACCACCCGCTTTGCTGAAGTTGCCTGCGTCTCGTTTACCCGCGGTACCCATATTACGTTGGCGTCTGGCGAACAGCGCACAATTGAACAGCTGTCCGTCGGCGACAAGGTTTTAACCCGCGACGACGGCCCACAGGCTGTGCGTTGGATCGGCCAAACGACATTGCGCGCGGTTGGTGAATTTGCCCCTATCGTGATCACCAAGGGCGCGCTGCACAACGAAAATGATCTTCTCGTCAGCCCCGACCACCGCCTTTTCGTTTACCAACGCCAAGATAAACTTGGCGCGGGTCGATCCGAGGTTTTGGTCAAAGTCCGCCATTTGGTAAACGGTGACAGCGTGTATCGCCGTGATGGCGGTTTTGTCGATTATTTCCAGCTGCTATTTGATGATCACCAGATCATTTACGCAGAAGGCATCGCAGCAGAATCCCTGCTGATTGATCCGCGCACCCGTGCCGCAGTGCCCGACGACGTGCGCGCGGCCAACGGAAGCCGAACTGACCACGCACACCGCCCGCATTTGGACTACGAAGTGCAGGAAAAACTGCTGGCTCAGCCAGATGCCGTGGCTTTGCTGCGCAAGGCGTCATCGAATTAATCAGTGCGTGCGGCAGCCAGTGTTCCGTCAAAAATATCAAATCCGTCTGGCCCTGTTATATCCCCAAACACAATCGCAGTGATCCCGTCCTGATTGCGCCCGCGAATGTCGCCGGTAAGGTTTGCATCGATAACATAATCCCCACTGCTCGCACTTAATGTGCCGGTAATATCTGCCCCAAATGTATAGTCCACATCCGTATCTGCGCCACGATCAAGATTGCCGTTTGCAATATCAAGCACGCCCGTCAGACCGTCGAACCGCTGCAACGTCCCTGAAATTTGGTCACCAGACCTGCCGAATTCAACCGTCAGGTCCAAATCGCCGACATAGGCCCGCGTCGCGCCATCGATAGGTAAGTTTAAAGTACCAAATCCCGCATAAACGGCCCGACCGTTCGCAGGCAAAAGCGACGGATCACTTAGGTTTTCATCTTGGAGTTCCGCCGCAAGATCAGCGGCTTGCGCCACACGTGATGCTGGATTGTTACCCAATTCAGTGGATCCGCAACTCACCACAAACATCAGTGCGCTAAAATAGGCTCGTTTATGCATTTCTGAAATCCCTCGCATCAACGACGCTAGGGTTGTTCAGTTTAGTTAATGGTAAGTTAATTGTGCACAAAAATGGCCGCTTTGCGATGTGCAAGACGGCCTTTTTGAAAATTCAGATCACATTTAGTCACGTTCAGCGGAAATACCAACAAAAGCATCATAATAAACGCCATTATACAAACCATCACCAAAATCAGCCAGTGTTACAGCCCGAATTTGAGGGTTCCCGCTAAATAATCCATCCATATTGCCGTCGAATACCAACGTATCACCATTGCCCCTGATCGTTCCGGCATAATCGACTTCTATCTGATTGCCACTACCGACCGATCCGTCCGACAATGTGATTGTCCCAGTATAGCTATCAATATTACCTGAATTATCGTCATTAAAATCTACGTTTCCGACACCACCAATGTTGAAAATAGACCCAGTGACATTCGTTTGACCGTTAAAATCAACACGGACGTTCGCGTCCCCAAAAGAATAGCACCATCATTTGAAGCGCCCGCAATAATTGCAGCAACGCCAGTAAACGACGCAGAACCAGTGGTATTATCAACCACGTTCGTTCCAGAAAGAGCCATGGCATCAACACGCGCCACCAACCGATCACCGTCCTCAATTCACTGAAGAAGTTCGTCTTCGTATGACGTAGAAGCCCCACCGCAAGCGACCAACGTCGTACAAGCGAGCGTCATTGCGCCGAATTTCATAAATGCGTTCATCCTAATTTCCGTCGCTTTATTTCAATCCACGATAATATTAATATTTAGTATACGATATTCATATTCTCAAAGCCAGATCGTGGTCCGCCAATATGGCAAACAAATTATTCTTAACCACTGATGGATCTTGCGCGCCCGATTGCCCTTTGTCCCGATGCGCAGTATGGCCGTTGTCATGACAAATCGCCCTAAATTACCCGCTGAAATTGCCCGCCGCCGCACGTTTGCGATTATTTCGCATCCCGATGCCGGTAAGACCACGTTGACTGAAAAATTTCTGCTATATGGTGGCGCTATTCAGATGGCGGGTCAGGTCCGTGCAAAGGGTGAAGCCCGCCGCACACGGTCCGATTTCATGCAGATGGAAAAAGATCGCGGAATTTCGGTTTCCGCGTCCGCCATGTCGTTTGATTTTGAACAATACCGGTTCAACCTCGTCGATACGCCCGGTCACTCGGATTTTTCCGAGGATACATACCGCACGCTGACGGCAGTTGATGCCGCCGTCATGGTCATTGACGGTGCCAAGGGTGTGGAAAGTCAGACCCAGAAGCTGTTTGAAGTGTGCCGGATGCGCGACCTGCCAATCTTGACGTTTTGTAACAAGATGGACCGCGAAAGCCGCGATACATTTGAAATTATTGACGAAATTCAAGAAAATCTTGCGATTGATGTCACCCCTGCAAGCTGGCCCATTGGCGTTGGCCGTGAATTTATGGGGTGCTATGATATTCTGCGCGACAAGCTGGAATTGATGGATCGCGCCGACCGGAACAAGGTCGCGCAAAGCATTTCAATCAACGGTTTGGATGATCCACAACTGGCAGAGCATGTCCCCGAGCATTTGCTGTCCAAGTTTCTCGAAGAAATTGAGATGGCCAAGGAGTTGCTGCCACCGCTTGACCCAGAGGCATTGCTGAATGGGTCTATGACGCCGATCTGGTTCGGCTCTGCAATGAACAGCTTTGGCGTCAAGGAACTGATGGACGGGATTGCCACCTATGGCCCCGAGCCGCAAATCCAGACCGCACACCCCCGCAATGTGGCCCCAGAAGAAAAGAAGGTCACTGGCTTTGTGTTCAAAGTGCAGGCCAATATGGACCCAAAGCACCGCGACCGCGTGGCATTCGTGCGTCTTGCATCTGGGCATTTCATCCGCGGCATGAAATTGACCCATGTGCGGTCCAAAAAGGTGATGGCGGTCAGCAACCCTGTGTTGTTCCTTGCGGCTGATCGTGAATTGGCCGAAGAGGCTTGGGCCGGCGACATCATTGGCATTCCAAACCACGGCCAATTACGCATCGGTGATACGTTGACCGAGGGCGAAGTTATTCGCGTGTCTGGCATCCCGTCGTTCGCGCCTGAATTGCTGCAATCATGTCGTGCTGGGGACCCGCTTAAGGCCAAGCATTTGGAAAAAGCGTTGATGCAATTCGCCGAAGAAGGTGCCGCCAAGGTGTTCAAGCCTACGTTTGGATCTGGCTTTATTGTGGGCGTTGTTGGGGCTTTGCAGTTTGAAGTGCTCGCCAGCCGTATCGAGCTGGAATACGGCCTGCCCGTCCGCTTTGAAGGCTCGCAGTTCACCTCTGCCCGTTGGGTATTGGGCGCCAAGGATGCGGTGGAAAAGTTCGCCGAAGCCAACAAGCAGCACATTGCCACCGATAACGACGGCGACGTTGTTTTCCTAACCAGACTTCAATGGGACATTGACCGGGTCGCCCGCGATTATCCTGATGTGTCATTGACGGCGACAAAAGAAATGATGGTGTGACCCTTCAAAACCGCGTGCAGCCGGATGGTCAGGTTTTGGCTATTCCCGCGCGCGGCACCATGACAGGCAATCGCGGTATTATTCATGGACCAGACCGTGTTTTGACGACCAAGCGGTGGTCGCATAAGGCGTGGATCTGTTGCGAATTGGACTGGCAGGGCCGTAAACGGCAGGTCATGACGGGTAGCAATTGGACGGAATTGTTTTTCCTAGACGAGGCCGTGGCCATGTCAGCGGGCCATCGCCCCTGTGGATATTGCCGCCGCACTGCCTATGTAAAGTTTGTGGATGCATGGGAGACTGCCGTAGGCATCCGCCCCAAAGCCCCTGACATGGACGCTGTGTTGCACCCTGCCCGCGTTAACCGTGATCGGTCGCAAGTGACCCATCAGGCGCAGATTGCAACAATACCTGATGGTGCGATCATCTTGCACAACCAAACCCCGCATTTGGTCTGCGCGCATTCTTTGCGGCCCTACTCATCCAATGGCTACGGCGCACAGGTGCCACGCCCGCAGTTTGGCGAGGTGACTATATTAACGCCCAAACCGATGGTGGCTGTACTGAACAATGGATACCATCCCGCGCTTCATTCATCAGCGCTTTAACATTTGTTAACGACGATTTGCGATGATCACCGCATGGTTTCTCGTCTCATCATCATCGGGCTGCTCGCGGCGTGCAGTCCAAGCGACCGCAATATCCGCCATTTTTCGCAAGACGGCCAAGTTTTGCACACGATTTCACGGGATGCAGAGGTGTTTCGCGACGCCAAAGACCATGTTTTGGCCCGCGCAATCATCTTGCAGCGGCACGGTACCATCTCTCGCTATCGGTTCTGCGCGGCGGCCCAAATGATCCGCAGGCTGTGTCCATAACGCAGGGTGACAGGACTTTACATTACGTCATGAATGATCGGTTGCGCACATTTTGCATCGATCATTGTCACAAGGCCGAGGTTGGCGCGATCACCTTACCCAAATCTGCATTTCGTTGCGCCGCAAATGACGGAATGGTCATTAAAATACATGGCCGCCGCCGTGATTACCCAGCTCAAATTCCCGCCAGTATATTTTGGGATGCGTTAACCGCTGCAAACCTTTTGGCCCCGACAAAGCCCCGTTAATCAGGTTTCCTTGACGCGGCCCGCCCTTATCGCTATGGCATTGCGCAGTCGAACGACCTGACAATACGGTCAGGCGGGCCGCGCTATATGAGCGGCCGATAAGCTGCTACATATTGAAAGGGCTCACTTGACCAAATTTACTGACTTAAACCTTGACGCCAAGGTACTTAAAGCTGTCGTTGAGACAGGCTATGACACCCCAACCCCAATTCAGGTCGGCGCGATTGTGCCAGCACTTGAGGGCCGCGATGTTTTGGGCATTGCCCAGACAGGCACAGGTAAAACCGCTGCGTTTACACTGCCGATGATTACGCTTTTGGGCCGAGGCCGTGCGCGGGCGCGCATGCCGCGCAGCCTGATTTTGGCCCCGACGCGGGAGTTGGCCGCACAGGTTGCTGAAAACTTTGACACCTATGCAAAGTATACCAAGCTATCCAAGGCACTGCTGATCGGTGGCACCAGCTTTCGCGATCAGGACAAGCTGATCGACAAGGGCGTGGATGTTTTGATCGCAACGCCGGGTCGTTTGCTTGACCATTTGGAACGCGGCAAACTGATTCTGACCGATGTTAAAATCATGGTTGTTGATGAAGCTGACCGTATGTTGGACATGGGATTCATCCCTGATATCGAAGAAATCTTTAAGCGCACGCCGTTTACACGCCAGACATTGTTTTTCTCGGCAACGATGGCCCCCGAGATTGAGCGTATTACGAATACTTTCTTGTCGAACCCTGCCAAGGTCGAAGTCGCCCGTGCGGCCACGACCAACGACAATATCAAGCAAGGTGTGCTGATGTTCCGTGGATCATCCAAGCCAAAAGAACCTGCTGAAAAGCGTGCTGTTCTGCGTGCTTTGATCGACGCCGAAGGCGACACATGCACCAACGCGATCATCTTTTGCAACCGTAAGTCAGATGTCGATATTGTTGCTAAGTCATTGAATAAAAATGGCTATAACGCAGCCCCTATCCACGGGGACTTGGATCAATCACACCGGACCCGTACGCTGGAATCGTTCCGCGGCAATGATCTGCGATTTTTGGTGGCATCCGATGTGGCCGCGCGCGGTCTGGACATCCCTGCGGTAACACACGTGTTTAACTTTGACGTGCCAAGCCACGCCGAAGACTATGTGCACCGGATTGGTCGTACAGGTCGCGCTGGCCGCTCGGGTACAGCGATCATGATCTGTTCAACTCGCGACGAGAAGAACCTAGAAGATGTAGAACGCCTTGTTCAGGCTGAAATTCCGCGTCTTGATAACCCTCTAAAATCTGGTGGGGCTGCTCCTGCATCAGCGACCCCTGCTGCGACAGACGGCGCTCCAAAAGAAGAGAAGCGTACACGTAGCCGGACACGCAAGCCACGTGAAGAAAAGGTCGACGCACCTAAGGTGGAAACGCCAAAGGCTGACGCACCAAAGGCCGACGCGCCTGTTGTTGTCGTTGATGCGCCGCGCGAAGAGACCAAGCGTGAAGAAAAGCCCCGCGAAGCCAGACAGCGGGACAATCACAAACGTGAAGACCATAAGCGCGAAGACACAAAGCGTGATGATCATCGCCGTGACGAAAAGCCGAAAAATGACCGTGGCGGCCGCAATCGCAATAATAATGATCGCGGACGTAACGACAACAACAAGGTTGTTGGCTTGGGTGATGATACGCCCACGTTTATCGCAAAAAGCTTTATCGAGCGCGTTAAAACATAAATTTTGGACCGCTTATGGCGGTCCACACTTCCCCCTATTTGGATAAATGCCTATGATTCCCGCGCGTTTTGCGCCGCAACTGTTCGGGCTTATCTTGTCTGGCTTAATGACATTCGTCGTCACTGCGATCGCCACATGGCGGGTCACAGGATTTACGGATAATTTTGTGGGGGATTGGCTTGGATCATGGATCACAAGCTGGATCGTCGCCTTCCCAATCGTGCTGTTTATCGCACCTTTGGTACGCAAACTGGTTGCACGATTGGTAAAGGCAGACGCCTGAGGTTAACTCAGGCGGCTGACGATTACGGTCACTTCTGGCTTTTTGCCGATTGAACTATGTGCCGCACGACGCGCCACATTCTTTAGCTCTTTTTCTAGCTTTACATCATCAATCAGTGTCTTGTCGTTTGCACGGCCAAGGTACTGCGCCAAATCAGCTTCAACAGCTTCGATCAAGGCACCGTTTGAGCGGCCTTTTTCGGACAAGCCCATCAATTCAACCCATGGGTCACCCAGCGGATCATCGTTTTCATCCAAGATCAGCGTCACGATCATGTGGCCGTTTAGCGCCATACGAATACGGTCACGCACGACACCGTCGAATTGGCCAACCTTGACGGAACCGTCCAGATAAGTCCGACCAGTTTCAATGTGTTCAACAACCTGTGGTGCGTTACCGGACAAATCGATCATCATGCCGTTTACAGCCACGATGCCCGTCAAACCACGTTCAGCGCCCAGCTTCACGTGCTCGCGCAGGTGACGGTGTTCGCCGTGCATTGGGATCAGGATTTGTGGTTTCACGATCTCATGCAAAGTTGCCAAGTCAGGGCGGTTTGCGTGACCAGATACGTGGTATTTGCCGCCAGCATCGTCGATCACGTCAACGCCAAGTTCCGACAGTTGGTTCATAATACGGATCACGCCGCGCTCGTTACCGGGAATGGTTTTGGACGAAAACAAGAACGTGTCTCCGTCTTTCAACGTCAAACCAAGGTATTTCCCTTGTGACAGTTGTGCAGATGCGGCGCGCCGTTCGCCTTGTGATCCTGTGACCAAAAGCATCAGGTTTTCGCGTGGCATGTTGACCGCATCTTCTGGCGATACGCATGGCGGGAAGCCTGTCAGCAGACCAGTTTCGGTTGCTGCTTCGACCATGCGGCGCATGGACCGGCCCAGAAGAACGACCGAACGATCAGCCTTTTGTGCTGCAAGTGCCAGTGTTTTCAGACGCGCGATGTTCGATGCGAATGTGGTCGCCACAACGCAGCCTGTCGCCTCTTTCATCATCTCGGCGATCGCGTCGCCGATTGTGGATTCGGACCGACCTGGTTCCATGCTGAACACGTTGGTGGAATCGCAAACCAGTGCTTTTACGCCACCCTTTGAGATTTCAGCCCAAAGCTCAGGGTTGAACGGGTCGCCGACAACAGGTGTTTCATCAATTTTGAAATCGCCGGAGTGAAGAACACGCCCATCAGGTGTGTCGATCAACAGGCCCGCACTTTCGGGGATCGAATGCGAGATTGGCACATAGGACACTTGGAACGGTCCGCAGTCGATCACTTGTGGATAGACGTCCACAACGGTCACAACGCTATCTGGATGCCCATGCTCGGACAACTTGCGCCGTGCGATGTTCGCAGTGAAAGGACGCGCGTAGACGGGCGCGCCGAGGTCTTCCCAATAGTGGCCAATGCCGCCGACGTGGTCTTCGTGTGCGTGGGTGATAAAGATACCCACGATGTCAGCGCGGCGCTGTTTCAGCCATGTGATGTCCGGCAGGATGATATCCACGCCCGGTGTCGTGTCCATGTCTGGGAACGTGATCCCCAGATCGACAACGATCAGTTTCTCTTTGCCCGGTTGGCCGTAGCCATAGACGTAGGCGTTCATGCCGATTTCGCCAGCCCCACCGAGGGGCAGATAGATTAGGCGGTCAGCTGCTTTTTTGCGGCTCATGTATTTTCCTTGTTGTAGCGGTGGATGACGGTCAAACCGTGCATCGTCAAATCGTCTTCAAAGACGTCAAATAATGTTTCTGTCTGGCCAAACAGGGGCGCAAGCCCACCGGTCGAGATCACGCGCATAGCTACGCCCCGCTCAGCCTTAATCCGAGCGCATATCTCACGGACAAGCCCCACGTAACCCCAAAACACGCCCGATTGCATACACGCCACAGTGTTCGTGCCGACAACCGCCTGCGGTTTGGATATATCAACGTGAGGTAACGCGGCGGCCGCGTTGTGCAAGGCCTCGAGCGATAGGTTTACGCCAGGCGCGATCACCCCGCCCACGTAAGCCCCGTCGGTGTCGACCACGTCAAAGGTTGTCGCAGTTCCAAAGTCTACGACGATCAGGTTACCGCCATGCCGATCAAACGCCCCAGCTGTGTTCACCAGCCGGTCGGGCCCCACCGCTGTACCTGCGTCCACACGCGGGTCAGCAGGCAGAAGGCAGTCGGATTTACCCACGACGAGCGGACGGCAGTTGAAATAGCGGTCAGACAGAACCCGCAGATTGTATACGACCCGCGGAACGGTGGACGAGATGATGACCTCGTCGATAATTACGTCCACCTTATGGATGTCCATCAGGGTTTTGAGCCAGACGTAATATTGATCCGCCGTGCGTTGCCATTCGGTGGACGTCCGCCATGTCCCGATAAAGGCGGACCCGTCCCAGATGGAAAAGACCGTGTTGGTGTTGCCGCAATCGATAGCCAAAAGCATGGTGTGGTCCTTTTCAGAAATAGACGTCAGCGGCGGGGATCGTCTGTGGCCCCTCACCCGTAATTAACACGAGATTACCGTTTTCATCGATGGTATCAAATGTGCCGGTGATTTCGGCCACCGTTGTGCGGGCTGTGATGACCTCGCCCAGTTTGGCTGCATGTTTTAGCCAATCGGTGCGGATACGGTTGAACCCATGTGTTGCCAGCAGCGTTTCTTGGTCCGCGTAGGCGTTGGCAAGCGTTGTCAGGAAATCAACTGCGCCCACGTCCCAGCCGCCTGCTGCTTTGAGACTGGTCGGAGCAAAAGTTGCGCCTTTGACCCCTTCGGGCATCGTTGTCAGGTTCACGCCGATGCCTATGGACAGATAACTAACTTCGTCGCGGTGCCCTGCAGATTCCAAAAGGATGCCAGCGACTTTTCCACCGTTCAAAAGTACATCGTTGGGCCATTTCAGGCTCAATTTTTCGGAAGGCACATAAATCGCAAGCGCATGGTAAAGCGCGTTGGCTGCAAGGAATGATCGCTGTGCGGCCTGTGCGGGTGAGCATTGCGGCTTGAACACCAGCGTCGCTGTCAGATTACCCTGAGGTGTGATCCAAGCCCGTCCCCTGCGCCCACGCCCATCGGTCTGCTGATGCGCCATAATCCATGTGGGGGATGTGAGTGAGGCCGCAACACGTGCAGCCTCTGTCATTGTGCTATCAACGGTGTCCAAGACGATCCTGTCGACCCCTGCGGGCCACTGGGTCATCTGGTTAGTTAACAAGTATTGCCGCCGCAGCCTGTGCCACCACTTCAATACCGAACAGGTTGATGCCCGGCACCCAAGCCAAACCCACGATCGCCGCAGTCACAACGGCTGTGACCCAAAGCACCGGAGACATCTTGCCGTCCAACCCATCGTCATCATCGCCGAAGTACACGAAATACACGATACGAATATAGTAGAACGCGCCGATCACGGATGCGATCACGCCTGCAACCGCCAACCAACCTAAGCCCGCGTCATAGGCAGCCCGCAGCACGTAGAATTTACCAAAGAATCCCAACAGCGGTGGAACACCAGCCAAGCTGAACATCATCACAAGGACGACCAGCGACATAAGCGGCTGTTTCTTGGAATACATCTTTAATGAATGGATGTCTGTCACGGGGCGACCGTCACGTTCCATACTAAGGATAAACGCAAATGTACCCACGTTCATGGTGACGTAAATCGCCATGTAGATCAGCATCGCTTGTACACCGAATGCGGTGCCCGCAGCGAGGCCCATAAGCGCAAAGCCCATGTGCGCGATGGATGAGTATGCCATCAGGCGTTTGATGTCGCGTTGGCCGATGGCCGCGATTGCACCAATGAACATGGACAGAACCGACAAGAATGCAACGATTTGCTGCCACTCACCAACAATCCCGCCGAATGCATCGTGTACCACACGCGCAAACATCGCCATTGCTGCAATTTTTGGGGCTGTCGCAAAGAACGCCGTCACAGGTGTTGGTGACCCCTCATAGACGTCTGGTGTCCACATGTGGAACGGCGCTGCAGATACTTTGAACGCAAGGCCAGAGATCAAGAACACGACGCCGATAAGCAAGCCAACGGAATAACCGTCAGCCGTGGCAGCATATATCCCCGAGAACAGTGTTGTGCCAGAGAACCCGTAAACCAGCGATGCGCCATACAGCAGCAAGCCGGATGACAGCGCGCCCAGGACGAAGTATTTCAGGCCGGCTTCTGTTGATTTGACGCTATCGCGGCGAAGAGATGCCACGACGTAAAGCGCTAAGGATTGCAGTTCTAGCCCCATGTAAAGCGCCATAAGATCGCCAGCCGAGACCATAACCATCATGCCCACAACGGACAAAGCGACCAGAATTGGGTATTCGAATTTCAACAACCCACGCCGCTGCATGTACTCTTGTGACATCAGCAACACTACGGCAGCGGACAGCAAGATTACAACTTTTGCAAACCGTGCGAACCCGTCGTTGTTGAACATGCCGTCGAATGCAGTAACAGTTTCGGTGGTCCCCGTCCCGATCCAGAGCGCAAGCAGGACAAAAACGCCAGACGTCACCCACGTCAACACCGGCGCCATTGCGTCTTTGGTTGTGTAGACGGCGACGAGCAACGCGCCCATTGCATAGATCGCCAGAACAATCTCTGGCATCATGGTTTGGATATCAGCAGTGATCATGTGATCGGTTCCTTACTGCGTTGCGGCGGCTGTCATGCCGGCCGTCGCCATATCGTAGTTTTCAACCAGCGCTGCAACGCTTGGTCCAATAATATCAAGCACAAGCGCCGGATAAACGCCCAAAAGCAATGTCATGAACACCAGCGGCGCAAAGATGAACCGCTCGCGGGTGGTCATGTCAGTGATTGTCCGCAGGCTTTCTTTGATCAGGTCGCCCATGACGACGCGGCGGTAAAGCCACAGAGCGTAAGCTGCCGACAAGATCACCCCAGTGGTCGCGAACATCGCCACCCATGTGTTCACTTGGAAGATACCCATCAGCACGAGGAATTCACCGACGAACCCAGATGTACCTGGCAAGCCGACGTTCGCCATCGTGAAGAACAAGAAGATCAGCGCAAAAGCTGGCATCCGGTTCACAAGCCCACCGTAGGCGTCGATTTCACGTGTGTGCATCCGGTCGTAAATAACCCCGACCAACAGGAACAACGCCCCTGAGATAAAGCCGTGGCTGATCATCTGGAAAATCGCACCGTCGATGCCCTGCTGGTTGACCGCAAAGATACCCATCGTCACGTACCCCATGTGGGCAACGGATGAATAGGCAATCAGTTTCTTCATGTCTTCTTGGACCAAAGCCACCAAAGACGTATAGATGATTGCGATCGCTGAGAGCCACAGGACCAAATCGCCCATGACTTCGGATCCAATTGGGAACATTGGCAGTGAGAACCGCAAGAAACCGTAGCCGCCCATTTTCAAAAGGATCGCCGCAAGAACAACAGAACCAGCGGTTGGCGCCTGAACGTGCGCATCTGGCAGCCATGTGTGGACTGGCCACATTGGCATTTTCACCGCAAACGATGCGAAGAACGCAAGCCACATCAGGGTTTGCATGCCGCCAACGACCTGAATGCCCATAAGCGAGAAGTTTTCTGATCCAAACTCAAAGGCCATCAGTGCAGGAATGTCTGTGGTCCCTGCTTCGCTAAACATAGCAACCATCGCAACCAGCATCAGCACGGAGCCGAGGAAGGTATAGAGGAAGAATTTGAACGATGCGTAGATCCGGTTTTTGCCGCCCCAGATGCCGATGATCAGGAACATCGGGATCAAGCCTGCCTCGAAGAAGAGGTAAAACAGCACGAGGTCGAGCGCCATAAAGACGCCGAGCATCAATGTTTCTAGCAGCAAGAATGCGATCATATATTCTTTGACGCGCGTGCTGACGGTCCAACAGGACGCGATCACAAGCGGCATCAGGAATGTGGTGAGCATCACAAACAAAACCGAAATCCCGTCGACGCCCATTTTGTAATTCATGCCCAACAGCCATTCGCGTTCTTCCACCATCTGGAAGTCAGTATTGGATGCATCAAACCCAAACAGAATGAACAAGGACACCAGGAACGTGGCCACTGTCGTCGCCATCGCGACCCACTTGGCGTTGCTTTGTGCAGCAGCATCATCACCGCGCAAGAACAGCGCCAAAATGATAGCTCCCAAAAGCGGGATAAACGTGGTGAGGGAAAGTAGGTTGCCCATTAGTTGGCCCCTCCGGTCATAGTTACCCATGTGATCATGGCTGTGATGCCAAGAACCATGGCGAAGGCGTAAGTGAAGATATAGCCGGACTGTGCACGGTTCACCCATTTGGTCACAAACGGTACGACGCCCATGGCGATGCCGTTAATGCCGCCGTCAATCACTTTGGTGTCGCCCTGTTTCCACAAGAACCGACCGAGCCACATCGCTGGTTTGATGATGATCGCGTCATACAGTTCGTCAAAGTACCATTTATTCAACAGGAAATTATACAGCGGTGCCTGCTGTGCTGCTAACTTGGCAGGCAGGTCAGGGCGACGAATATACATCAGATAAGCCAAGGCTAAACCGCTGATCATTGCGATGAATGGCGACAGTTTCACCCAAGCTGGCACACCGTGGGCTTCATGAAGTACGTGGTTGTCGGCGGCTTTAAAGATAGCGCCTTTGCCCGGCTCAGTTGGCCATTCGGCTTTGCCGTGGTCATCACCGTGTTCGACTTCTTCGGCGTGGTCATCTGTTTCTTCGGTCGCTGCATTTGCAGGCGAGATCAACATGAAGGCGTTTGCATGGTCTTCAGTTTCTTCCGAGGCGTCTAATACACCAAAGAATTTACCGACAGACGCATCGCTGCCAAAGTATGGTTTGTAGAACACCATGCCAGAGAACACTGCGCCGAATGCCAAAACCGCAAGCGGGATCAACATGACGTTAGGGCTTTCATGCGCGTTATCGTGGGTGTGTTTGTCGCCGCGCGGTTTGCCATAGAATGTCATGAACATCAGGCGCCAGCTGTAGAAACTGGTCATGAAGGCCGCTATCACAAGCATCCAGAACGCATAGGACGACTGTGCCGCATAGGCGGATTCGATAATCGCATCTTTGGACACAAAGCCCGCGAACCCTACAGGGAAACCGATATAAAGGAACGGGATACCAACCCCAGTGATGGCGAGTGTGCCGATCATCATGGCCCAGAACGTTTTGGGCATTTTGTGACGCAAGCCGCCATAGTTCCGCATATCTTGTTCGTGGTGCATGCCGTGGATCACGGAGCCAGCACCAAGGAACAACATCGCCTTAAAGAAAGCGTGTGTCAGAAGGTGGAACATTGCGACGGAATAAACGCCGATACCTGCGGCCACAAACATATAGCCAAGCTGCGACATGGTGGAATATGCGATGACGCGTTTGATATCGTTTTGCACAAGGCCAACAGTCGCTGCCATGAACGCAGTTGTGGCGCCCATGAATACGATGAAGTTTTTCGCCTCTGGTGCGTATTCAAGCAACGGGGACATGCGGCAAACAAGGAAGACACCAGCCGTTACCATTGTCGCGGCGTGGATGAGTGCCGACACAGGTGTCGGCCCTTCCATCGCGTCGGGAAGCCAAGTGTGCAAGAACAATTGCGCCGATTTACCCATCGCACCGATGAACAACAGCACAGCGATCAGATTTGCGGCGTTCCAGTCTGCCCACAGGAACGTAAGCTCCTGCTGTGCCAGCGTTGGGATGGCTGCAAAGATGTCGTCAAATTTGATGCTGTCAGTCATCATATAGAGCGCGAAGATGCCAAGCGCGAAGCCAAAGTCACCAACACGGTTGACCACGAAAGCCTTAATCGCGGCGGCATTGGCGGATGGTTTTTTGTAGTAGAAACCGATCAGCAGGTATGACGCCACACCAACCCCTTCCCAACCAAAGAACATCTGCACAAGGTTGTCGGCTGTCACCAGCATCAACATCGCGAATGTAAAGAATGAAAGGTATGCGAAGAAACGAGCCTTGTAGTGCTCGCCTTCACCGAAGTTGTCGTCGTGCGCCATGTAGCCAACGGAATACAGGTGAACGAGTGCCGATACCGTCGTGATAACAATCAACATTGTGGCTGTCAGACGGTCCATGCGGATCGCCCAATCGGTGGACAATGTACCGGATTCAATCCAGCGCATAATCTGGATGCTTTCCGTTACACCGTCAAATGTCAGGAATACGATCCACGATAGGAACGCCGCAAGAAACAACAATCCCGTGGTCACCCACTGTGCGGCGGCTTCCCCGATAAACTTCCAGCCAAAGCCCGCGATTAGTGCACCGACCAAAGGGGCGAATAGGATAATGGTTTCCATGGATTTAGCCCTTCATCACGTTGACGTCTTCGACGTCAATCGTGCCGCGGTTACGGAAGAAACATACGAGGATCGCCAAACCAATCGCGGCCTCGGCGGCGGCGACTGTCAGAACGAACAACGTGAACACTTGGCCGACGAGATCCCCAAGGAAGCTGGAGAAGGCGACAAAGTTAATATTCACTGCAAGCAGCATCAATTCGATGCTCATCAACAGGATAATCACGTTCTTACGGTTGAGAAAGAGGCCAAAGATGCCAATCACAAATAGTGCCGCAGATACGGTGAGGTAATGTTCGATACCGATCATGATTAAAGCCCCTGCCCTGGTTTGACGTCGATGTTCTTCATGGATTTTGCTGGATCGCGGTGCATCTGTTGCATGACATTCTGGCGTTTAATGTCTGTCCGGTGGCGCAAAGTCAGCACGATTGCACCGATCATCGCGACCAGAAGGATCAAGGCGGACAGCTGGAATAGCATGATGTATTTGTCATAGATTAGCAGGCCAAGGGCGGCTGTATTCTGCTCAGTCCCTTTGGGCGCATCGATATTAGCGGCGACTGCTTGTGAATAGTCCCAAGCGCCAAAAGCCATGCCAAGTTGCATCAAGATGATCACACCGATCAGCAAGGCCAGCGGCATGTATTTCGACATCTCTGCCTTGAGTTCCGCAAAGTCCACGTCGAGCATCATAACAACAAACAAGAACAGGACCGCGACCGCGCCGACATAGACGATGATCAGCAGCATGGCGACGAATTCGGCGCCCAGCAGGACGAACAGCCCCGCAGATGACAGGAATGACAAAATTAGCCAAAGCACCGAATGAACGGGGTTTCGGCTGACGACTGTCATCAATCCGCCCGCAACTGTGGTGATTGCAAAGAGGTAAAATGTGAATGCGGCAACGGTCATGAAGATGCGTCCTTTTCCATCACGTCGGTGGCGATTTCCATCGCCTTTGTCATTGCAGGCACACCGCCGAACACCGCCGCTTGGGCGATTGTTTCTGCGATTTCCTGTTTTGTGGCGCCTGCCTCGATAAGGTGGCGTACGGTTAGCCTAATCTGGACGTCGGCGCTGGCCCCAGTGATGGTCAGCGCGTGCAGCGTCAATAAAAGCTTGGTTTTGGCATCCAACCCGTCGGGGTTCATACCTTTGCCCATGAACTGTTCCATCATGTCGCGAGACATTGTTGGGAACAAATCTTCAAAACCCTTTGGCGCGAACGTCTCGGACGCAGGGTTAAATTCTTTGGCCATATCTTGGCCCATCTTCAAGAATGCGGCGAACGGATTATCGGTCATACAATGTCCCCCAAACGGTTAAGCAGATCAGCGACGTTTGTTTGAAACGCCTCTGCGTCTGCTGGGTCCGCGTCTTCCCATAGCTCGGCCAATTCTGATGTCTCGGACACTAGAATTTTAGGCAGGGCGGTCGTCGCAAAGTCGATCAGGTCAAGATGTTCGACCACAGCGGCGCGGTGCACCAATGTGTCTTCGAGCGTATCTTCTTCTAACGCTTCAGCAGGGTTGTCGTGACACGCGGCGATTACCTCGGCTGCGACAATCACCGCCTGCCCTGCATCGATTTCGATGTATGTGCCGTCTTCAAGATTAGCGAGATCTTTTAAGACAGATTCGACAACGGCCACAGTCCCCTCGCGGTAATCCGCAAGGAAGTCCAACGCGCCATCGTTGTCAAAGCTACCTGTTCCCCAAGTACCCATCTTATGTCACCAATCCTAAGGTCATCGGTACGGCGCATCCATTTCAAGATTACGCGCGATCTCTGCTTCCCAACGGTCGCCGTTTTCCAAGAGCTTGTCTTTGTCGTAATACAGCTCTTCGCGGGTCTCTGTTGAGAATTCAAAATTCGGACCTTCAACGATTGCGTCCACTGGGCATGCTTCTTGACAGAAACCACAGTAGATACATTTCGTCATGTCGATATCATAACGGGTTGTACGGCGAGACCCATCATCGCGCGGTTCTGCGTCAATTGTGATGGCTTGCGCAGGGCAAACAGCTTCGCACAGTTTACATGCGATGCAGCGTTCTTCGCCATTTGGATAGCGGCGCAGTGCGTGTTCACCACGGAAACGCGGGGACAATGGCCCCTTTTCGTGTGGGTAGTTCAACGTCGCCTTAGGGCTGAAGAAATACTTTATTCCCAGCCCAAACGCCTTCCAAAAATCCATCAGAAGGAAGTATTTGGCGGTACGGGTGTAATCAAATGGCTCGTTCATTGGTTAAACTCCCATTGTCCAGCGGGCCCAAAAGCCGCCCAGAACTTCAAATTTTGCAAGAAACGATACCAGCACGACCCAGAACAGGGAAAGTGGCAGGAAGATTTTCCACCCGATCCGCATCAGTTGGTCGTAGCGGTAGCGCGGTGTCAGTGCCTTCACCATGGAGAACATGAAGAAAACAGCGCTCATTTTCAGGACCATCCAGAATACGCCGTCTGGCAAGAAGCCGACAGGTGACAACCAACCACCCAAGAACAGCAGTGAGACAAGTGCGCACATCAGTACGACAGCCATCAATTCGCCGATCATAAAGAGCAGGAATGGTGTGGATGAATATTCGACTTGGTAACCCGCAACAAGTTCTGATTCCGCTTCTGGAAGGTCAAACGGTGGCCGATTTGTTTCAGCCAAGGCGCTGATAAAGAAGAGGAACAGCATCGGGAAGTGCGCGACCCAATACCAACTAAAGATCCCGCCTTCTTGTGCGCCGACAATATCGCCAAAGTTCATAGACCCTGTGGAGATGATCACGCCGATGATGATTAGGCCGATGGAGACTTCATAGGAAATCATCTGTGCGGCAGACCGTAATGAGCCCAAGAATGGATATTTGGAGTTGGATGCCCACCCCCCCATGATCACGCCGTAAACTTCGAGACTTGAGATCGCGAAGACATAAAGGATTGCTACGTTGATGTTTGAGATCACCCAGCCGTCGTTGAACGGGATAACTGCCCACGTGATGACAGCCAGAACAAAAGCGATCATTGGCGCGAGGAAAAAGACGAATTTGTCAGCGCCCGCAGGCACGACAATCTCTTTGACGATGTATTTCAGGAAATCCGCGAATGATTGTAGCAGCCCGAAAGGCCCAACCATGTTCGGCCCTTTGCGCATCTGCACAGCGGCCCAGATTTTCCGGTCAGCATACATCAGGAACGCAAGTGCGACCAAAAGCGGAATCAGGACCAACAGGCACTGCCCCAAAATTACAAGCACGATGCCCAGATTGGTATTGGTGAAAAATTCGACCATAGTTCTTTTTCCTTACACCGTTGGAATACCAGCCGTGCCGCAATCGGCGACGGCCACTTCGGCGTCAATTGTCTTGAGCCCACGCGGAAGCGAAGGCGATATTGTATAAACTGCATCAGCGGACCAGAGCCCGCCTTCTTCATCCGCTTGGGTTCGCACGTGCCGCAAAAATCCATAACCACGGATCAGCGTGTATTGTGCGGCCGCACATTCAGCGTATTTCGTAACGTCCTCAACAGACGTCGCACCTGTCATCGCAACCCGAAAGTTGACCAAGTCACCATCCAACAACCGTGTCTCGATCCCGTCGTAGGATGGCGACATTGATCCCATGGTCACGTCTGGCTCTGACACTGTGCAGGCCGTCAGCGCAAGCGCGCATATGATCGCGATAACTTTCACTTATTCGGCAGCCAATCGGGCTGTTGCCCGCTCTTTTGCGTTTGAAGATAGTTCCGCCATTAGCAGGCTGGCCCGTGCGATTGGGTTCGTAAGGTAGAAATCAGATACGGCATAACGGAAGTCCGCGTTGCCCATCTTTTTAGCCTTAAGCGGTGCCCAGTCGTTTGTCCCGACGACATCGACTGCGCCGAGATGTGGGTGTGCCGCAATCATGGCTGTTCGCAATGCGTTAAGGCTGTCGTATGGCAGCGTTGCATCCAGTTCAGCGGACAAAGCCCGTAGGATTGCCCAATTTTCTTTCGCTTCACCCGGTGCAAACGATGCACGTAGCGCCAACTGAGGCCGCCCTTCGGTATTTACGAACAACCCATTTTCTTCTGTGTAGGCTGCAGCAGGTAAGACGATGTCAGCGCGGTGTGCGCCACGGTCGCCATGCGACCCTTGGTAGATCACAAATGCACCTGCATCGATATCAAGCTCGTCTGCGCCCATGTTATAGATCACATCGGCACCATCAACAGCGGCCTTAAGCCCACCATCAGTTGTTGCGCCCACGTCCATCGCGCCGACACGACCAGCGGCAGTGTGCAGAACAAGAAACTTTCCACCCGCCTTGGACATTGCGGTACCAAGTACGGCCTCGCCATCTGCTTCGGTCAATGCACCCATGCCGATAATGACAAGTGTGTTTTCATCCAAAGCATCAAGGTTAGCGAGCGCTTCGCGGCCAGTGCCAAGATCTTCAACCGGATAGGTCAGATCAACAGGCGTGCCGATGCGCGCGATATTTGCGCCGCGCGACCATGCCTGCAGCAACCGCGCGTTCAAAACAGGTGATTCCATTTTCGGGTTGGTCCCGATAAGCAAAATCTTTTCAGCGGTGTCGATGTCTTCAATGGCAGCGGTGCCGACATAGCCAGACCGGTTGCCCGCTGGCAGCGCAGCATTATCGGTACGACACTCAACAGTGCCACCCTGCCCTTCAATCAATGCCTTCAACGCAAATGCGGCCTCGGTCGGCGCAAGATCACCAACAAGGCCAGCAATCTTTTTGCCCTTCATCGCAGCGGCAGCGGCTTTCAAAGCCTCAGGCCAATCTGCCTTACGCAGCTTGCCGTTTTCACGAATGTACGGTGTATCGAGACGTTGGCGGCGCAGACCGTCCCAAACGAAACGTGTTTTGTCGGAAATCCATTCCTCGTTCACGCCGTCATGGTTACGCGGCAAAAAGCGCATGACTTCGCGGCCTTTGGTATCAACGCGGATGTTCGAGCCAAGGCCGTCCATCACATCAATAGATTCGGTTTTGGTCAATTCCCAAGGACGGGCAGTAAAGGCATATGGCTTGGACACAAGCGCACCAACGGGACACAAATCAATGATATTGCCCTGCAGGTTACTATCAAGAGTTTCACCCAAGTAAGATGTAATTTCGGCATCTTCACCGCGACCAGTCTGGCCCATCTGATGGATACCCGCGACTTCCGTGGTGAAGCGCACACAACGGGTACACGAAATACACCGGGTCATGTGGGTTTCAACAAGCGGGCCGAGATCAAGATCGTCGGTCGCGCGCTTTGGTTCGCGAAAGCGGCTAAAGTCGACGCCATATGCCATGGCTTGGTCTTGCAAATCACACTCGCCGCCTTGGTCGCAAATTGGGCAATCAAGGGGATGGTTGATGAGAAGGAATTCCATCACACCTTCGCGGGCTTTTTTGACCATAGGCGAATTGGTTTTCACAACAGGCGGCTGGCCTTCTGGACCGGGACGCAAATCTTTGACCTGCATGGCGCAAGACGCAGCTGGCTTTGGCGGGCCGCCCACAACTTCGACCAGACACATCCGGCAATTGCCGGCGATAGACAGGCGTTCATGGTAGCAAAAACGCGGAATCTCGATACCCGCCTCTTCACAGGCCTGGATCAGGGTCATTGCCCCGTCAACCTCGACCTCATTTCCATCGATAACAACTTTGCGAAGATCAGACATAGCGCGCCTTTATATTCCCATTGCACAGCATACCCAATCATTGGGGTGCCGTTTGTTCGGGTCTAACGCGACATTGCCTGCGATGCCAGTCGGATTGACAAAAAAACCGCCCCGAAAGTGGCTTCTTTCGGAGCGATGTCTTGAATAATTGCTGTGACACCCAAAAGGTTAGCGTAAGAGCTGCCCAATTGCGCTGCCTTTGGCGATTTCCGCGCGGCCAACAGTGCAATAGCTGGCGACGTCACCGGAGACAGTTCCAAGATCTCGCAAACGACCGTAAGCGATTTCTTTCAAACGGTTTTCTTCGGCTTTGTCGTTCACGTAGGCGTCGACTTCGGTACGAGAAAACCCAAGATCAAACGCGTAATTACGCAATGAAAACAAATAGTTTAATCCGCGAATCCGGCGAGGACTGATGCTGCTGCACTTCTCGGAAAGCTCCAATGCCATACCCGTCGCGATGATACCTTCACGCACGTAAGCCACATCTTTCAACGCCGGATTAGCTGTGGCCGCCCCGCTCAGGCCTGCGACAGTCACGCCAATTGCCAATGCAAATGCTTGTGTCTTTTTCATGGGCCAAATCTTTCTTTTAGATACGGGCACATCGCCCTGCTTGGGGTAGATGTCGGCCGTCGCACGTTGTTATTCAA
This sequence comes from Yoonia sp., assembly GCA_047629435.1. GTDB lineage: Bacteria > Pseudomonadota > Alphaproteobacteria > Rhodobacterales > Rhodobacteraceae > Yoonia. Next base: position 52,874 of record JBLHXF010000003.1, on the reverse strand, counting down.
TAACAGATTGCGTTTTGCTGGGCTGCAAGCGGGTTTACGCGGATGGCGCCATGTTGGCGCGCATATAGTCCCAGCCGAACGCATCTTCGCTATCACCGTGCGCGCGCAAGTGGTCAAGTTTCGCCAATGCCTCGGCCAATGTGGGGGTATATCCGGCCGGCACCCACCACATGACAAAATGCATGTCGCCTAAAACTTCAAACCATTCGGAGCGGCGGTCCATAAATATGGCATGCAGGGTGTCGAACACAAATGTTTGCAAATGGGCGGGTGTTTCCCAGACAGTAAGGTTGGGAATAAACTGCGTATCACCGTCGATCGCAGTGTCTGTGTTGCCTGAACCTGCCTCGCCTTCCATGATCCAAACAAATCCTGGCATGCGTTTGCCAAGCCCGTTAATCCGGTCAAGATTGTTCATGAAATCAGCAACACGCGGATCGTCAACGGGCGCTATGAGGCGCCCAATATTTAGTTCTGCCAGATGTCGTTTCGGCGCACCTGTGTAGGATGGGTCTTGACCCACCGCCTGTTATTCAGCCGCGATCGTGCTGCGTTTGTGCGCGATCCGGTCTTCAATGTCGCCACGGAAGTTCTTTATCAACGCCTGAATTGGCCAAGCGGCCGCATCGCCAAGCGCGCAGATTGTGTGGCCTTCGACTTGTTTGGTCACGTCGAGCAGCATGTCGATTTCGTCGACCGATGCGTTCCCTTCGACCAGGCGCGCCATGACGCGCATCATCCAACCGGTGCCCTCACGGCATGGCGTACATTGGCCACACGATTCGTGCTTATAGAATTTGGACAGGCGCCAAACGGCTTTGATCATATCTGTGGAGTTATCCATCACGATGACCGCAGCGGTACCAAGGGAAGACCCTTTTTCTTTCAGCCCGTCAAAGTCCATGATCGCGTCGCGCATATCTTCACCGCGCACGTTTGGCACGGATGATCCACCGGGGATCACAGCCTTTAGATTGTCCCAGCCGCCGCGAATTCCGCCGCAATGCTTTTCGATTAGTTCTTCAAATGGGATGCCCATTTCTTCTTCGACAACGCACGGGTTGTTGACGTGGCCAGAGATCGCAAACAGTTTGGTGCCCGCGTTATTCGCGCGTCCAATGCCAGAGAACCAGCTGCCGCCGCGGCGCAGAATTGTCGGCACAACTGCGATCGATTCCACGTTGTTCACTGTGGTTGGACAGCCGTACAGGCCAGCCCCCGCAGGGAAAGGTGGCTTCATACGCGGCATGCCTTTTTTACCTTCCAAGCTCTCCAGCAATGCTGTTTCTTCACCGCAGATATAGGCCCCGGCCCCGTGTGCCAGATAGATGTCAAAATCCCAACCGGATTTCGCAGCGTTCTTACCAACCAGACCAGCCGCGTAAGCTTCATCAATGGCGGCTTGCAGCGCTTCGCGTTCGCGGATGTATTCGCCGCGAATATAAATGTAGCACGCGTTTGCGTTCATGGCGAAAGACGCGATCAGGCAGCCTTCGACCAATGTGTGCGGATCATGGCGCATGATCTCGCGGTCTTTACACGTGCCCGGCTCGGATTCGTCGGCGTTCACAACCAGATAGGACGGGCGACCGTCGCTTTCTTTTGGCATAAACGACCATTTTAGACCTGTCGGAAAACCAGCGCCGCCACGGCCACGTAGCCCGGATGCTTTCATCTCATCGATGATGTGTCCGCGACCTTTCTTGATAATAGCGGCCGTGCCATCCCAATGCCCACGCGCCTGAGCCCCCTTGAGGGTCCGGTCGTGCATGCCGTAAAGGTTCGTGAAAATCCGGTCTTGGTCTTTCAGCATTAGCCGTCATCCTTGTCGTGTTGGCGCGCGCGCCACAGGTTGAATGTCATATAGAGCGCAAACCCGAAGGCTGCCAGTGCGATGAGATCAAAAAGCGTGCGGATACGTACCGACAGCCCCAAAAGTTCACCTGCAAGGTTGGCGCAGATCCAAAGTATCCCTGTTGCAGCAACAACAACCGCTGTGCGTTGCCCTGCTCCAGATTTATTTTGATTCTGCACCATTATTAATTAGCCCGCGTTTAGTAAACGCCGCCCTTCTTTACCTTATTCGAAAACTCAGTCGTGCCGCCTTTGGCCAAGATACGTGCCTGCTTGATCCAACCATCACGTACAACGCGGCCATTCGCGCCTTTCACGTTATCGTCGAACCAAAGCGCGTCACGGTTTGTCCATGCACCGACTTGGTCAAAGTGGAAAACGCCCGTTTCGTGCAGGGCTTTTTCAAGAACTGGACCGACGCCCTTGATCATCTTAAGATCGTCTGGACCACCAGTACGGGCTTTTGCCAATACTGCTGGCTTAGCTGCTGCTGGCTTGGTTGCCTTTGGTTTAGCCGCCGCTTTTGCTGCCGCTGGCTTAGCCGCTGCTTTCGCCGCCGCTGGCTTAGCCGCTGCTTTCGCCGCCGCTGGCTTAGCCGCTGCTTTCGCGGCCTTTGGTTTAGTCGCTGCTTTCGCTGCCTTTGGTTTAGTCGCTACTTTCGCTGCCGCTGGCTTAGCCGCTGCTTTCGCTGCCGCTGGTTTAGCTGCTGCTTTCGCTGCCGCTGGTTTAGCCGCTGCTTTCGCTGCCGCTGGTTTAGCCGCTGCTTTCGCTGCCGCTGGCTTAGCCGCTGCTTTCGCTGCCGCTGGCTTAGCTGCTGCTTTCGCTGCCGCTGGCTTAGCCGCTGCTTTTGGCTTGTCAGTAACTTTCGCTACCGCCGCCTTGGCATCTGCGGGCTTCGCTGTTGGTGCTGATAAAACAGATGTTGCAATCGCATCTTTCGGTGCGGCGGCAGTCGATGTTGCTGCTGCGCCAGAACTGGCTGCTGCGGCGGCGTCATTAGAGGCGGATGATGGGCTAATGACCGAACCGGAATTCGTATCCTGCCAACTCATCCACAAAATAATCGCCACGATCACCGCAACAATCAGTCCAATCAAAATGGCGCCAAACACGCTATAGGCAAATGCAAACAGCGCCACCGCTGCGGCCAACAGGCCGAAGAGGGCTGAGATCGCAATGATCCCGTTCCGTTTTGGTGCAATATCAGTCATTGTCTTCATTCTCCCTGAGGGCGCGCGGTATTATCCGCGCTTTGCCCATCTATTTCACAACTTTTCCACCACGGTGACAGCCATGGCGCAGAGCAGCGATGTCACGATAAGCGCGATGGCACTGACAATTGAAGCCTTTAAGACTCAAACACCCTATTTTGTGGGTCATTGTGTCGCAACTGCCCTATTTAGGGTCTAGGCTTGGGCCAGTTTGGCAGCCTGAGCCATCCAGTCATCCCGCTCGATACGTCCTTTGAACTTCAATTTACTATCAACCCAAGCGATTTCAGCGCCAGTCCAATTGGCGACTTGATCAAAATGCCAGAAGCCAAGATCGTTCAACACGTCTTCAAGTTTCGGTCCAACACCACTGATCAATTTCAGATCGTCGGCGCCTGACTTGCGTGGGGCGGTCATAGTAAGAGGCTTTGTGCCCGCCGATTCAGATTCTTTTGGCGCAATCGGTGCTGTCACGTCAGCTGGCTTGGCTTTGGGCACCGCAGCTTTCGCCTTAACGGCAGGCTTTGCCGCGGCTTTCTTTTTCGCAGGTACAGCTTTATTCAACCACGGTGTCAAAAGCGGAACTTCGGTTCCATCGATCCGCTTGATTGTGTCGCCAAGATCAACGGCTAACTGAACAGACGCGTTATACTGCGTCTTGCCGCTGTCGTAATCCTGCAGCGTCGTCAGGCCCTTGAGCGGTTCAGCTGCGTAACGACCGTTCTGCGGCCCCGGAATAGGGACCTGCCCTGCAGCCAATTCATCCAGAATTTCGGTAAACCGTGCGGATGTCAGGTCTTCATAATAATCTTTGCCAATCTGAGCCATCGGCGCATTTGCGCAAGAGCCCAAGCATTCGACTTCTTCCCACGAAAACTTGCCGTCGGCAGACAGCGCGTGGGGTTTGTCGGCGATTTTATCTTTGCAAATAGCCACCAAATCTTCTGCGCCGCAAATCATGCAAGACAACGTGCCGCAGACTTGGATATGTGCAACAGAACCAACTGGTTGCAGTTGGAACATAAAGTAGAAAGATGCCACTTCGAGCCCACGGATAAAGGCAAGATCAAGCATTGCTGAAATCTGCTCAATCGCGGGGCGTGTCAGCCAGCCTTCTTGTTCTTGCGCACGCCACAACAGCGGAATAATCGCGGACGCCTGACGGCCTTCGGGATATTTCGTGATCTGGGCCTGCGCCCATTCTTGATTTGCGGGTGTAAACGCAAACGTTTCGGGCTGATCTTTGTGTAGTCTGCGCAGCATAAAAGTTTTCCGGTCGCTTAAGCGTTAAGTACAAATAGCCGAGGTAGAGCGGATTGCACCGCTGCCTGCGACTTCAACCCGACCTTCGGATTGCAGTTGTGGGGTCAGTTGGAGCAATTCTTCGCGGTTGATCACCGCACTTGCCAAAACCGCATTGACGTTGGTCGCGTTCAATTCGCAGCCCTGCCCTTCGATTGCCGCCAAAAGCCGTTCTTTGGCGGTCAGGACTTGCGGTTGAGGTGCAACAATCGCCGCCGCAACTGGTGTTGGCGTTCTAGCGCCGCCGCCCATTGACGCACGAAAATCAGTAACTGTGGAACAGGCCGACAGGCCAAGGATCGCGACTGCTGTTGTGGTACGGATCATCGGTCAATTTCTCCAAATACAACGTCCATGGTGCCGATGATGGCAGCCACGTCGGCCAGTTGGTGCCCAGATGCGATGTGATCCATCGCTTGCAGGTGCAAATACCCCGGTGCGCGCAGTTTGGCGCGGTACGGTTTATTGGACCCATCGGCCACAAGGAACACGCCAAATTCGCCTTTGGGGGCTTCAACGGCTGCGTAAACTTCGCCGGCAGGCACATGAAACCCTTCGGTATAAAGCTTGAAGTGGTGGATCAAGGCTTCCATCGAGGTTTTCATCTCGCCGCGTGTTGGCGGGGCCATCTTGCCGCGTGCCATCACATCGCCGAGTTCATTGCGCAGCTTTTCGCAAGCCTGACGGATGATGGATGTGGACTGGCGCATTTCTTCCATGCGGCACAGGTACCTGTCATAGCAGTCGCCGTTTTTGCCCACAGGGATTTCAAATTCAAATTCGTCGTAGCATTCATAAGGCTGCGCACGGCGCAAATCCCAAGCAAGGCCGGACCCACGCACCATGACACCAGAGAAACCCCAGTCTTGGATTTCTTGTTCCGTCACAACGCCAATATCGCAGTTACGCTGTTTGAAAATACGGTTTTCGGTTAGCAAGCCGTCGATGTCTGCCATGACTTTCGGGAATTCAACGGCCCACGTGTCGATGTCTTCAATCAGGTCGGCTGGCAGGTCTTGATGAACACCGCCGGGACGGAAATAGGCGGCGTGCAGACGTGCGCCAGATGCGCGTTCATAGAACACCATCAGCTTTTCGCGCTCTTCAAAGCCCCACAGTGGCGGGGTGAGTGCGCCAACGTCCATCGCCTGCGTCGTCACGTTGAGCAGATGAGACAGGACGCGGCCAATTTCGGAATACAGCACGCGGATTAAGGATGCGCGACGCGGTACGACCGTGCCTGTCAGCTTTTCGATAGCCAAGCACCAAGCGTGTTCTTGGTTCATCGGGGCCACGTAATCGAGACGGTCCAGATAGGGCAGATTTTGCAGGTAGGTCCGGCTTTCCATCAGCTTTTCAGTGCCACGGTGCAGCAGGCCGATGTGCGGATCGCAACGTTCTACAATCTCGCCATCAAGTTCCAGCACCAGACGCAAAACGCCGTGGGCCGCAGGGTGCTGCGGGCCAAAGTTGATGTTGAAATTGCGGATCTTCTGTTCGCCGGTCAGCGCATCAGAGGTGCCGTCGTCATATTTGTTCACGCGGATATCGCCGTCCATCATTTGGCAGCCTCCTTGGCTTTGTCATCACCGGGCAGGATGTATTCGGCCCCTTCCCATGGCGACATAAAGTCGAACTGGCGGTATTCTTGCACCAATGACACGGGCTCATAGACGACGCGCTTTTGCACTTCATCATAACGGACTTCGGTATAGCCTGTGGTTGGAAAATCTTTACGCAGCGGATGTCCGCGAAAACCGTAATCGGTCAGGATGCGGCGCAGATCGGGGTGGCCTGAAAACAGGATACCGAACATGTCAAAAATCTCGCGCTCGAACCAGTTGGAGGATGGGTGCACGTCGATAATGGATGGCACCATCTCGTCTTCGCGGATTTGTACGCGCAGGCGGATGCGGTGGTTCTGGTACATCGACAAGAAGTGATAGATCACGTCGAACCGCTTGGCGCGCTGCGGGTAATCAACAGCTGTGATATCCACAAGGCTTGAGAACTGGCATGTGCCGTCGGATTTGAGGAACTCTACAAATGACACCACAGACGTCGGCGCGATTGTCACGGTCAGCTCGTCGTTGGTAACTTCCCACGACAAAACGCAATCTGTGCGTTTCATCTCAAGGTGCATGCCCAGTTCCTGAAGTGCGTCAGTCATCGTGTGATCGTCCCTGTCCGGCGGATTTTGCGTTGCAGTTGCAGGATGCCGTAAAGCAGTGCCTCTGCGGTTGGTGGGCAGCCGGGGACATAGATGTCCACAGGGACAATCCGGTCACAGCCGCGCACAACGCTATAGGAATAGTGGTAATAACCGCCGCCGTTTGCGCAGGACCCCATCGAGATCACATAGCGTGGCTCTGGCATCTGGTCGTAAACTTTGCGTAGTGCGGGCGCCATTTTGTTGGTCAAAGTGCCAGCCACGATCATCAGGTCAGACTGACGCGGGGACGCACGTGGTGCCGTGCCAAACCGTTCAAGGTCATAGCGCGGCATGGATGTGTGCATCATTTCAACCGCACAGCAGGCCAGACCGAATGTCATCCAATGCAAGGACCCTGTCCGCGCCCAGTTCACCATGTCGGCGGTGCTGGTCACAAGGAAACCCTTGTCCTGCAATTCCGCGTTCAACAGCTGCGTGCCGTGTTCTTTGTCTGCGCCGGCCGTATTGGCCCCGGTCATCACTCCCATTCGAGCGCTCCCTTTTTCCATTCGTATGCAAAGCCGATTGTCAGCACCCCGAGGAATACCATCATCGACCAAAATCCAACCATTGAGATGTCTTTGAACGCCACGGCCCATGGGAACAGGAACGCGACCTCAAGGTCAAAGATGATGAACAGGATCGACACGAGGTAGAACCGCACGTCAAATTTCATCCGCGCATCATCAAATGCGTTGAACCCACATTCGTAGGCCGACACTTTTTCAGGGTCCGGATTGCGCACAGCGATGACCGCTGCTGCAAGGATCAAAATCAGGCCCAGCGCAATCGCCAGCCCCAAAAAGATCATGATAGGAAGGTATTCGTTCAGCATGTCTTGCAAGGGTCTATCCTTAGGCAGGTGGCCGCGCTACGTGCGGTGCTACAATCTGTTGGCCCACACTTACCCCTCCGCCCTGATAGGGTCAACCATCGCCGACCCTAGATAGGGTGCGATTTTACGCCGCTATTTTGTGCCGCTATTTTGCCCAAGGTGGGGGCTGTTTGTCGAAAAATGCAGCAATGCCCTGTGCCGCCGCGTCCCCGTCCCATGCGGTGATCAGCGCATCGATGGATGCGGTAACCGTGGTGTCGTCGATTGTCGGTCCAAGCTTGCGCGCCAATGCCTTGGCTGCGGCGACTGCGGATGGTGCGCAGTTAAGGTATGGTGTGATCTCTGCCTCGACGGCTGCGTCAAGAGTTTCTATGGTGACCGCTTTGGCGATGATCCCGAATGTTTCAGCCTCAGACGCGTCAAAGATCCGCGACGACATGAACACCCGCCGCGCAAAGGATTCGCCCATGCGGGCCACCACATAAGGGCCGATAGTTGCAGGGATCAGCCCGAGTTTGGTTTCCGTCAGTCCGAATTTTGCCCCCGTCACGCCGATGGCCACGTCGCAGACACAGGCCAATCCGATCCCGCCCCCAAAGGCGTTCCCATGAATACGTCCGATCACAGGTTGCGGCAGCGTGTTGAGCGCCCCAAGCATGTGCGCTAGTGCAGTTGCCCCTGCCCTGCGCGCGGCCGTGTCAGCCGCCATTTGGTCACGCATCCAGTTTAAGTCACCACCTGCGCAGAACGACACACCATTCCCCCCAAGCACGACAACGCGGATATCTCGGTTTGCGGCAATATCTTGCGCAGCGGTGGCCAAATCACGGATCATATCCGCCGACATCGCATTATGTTTGTCTGGTCGGTTCAGCATCAGGGATGCCACACCGCGTTTATCAACCGTCAATGTCACCGTCATGGGCGCATTCCTTTTGCCAGTTTTGCCGCTTGAGCAATCACATCCGCGTCGACGCCTGTGTGCAATCCATCTGCGTGTAGCCGTGCAAGGACCGCTTCGGTCGCCACATTGCCGGGTGCGCCAGGTGCATAGGGACAACCACCCAAGCCGCCCACGGATGTGTCAAAGGATCGCAAGCCCATATCAAGGCTGAGGGAAATGTTATCAATCGCCCGCCCCCCTGTGTCGTGGAAATGCCCTGCGAGGTTATCCGCAGAGGTTTCTGCCAGAACAGCCCGCAGCATGGCCGCAACTGTGTGCGGTGTTCCGTGCCCGATTGTATCCCCAAGCGAGATGGGCATCGGAGCAAGGGTGCGCAGCATCCCCACTGTGTGCGCCACTGCCGCAGGGGCCGTTGGTCCGTCAAACGGGCAGTCCGTCACACAAGACACGTAGCCGCGGATGGCGACCCCTGCCAATTTTGCCGCCGCGATCACGGGTGCCAGTCGCTCCACGCTCTCTGCGATAGAGCACCCAAGGTTACTTTGTGAAAATCCTTCGGAAGCAGAAATAAACACCGCAACTTGGTAATCTGTCTTGGGTTGGCGGGCAGCGATGAACCCCTCCCAACCTTTCATATTTGGCACAAGGACCGCGATTTGCGCGCCCGTAGGTGCAATCTGTGCCAGCACTTGTGTCGTGTCCGCCATTTGCGGCACCCATTTAGGGCTGACAAAGCTGCCAACCTCAATGTGTCGCAGACCAGAGGTGCCAAGCAAGTTGATCAGACGGATTTTATCAGCAGTTGGGATCAGAGTGGGCTCGTTTTGCAGCCCGTCGCGGGGGCCAACCTCATGCAGGGTGACAAAATCGCTCATGCCTCAGGTTCCAATGCTACAAGGATATCGCCCGCGCTGACTTGCCCACCGATTGTAGCCGATACGCCTTGTACTGTGCCATCACGGGGGGCGCGCAAAATATGTTCCATTTTCATCGCTTCAAGCACGACCAGGCGCTGCCCTTGGGTAACCTGATCGCCTTTTGCGATTGCAACGTCTTGGATCAGACCGGGCATCGGGGCTGTCACGGTATCCCCGCCAAATGTCGCCCCGCCGCGGTCCAGCGGATTGGGGGCTGTAAAGGTGATCGTTTGCCGACCAAAGACGCTGATCTGGTCATTGTGACGGACAGCATGGCGGCGTTGGCCGTTTGCGGCCCAGCCAGTGCCTTGTGCTGACAGAGTTAGAGCAACGTCGTCAATGCAAACGTCCACTGTTGTTTGTCCAGTGATTGTCACAGTTGTGCGGATCACGTCTTCGCCCCGCTGTAAGGTCACGGTCTGCACAAGCGGCGTCCAAAGCGCGAAGCCTGCGTGTGTATCCATTGGCGCGCATAGCGCCATGGACGTCATAGCAGCAACAGTGATGTCGAGTGGGGTTGCTGCGTCATCCGCGCAAAGCTCGTCGTGGTGCCGCGCGATAAGCCCTGTATCCACGTTGCCTGCTGCAAAGTCCGTTTGAGCGGCCAGTTTGCGCAGGAAGTTCAGGTTCGTTGTCGTCCCTGCTGCCTCAGTCTTGCCCAGCGCTGTTTGCAAACGTTTGAGCGCAACATCTCGGGTTGGACCGTGCACCGTCAGCTTCGCAATCATTGGGTCGTACCACGGGGAGATTTCCGATCCTGCGACGACGCCGCTGTCGATCCGCGCATCGGTGGGGAACGTAAGATGGGATAGCGTCCCCGTTGCAGGCAAAAACCCAGCAGGCACGTCTTCGGCGTAAATGCGGGCTTCGAAGCTGTGGCCATTGATGAAGAGCTGATCTTGGGTCAGCGGCAGTGTTCCACCTGCGGCCACGTGCAATTGCCATGCGACCAGATCAACACCTGTGATGGCTTCGGTCACGGGGTGTTCAACTTGAAGGCGGGTGTTCATCTCCATGAACCAGAACCGATCAGGGCGCAGCCCGTCGGACCCGTCGACGATAAATTCGATGGTCCCTGCGCCTGCATACCCGATAGCCTTTGCAGCCTTTACAGCGGCGTCCCCCATCACGGTGCGCATATCAAGTGTCATGCCGGGGGCTGGAGCTTCTTCGATCACCTTTTGATGACGACGTTGCAGCGAGCAGTCCCGTTCAAACAAATGCACAGCGTCAGTGCCATCACCAAATATCTGCACTTCGATATGGCGTGGGTGGGTGACGTATTTTTCGATCAGGACATCAGCGTTGCCGAATGATGTCTTGGCTTCTGCCTGTGCGGACGCGAGGGATTCCGTGAAATCAGCAGGGTCCTCAACAAGCCGCATGCCCTTACCGCCGCCCCCAGCGACTGCTTTGATCAAAACGGGATAGCCGGTTTGCGTGGCCTCATGGGCTAAGGTCTGGGTCGTTTGATCGGACCCGTGATAGCCGGGCACAACGGGCACGCCCGCCTTTTCCATCAACACCTTGGCGGCGTCTTTCAGGCCCATCGCACGGATCGCACCTGCCGATGGGCCGACGAACACCAATCCGGCAGCGACCACTGCGTCGACAAAGTCAGGGTTCTCGGACAAGAACCCGTATCCGGGGTGAATGGCTTGCGCACCGGTATCCAGCGCGGCTTGAATAATCAGATCACCGCGCAGGTAGCTATCCACCACAGGGGCAGGACCAAGCCGGACCGCTTGATCGGCTTGCGCCACATGAAGCGCATCTTTGTCAGCATCCGAATAAACCGCGACGGTTTGGACGCCCAGCGCACGGGCGGTGCGGATAATCCGGCAGGCTATCTCGCCCCTGTTCGCAATAAGAATTTTATCAAACATGCTATTCATCCCAACTTCCGGCACCAATTGATGCGCTTACCGCCTGCATAGGCCACAGCCAAACCCTCATTGATCAGCGTATTGGATACATCCGCGCCGTCGACTTTCATCACAGCCAAGACGCGTCCGTATTTGTCATAACCATTGCCATCAAAGGTCACGTCACCCGATGTAGCCAGAGTTCGGAGCCGCAGCGTAGCCTTATCGCCCAGCTCTTTTTCGGCCGCGCAGCCAAAATCTTTTGTTTCAGGTGTGTCGAACCCGACCAGTCGTGCTGTTTTACGCCCATCTGTGCAATCTAATGCAACGGTATCTCCGTCATAGACATAGTTCAGCGTACACCCGTCAGCCGTGAGGCTTTCGTGCGGGGATATCCAGTTGGCGACCCCGACAAGCCCTGCAAACAGCAAAACCGCATAGGCAAATGATATGGCATTCATCGGCTACATCCGAAACACGCCAAAGCGTGTGTCTGGAATGTCTTTGTTCATGCAAGCCCGCAACGAAAGCGCCAGCACATCACGAGATTTGCGCGGATCGATGATCCCGTCGTCCCAGAGCCGCGCCGAGGCATAAAGCGGATGGGATTGTTCGGTAAACATATCGATGGTGGGCTGCTTGAAGGCGGCCTCTTCATCTGCGGACCAGTCGCCGCCTTGACGTTCAATCGCGTCACGTTTGACGGATGCGAGCACCCCTGCAGCTTGTTCACCACCCATGACGCCAATTCGGCTGGTGGGCCATGACCACATGAAGTCTGGGCTATAGGCGCGGCCAGCCATGCCGTAATTGCCCGCCCCAAACGATCCGCCGACTACCATTGTGATTTTTGGGACCGATGTGGTGGCCACAGCCGTCACCATTTTGGCCCCATGCCGCGCGATACCTTCGTTCTCGTATTTCTGCCCGACCATAAAGCCAGTGATGTTTTGCAAGAATATCAGTGGAATTTTACGTTGGCTGCAAAGTTCGACAAAATGCGCGCCTTTTTGGGCGGCCTCCGAGAAAAGCACACCGTTGTTGGCCACGATCCCGCATGGATAGCCGTCGATATGGGCAAACCCTGTGACAAGCGTATCGCCAAAGCGGGCTTTGAATTCGTCAAAATCGGAGTTGTCGACAATCCGTTTGATCACTTCGCGGATGTCGTAAGGCGTGCGCAAGTCGGCTGGGACCACATCAAACAAGGTATCAGGGTCCAGCTTTGGCTGCATCGGTGTGCGACGCAGCGGGGTTGCTGGCCTTATTGCACAATTGGCAACCGCTTGGCGGGCAAGTGCCAATGCATGCGCGTCATCTTCGGCCAGATAGTCGGCGACACCCGAAAGACGTGTGTGCACATCGCCGCCACCCAAATCCTCGGCGCTGACGATTTCGCCTGTGGCAGCTTTGACCAGTGGCGGGCCAGCCAGAAAGATAGTGCCTTGGTCGCGCACGATAATCGATACGTCAGCCATTGCGGGCACATATGCGCCCCCTGCCGTGCAACTGCCCATCACAACGGCGATCTGAGGGATGCCAGCCGCGGACATGTTCGCCTGATTATAAAATATCCGGCCAAAGTGGTCGCGATCAGGGAATACTTCATCTTGGTTGGGCAGGTTCGCCCCGCCGCTGTCGACCAGATAGACGCAGGGCAGATGACAGGCCGCCGCGATCTCTTGGGCGCGCAGGTGTTTTTTGACGGTCATCGGATAGTAGGTGCCGCCTTTCACGGTGGCGTCGTTGCACACGATCATGACTTGGGTGCCTGACACGGTGCCAATGCCTGCGATCACGCCCGCGCAAGGGGCGGCCCCGTCGTACATGCCATGCGCTGCTGTTGCGCCGATTTCCAAGAACGGCGATCCCGCATCAAGCAGGTTGGCAACACGGTCGCGCGGAAGCATCTTGCCACGGCCCACATGGCGGGCGCGGGACTTTTCGCCGCCACCTGCGGCAGCGTGGGCCGCAGCGCCTGCTACAAGGTCTAACGCGTCTTGATGTAAATTCCGGCTCATGCCTGTGGTTCCTTGATGATGACTTTTCGGATAAGCCCGCCGCGGGGCCCAACGACATAGCGCAAACCGCCACCTGCGGGTTCGATACAGTCGATAATCATACGCGTACCTTCGACAAATGAGGGACGCGCCTCGCAATGGGTTGCAAGGGCCCCCGTCTGTGCGGTGTAATCTGCGGCATAAAAGTTAATGATTTTTGTGTCAGATTTAGGTGCGCCCAACTGCCAGCCAAACCAGCCTGCGAAAACGGTCATGGCCCCCACGGGCAAGAACAGCCACCAGCGCGTCATTGCATCTGATCATAATAGTCGTAAAGCGCGATTGCCCGTTCCGCCGTCATTTGCAAATGACAGCTTGCCCCTATGATCTGTCGCATGGTGCCAGCACCCCAAACTGCATAATCGGATGCACAATTTGCATCGCGAAAGGTGATCCAGGCCCGCTGCGCTACCAGCAATTTATCTGCGCGGACCGCATAAATAGGAAAGTCGGCCATATCAATTGCATCCGAGGCGCGCGCAAATTCACGGGCAGCTTGGTATTCACGGTTTAGCAGAACATCCCAGCCTTCGGCTTCAGCAAAGGCGCAGCGCGACATGCCAGCGGTGGTATAACCGCCGGGTTCTTCGATGCATTGGGCCGTAATGATGCCAATACATGCCCCCGCATCGGCCTGATCACGCGGGCCTGTCATACACAGATCAAGCACCTCGACCATGGCGGGGTCAGGTTCTGCAAATACGAGCGCAGGCAAGACCGCAAAAAGGCACAGGATTGCACGCACTACATCGCACCCATCATTTCGCGGCCAATCAACATGCGGCGAATTTCGGATGTGCCTGCGCCGATTTCCATCAGTTTGGCGTCACGGAATAGGCGCGCGACAGGTGCGTCGGCCATAAAGCCTGCCCCGCCCATTGCTTGTACGGCTTGGTGCGCCTGCACCATCGCCTGCTCGGACGCATACAGACAGCAAGCAGCCGCGTCTTGGCGGGTTACGGTGCCACGGTCGCAGGCCTTGGCGACTTCGTAGACATAGGCACGCGCGGAATTCATCGCAGTGTACATATCGGCAATCTTGCCCTGCATCAGTTGAAAGTTCCCAATCGGTTGGCCAAATTGCTTGCGGGTCGACAGGTATGGCATGATTTCATCCAGACATGCCGCCATGATCCCAAGTCCGATTCCAGCCAGCACAACCCGTTCGTAATCAAGACCGGACATCAGAACGCGCACGCCTTTGCCTTCTTCGCCCAATACGTTCTCAAACGGGACGCGCACATCGTCAAAGATTAGCTCGGCTGTGTTGGACCCGCGCATTCCCAGCTTTTCAAAATGCGGTGACGTGCTGAAACCCACCATGTCTTTTTCGATCAAGAAAGCTGTGATCCCTTTGGCTCCTGCATCTGGGTCGGATTTGGCATAAACGATTAGCGTGTCTGCGTCTGGACCATTAGTGATCCAATACTTGTTACCTGTCAGGCGGTAATGGTCGTTCCGTTTTTCTGCACGCAGCGACATCGACACAACATCGGACCCTGCGCCTGCTTCGGACATCGCAAGGGCGCCGACGTGGGCGCCGGATACCAGTTTCGGCAGGTATTTGGCTTTTTGTGCGTCTGTACCGTTCAGCTTAATCTGGTTCACGCACAGGTTGGAATGCGCCCCGTAGGACAGCGACACCGATGCACTGGCGCGGGCGATTTCCTCAACCGCGACAGTATGCGCAAGATACGACATGCCAGCCCCACCAAATTCTTCGGAAACGGTCACACCAAGTAGGCCAAGATCACCCATTTCTTTCCAAAGCTGGGACGGAAACAGATTATCTGCATCGATCTGACCGGCCATCGGTTTAATGCGGTCTTGCGCCCAAGAATGAACAACATCGCGCAAGGCGTTGGTTTCTTCGCCCAAATCAAAGGTCATAGTTGCGTGAAACATTGGATATACCTCGCTTAATTGAACAGGTGTTCATTTATAGGCGCGACGTGCCTTCTGAGTCCAGCCGCTTTATCTTAGGCCCCCTGAAAGACAGCGCTGACCTCGGCACGAATGATCGCCGCAATCTGTGCGCAATCGTCCAAACTGAACGTCAAAGGCAGTCGCATATCGACGATACCCGCTAGAATACGGTCAGACGCGGGCATTGGTGTCGATTGGGCGTAACGCCAACTGTCATAACGGCTGGTGAAGCCTGTGGGCTCTGCCCCGCCGAACCATTTCAATTCGACCCCGCGCGCCAAGCAGCGTTGCAACACGTCTTGGACCTTGTCCTTGTCCCAGTCGAGCAGCAAAAATTGGAATGACGATGCGACAAAGGATTCTTGCGCGGGCCTATGCGGCAGCTTTAACCCAGCGACATCGGCCAATCCTTCGGCCAACACGGCATAACGGTCGTTCCAGCGTCTGGCCTGTGTGTCCAAGTCCCACAGTTGCGGACGCAAGATGGCTGCGCGCAGGTTGTCCATTCGGCCAGAAATATTGGGCGTCTCGTATTTGATTTGCGCAAATGTTTCGGGCGGCGGCGATGCGCGGTGTTTTCCAAACAGCATATAGCTGCCGGATAACATGATTGCCCGCGCCATGCCTTCGGCGTCATCGCTAATAAGCAAACCGCCCTCGCCCGAATTCACGTGCTTATAGGTTTGCGTTGAATAGCAGCCAAATTTGCCCCAGCGCCCAGATGGCACGCCGTCCCATGCGGCCCCCATCGTGTGGGCGCAATCCTCGATTACGGTCACACCTGCCGCGTTACACATATCCATCAAGGCCGTCATATCGCAGATGTGACCCCGCATGTGTGACAGCAGCAATACGTGGGCTTGGTCCAATTTGCTGGCCAGATCATCCAAATCGATCACCAAATCCTCGGTGACGCCAACAAATATGGGTTTTCCACCAACAGCAGCAATCGCGCCCGGCACAGGGGCAAGCGTGAACGCATTGGTCAGCACAGTATCACCGTGGCCGACGCCGCAAGCCCGCAATGCTGTGGTCATCGCATAGCCACCAGAGGCCACGGCAAGACAGAATTTCGCGCCCGTTTGTTCGGCAAATTCTTCTTCTAATAATGCAGCTTCGGCGATTTCATCGCCCGACGTGTTATAACGGTGCAAACGCCCGTGCTGCATGACGGCCATTGCGGCGTCGATGCCTGCTTGGGGGATGGGTTCTTGCTGCGTAAAGCTGCCGGTAAATATATCTGTCATGGGCGGACATTGGGGTGCGCATCCGCCCTCGTCAATCCAGATTATGCGGGGCCGATGAGACGAATGACCTCACCCATTAATTCAGCATAATCATCGATCATACCTTCAGGGGCCAATGCTGCCATATCATCACCAGATGGACCGAACGTCACAAGAATCGACGGAACACCCGCATTTTTGGACGTATCGCGATCTGTTGCTGTATCGCCAACAAGCAAACACCGCGCCGGATCACCGCCGACACGCCGCACAGTTTCAAACAAATGTTCGGGATCCGGTTTGCGCACCAGAAGCGTATCAGCCCCAAGCAAGGCTGCAAATTCATGCCTCACGCCAAGGCTGGTCATTAAGGTTTCGGCCAAACCTTCTGGTTTATTTGTGCAAATCGCCACTTTGTAACCAGCCGCCTTAAGCGCACGCACCGCATCCATCGCACCGTCATACAAAAAGGTATGCGTGTCGATATCGCGGGCATACGCCTCTAGCAATGGTTGGTATCCTGCATCCACATGGGTCTCGTCAAAGCCCGTCACACGTGAAAACCCAAGGCGCAGCATAGCACGCCCACCCTTCAGTGCGGTGCCTTTGTCATCAGGGCCCAGCAAGTCGCCCAACCCTAAATCGTGAAAGCAGCTGTTTGCAGCCGCGAGCAGATCACCGCTGGTGTCGGCCAATGTGCCATCAAGATCAAACACGACTGTTGCCATCATCGGCCCCTTTTACAAATTTCTCACCGCATCTGTAACGATACGTAATTGGATGTGAACCCCCAAACCCTTGTGAAAATCACGCTGTCAGGTAGAAGGCTGAAAAACATAAGGCGCGTGCAGGACATGACAACAGCATTGATTATTCTTGGGGCCGGTATGGGAACGCGGATGAATTCCGACTTGCCTAAGGTTCTGCACCCTATTGGCGGCGCGCCAATGATCGTACATGCGATGCGCGCAGGTCGCGGTTTGGATCCTGAAAAAACAGTGATTGTTGCGGGCCACGGGGCCGAGGCAGTGAGCGACGCAGCCCTTGCATATGACCCTGATGCACAAACCGTTTTGCAGACTGAACAGTTGGGCACAGCCCACGCCGTCGGCTGCGCCCGCGACGCGCTTGACGGATTCAAAGGCAATGCAGTTGTGTTGTATGGTGATACGCCATTTATATCGGTCGAAACGCTGGAGGCGATGGAAGCCGCCCGTGCATCCCATGACATTGTCGTTCTTGGTTTTGAAGCCGCTAATCCGGGCCGTTATGGTCGGTTAATCACAGATGGTGACGCGCTGGACCGGATCGTTGAATTCAAAGATGCGATTGATGAAGAACGCGCTGTAAAGCTTTGTAACAGCGGTGTTATTATGGCAAAATCTGCGATCCTGTTCGACCTGATTGCGGCCGTTGGCAATGATAATGCCGCGGGGGAGTATTACCTGACTGACATCGTCGCAATCGGCCGCGCCAAGGGATTGTCTGCGACTGTCGTGGCCTGCGACGAGGCAGAAACACTGGGTATCAATTCCCGCTTAGAACTCGCTGCAGCGGAAGCTGTATTTCAAGATCGCGCCCGCGCCAACGCACTCGAAGACGGCGTCACATTGCTCGCGCCTGATACGGTATATTTTGCCTATGACACGGTTCTTGGACGCGATGCTGTCATCGAACAGAACGTCATTTTTGGCCCAGATGTGACCGTCGAGTCCGGCGCACGTATTCGCGCCTTTTCGCACCTCGAAGGATGTCATGTGTCACGTGGCGCTGTTGTTGGCCCCTATGCGCGTTTGCGCCCCGGAGCCGAGCTGCAAGAAAACGTGCGTGTCGGCAATTTCGTTGAGATTAAGAATTCCGTTCTGGCCGAAGGCGCCAAGGTGAACCACCTAAGCTATATCGGGGACGCGGACATCGGTGAGCGTACAAACATCGGCGCAGGCACGATCACGTGCAACTATGATGGCGTTTTCAAACACAGGACAACAATTGGTGCCGATGCATTCATCGGGTCCAACACAATGTTAATTGCACCAGTGACCGTGGGCCGCGAGGCGATGACCGCAAGCGGCACAGTTGTGACCAAGGACGTGCCTGATGGTGACTTGGCCGTCGGCCGTGCGCGGCAAGACAACAAAGCAGGCTTTGCCGTCAGAATGTTTGAAAAGTTAATGTCTGCGAAGGCGAAACAGGCGAAAGGATCCTAAAATGTGCGGAATTGTAGGGGTCCTTGGGCAACATGAAGTAGCGCCAATCCTTGTGGAGGCGCTGAAACGTTTAGAATATCGCGGCTATGACAGCGCGGGAATTGCTACGATCAATGGTAAAACGCTTGATCGTCGCCGCGCAATCGGCAAGCTGGTCAATCTGTCAGATACGTTGGTGCACAATCCATTGGCTGGAAAATCTGGCATCGGCCATACCCGCTGGGCCACGCACGGCGCGCCCAACGTCAACAACGCCCACCCTCACCGTGCAGGTGGCGTCGCAGTTGTGCACAACGGCATCATTGAGAATTTTCGCGAGCTACGCAGCTTTCTTGCTGAAAACGGCATTGCCTATGAAACCGATACCGACACAGAAACCGTCGCATTGATGGCGCAATACTACTGTGATCAAGGCATGACGCCTGTGGATGCAGCCCAAGCAACAATTGCGCGCCTTGATGGCGCCTACGCGCTGTGTTTTCTGTTTGAGGGCGAGGATGACTTGATCATCGCAGCCCGTAAAGGATCCCCGCTTGCGATTGGGTATGGCGATGGAGAGATGTTTGTCGGGTCTGACGCGATTGCACTTGCCCCGATGACCGACCAAGTCACCTACCTTGAAGAAGGCGACTTTGCGATTGTTACCCGTACGTCCTTGGAAATTCGGGATGCCGCAGGCAAAATAGCAAACCGCGATCGCAAAACGATCAAGATCGATGCGTCCTCTGCCGACAAAGCTGGCTATAAGCACTTTATGGCTAAAGAAATCGCCGAGCAGCCAACCGTATTGCAAGGTGCATTGGCGCATTACATCAATGACGCGGCAACGGCCGTTACCCTACCCGACCCAGGTGTGGATTTCACCAAAATCGAACGCCTGACGATGGTCGCTTGCGGGACAGCGTTTTATGCGTGTTTGGTCGCAAAATATTGGTTCGAACAAGTCGCCGGCATCCCCGTCGAGGTCGATGTCGCGTCTGAATTCCGGTACCGCGAACCACCTGTGACGAAAGGTACCGTCGCCCTGTTCGTCAGCCAATCCGGAGAGACGGCAGATACGCTTGCTGCGTTACGGTATATGACTGGCAAAGCGGATAGCATATTGTCAGTCGTCAACGTACCAGAAAGTTCAATTGCACGCGAAAGCGATTTGACACTGCCGATCTTGGCAGGCACGGAAATTGGCGTGGCATCGACCAAAGCATTCACCTGTCAGTTAACAACATTGGCATTACTTGCACTGAAAGCCGCCAAAGACATGGGCCGGATTTCGGACCTAGAACTAGCTGAAAAGCTGGCCGCACTGCGCGCGCTGCCCGGTGTTATGAACGCGGCATTGGCGATTGAGGACAAAACCCGTGACGTTGCGATCAAACTGTCAGAGGCACGCGACATCCTATTCTTAGGCCGTGGGTCGATGTATCCGCTTGCACTTGAAGGTGCATTAAAACTTAAAGAAATCAGCTATATACATGCCGAAGCTTATGCATCGGGTGAGCTAAAGCATGGCCCAATCGCTCTGGTGGATAAACATGTGCCCGTGATCGTCATGGCCCCGCGTGATCGTTTGTTTGAGAAAACAGTCTCCAACATGCAAGAGGTCATGGCCCGCGGTGGCAAGGTGCTTTTGATCACTGACAAACAAGGCGCGCTCGAGGCCGGACACGGCGTTTGGGACATCATCACAATGCCGGAAATCGACGACTTTCTGGCCCCGATCCTTTACGCCGTCCCTGCTCAACTGTTGGCCTATCACACGGCCATCGCCAAAGGCACAGACGTCGACCAACCCCGCAATTTAGCCAAATCGGTAACAGTAGAATGACCCCAGTAACAGCCCTTGCCCAACTGGGCACAGACCCCCAAAAAGCCACACAGATGGAAGGGTATCACAAGGTTGATCGCCCCTATCTTGGTATCGCCAATCCCGCGATTGATGCCGCCGTCAAAGGTTGGCGCGCTGACATGGAGCTGGACGACCGCCTGACACTGGCAAGCGGCCTATGGGACAGCAATGTACATGAGGGAAGGATTGCGGCGGCAAAGCTGCTGACCCAAGCCCGCATTCGCCCCGATGATGGCCCCGCATGGGACATGATCTGTGCATGGGTGCCGGAATTTGACGAACGTACCATTGCTGACCATGTTGCTGTCGCGGGCCAGAAACGCCTTGTAGAAGACCCAACTCGATTGGATACAGTTGAGGAATGGGTCGTGTCCGAACACATGTGGACCCGCCGCGCGGCATTTACGATGACCCAACCGTGGACCAAGCAGAACCACCCAAAACAAGCCGATCTTGACGTGCGAGACCGCATTTTGGGCTGGGCAGCCGATCTTGCCGACGACAAGAATTTCCTTGTGCAAAGCGCGATTGCTGCCTGGCTGCGCGATCTGTCAAAGCATGACCATGACCGCGTCGCCAAATTTATCGATGACCACGGCTCCGAAATGAAGAAATTTGCTGTCAAAGAAGCCAGCCTTCACCTTGGGTGATCAGTCTTTATAGACCGTCAATTCCAACAAGCCCGTCAGCGGTGCACCTAACAGGCGCATTGCTGGCAGGCTGATCTGGCTACCAGAACCGGCCTCTCCGCCCGATGGGCGCAATTCCAAATTCACTGATTTGCCATTATAGTCGACACGCCCAGCCAGCAATTCCGTCACCAACCCCGTTTTCAACCAAATCCCTGGGTCAGCAGGTGATCCCAAGGTTGCAATCGTTGTGCCAAGGCGTGTTTCGGTTGCAGGTTCTGGTGCGGCAACAGCTTCGGCCCGATCCTCGGCCGTGGTCGTATCGAACTGCGCGACAGTGCGTGCCTCGCGCGGCGGCGGCGGCGGCGGTGTCGGATCAAGCGTTTCAATAACAGGCGGCGTCGCGGCCGCAGCCGTTTCAGCGGTCACTGCAGGGGTTTGAAAAAACTCTTGGAACGACTGCGATGTGCAACCGGCAAGGATGAACGCGGGGAACAAGACAACATATTTCATAAACGTGACCGTATTGTGCGGGCTGGGGCGGTGCAAGTCGCCGCGTGTGTCTTGCGCAGCCTTTCGCGCGCGCCTAGGTTACCCATATGATAACCCCATTGATCGATCCATTCGCCCGCACCATCGACTATTTACGCGTTTCTGTGACGGACCGCTGCGATTTTCGCTGCGTGTACTGCATGTCTGAAAACATGACCTTCCTCCCCAAGAAGGAATTGCTGACATTGGAAGAACTGGACCGCATGTGTTCTGCGTTCATTCGCATGGGCGTGAAAAAATTGCGGATCACAGGCGGTGAACCCTTAGTGCGTCGTGGGATCATGACATTCTTTGAAACCATGTCCCGTCATCTAAAAAGCGGTGATCTGGAAGAGCTGACCCTGACAACAAACGGCAGTCAGCTTGAAAAATACGCCACCCAATTGGCAGATTTCGGCATCAAACGCGTGAATGTGTCGCTTGATACGCTAGACGAAGAAAAATTCGCGCGCGTGACACGTTGGGGCCGCTTGCCGCAGGTTCTGCGCGGCATTGAGGCTGCTCAAGCGGCTGGATTGCGGGTTAAGCTGAATGCAGTCGCTTTGAAGGATTTTAACGAAGACGAGCTGTTCACGTTGGCTGACTGGTGTGCTGACCGCGATATTGATCTGACATTCATCGAGGTTATGCCCATGGGCGATTTGGGTAATGAAGACCGGATTGGGCAGTTTTGGTCGCTTAAAGATTTGCGCGCGCAACTGGAAACCCGTGGCAGCTTGACTGATTTAACTGATCGGACTGGCGGCCCTGCCCGCTATGTGCGCGTGGACGCGACGGGCCAAAAGATCGGGTTTATCACGCCGCTATCCCATAATTTCTGCGAAAGCTGTAACCGCGTACGGATCACCTGCACCGGAGAGATTTACACATGTTTGGGTCAAGAAGGACATTCGGACCTACGCGGTCCGCTGCGTGCATCTGAAAACGATACTGTGCTTGAAGACGCTATTCGCCACGCAATTACACTGAAACCAAAGGGGCACGATTTCGACTATTCGCGCCAGCAAGTCGACGGGCAAGTCAGCCGCCACATGTCACACACGGGCGGCTAACCAGACGCTGAAATCGGGCAAAGCCCTGTTAGCGCTTTTTATTTACGAATACGCACCCGACCATCACCGCCATCGTATTCAAATGTTGAAAGCATGTCTTGGGTGGCATCCACCGATGTCGCACGACAGTTGGCTGATTGCCCTGTAAGGTTAACCGCATTGAAACGGCTGTTTACTGCAGCAAAATAGGACATGTTCCGCATAGCGGTGCGCCCATTCAGTTTGACTGACGATTCCTTTAGCACAGCCAAAGTCGCGCGGGTCTGACGCGATCCGCCCCGAGAGCTATAAGCGCCACAAACCACAAGCTTGCCATCCACAACAAATGGACGGTAGCGCACAATCATGCCTCCAGCCGAGCTCCAGGTGGCATATACCCGCCGTAAAACTGGTCAATCAAATTGCCTGATTGAGCCTGCGCAGATGCAGATACGAATAGAGCCGAGGTCAGTGCGACGACACGTACAAATGATACAACCATTATAATTCCTTCAGTTAAATATACTCAATTATTACATGCGTGATGTACGACCTCAATACTCGCTTATACAAATATTACGTGCTGAAACCCCTTCCACGTCTCTGTGTGAAAAGGATAATAGTAAGCCTAACATATTGGCTGCTGGATTAGCCCGCAGGCATCCGCTCTTCGACTATCCCTGCCCACCAGCTGCAACCTGCCGGAATGGCTTCATCATCAAAGTTATATTCGGGGTGGTGCACGGCTGCCGTATCGCCATTGCCGACCAAAATATATGCACCGGGGCGCTCCTCTAACATATAGGCGAAATCTTCACCGCCCATGACAAGTGGCGCATCGTCACAAGATCCCGATACTTTCGCCGCGACAGAGGCTGCAAATTCGGTCTGTTCGGGATGGTTCACCATGCAAGGATAGCCGTGGTAGAATTTCACTTCGGTCTCTGCACCCAACGTCGCACCAATCCCCTTGGCGATTGCGATCAAACGGTCTTCGCCCATGGCGCGCATCTCTTTGGACATGGTCCGAATGGTGCCTTTCAGATGTGTGCGCTGTGCTATGACGTTGAATGCTTTGGATGAGCTTTCAATAGATGTGATCGAGACCACGATCTGATCAACAGGATCCGCGTTGCGGCTTGCGATGGTTTGCAAGGCCGTTATGGTTTGCGCCGCGACCACAATGCTATCGACAGTTTCCTGCGGTTTGGCAGCATGGCCGCCTTTGCCTTCAACGATGATTTCAAACTGATCGGTGGCGGCAAAAAACGCCCCCGGACGGATCGCAAATGATCCCACAGGTTTGCCCGGCCAGTTGTGCATACCGTAAACTTCTTGGATGCCGAACTTGTCCATCATGCCGTCTTCACACATTTCGCGGCCGCCGCCACCGCCTTCTTCAGCAGGCTGGAAAATCACGACGACTGTGCCGTCAAAATTGCGCGTCTCGGACAGGTATTTTGCGGCCCCCAGCAACATCGCCGTATGTCCGTCATGGCCGCAAGCATGCATGGCCCCATCCGTCTTTGACGCGTAATCAAGCCCTGTGGCTTCATGGATCGGCAGCGCGTCCATGTCCGCACGTAGGCCGATGACTTTGCCCGCTGTATCTGTTTTGCCTTTGATCACGCCGACAACACCGGTCCGTCCAATGCCCGTTTCTATCGTGTCACAGCCAAATTCTGCCAGCTTTTCAGCCACGATTGCAGACGTGCGGTGAGTCTCAAACAAAATCTCCGGGTTTTCGTGCAGATCGCGCCGCCATGCAGTGATTTCAGGCAGCAATTCGGCAAAACGGTTCTTGACTGGCATGGGATGGCTCCGGTGATGAAGGGTTTTCTATAAAGTGATGTAGGTCCGCCCAAAGTGCAAGCAAGGTTACAGGTTTGGCCCAAGCACAAGTTTCGACCCGTCGGTAAACCGCCCGAACCGGAACCGTTCCATGTCATAGCCTGCTGGTTCCCCGCGCACGATTCGTGCCACGATCCGCCCAAAGGCTGGCCCAATCCCGAACCCATGCCCGCACATGCCCGTTGCAATCGTCAAGCCGCCCAACGGCGCACGGTCCACGACAGGCACCACATCAGGCATCGTGTCGATCATGCCCGCCCATGACGTTTTGATTTTAACGTCACCCAATGCAGGGAAAGTTGCTGCGAAATCGCGCGCAAGCTTTGCAACTTTTGCTTTGTTTGGTGCGGGGTTCAGGATCCGGTTACGTTCAAACGGGCTGATGTCACCCGCCGACCAATTGCGTTTGGTCCCCCATGCATCAGGGAAAGTCTTAGGCGCTGCCGGCAAAAGCCGCGTTCCCAATGGGTCTGCCAATAGCGCCTTGGCATATCCACCCATGGCCCGAAATGCATCCGGCCCGATGTAAAGTTCGTGGAACCCTGATGGCGCCAAAGTATACCCCCCGTCAGCCCGCCGCCGGAACGACAGTTTATTATCAACAGCACCACCTTCAAACACCTGCGGCAATGGCGCGGTTGCGACTACAGTCGCTCGCACCGATAATTGCGGAATGCTGATCCCGTGGCGTCGCAAGAACAACTGCGACCACGCCCCACCCGCCAAGACGACTTCAGGGGCCTTTATCGGTCCATGTTCGGTCACGACCCCAGTCACGCGGCCAGCTGTAATATCAAGCGTTCGCACAGCGCAGTTTTCAATGATGATAACGCCAGCACGCACCGCAGCACGCGCAATCGCAGGCAAAGCCACCCAAGGTTCTGCCTTCATATCTGATGCCGTATGAAGCGCCCCCACCCAGCTCGCCTGCGCATTCGGGATCAAGTCTGCTGTTTGCTTGGCAGTCAGAATTTCACTGTCGAGGCCATGCGCCTTTGCGTGTGGCAGCCACTCTTCATAGCGCCCGATTTCATCCGCATTGTTGGCCAAATACGTCACGCCGGATTGACGTAACCCGATATCTTCGGGGATATCAGCCGCCATTTGGCGCCACATCGCGGCTGCCTCGGCCATGATTGGCAATTCTGCCGGATCGCGGCCTTGGGATCTGATCCAGCCCCAGTTGCGCGATGATTGTTCACCCGCGACCCGTCCCTTTTCTAAGACGACGACCCGCAGGCCGGACTTCGCCAGCTCCCACGCGGTCATTACGCCGATAATGCCTGCGCCGATGACCACGACGTCTGTGGTATCTGGCAGCGCCGCTTGGTGGTCCAGCGGCGTGTCCATCGTGAACGGAAACGTCATTTTGCAAGCGTTTTGACGAGGCGGTGCATAAACGCTTCGCCTTGGGCGAACTGATCGACGGTGATGAATTCGTTCGGCTGGTGCGCTTGCGCGATGTCACCGGGGCCGCAGACAACGGCGGAATAGCCGCGCTCTTGGAATTGTCCGGCCTCTGTTCCGTAGCTGACAACATGGGTGGCGTTGTCGCCGGTAAGGCGGCGTGCAAGTTCTTCGGCGCGGCCCATGTTTTCGGGCACCAGTCCGGGCAGATAGAAAAACGGGTTCGCGTCGATGCCTGTCTCGGGACGGATGGCTTGCATTTCGGCCTCCAGCTCGGCGATTTTGGCCATCACGCGATTTTGCCAAACGGTGACGCTGTCCCCTGGCACGACGCGCATGTCAAAACTGAACCGACAGTCCTTGGCGGTGATGTTGTTGGCTGTTCCGCCACTAATCGTACCGCAATGCAACGTCGTGTAGGGCGGATCAAACGGGGCGTTGATGTCGCTCGGCGTCTGCGCCGCACTTTCAGCGTTTACCAGATTGGCCCAATCGATCAACTTGGCGGCCATCATAATCGCGCTGACGCCTTGATAGGCGATAGATGAATGCACCTCGAACCCGCGCACATGCATATGCCAGCCAGTGCCGCCTTTGTGGCCGGTGACGACCTGCATCATTGATGGTTCGCCCACCAGCACGGTATCGGCGCGCGGCATGCCGTGGCTGACCATGTGGTCGATCATCGGCGGAGCGCCAAGGCAACCGACTTCTTCGTCATATGAGAGTGCAATTTGCAAAGGGCGTTTGATGCCTGCCTTGATCGCCAGCGGGACCGCGAACAATGCCAGCGCATCAAACCCTTTCATATCACAGGTGCCCCGCCCATAAAGTTTGCCGTCAATTTCCGTCACCGTGAACGGATCGGTGTCCCACGCCTGCCCGTCCACAGGCACCACATCAGTGTGGCCCGATAGAACGACGCCGCCATTCACTTGCGGACCGACGTGGGCATATAACGCGGCCTTAGTGCCATCAGCATTCGGGACCCGCGTGGATGCGATGCCGTGGCTGTCCAAATAGGTTTCAACCCATGCGATCAGGTCCAGATTACTGTCGCGGCTGACAGTCGGAAAGCTGATCAGTTTTTCCATCAAGGCACGAGCGGTCATATCCATTTGGGTCATCCTATTGGCAGCGGCACGAATGTCCTGCGATTCAGAGCTGTTTTTTCAAGCATTGCTGCAATCGTTTACGAGCGCAAACAGGAATCGACTTGCGGAGTTTGTAAACCGTGTTACCGTTTGGTCAAATATTGATGTTCGCCGCTGCGGCCGAACCAAAAAAATAAACCATTTGAACCACTTGGGAGGTTCTTGATGCCTGACGCGACGCTGCCAGTCTTAGATGTTCAAGACTTAAAAACCGTTTTTAAGACCCGCGCAGGCGAGGTTCATGCGGTCAACGACGTGAGCTTTTATTTACAAAAAGGTGAACTTTTAGGCGTTGTGGGCGAAAGTGGGTCAGGCAAGTCCGTCACCATGATGTCCTTATTAGGCTTGTTGCCGATGCCTCCCGCAGAAATTCGCGGCGGCCGCGTGATGTTTGAGGGCCAAGACTTGCTAACGCTTGATCCAAAAGGCCTGCGCAGCGTGCGCGGTGCCCGCATTGGGTTCATTTTCCAAGACCCCATGACATCGCTGAACCCTGTGTTCACCGTTGGTCACCAAATCGCGGAACCTCTGCGCAAACATATGGGGATGTCCAAAAAACAGGCAGCCAAGCGATCCACCGAATTGCTTGAACTTGTTGGTATTCCGGATGCTGAACGCCGTCTGCACGATTACCCGCACCAGTTTTCTGGCGGTATGCGTCAGCGCGTGATGATCGCCATTGCATTGGCTTGTGATCCCCAAGTGTTGATCGCAGACGAACCAACGACGGCGCTGGACGTGACAATTCAGGCCCAGATTTTGGAGCTAATGAAAGAACTGCGCGATAAGCTGGGCATGGCCGTTATCTGGATCACCCATGATCTTGGCGTCATAGCGGGCATCGCGGACCGTGTGATGGTGATGTACGGCGGACAAGTTGTTGAACATGCCCCTGTGCATGATCTGTTTGCTAATCCGCAGCATCCTTACACCAGCGCATTACTGAAAACGATCCCGTCAATTTCGGGAAAGCGTGCCGCGCGTCTGACAGTGATCGAAGGTCAGCCGCCTTTGGTGTTGGGCGCACCGACATCGTGCCCGTTCCGTGATCGTTGCACGCAGGCCATGCCTGTTTGTGCAACCAAAGTCCCACCGCGTTATGACGTGGGTGACGGCCATGATGCCGCCTGCTTCCTTGTTGACCCGCTGGAGGTAGCCCATGCTGGATAACCCCACCAAGCCGCTTGTGTCCGTGCGTGATCTGAAAATGCATTTCCCGATTTATTCGGGTTTGCTCCGGCGCCGTGTCGGCGAAGTAAAAGCCGTCGATGGCCTGACATTTGACGTCATGGAAGGCGAAACGCTTGGCCTTGTGGGCGAAAGCGGATGTGGCAAATCCACTGCCGGGCGTGCTGTGTTGCGCCTGTACGATATTACGGGGGGCCAGATCGAGATTGATGGCCGCGAGATTGGCGATGTGCCACAACCGCAGTTGCGCGATATGCGCCCAACCATGCAGATGGTGTTCCAAGACCCGCAGGCATCCCTGAACCCGCGCATGACAGTGGAGGCGATTATTCGCGAGCCATTGGACGAACACACAACACTGACGGCTATGGAAAAGCGCGAAAAAGTGGCCGAGCTGATGGACGCTGTTGGCCTGAACCGCAAGTTCGCGGCCCGCTATCCGCATGCGTTTTCTGGCGGACAGCGACAGCGGATCGGGATTGCCCGTGCGCTGGCGTTGAACCCTAAGTTTATCGTTTGTGACGAACCGATTGCCGCACTGGATGTGTCCATTCAGGCCCAAGTCGTCAATTTGTTAGAAGACCTGCAAGAAAAGTATGGCCTGACGTATTTGTTTATCAGCCACGACCTGTCGATGGTCCGCCATATCGCGACCCGCGTGGCCGTGATGTATCTGGGCAAGATTGTGGAATTGGCGGAACGCGAAACGCTTTTCGCGGCCCCCTTGCACCCCTATACCAAGGCGCTGCTGTCGGCCGTGCCAGAACCTGATCCAGCCCTTGCCCGCAATACAAACCGGATTATTCTGCAGGGCGATGTGCCATCCCCATCCAATCCGCCAAAGGGATGCAATTTCTGTACCCGCTGCCCTGTGGTCATGGACATCTGCAAACAGGTAGAACCCGAATACCGTGAAGTGAAACCGCGGCAGTTTGCGGCATGCCACCTTTACAACGACACATAAAAACAAACCCCTGCCGGACAACGGCAGGACCCCGAGGTTAAGAATAAGAGCATCAACTAGGAGAGAACGAACATGAATATGAAAACAGCATTGATGGGCGCCGTAGCCAGCCTCGCATTTGCGCCGATGGTTCACGCCGACGCGCATGAAGGCGAGCGCGGCCGTGACGGTCAGCTCAACATCATCTATTGGCAAGCGCCATCTATCTTGAACCCATATCTGTCAGGCGGCACAAAAGACCTTGAAGCTGCATCCATGATCGTCGAGCCGCTTGCGCGTTACGACGACACTGGCGCACTTGTGGCGTATTTGGCCGAAGATATCCCGACTGTCGGCAATGGCGGCGTGTCTGAAGACCTGACAACGATCACTTGGAAGCTGAAGTCCGGCTTGCTTTGGTCCGATGGTACGCCAGTGACATCCGCAGATGTTGCATTCACGGCGCAGTATTGCATGGATCCTCTTGGCGGTTGTGCTCAGGCGTCCAAGTTTGACGGCGTGCAATCTGTAGAAGCGATTGATGACCTGACCATCAAAGTCACATTCGACAGCCCAAAGCCAAATCCATATGGCCCATTTGCTGGCGCGCAGTCCCCAATCATCCAAGCTGCACAGTTTGCTGATTGCCTTGGTGCAAAAGCACCAGAGTGCACAGACGCCAACTTTATGCCAATCGGCACAGGTCCGTTTGTCGTCACTGACTTCCGTACCAATGACGTGATTCAGATGGCTGCGAACGAAAACTTCCGCGTTGCAGGTCAGCCTGCATTCGCAACTGTGACTTTCAAAGGGGGCGGCGACGCAACTTCTGCTGGTCGTGCAGTTATGGAAACTGGCGAATTTGACTATGCTTGGAACATGCAACTCGCACCAGACGTGCTTGCAGCGATGGCCGAGGGCGGCGTAGGTACACCAATCAGCGCGTTCGGGACACTTGTCGAGCGTCTTGAGATGAACCTGACAAACCCGTCGTCTGATTTGCCAGAGGGCGAGCGGTCCACCGTTATGCATCCGCATCCGTTCTTGTCCGAGTTTGATGTGCGTCACGCACTGTCCATGGCGATTGACCGTGAATTGCTGGTCGAAGTTGGCTACGGTCAGGCTGGTCGTCCAACGTGTAACTTGGTCCCAGGTCCGGAAATCTATGCATCCACAACCAACACTGGTTGCTTGGTCCAAGACATCGACGGTGCAAATGCACTGCTTGACGGTGCGGGCTGGATCGATAGCGACGGCAACGGTATCCGTGACAAGGACGGCGTAGAGCTGAACATCTTGTTCCAGACATCGACAAACGCTGTGCGTCAGGATTTCCAAGCCTTGATCAAGGATTTCTGGAGCCAAATCGGTGTTGAAACTGAACTGCGTAACCTTGACGGGTCCGTGTTCTTTGGTGGCGATTCAGGGTCCCCTGATACGTTCCAAAAATTCTATGCCGACGTGGAAATGTATGCCAACAACTTTGATGGTACAGACCCACAAGCCTATCTTGCTGCATACCGTTGTGGTGGCGAGCCTAAACCATCCAGCCAGTGGCAGGGTGAAAACATCAACCGCTTCTGCGATCCAGCATATGACGCGCTGATCGACGAATTGGGCTCGACTGCTGACATCGACAAGCGTGGCGAATTGGCTCGTAAGATGAACGACATGCTGACACGCGACACGATGACAATCGTGCCACTGGTTGACCGTGGTCGTGTATCTGCAAAAGCCAACACACTTGGTGGCGTTGTTCTTAACACTTGGGATTCCGAGCTGTGGAACGTTGCTGATTGGTACCGCATGGGCGAATAAGCCCCTGACAATGATGGGGTAAAAACCATCGATACGACGTGGAGGGCAGGCATCCCCTGCCCTCCATATTCCCCGCTCACCGTTTTGTACCAAGGCGTCCACACATGCTTACCTTCACCATCCGCAGGTTATTGCTGTCCATCCCGACGCTTTTGTTCATCGCGTTTGTTATCTTTATGCTGTTGGAGCTCGCCCCAGGCGATCCAATGTCACAGATGCCCCTGACGATCCCGCCCGAAGTCAAAGAAAAGATGCGTTTGGCACTGGGATTGGGTGAACCTTGGTGGGTCCGTTTCCCACTCTGGCTGCGTCAGTTCTTTATCGTGGAACCACAGTATTGGATTGATGCCGTGTTTGGCACCAACTTTGCTGATGGCGCACAGCGCATCATTTCGTTCCAGTCGCGGTCCCCTGTTTTCGACACAATTGCACAGCGGTTGCCACAGACATTGTGGGTTGTTGGCATGTCCTACATTGTTGGCGTGCTGATCGCCCTGCCGATCGGGATTATCAGTGCTTACAAACAATATTCAGTGTTTGACCAAACCGGTACATTCGTATCGATGATCGGCTTTTCAGTACCGCCGTTCTTTTCCGGTGTGCTGCTGATTGTGATCTTCTCGGTTCAGTTAAAGTGGTTGCCGTCGATCTATGACACCACACATGTTGTCACCTCGTGGGACAGCTTTGTGTTCCAGCTACGTCAAATGATCATGCCGGTTATGGTTCTGGCCCTGCAAACAACGGCCCAAGTCAGCCGCTATATGCGGGCGTCCATGCTTGACAACCTGTCCCAAGATTACGTGCGCACTGCCCGCGCAAAAGGATTGTCCGAAAGCACTGTGGTTATGAAGCATGTGTTACGCAATTCGATGATCCCTGTGGTCACCGTCATCGCGCTAGGCATCCCGTCCATCTTTGGCGGTGCAATTATTACCGAGCAAATTTTCAAGGTAAACGGCCTTGGTCAATTGCTCATCATCGCCCTGCAAGGCAACGATATTCCCATGGTTATGACGATCACCTTCCTCTTGGCAGTGCTGATCGTTGTGATGAACCTGATTGCCGATATTCTTTACGGCGTGCTTGACCCAAGGATCCGCTATGACTGATAACACCTTGGAATTGACCGAAAAGCCACGCAGCCAATGGTTAGATGTTTGGGACCAATTCAAAACTCATAAAGGCGCTGTTTTGGGCCTTGGGTTCCTGATCTTTATCACGCTTTTTTGCACGATTGGCCCACTGATCTGGGACGTGGATGCTGGAAAGCTGAACATCCGCAATAAGGATCTGCGCCCTATTTATATGGGCCTGTTTGATAGTTCCGCCAAGGTCAGTTGGGGGTCCCCGATGGGCACTGACAACCTTGGTCGTGATATTATGGCGAACATCATGCAAGGCGGCCGGATATCGCTGGCTGTTGGTTGGACGGCGATGATCTTGGCGCTGGTGATTGGAACAACTGTTGGCGTGACTGCCGGTTATTTCAAACGGCTTGATGGTCTACTGATGCGCTTTACTGATCTGGTGTTGGCTTTGCCACTGCTGCCCCTGTTGTTGGTGATGATGCTGCTGTTTCGCGATCCATTGCGCAGCGCGTTTGGGCCAGAGCAAGGTATCTTTATTCTAATCGTAACAGGCATCGGCATCACAAGTTGGATGCAAACTGCCCGTATTGTGCGCGGCGATGTTATGGCGCTGAAAGAACGCGAGTTTGTGCTGGCTGCGCGGTCCATCGGGACACCTGCGCGGCGCATGATCACACGTCACCTACTGCCCAACGTCATGTCACCAATCATGGTGTCCGCGACCCTTGGCCTTGCCACTGCGATCATCACTGAAAGCGCGCTGTCGTTTCTTGGACTGGGTTTTCCATCCGATTTCCCGACATGGGGTAAAATCCTATTTGATAGTGTCGACCGGATGACATCGTTCCCAGAGCGAGTGATCTGGCCAGGTCTTGCTATTTCACTGACAGTTTTGTCGGTGAATTATATCGGTGACGGGTTGCGTGACGCACTGGACCCACGCATTCGTGGACTTTAATGCATCTTTCGATGAACACGCCTGATCAGTAGCCAAACCACGATAAGCACAACAGGTGTAACCCCTGCAGCGAGTACAGTTTTGCTTATGTCATAAGCCTTTTCCACAGGCCCAAGCACATATAGCGCAAGGCTCACGGCGTAGTAACTTATCGCGACCACGGACAGCCCTTCTACGGTGCGTTGTAGCCGCAATTGCAGGTCCGCGCGCTTGTCCATAGACGTAAGCAAGTCTTGGTTCTGCGCAGAGCGTTCAACATCGACACGGGTCCGCAAAAGATCAGACGCGCGGGCAGCCCTATCGGTTAGGCTTTGCAGCCGACTTTGGGTCGATTCAACCGTGCGCATAGCCGGATCAAACCGGCGCATCATGAATTCACCGAATGACTGGCGTCCCAAAAAACGTTCTTCGCGCAAGATAAATATGCGTTGATTTACAATGGCTTCATAGGCGCGTGTGGCCCCAAACCGGTAGGCAGATTGCGCTGCCGCATTTTCTAAAACAGCAGAGGTTTGCAAAAGTTGGCGCAGGGTTTCATCAGCATTGATCGTGTCACTGTTCAGCTCACCCACCAACGACGATAGCTGTTTGTCGAGCGTCGAAAGCTCTGGTCCCATGTCGCGAACCTTCGCCAAACCAAGCATCGCCATGGCCTTATAAGTTTCAATTTCGCACAGGCGTTGAACGACGCGGCCAATCCTCCGCCCACCCGTAGTTTTACGTGCGAAAACAGCCATGCGCATATGACCGGCAGGGTCGATCCGAAAATCAGATGCAACAACCAATTCGTCTTCTAACACACGGGCAATCGCCAAACTTTCGGGCACAAACCAATCGTTCGTTTTATCAATAATGCCACCATCACCGTCACATATTTCAACGCGGATTAATGCGCTGGTGATCCGCATGCCAGACATTGCCTCCAGCCAATCGTCAGGGAACATCGCAAATGTGGTTGCGTCAAACGGTGGGGTCGCGTTGCCGTCCCCAAAAATCGTGTAGGTCACGAACTCAGAATGGCTTTCCCATTTCAACATATACTTGCCGATTTGGCCCGAATAATGGGTCGCGTCCGGTTGTGGGTGCGGCGCACCGTAACGGTCCAACAATGCAATAAGATGGGCCCGCTCAACCGCCCGGTCTGGCGTTTCAGATGCAATTGCAAGATACGCCGCGCGGGCGGGTGCCGTCAGCGTCGGGAACGGCCTTGCGTGCAATTCGTTGGCCATCGCATAGCGCAGCGGGTGATCAGGAATTGATGGCATAGGCTTACCTTTACGCAATTTATTTCGCCCCACATTAGTTATGTTTGCTTGACTGTAAACAAAAAATGTATTGTTTTCAAATGTTTACATGCACACCATTGTATACCGTTAAGGTTTGGTCGCAAATTTCGGCATATAAATCTGTCATATTTGGCGTTTGGGCTGGCTGGTGTGACCTTGCAAAGGTAAACCCTATACATGTCTCAACTCATCTTGCTCAACAAACCTTTTGGCGTTTTATCGCAGTTCACGGACACCAAAAGCCCGACAACCCGACCGACATTGTCGGCCTATGTCGATGTGCCTGCCGTTTATCCTGCTGGTCGTTTGGACCGCGATAGCGAAGGATTGTTGCTATTGACGGATGACGGCCCCCTGCAGGCCAAAATTTCGGACCCCAAGCACAAGATGACCAAGACCTATTATGTGCAAGTCGAAGGCGCCCCAACGGATGCTGATTTGCAGTCCCTGCGCGATGGGGTCACGTTAAAAGATGGCCTGACCCGCCCAGCAAAGGTCCACTTGATTGACCCGCCTACCCTGTGGGACCGCGATCCGCCTGTCAGGTTCCGCAAGTCCGTGCCAGATCACTGGATCGAGATCACAATATCAGAGGGCCGCAACCGCCAAGTTCGCCGCATGACCGCACATGTGGGGTTCCCCACACTGCGACTGGTCCGCTGGCGGATTGGCAATTGGACACTAGACGGCATTGCGAGCGGGGCATGGACCCGCGCCTAAGACCCGCAGTCAGCCGTCATGATCACAGCATTTCCGCTCGTGTCAAAGACACCCGTTGTGGTTTGGTCCGCATTGATCACCGTTACGCTTGCACCCGCGATTTCTGCACCCGAGACAGTAATTTCACGCTGTCCAATTGTATCGTCGAGATCGATCGTAAATGCGACTTGTTGAGTCAATGATGTCAGGTCCAAGGTCAGCGTTTGATCACCATCATTCACCTCCGACACCCTGCTGAATGCCGCTTGCCCTGCCGTCAGCACAAACGGTTGGAATACTTCGACACCCATCCCCGCGCTGGTGATGTCAAAGATCAGACCAGCTTGCGATCCCGATAGGTCAACTATGACGCTGATCGGCCCTGATAAGCAATCGTCGCTGGCATTGAATGTAAACTGATCCACAGGCGCTCCATCACGGAATGTCGCGGTGATATCTGCCTGTGCGGCGCTGCTGGCGAAACAAAGAATAAGTGCTGTAATTTTCATGACTGGTCCTGTAAATAAGGTGTTTAAAGGTAGTGCCCACGCCCTAGATGTCCAGTCATAAGCAGCCAACAAAAAAAAGCAAAAAAGAACGCAAGAGCTACAGCCCTTTTCTGTTTTAAGCTGCGTTTTGCCCGCCCGAAGATTAGAGAACAAGCGTAGCTTGCGATTGACTACAAGTTAACCTGAGACACTAACTTACGATCCTTGATGGTTTCTTTCGGCTCTCATCCCAGAAACCCAAGGAATTAAAATGTTCTCACGTTTCAACGTAACAGACTGCACCGTTAAATCATCCAACAACACGTCAACCCGCACTGATTTAACGCTGCCAAGGTCATAGCTACGATACGCCAACAAGGGTTCTTCATCGATCAGCACATTCGGCTGGATGAATTTCATATGGCAGTCGGGCAATTCCAAGTCCTGCAAAGCCGCATTATTGATTGAGAACTTCGCGCTTTTGAGACCACAACGCCAGCTTAAAACATGTGTGAAATAGACCAAGTCCTGTCCATCGTATTCGCGCACCGCAGCCCAATGTGTCTTTGTCATCTCCAAAATAGGGCCAACTTCCCCAGCTGTCGTGAACTTACCTAAAGATGTCTGATCATCGGGCAGTAATCCCGTCAGATCAAAACTATTCGCGGCTACGTTTCCATCGCTGTTGCTGATATCTTCAGAACTACTTTGAGCCAAGGCCGAAGTTCCCAAAAGCAATAAACAAATCAAAAATGCTTTCGTTTTCATTTTATCTCTCCCAAATTTTTGAACTCAAAACTCTAGGCTGATTTGTTTACGTTAAATCTGCGCAACATTCAAATTGGCGTCACTGCAAATGGTGATACAAAAAAGCCCCGCCGTTTCGGGCAGGGCAATTTCTTAGTATTAGTCGATCTTGGGAATCAGGGCATCAAGCGAAGCTTTGGCATCACCATAGAACATCCGCGTGTTTTCCTTAAAGAACAACGGATTCTCGATCCCCGAGTATCCTGTCCCTTGCCCACGCTTGGACACGAACACTTGTTTCGCTTTCCAGCATTCCAGAACCGGCATACCCGCAATGGGGCTGTTCGGGTCGTCTTGGGCGGCTGGGTTCACGATGTCATTGGATCCGATCACGATAGCGACGTCCGTTGTTGGGAAGTCATCGTTGATCTCGTCCATTTCCATGACAATGTCGTAAGGCACTTTTGCCTCGGCCAGCAGCACGTTCATATGACCAGGCAAGCGCCCTGCCACAGGGTGGATTGCGAAACGCACGGTCTTGCCTTGCGCGCGCAGTTTACGCACCAGGTCAGCCACCGCAGATTGCGCCTGTGCCACAGCCATCCCGTAACCGGGGATGATGACGACGCTGTCCGCCTCGTTGAGTGCCGTTGCAACGCCGTCCGCGTCGATTGCGATCTGTTCGCCTTCGACCGCCATCTGTTCGCCTTGTGGGCCGCCGAAGCCACCCAAAATGACGGACACGAAGCTGCGGTTCATTGCCTTACACATGATGTACGACAAGATTGCACCCGAGGAGCCAACAAGTGCGCCAACCACGATCATCAGGTCATTGCCAAGGCTGAAACCAATCGCTGCTGCCGCCCAGCCAGAGTAGCTGTTGAGCATGGAGACCACGACAGGCATGTCTGCCCCGCCGATCCCCATGATGAGGTGATAGCCAATGAACAACGCCGCCAAGGTCATCAAGAACAAGGGCGCAAACCCGCCGGTGTTGAAGTACCAAACCAGCGTGATCACCGCGATTGCTGCGGCTGCGATGTTGAGCATATGCCCACCGGGTAGTTTAGTCGCCTTGCTGTCCACGCGTCCGGCAAGTTTACCATATGCGATGATGGACCCAGTGAAGGTGATCGCCCCGATAAAGATACCAAGGAACAGCTCAACCCGCAGGATGTTGATTTCCACAGGTGTCTTGTGCGCGATCATAGCCGCGAACGTACCCAAATCACCGCCTGCGGCTGCATTCCCGATCTCAAGATGGGCGACATAGCCCACAAAGACCGCTGCAAGACCCACGAGGCTGTGCATGGCTGCAACCAGTTCTGGCATCTGCGTCATCTTCACTTTGGTCGCAAGTTGGTAACCAATGGCCCCGCCCCCCGCGATCAAAATCAGTGACCAGAACCAAAGTCCTGCGCCCGGTCCCATAAGGGTGGCTGCCACTGCAAGGCCCATGCCCGCAATGCCGTACCATACCGCGCGCTTAGCGCTTTCTTGCCCCGACAAACCGCCCAAAGACAGGATGAACAGGACCGCTGCGACCACGTAGGCCGCTGTTGTAAAACCGAATTCCATTTTTCCTGATCCCTTACGATTTCTGGAACATGGCGAGCATGCGCCGTGTCACGAGGAAACCCCCGAAGATATTGATACCCGTCATAAAGATCGCGAGCGATGCTAGTATGATCACAAGGAAAGACCCTGATCCGACTTGCACCAATGCACCCAAAATGATGATCGAAGAAATCGCATTTGTGACCGCCATAAGAGGCGTATGAAGGCTGTGTGCCACACCCCAAATGACTTGGAACCCGATGAACACCGACAACACAAACACAATAAAGTGCTGCATGAAGCTTGCTGGTGCGACAAGTCCGATTGCAAGCAGGATGATGCCGCCAATCGCAAGCATGCCAACCTGATTGCGGGTTTGCAGCTTAAACGCAGCGTTTTCTTGCGCGCGCTTTTCTTCGGCGGTCAAAACCTTTGGCGGGTCTTTTTTCGGCTGCGCTGCAATGGCTGCAATCTTGGGCGGTGGCGGCGGGAATGTCACGGCACCTGCGTGCGTGATCGTCGCCCCACGGATCACATCGTCATCCATGTTATGCACCGGCTTGCCGTCTTTGTTTGGCGTCAGGTCGGTCATCATATGGCGGATGTTGGTCGCATAAAGCGTGGATGATTGTGCGGCCATACGTGACGGGAAGTCAGTATATCCGACGATTGTCACGCCGTTATCAGTGACGATTTTCTCGTCCATAACTGTCAGTTTACAGTTGCCACCGCGTTCCGCCGCAAGGTCAATAATGACCGAACCTGGCTTCATCGCGTCAACCATATCTTTGGTCCACAGTTCCGGTGCGTCGCGACCTGGAATCAACGCCGTGGTAATCACGATGTCGATATCTGGTGCGATTTCACGGAATTTTGCAAGCTGTGCTGCTGCAAATTCAGGTGACGATACGGGTGCATAACCACCGGTGGCGGCACCATCAACTTGGTCTTCTTCAAAGTCGAGGAACACAAATTCAGCGCCCATGCTTTCGACTTGTTCAGCCACTTCGGGTCGCACATCAAAGGCGTAGGTGATCGCGCCAAGCGACGTCGCTGTGCCAATGGCAGCAAGACCTGCAACACCAGCGCCCACAACTAAAACCTTGGCAGGCGGCACTTTACCAGCAGCCGTGATTTGCCCTGTAAAGAAGCGACCAAAGTTATTACCCGCCTCGATCACAGCGCGGTAACCTGCGATGTTGGCCATCGATGACAGGGCGTCCATCTTTTGGGCGCGTGAAATACGCGGCACCATGTCCATCGCGATCGCGGTGGCACCTTTGGCATTCACAGCCTTCATCAGCTTTTCATTTTGTGCCGGATAGAAGAACGAGATCAGCGTCTGATCGTCCCGCAGGCGTTTCGCCTCGGCGTCGGTTGGCGGCCGGACTTTGGCCACGACATCTGCCGCCTTAAACAGCGCAGTGCCGGTTTTCACGACCTCAACACCTACGTCTTTATACATTTTGTCAGAGAAGCCAGCAGCCGCCCCAGCACCGGATTCGATAACGCAGTCGTATCCGAGTTTTTGCAAGTCTTTGGCGGATGCGGGCGTCATTGCCACGCGATTCTCGCCGTCAAACTGTTCTTTTGGTGTTCCGATTTTCATCGATAACCCTCCTACGCGATTTTGCAGTGCCGCATGCGTAGCCCGCGTAATAATATTTCACAAGCGATGGCCGTGACGAAACGTCATGTTGGGCGCTAACAGTTGGCTGTTTTTTCGGCACTCTCTTGTGCCTGCCGCACCTGCGGTTAGCATGGCGCACAATAAGGAGATTTCATATGGAACATGCAGGTAAGCACGCATTGGTCACAGGCGGCGGGTCAGGGATCGGCGCAGGGATCGCGCGCGCATTGGCCGGCGCAGGCGCTCAAGTCACCATTACAGGGCGCCGCGCAGACAAATTGGCCGAGATTGCTGACACACATCCGAACCTGCACGCATTGGTCATGGACGTCGATAATGAGACATCTGTGCGGGACGGGATAAAAACTGTGTCCGGCACCCGTGGCCCTATCCAAATATGCGTCGCCAACGCAGGCATCGCCGAAGGTGGGCCGTTTGCAACCACCACCCTTGCCGATTGGCGCCGCACAATGACAACAAATCTGGACGGCGTTTTCCTGACGTTTCAGGCAGCCATGGCGACACTGCCCGCCGATATGCCCGCACGGATGATTGTGATTAGCTCTATCGCGGGTGTGCGCGGATTGAAAAACGCCATTCCATATACTGTGACGAAGCACGGGGTCATCGGCCTGATCCGCGGCCTGTCAGAGGAATACATGCGCGCACCGATCACGTTCAACGCCGTCTGTCCCGGATATGTAGACACTGACATTGTGCGCAACCAAATCCCCGGTTTGATGCGCCGTTTCGATACCGACGAGGCCGGCGCCATCGCCGCAATTGCCAAAGGCAATCGCCATCACCGCCTGCTTCACGTTGATGAAACGACGGCGACGACCATGTGGCTTTGCTCAGACGGTGCCCGTTCGATCGACGGTCAAACTATTCAAATCTCTGGAGGCCAAATATAATGATATCCATAATCCTGACCCTAATCGTGGCGGCAGTTCATTTCTATTTTCTCTATCTGGAAATGATCAAATGGGAGGCACCGCGCACCCGCAAGGTATTTGGCACCACAGCCGAATTCGCCGCCCAATCCCGCGTTATGGCGGCCAACCAAGGACTGTATAATGGCTTCCTTGCTGTGGGCCTGATTGTGGCGTTGATCATCGGTAACGCGCCCATGGGCGTCTATCTGCTAGCCTGCGTTGCCGTCGCCGGGCTTTATGCTGCATACACTGGCATTAAGCCTGCACTGTTCTTTCAGACAATCCCTGCGCTGTTGGCACTCGTGACAATGTCGGTGGGCCTATGACCGATTTTGTAGCAACCAA
Organism: Yoonia sp.; assembly: GCA_047629435.1. Classification (GTDB taxonomy): domain Bacteria; phylum Pseudomonadota; class Alphaproteobacteria; order Rhodobacterales; family Rhodobacteraceae; genus Yoonia. The sequence goes on along the minus strand of JBLHXF010000003.1, from coordinate 12,200 downwards.
AGCACTTTTTCACCTGCCCGACGGAATGATCTATCTTGATGGAAACTCGCTCGGGCCCCTGCCCATTGCAGCCACCGCGCGGGTCGCACAAACCGTGACCGCCGAATGGGGTGACATGCTGATCACTGGCTGGAACAAAGCCGGATGGATGGCGCAACCCACCGTGCTGGCTGACCGCATTGGTATGCTGATCGGAGCAGAGGCAGGCCATGTCGTTCTTGGCGATACGTTGTCGATCAAAGTCTACCAAGCCCTCGCGGCGGCCCTAGACCTGAACCCAGATCGCCGCGTGATATTATCTGACACCGGCAACTTCCCCACCGATCTATATATGGCCGAAGGGTTGATCAGATCGCTAGATCGCGAGCATGAATTGCGCACTGTCGCACCCGAAGACGTGATGGCGTCTCTGACAGACGACGTTGCCGTCCTCATGCTTACCCAAGTCGATTACCGGACTGGGCGGCTACACGATATGGCGGCACTGACAAAGGCGGCGCAAGCGCGCGGGATCATCACGATCTGGGACTTGGCACATTCTGCGGGTGCAATCCCCGTTGATCTGGCTGGTTGCAATGCAGACTTCGCAGTTGGCTGTACCTATAAATACCTCAACGGTGGCCCCGGTGCGCCTGCGTTTATCTATGTGGCCCTGCGTCACATCAACCAAACCCAGCCCGCATTGTCAGGCTGGCTCGGTCACGCCGCCCCCTTTGCGTTTGATCCAACATATGCAGCAGGCACGGGCATTGAACGAATGCGGGTTGGCACGCCCCCTGTCTTGCAAATGGCGGCCCTCGACGCAGCAATGGACGTTTGGGACAATGTGAACATGGATGACGTGCGCACCCGCGCCCTCGCTTTGTCCGAAATACTCATTTCCGAAGTTGCAGCAAAATGCCCAGACTTGCGTTTGGCATCACCGCGCGACGGGGCCATGCGCGGCAGCCAAGTATCATTCCACCACCCAGAAGGCTATGCAATCGTGCAAGCGTTAATCGCGCAAGGGGTTGTTGGGGATTTCCGTGCGCCTGACATCATCCGGTTCGGGATCACGCCGCTTTATCTGGACGAGGCCGGCATCCACCGCGCTGTTGAAATCCTAGCGGATATCATGGCCAACCGGACATGGGACCAAGACCAGTTCAAAACACGCGCTGCGGTAACCTGACCGATCGATAAAAACAATCGTGGCAGCAGCTAGCTGCCGCGAAGACCACCTGCCTGTCTATGGCTCGTGCAAGGCCTCACGCGATCGATACAGCGGCTTAGTCAGGTATTGCAGCACCGTCTTTTGACCTGTGTGCAATTCGACAGATGCCTGCAGACCCGGACGGATCGCAATCCTGCTTTGGCGCGCGTCCAAATTTGCCAGATCAACCTCTAGCGTCACTTTGTAATGCGGTGGGATGTCGGGACGGCGCTCGTCCTTAAACGTATCGGCCGAGATGAACTGCACCTTGCCCGACAAGCTGCCGTAGATGGTATAGTCATAAGCGCTAAACTTAATCGTCGCAGTTTGACCGGGAATTACGTTGGCGATGTCTTGCACCTTGACCTGCGCCTCGACGAACAGCTCGTCACCAAGCGGTGTGATCTGTGCAATCTCTTCGCCCGGACGCACAACGCCGCCGATAGTCGTAATCCCAAGCGAATTCACGATCCCGCGCATCGGCGATGTAATCACGGTGCGCTGCAATTGGTCGTTCGCCATCCGCAGGTTCTGCCCCAGTTGGGCCAATTCCTGCAACGTATCAGAGTAGGCGCTCGCGCGGTCCAGTTCGGCACCTGTCACGATCTCATTATACCGAATATCGGCGTCCGCATTCGCCTTACGGGCCTTAGTCGTTTCAACAAGCGCTACGATTTCGCGCTTAAGCATGTCTTCCATCAAGGCCAATTCGCGGGCCGTTTCGGTCTTCACACGGCGCGCACCCTCGACCTTGCTGGAATAGTCGGACTGGCGGGCATTCAACAGCGCACGCTCGGACGCCACAATATTCGGGCTACGCTGCGCGATCGCGACAGGCACAGAAAAATCAAACGCCCCGCCGATTTCGGCCTCAAGCCGCAGACGTCGAATTTCAGCCGATAAAATTTGGGCCTCAAGGTCAGCCACAGACGTCTGAAATCCGGTGCCGCGCAACCGTGCGAGTACATCGCCAGTTTGTACAATATCGCCCTCTGATACCAAGAGCTCCGCCAAGATACCGCCTTCAAGATTCTGGATAATCTGGGGTCTAGACGCAGAAACTAACTCTCCGTTAGCCCGCACAATCTCATCCAAAGACGCGAATTTCGCCCAAAGCAAGAATATCAGCACGGTGGCCCCGACAAGCCAGATCGTTACCGACGATCCGCGCATCCTACCAGAAAATTCTGCGTCGATCGTTGCCATTAGCTTACTGCCTTTTTCTTATCGCGCATATGGGCCAAAACTTGGTCGCGTGGCCCGTCGACGGTCAGACGACCGTTTTGCAAAATCATTGTCCGGTCAGTCAGCTGCAGGATCGGCACACGGTGCGTTGCGATGATCGCAGTGCGCCCCTTGAGCCATGTTTCCAAACGACTGACGAGCGTTGCTTCCAATGTTTGGTCAAGCGCTGCTGTCGGTTCGTCCAATAGGCAAACGCGAGGGTCTTGCAGCCATAACCGCGACCAACCGATGGATTGGCGCTGCCCGATGGACAGGCCTTCACCGCCATCGCGAATTTCAAGATCAAGGCCCTTGGGATGGTTACGCACGAACTGACCTAAACCTGCAAAATCAAGCGATGCCAGCAGCCGTTCGTCGTCGCGTTCTAGCAAAGTCAGGTTCAAATTCTCACGCAATGTACCTGCGAACAAGCGAACTTCTTGGCTAAGGTATCCAATGCCGCGACGTAGATCACGCGCCATGACTTGGCCCATATCAACGCCATCAATCAGCACGCGGCCAGATGTTGGGCTGTGAAGACCAGACAACACTTTAAGCAAGGTCGATTTACCAGATCCGTTAGCCCCAAGGATCGCAATGTGCTGGCCAGCCTTGATGGAAAGCGCGGGAATGTCGATCGTCGCACCGCTTTCTTCGTCATAAGAATAGGTCAGTTCGCGCAACTCAAATTCGCCAGCGATCACCTCGCGGCGCAAATATGTGCGCCCCTCTTCCATGTCCTGCGGCGCGTCGGCAACTTTATCCAACGCTTCAAGCGCCGCCTTAACATTGGACCAACGTGCAAGCGTACCCGCAAGCTGCGTCAACGGACCAAGCGTCCGGCTGGTCAGGATGCCGACGGCAATGATTGTACCAACAGTAAACTGCCCTTGGAATACCATGAACGTCCCCACAACGACGGCAGAAACGTAGGTCGCTTGCTGCACGCCTTGGGACCAAAAGGTCAGGGTCGTGGCAAGTTTGCGTTGCTCTGATGTCGCGAGCGATGACAGCGCTGTCAGTTCTGACCAAATGCGCTTGAACCGGTCTTCGCCGCGCTGTGCTTTGATCGTATCAGCATCATAGATCGCTTCGTGCAACAATCGGCTGGACTTCGTCGATGCACCTTGCGTGGCCATCGTCAATTCCATCATCTTCTTTTGCATAAAGAACGATGGCAGCACCATTAAGATGCCCCCGATAAACAGCACCCAAACCACGTTGCCGCCGATGGACGCTACAAGTGCGAGGAACAGAACGATAAATGGTAGGTCGGTAAGAGTACCGATTGTCGAGGCTGTGAAAAACTCGCGGATGGCTGAAAAATCACGCACGGCAGCAAAGGTACCAGAGGGCGTTTGCCCTTTTTGGCCCGACTGCATGCCCAGCAACCTGTCCATGAGTAATTCTTGGATCTGCAATTCGATCCGGCGCCCTGCCCCGTCCATTAGACGCGCACGCGCAATGCGCAAAAACGCCTCAAGAAGCATGGCGAAGCCAGCACCAATGGCCAGCACCCACAAGGTGGCTGTTGATTGGTGCGGAATAACGCGGTCGTAGACTTGCAAAGAAAACAGCGCCACGGCGACGGCCAATAGGTTGGCGACAAAAGATCCAAGTGCGACTTCAAAGATGATCCGGCGGTAGGATTTGATCTTGCCCCAAAACCAATGTTCAGCTTCGCCTTTGTTGGCGTGGCGGCGTGTCAGTTCTTCCACTGCGACATCGGCGCGAATGATATGTCCCGCGAAAACAGGCGCAAAATCGGTTACCGGCACTTCAGCCTGATTACCGGTTTGCGTGGTGTCGTAGACCGTCAGAATTTCACCGTCTTGACGCATCACAAGGATCACTTGACCGGATGTCATTTCAGCCAATGCAGGCCACAGTTTATCTGTTATTTTGCGGGCTTTGTTGACCTTTGTGATCAGACCTACGTTTGAAAGTGCCGCAGCGATGGCATCTGATGACAAGTCTTCGCCGCTGTCTGCCGTCATCCGTTCCAAAAGATCGGTGCGTTGCAATTCAACACCCAACAGCCCCGCGTAAAGCGAGGCGATTTCAGCGCGGGCAATCGCTTTTTCAGAGAACCTTGCTGTCGGCCTGAGCGCGTCGTTGGCGACGTCCGGTGTTATAACGGGGTCCGCTTTAACCAGCTTTGCGCCGCGTGTCGCATTCATGTCAAACGACAGTACGGGTCCGGTCATATCTGTTCACCGTTCACAAGCGCACCCTTGAGGGCAGCGATTTTAAGCTGGACGCGGGCGACCTCGAATTTGAGGCTGACCGCTTCGCGTTCTGTGCGTACCTTTGTTTCAAAGATGCCAACAACATCAGGGACAGCGCGCTGGCCTTCACGTTGCTGGGCGGCGTAAATATCATAATTATCAGAGGCTTGCTTGGCCAATGATTGCGCTTGTGTCCCTTGGCGTTGCAATGATGCAAGTTCGCCTTCGAGCGCCCGCAAGGACCGATTAGCATCTTCCTGAACTTGACCAACACGGGCAGCTGCTGCTGCTTTTTGTTCGTCAATTGCTTTCAGGGAAGCACCCATGCCAAAGCTAAGCCCCTTTGCAGCCCCAAGACCAAGGCCAATACCAGATCCGTTTTTACCAAGGCTACCACCCGCCGTCAGGCTCGGCAGGAAACCGGCGCGTGCAGCGGTGGCTTCGGCCACGGCGCGATCGCTTTGTGCACGGGCTTTCATAACCGACAACGGCGTGACGTCAGAATTGCTGTCGTTCAGCGATGACAGACCTGATGTGCCGGACAATGATGTCGCGGACATCGCGTTCAGCTCGGACATAGCACCTGCTGCAGCCTCGGTGTCAGACGCCATATCAGACTGCATTTGGCTAAGTTTTTGTTGCACGATTTGCAAATCAACGCGGGAAGAAACCCCACCTTTGACCCGCTCGGACATGACGTATTCAAAGTGGCGCATCCGCTCCATTGCGGATTGGTTCACATCGGCGCGCGCTGCCGATGCTTGGGCTGACAGATACAATTCGAGTGCCGATAGCACACGGTCATTGGTGTCTTGCGCCAAAACAACGGCGGCGACTTCAACGTCGGCGGCGGCATAATCGCGTTCGGCTTTTTTACGGCCATTGTCGAACAAAACTTGTTCTACAACCATGGATGACACGACAGCGCCAAGCGACGTTAGTGAAACAGATGGGCCCAAGGTTGGCAACCAATTGTTGGCGCGGGCTTCGGCGCGTAATTTGGCAGCGCGCAAATCGGCCTCAGCGGCGCGAGAGTTCGCGGCAAGGACGGCATTTGCCACTTGGGTATAGGGACCAGCGCCAAGCATGGAACGGCGATTCAAAAGTCCGTTGATAATGTCAGATTGGGTGCCATTTTGCATGGCTGGATCAAGCGCAGATGTTGTGGCTACTGGTGCCGCTTTATTGCCGCCGAGCCCAAGCATCGACAACGGGCTGCGTGCGACCGCGTCCATATCCATGCATCCCGACACCGTCGAGATTGCGCATACTACTGCTGTTACTTTGAAACCGTCCCGAAGATACACTACGCCTGCCCTGCCATTATTATTATTGTGCAAAGGGGTCACGGGCCAGATCTCGCTGGCCCGTGTTCGTATTGGATTTAGATAACCGACTGATGGAAGTCGATATCTTGGCTCACGATCAGTTCAGCCTCGCCAACGGTATAGACGTTGTAGTCTTGGCCGTTGATCGATTGCGTACCTGTCTGCGTGGCTGTGCCATTCAGTGTCAGCGTGTCATCTGTGCCGCCGTGAACAACAAGCGAGTTGTCATTGTCGGACAAAGACACCAGATCAGCTGTCGACAAGGTCAGCTCACTCGCGTCTGCGAATTCAAGATCGATTGCACCAATATTGAATTCACCAATCGCAGCCGAGGACATGTCCACAACCGAATTGCCGTCTTCATCAAGCACCACAAGCGTGGAGTTGGTGTTGCCAGCCGCATCGCCTGTTGTGACCACAAGGTGGCTGCCGTCAGGTACTTCTGCGCCGCTTTCAAACAGGTGCTGCAATTCGCCGTTCAGTGGGTTCACATAAGAGCCCCCTGCTACGTCAGTCGCGGCAGCGTCAGAGCCGTTGACGAATTCGGTCACATCCACGGATGTCCCATCGTCCACGTTCAACATTGAGAACCCACGTGTCACTGTATCAGCCGTCGTTACGGATTCGATGTCAGCTGTCACTGGTGCGTCTTGATCAACAGTAAACGTGTCTGTAATCGATGCCACGTTGCCTGCCGCATCTGTCGCACTGATGTTCACAACTGCGTCGTAGGTGCCTCCCGGAATTTCTGAGGCTGCAAAGTCTACAGACCAGTTACCAGCTGCATCAACGGTCGCACTGCGTGTGGTTCCCTCAAATTCGACCATAACGCTGGAGCCTTCTTCGACAACGCCGCGCAGTGTGATCCCATCGCTGGCCTCGTTGATGTTGACCACATCATCACCTTCAACAACGCCGACGTTATCAAGCTGGTTGACGAATGTGTCGACAACAACTGTGCCCGATGCGGTATCGGTATTACCAGCCGCATCGACAGAGGTCACGGTGACCGCAACGTTGACTTCACCAGTGGCGAATTCATCGTGGCCATAGTTGGTGGCCCAAGTCCCGTCTGCATTTACGTTTGCGTTATGCACAACACCGCCTAAATTGACGCTGACCGTTTCTGCGCCCTCTGCGGTGCCGGTCAAGCGGATACCATCAGCATGCTCAACACCGTTCACAATGCCGTCTGTTGCCAGACCGGCAGTGTTGACTGTCGCGTCAATCGCCGTGTCGATTGCAACTGTGCCAGATGTCGTAGCCACATTGCCTGCGTTGTCGGTTGCTTGCACAGATACCGTTGCAGTTGTCTCGCCAGTTGGCACCTCGGAAGTTGTCCAGTCAGCGGACCATGTCCCATCCGCTTGCGTGGTGACAACGCGTGTCCCTGTGCCAAAAACAACAGTGACTTGTGCGCCTGCGTCTGCTGTGCCTGATAAGGTCACGCCGTCTGCATGCTCTGCTGCATTAACGACGCCATCTGTTTCAACACCAGACGTATCGATCCCCACGCTAAGCTCAGTGTCAATCTGCACGGTGCCGCTTGCTGTTGCTGTGTTACCAACTGCATCCGTAGAGACAGCGGTTACGGGCAAATCAAGCGTGCCAGTTGGCACATCAGATGATGCGAATGTAGCCGTCCAAGCGCCGGATGCATCTGCATCCACCGTCTGAGATACAGCGCCAAGCGTCACAACAACACTTGCGTTTGCTTCAGCCAAGCCGTTCACGGAAACACCGTCTGCGTGCTCGACTTCGTTGACCATGCCATTGCCACCGGCAGCGGATGTATCAACAGTCACACTTGTAACTGTGTCGATATGCACGACATCGGATGTGGTTGCAGTGTTGCCGTAACCGTCCGTCGCCGTCACAGATACGTTCAGGTCATATTCACCCTGCGCAATTGTGCCACTTTCCAGATCAACGGACCATGTGCCGCCAGTTACAGTCGCATTATAGTCATTGCCATCAACGGTCACCACAACGGTAGAGCCAGGTTGCGTGGTCCCTGTCAGAGTGATCCCATCGCTTTCTTCTGCAAAGCTAACGGTGCCGTCTGTTTCGACGATATCAACTGCAACGCTGACTTGTGCGATCGTATCAACGACCAGCACATCAGTTGCGGTCACGGTACTATCGCCAGACGTCAATATGATGGACACGTCCTCTTCGTACTCGCCTCCAGGCAATTCGTCGGTCGTAAAGGATGCATTCCAATGACCAACACCGTCAACAGTTACATTCTGGGATACACCGCCAACTGTAATCACTCCAGTCGCACCCGGAGTTCCATTGCCACCGATATCAATACCATCTTCATAGTCTTCACCGTTAACCACATGACCGGCACCCTCGGTGCCGCTTGTGATTGATACAGAAAGTGGGTCTGTTGGATCAACTGGGTCGGTAGGATCCGTTGGGTCGGTAGGGTCTGTTGGATCAGTAGGATCCGTTGGATCGGTCGGGTCTGTTGGGTCTGTTGGGCTTGTCGGATCATCAGATCCGACGGCTACCGCAGCCAAAGCCGCCGCACCAAGACCAGCAGCGCCCAAACCAACCGCAGGCGACAAGCCAGCAAGACCGCCAAGCAGTGGCGCGAACAACATGCCCGCTTCTGCGTCAGCTGCCTCAACGCCAGCAACCTGAACCTCGGAGCCACGCACGAAGTAAAGGTCGTCATCAGGGGACCATTTGCCAAAATCATCCGCGTCTACATATTGCGCGAAAAGCAGATTGCCCTCACCCGCAAGCAACTGAACTTCGGAAAGTTGGCTATTAGCCGAGATAAAGAGTTGATTTTCAGCGGCACCTTCGGGGCTAAAAAATCCCTCAACGGTAATAGTTTGCCCATCGACCAATGTGACCTGCAGGGCCTGGCCCTGACGCACATAAGAAAGAATGTTGCTTTGGTTTAGGTTTAAGGAAATTTCCTGACCTGCGCCTACTATAATAGAAGTGTCTGCGCCTGCACCTGCAACCGTTCCACGCTCAACCACGCCCGTGTCTCCACGAACAACGAACTCAATCGCTGACATAATACTAACTCCGCCTCAATGCACCGCCATCATGGACGTGTGCTTATTATCATTGAGACCACACTATCTGCGACTCTTCTCAATTTCTAGTGGGAAAATGTGATCCGATTCGCCAAATCGGGGCCATATTGCAACCATATTCACGATTGCAACGGAGCTGTTGCAACAACGTCACGCTGATCAAGCCGCGACGTAAGCCGCGGATTTACTATGCACTATTGAATTCAAAACCGCACCAAGCAGGATCAGGAACGCGCTTAGATAAAGCCAAAGCAACATGCCGATCACGGCCCCAATGGATCCGTAGACTTCATTATAGGATGCAAAGTTAGTTAAGTAGTATGACAGCCCAACCGATGCTGCGATCCAAAGCACGACCACACAGACCGCACCAACCGTAAACCAACGCCCCCGCTGGGCGCGCGTCGACGGGCCCAACCGGTAAAGCAGCCCAAGCGCCAGCAGCAAAACGGAAAGCGCAATCAGCCAACGCAATCCCTCAAGTAGCCATGCCGTAGAACCAGCAAGCGGCACAAAGGCCAGAACCACAGGCGCCACAACTACCGCCAACAACGCCACAATTGCCAGCAGAACTAGGCATACCGTTAATCCAAGCGCCACGATTGCATGCCAAAACCCATTGCGCGGCGGCGTGCCTGCAATAGCATTCAACCCACCCATTAGGGCTGAAACCCCCGCCCGCGACGACCATAAGGCCAACGCAATCGAGACAATCGTCGCCCACCCAAGCGCGTCTGACCGCGCAAGCAACAAGCGCTGGATTTGGTTGGCAAACAGGTCGTATGCGTCAGGAGGAATAATCCCCTCCATGAGCCCAAGCTGCTCAGAGACGATAATTGGATCAGCCAACAGACCAAATATTGCAATAATAGCCGCAATTCCCGGAAAAACCGCGAACATGCCAAAGAAAGCGACACCCGCAGCGATCAAGCTGACCTGCTTTTGCCCGACTATCACAATGACTTTCGTTAAAAGCTGCCAAAACCGAAAGACCAGTCCGAAAATGTTCATCGCCAACCGCCCTTTGCGCACTGATTTCCGGTAACATACTTTTGACAGTAACTGATAACCAGCCATTGTTCGAATAAGTGATTAAAACCAATTTTAACATATGTTTGCATTATACTGTTTATGTAATCAGAGGCGGTGCATCGCCCAAATACCGCTGAGATAACGAATTGCATTGCGATCAGTTACAGCTGCGCAGTACCTTGCCTTCAACAATAAGCCAAAAGGGGCAATTACAGGTGAATACGCTGACCGAGCACGTCAATACAGTGGCCGACTACATTCATGCCAAGCGATCAAACACAGGCCAATTGGTCGTTGCCATAGCCGGTGCGCCCGGGTCTGGGAAATCAACGGTTGCAGACGAAGTGGCGCGTCGCCTGAACCAGCAAAAATGCCCCGCCATCGTTGTGCCAATGGACGGGTTCCATTTGGACAACGCCGTGCTGGATAATCTTGGTTTAACACAGAAAAAAGGTGCGCCAAACACATTTGATGTTTCTGGTTTTATTCGTATTATCAAATCGTTGCGCGAAGAAGGTAATGCTTACTTTCCGCGTTTTGATCGCTCTCGAGACCTCAGCATAGCGGGTGCCTTAGCCGTCACCACCGAACAGGCCGTCGTGATCGTAGAAGGCAATTATTTGATGTATGACGCGCCAATGTGGCGTGATCTGGCGCCGCTTTGGGACGTGACCGTGCGCATTGATGTCCCCTTGCCCGAATTACGCGCCCGCCTGATCCAACGCTGGTTATCATTGAATTACAGCCGAACCGTTGCGACCCGCCGTGCAGAAAGCAACGATATTCCGAACGCCCACGATGTCATCGCACGCGCATTGCCATGCGATCTGTTGCTAAGCTGGCACCGCCAAGACTAGCCACTTTCCAGTTCATCCGCTAAGGTTGCCGCAGGCTTTTGAGGATACATCTATGACCGTTATTTCCACCCAACCCATTGCTGGCCAAAAGGCTGGAACATCTGGCCTACGTCGTAAAACGCGTGATTGGATGGTGCCGCATTTCCTTGAAAACTATGTGCAATCTACGATCAATGCGATTGGTGACGCAAAAGGCAAACGGTTCGTTGTTGGTGGTGATGGCCGGTTTTATAACGCCGAGGCGATCCAAGTTATTTTACGTATGCTGGCCGCCAATGGTGCGTCAGAAGCCATCGTGGGCCGTGACGGGTTACTGTCCACGCCCGCAGCTTCGCACCTGATCCGGTTGAACAAAACCGATGGTGGCTTCATCCTATCTGCAAGCCACAACCCCGGTGGTATCGACGCCGATTTCGGGCTGAAATTCAACATGGCCAATGGTGGTCCCGCAACGGAGACCGTGTCAGACGTGATCTATACTCAGACCACGACATTGACCGAATATCACCTCGCTCAAACCCCTGATATTGACCTATCGACCGTAGGCATTACTGACGTTGCAGCCATGACGGTGCAGGTCATTGATCCTGTCACTGACTATGCTGAATTGATGCAAAAATTATTCGATTTCAATAAAATACGAGCTCTTTTTAATTCAGGTTTTCGTATGCGCTTTGACGCGATGCATGCCATCACAGGTCCTTATGCGACCACGATCCTACAAGACCAGCTGGGTGCGCCTGCCGATACAGTGATGAACGGCATTCCATTGGTTGATTTTGGTAAGGGCCATCCTGATCCAAACCCGATTTGGGCGCACGAGCTGATGTCCATTATGACAGGCCCCGATGCGCCTGATTTCGGTGCCGCCAGCGATGGTGACGGCGACCGCAATATGATCGTCGGGCGCGGTGCGTATGTCACCCCATCTGACAGTCTGGCCGTACTGGCCGCTCATGCCCACCTTGCCCCTGCCTATGCGGGCGGTCTGGCCGGTGTCGCACGGTCGATGCCCACATCCGCCGCCGTGGACCGCGTGGCTGCCGCAAAAGGCATGCCTGCGTATGAAACCCCAACAGGTTGGAAATTCTTTGGCAATTTACTGGATGCGGGCAAGGTTACCCTGTGCGGCGAAGAAAGTGCTGGCACTGGGTCCGATCATGTGCGCGAAAAGGATGGCCTGTGGGCTGTGCTTTTGTGGCTGAACATTCTGGCCGAAACTAAGCTGTCGGTCGCCGACCTGATGGCTGAACACTGGGCCACTTATGGGCGCAATT